>DAOUIY010000009.1:0-308342 GCA_034423215.1 Dehalococcoidia bacterium
CTAGGGCGTGTCGTCAAATGCACCGTCATTCCTGCGAAGGCCGTCTATACAACACCGAAGGCTTAACTACTGCCGGTCGAGGTTCCCGCCTTCGCGGGAACGACGAAAGGGGACGCTAGGAAGCCCCCACATTCAATTTGACGACACCCTCTAGGAGTGGCTGAATCACGGGCACCCTATTTGGGCTACTTTCACGCCGGCGGGACCGCACCAGGCCAGCCCCGTCCTGACGGAATCAACTTCCCCTGGCCAAAACCGGCCTGCCCTGCCCGATGGCGGGCGTTTAACGCGCAGCCGAAGCAAACCGCTCCGGCCCGCAGCCTTCCAGGGGAACGTCCGTAGCTCCCTCGGTTATCAGGTCGGCAGCAGCCTTGCCCATGCCAGGGCTTAGAAGGATGCCCTTTTTGCCCGCCCCGGTGGCCAGGTAAACATTCTCCCAACCGGGGGCCAATCCAACTATGGGCATGTAGTCCGGCGTAACCGGGCGCAGGCAGGCCGTGTGCTTGACCAGGGTTGCGTGGGCCAGTTCGGGAATAAGGTTGGCGGCAGCGTTCCAGATAGCTTCCCTGGCCGAGTCGGTTGGTTCCTTGTTGAAACCCTCGTTGACCTCCGTGGTTCCGCACCAGACCAGGCCGTCGCCCCGGGGATAGACTGAAGCCCCGCCGCCGCTGTAATCGCCGCCCAGGGCCGGGCCATGCACTTCCAGCCGCAAAATTTCCCCCTTGAGCGGGTCCACGGGCAAGGAAATATCCAGCCAGGGTTCCGCCTCCCGGGACCAGGGACCGGCGGCCAGAACCACCTTATCGCAGGCGATTTCCCCATCGTCCAGGATGACGGCCAGCACCCGGCCGTTGCCCAGCCGGACGCCCCGCGCCGCACCCGTCCTTATTTCCGTCCCGTTCTGCTGGGCCGCTTCAGCCAGCGCCTGGGTGAAGAGCAGGCTGCTGAGGGCAGCGTTTCCAAAGAGCCTTACGCCGCCTATAATCCTGTCGGACAGGCGGGACTCCAGCTTCAGCGCCTCGCTGCGGTGCAGCCACTCGCCGGAAAATCCCTCCTCTCTGGCATCCTCGAATATATTCAGCGAATCCTGCAGGGCGGGGACATCGGCTTCACCAAAGGCCAGCTTAGTCAGGGAAACTATGCGGGGCTGGAAGTCTATGCCCGTCTGGCGCTGGACCTTCCCCCACAACTCCTTGTGCAGCCTGAAGGACGCCATTGCCAGCGCCGACAGGGGGCCCGGTATGCAGGAACCTTCCAGGGGGTTGAGTCCTCCCGCGGAAAAACCGGAAGCCTGCGAGCTGATGCCTTCCCGCTCGATTATGGTCGCTTTAACGCCCGCCAGGGACAGATAGTAGGCAGTGGCGCAGCCGGCCACGCCGCCACCGATAATAACCACTTCACTGGTTTCGGCCATTGCGTATTCACCTTTCACTCTGTTGCGGTCCCGGAGGAGATGGGCAATGCCACCTCACGTTCCGGCCCGCTTATTTCAGTCCGAGCGGCTCGGAGACGCCGGGACTGTTCTCGAACTCGCATTTCAACTTCAAAAAGGTGGGAACTGCCCCCGTTTGTTGGAATTTGCCTCAAATGCCCCAGGATGGCAGGGCAATTGCATTATAAGGCAGCTATAACTTGCGTAAGGTTCTTTAACTGGAAAAGAATGTCACCCTGAGCTTGCCGAAGGGTCTAAAATCCCTGCAGGAAACCAAAACCCGGGAACGGGAACCAGGCTGCAGGGTTGGAGGTTAGATGCTTCGGCGCAGCCTATCCTGAGCTTGCCGAAGGACCCAGCATGACATTTCTCTAGAACTCAATTGCCTTGGCCAGGATGACCGGGGCCGGGACTGATAAATTCAAATGGGTTAAAATTGGGTGACCGACTGGCTATATTACGGAGGAGTCATGCCCATCTACGAATATTTCTGCGCCAACTGCAACCGGGAATACGAAGCGATACGCCCTGCCTCCCAGGCCGACGACCCCGTCCCCTGCAAGACCTGTAACGAACCGGGCCAGCGACAACTCTCGACCTTTTCCTTCAAGTCCAATTCTTTCACGGCGCCCAGGCTGAAGCCGGCCGCCAAACCCAAGCGTTCATACACGGTGGAAGGCCAGGAAACCGAGTAGGCTTTCCCCCAGCCTCGACCAGAGTTTCATCTCCCCTGCAATCAGGTACCGTAATGCGGGGGATGACGTTCTGGGCGCGATGTCCTGATACTAAGCCAGGGTTCGCCGCCAACGGGTTGCCCTGTATCACTCTTAGGACACCCACACTCGGCTCACGGTGAACTCGTCGAACCATCAACGGACGGCTCTTCGACAAGCTCAGGGTGAGCGGAAGTATTGCCCACAATTCCCACTGTGCCGGTCCGCTAGTTTCGGCCCCCGCTTTCCCGGGCCCTGGCCTCGTTGCAGGGTATGCAGGCGCAGACGGAACGCAGGAAGCGGAAGGTGTAAATGCCCGTGTAGTGTGCGTCGCTCCAGAGAAACTGGATAGCGTAATTGCCCACTGGCATCTGGTCCAGGGCGCGCACGTCTTCCGCTACCGTATCCGGATCCAACCTGGGTCGCCCCGTCATATCCTCAACGCAACTGGCGCACTGGCACCGCAATCGCAACATCCGGTGGGGGAAAATGCTCCGGTGGCCATCGTCCCAGAGAATGGTGATGCTGGGCCCTTCTATTTCAACCTCTTTGGGAAATACCGCTTCTTCCATCTGTTGCAAACCTGAAATCCCTGTTCTCTGGTCTCCTGGTCAAAAATGCCTAACGAGCCTCCGGCGCCTGCACCTCTGCCAGCCGGGCCGGGCGGGGCATCTCATCCGGGTCGGTGGGAATCTCAATGATGCTGGGACCGTCGGCGTTCAGCGCCGCCTGGAAAGCGTCGCCGATGTCCTCGGGCCGCTCCACGTAAAAGCCGTGCCCGCCGAACAGTTCAGCGTACCGGTCGTAGCGGGGATTGTTGGTGTCGGCGCCCACGTAACGCTCGTCAAAGGCGTAACGCTGGTAGGCCTTCTCCGAACCCCAGCAACTGTTGTTCATGATTACCGTAACCACCCGCAGGTTGTAGCGGACGGCGGTGGCAAATTCCTGGGCATTGAACAGGAAGCCGCCGTCGCCGTTGAAATTCACCACGGGCCGGTCCGGGGCGGCGAACTTGGCTCCCAATGATGCGGGGAAACTGAACCCCAGGCCGCCCAGGTCCAGCGAGGTCATCAGGCTGCGGGGTTGGTAGAAATTCAGCCGGTCCTGGCCGAAGTTGGGCGCCAGTCCCGCGTCCAGGGCGACTATGGCGTCCCGGGGCATAACCCGGCGCAACTCTCCGTAAACGCGCTGGGGCTTGATGGGCAGCGAACTGTCCCTGGCCTCGGCGTCCAGCCTGTTTTGCCGGCGCGCCGCCCAATCGTGGATTTCCGACACCCACCGGGAGTTGGGGCGGGGTTCCCGCTCCAGCACCTGGTCAAGAATCTCCTGGAGCACGGCCCGGGCGTCACCTTCTATGCCCACTTCCACGGGATAGTTGCGGCCCAGTTCCTGAGGGTCAATCTCAATCTGGACAATGCGGGCGTCGGCGGGAACAAAGCGGTTATCATAAAAGGTGCTTGACTGGCCCAGCCTCGTGCCGGCCGCCAGTATCACGTCTGCCTGCCGTATGGCCTCAATGCCCTCTTCGGCCCCCAGCCGGCCCAGGTGCCCCAGGAACAGCGGATGGTCGCTGGGTATGGCGTCGGCACGACCGTAGGATGTGACCACCGCGGCGCCCAGCAAGTCAGCCAGGCGGGCAACTTCCTCGCCAGCGTTGCTCCATTGGATGCCGCCACCGGCGACTATCACCGGACGCTCGGCGGACAGCAGGGTACGGCTGGCCCGGTCTATCAGGTCTCGATCGCCCCGGGAGCGAGTCTGGCCGGACCGGTAGGTCTGGGGCGGCGCCAGTTCCACATCAATTTCGGCCCCGGGCAGCAGGTCCCGGGGAATGTCCACCAGCACCGGGCCCATCTTGCCCGACGTGGCGACGCGGAAGGCCTGGCGCAGGGCGTCGGGCAGGCGTTCAATCTTGTTGATGGGGAAGCTGGCCTTGGTGATGGGCTTGAACAGGGCCACCTGGTCAAATTCCTGGGTGGAGTCGCGGTACTGGTGGTCGCGGGATGCCGAGGGCGCAATCACCACCACGGGCGAATGGGCCACGTAGGCCGAGCCAATGCCGTAGGTCAGGTTCAGGACGCCGGGGCCGTTGGTGGCGAGGCACACCGAGGGGGCGCCGGAAATGCGGCTGAAGCCGTCGGCCATCAGCGCCGCCCCCTGCTCGTGCCGCACCCCCACAAACTGCATGGAGGCGTCGTCATAAAGGGGGTCCAGAATGTCCAGGAAGGAAGAACCCACAATGCCAAAAATATGGGAAACCCCTTCCTGGCGTAGCATTTCAATGACGGCCTCGCCGGCGTTAATTCGTGGGGACAAGGTGGAAACCTCCGATGCCATGGTGGCCAGACTTACACGAGCGCGCTAACGCCGTGCAAGTTTAGCATAAATGGGGGGCGGAAGTGGGTGGCAACAGGCATTTCGGGGCAAGCGCATTTCTTATCCAAGATGAAAGCGGGATGTGTATATTGCTTCGGCGAGTTCTAGTCAGGGTTAGGCGTCCGCTCTCAGCCCCTACTCCTCTCCCTGAGTGAGAGGGGCGATGGAAAAATGTGCGTTTCGTCTTGGAATTGGTTCAGTGTTTTCAATTCTGCAATTCCCTCTAGACCGGGAAACTTGCTGCTTCCAGGTCGAGGTTCCCGACTGCGCAGAAGCGAAGGTTCCGGGGTAACAGGTTCCCCTTGTCTCTGAACAGTCGCCTAACGTGATGGTGGATTGTATGGAAAAGTTGAGCATGTTACACTGGAGTCTGAGCTATGATACCACGTACCAAAGGTATTTCAGGGAAGGCTTGGAAGCCTCAATAGCTGCTGGTTGGCCCCATGCGCTGGTCATCGGGACTTAGCTAATGCGAAGACCCTGCCCGGCGATCGGGCCAGGTAGGCTTCGACTCCCTGCGGATGAAAGAGCAAGAGTTGTTGTCGCCTCAACAGTCATAGTCAAGGGGGTGGCCCCAATTGATCGGAAGAACAGGCCTGGTTACTCTTCTCATACCGGCGGCTATAATTGCCATCATAGTGATGGTCGGTCTGCCATTAGTAACCAGCCGGTCAGGTGAAGCCACCCAACCGGTAGTAGGCCTGACCGCAGAGGCCGTGTTGGAATCGCCGGACGGCGTTTTCCTGGGTACCGTGGACTTCCTGCAGGCAGCGTCCGGTGTGTTAGTCATGGCCGACGTAAAAGGGCTGCCACCCGGTGGCCACGCATTTGTCATTCACGAAACCGGCGCTTGCGCTCCCAACTTTGGCGCAGCCGGCGACCATTTTAACCCCTTTGAAACTGAGCATGGGTTCATCCACGCGGGATGGAAGCGTGGAGGAGTGGGCGAAGCGCATGGAGGCGACCTCCCCAACATCTATGCCGCCGCAGACGGCTCCGCGAGAGCCGACTTCTTTACGGATGGAGTCACTTTGGACACGATTCAGACCCACTCCGTATTTGATGCTGACGGCTCCGCCATCATTGTGCATGAGCATCCAGACTCTTACGGCGACGAGGAGTCTGACACCGGCGCCCGCCTGGCCTGTGGCGTAATCAAGCAAGAATAAGCGATGCCAGAGAGTCGAACAGGTTCTCCGGTTTCGCAATAGCGCGACCCACCGAAGATCCACTAAGGCGCCTTAAAGTGAGAGGACTTCCTTTCATCAGCCATCTCCGCTGCTACCCTCCTTGTGCCGAATCCCCCACAATGCCAGTTACTTGGGAAACACCGTCCACCTTCAACGCCTCGATAACAGCCGCGCTAACGCCGAGCAAAGTCAGAGGGAGTGGTGAAAAGCTCATTCTAGTCGTAACAGATTGGGAAGCCAACAAAATTAGGTTAGCCGATGATATTCAAGCATACCACCAAATGGCCTGCATTTTGCATTTCATTGAAGCCACTACAATCAAGTCCTGTTCCAGCTTGAAGCTGATAGGCCCAGCATTATAATCCCTCAGGTCTCAGGCCGTTAGCGTACTAATTTGCCCGAGTTGACCATAGGGAATAAGAGAGTGTTTTGATGGATGCGTCCTATATTTCGGCATTGGTTGGGTCTATGGCAACTGGAGCGACCGCCGGGCTTAGGGTGTTTTTGCCCCTTTTTCTGTTGAGTCTCTCTGTTGCCGACATAATCCCTTTGGGACTTAAGCAAGAAGATCTTCCCGATACACTCGCTTGGCTAGGCTCCTCTTACGCCGCAATAGGATTTGGAGTGGGATACGCGCTGGAGAGATTAAGCTATTTCATACCAATCGTAGATAATGTCGTTGACTTCCTGGAATTATTCTTGGCGCCTTTAGCCGGAGCATTGTTGTCAATAGCCACCATAGGGCATTCGGACCCGAGTGAATTGACTTCGGGCGCCATTTATGTGTCGACAGCAAGCGGAGGAGGGAATTTTCCGATTGCCTTGGTCGGGTTTATTGGTGGATCGCTTGCACTAACCTTGCACGCTTCTTTGATCATATTGCGATGGGTCTCTACTGCGATTACAGCCGGTTGTGCAAATCCGGTTATTTCGTTTTTTGAGGATGTCGCTGCTGCGGCAGTGTTCATTCTGGCGCTGATAGCCGGCTTTGTGGCCTTTATCTTGTTAACAGTAGTTGTCTTCTTCGCAATATATCGAGCAGGCAAAGCTCTAGCAAGCAAGCGGGCCAGCCGGTTCGAACCACATGAACCGCCCAATTGAACTGAACAAACCTCCGTTCTGAGCATAGCAGTACGGGCACCCAGCACAGCTATTGACATCCCCACCCCCCATAGTATAATACCCAACAGTCTCGAATTGGTCTGACCACTTGCCCTGAGGCAGGCAGTTGCAGGAACGGATTCACAGCGTTAAGCGGCGGCGGCTGTACGAGGAAATCGTGCAGCAGTTCCACTCGCTTATTCGCCAGGGTACGTTGAAGCATGGCGACCGCCTGCCCTCCGAGCGCGAGTTGTCGGAACAGTTCAAAGTCAGCCGCAGTTCGGTGCGCGAGGCCATCCGCTCGCTGGAGTTGCAGGGCCTGGTGGTCAGCCGGCGGGGTTCCGGTACATTTATCAATACCGAAAACCTGGAGGCGGCCCTGGACCTGGTGGCGGCCAACCTCAACGTGGGTGAGGCCGCCCTGCAGGACGTGTTTGAAATGCGTCACCTGATGGAACCCCACATAGCGGCCCTGGCGGCCCAGCGGGCTACCTCCGGCGAAGTGGAGGCCATGCGGGAAATCCTCGAGGAACAGCAGCGCCAGATTGACGTGGGCGGTACCGGCGTAGAGTCCGACACCGCCTTTCACTTTGCCCTGGCTTCCGCCACCCACAACGCAGCCCTGGTCAAGGTGGTCAGCGCCGTTGAGGATATCCTGCAGATTTCCCGCGACCGGTCCCTGCAGGAACCCGGCCGACCCCAGCGTTCCCTTGCTTCTCACTGTCATATCCTGGAAATGGTGGAGATGGGAGACGTTTCCGGGGCCCGCCAGGCTATGGACCACCATCTGACCACAGTGGAGCCCTCGGCGAGACCCTCCGTTGAGGAGTCGGAGCAGGTGGCTCTACCGGCTGACGATTAGGATGCAACCTCAATGGGCCCTTATCCGCTGGCGGGAAGGGTCGGGACAGGGAGGCAAACGGCAAGCTGTTTCCAGGTGGGGATGTCCCCTTGCATCCGTTGGGAGTGCTTCCAGGCTCAATCAGGTAAACATAAACCCAGGCAAGACTCGGGGTTAGGCTAAATCCAGATCTAACATTAGGGGAGGAACATTTATGAGTACAGTAGCTGTGGAGGTGGTGTACCGGGGTATTTTCCAGAAGACTCTGGCTCGGAACATCGTCCGCTCCATAGTGTTCGCTGCCAGGAAGGAGGGGAAGTACGGCACCGCCTTCGGCCGGTACGGTGACTCGCCGGAACGTAACGGCATCCCCGCCAAGCAGTTCGCCATCGTCGCCGACGACGCCGAGGAACTGGAAGAAAACCTGGCGGTTTACGAAGCGCAGGAAGTTGACGTTACCATCAACGTGGACGACACCATGTGCAAGGGCATCGAGTCCTGGGCCTGGTACGGCCTCCAGCCCATAAACGCCCTGACCAAGCCCGGCGGAACCTTGATAGTGACGTCCCGCCAGCAGGCGGACGCCCTGATTGAGGACATTCACCAGAAGGACCAGCCCTACAATATTTCCCTGGTTACTTCCATACCCAGCTTTTCCGGCCTGTGGGTGTACAAGGACGACCACACCGACGTCCGCATCCTGGGCGCGCTGGCGAAGGTCTGCCCCCAGTTGGTCAGCCTGGAGTCCATGGTTGAAGCCATCCAGGACCAGGGCTGGGACGACCTGAAGGTCCGTTCCGCTGAACGTACTTACGAGCGCACCACCATGCGCCCGGTGGAGCCAGGCGAGGGCAACCAGGAAGAGCCCTTCAGCTTCGACCTGCCCGGCTGGACCACCATGGAGGAGGGTATCGTAATCCGCGGCATCGAGCAGGGCGGCGGCTTCCGCGGCGGCGAAGAGGGCTACCAGCCCGTCCGCAACTCCGTATTCAAGAAGTACAGCACCCGCTCCATGCGGCCCATCGTCAATTTCGACACCTGCATCAAGTGCACCCTCTGCTGGCTCCAGTGCCCGGACACCTGCTTCGACGTTACTCCCGACGGCCTCTATGACGCCAACCTGGAATCCTGCTGCGGTTGCGGCGTCTGCGAAGCCGTTTGCCCGGTGGCCGATTGCGTCACCATGATTAACGAAGCCGAGTTCAACGACAACGACAGCCAGTATGAAGCGTGGCAAAAGGACAAGGACAGCTACACCCAGTGGATGACCTCGCTGATTGAAAAGCAGAAGCAGGTTGACCGCACCCATGGCTTCCACCACGTCGGCGGCTACGCTGAAGAAATCGCGGAGGTAGCGGAGGACTAATGACTACCGTCGAAGAACAACTGTTTATGACCGAAAAAGAGGAGCTGATCAGCGGCAGCGAGGCCGTGGCCATTGCCTGCGCCCTGGCCGACGTTGACGTGATCACCGCCTACCCCATCCGGCCTTACGACACCGTGATGCAGTACGTGTCGCAGCTTAAGGCCAACGGAGCCTTCGACTGCGACTTCATCGTGGCCGAAAGCGAGCACTCCCAGTTCGAAATCGTGAAGCATGCCTCCTCCGTCGGCGCCCGCACCTTCTGCGGCTCCAGCGGCGTGGGCTGGTTCTATGCCTTTGAGGCCATCGCCGTAACCGCCGGTCTCCGCCTCCCCGTAGTAGCCATGGTGGGCAACCGTGCCCTGGACGACCCCGGCGCCTTCGGCGTGGAGCACAACGACGCGCTGGCCGTGCGAGACCTGGGCTGGATGCTCTACTGGGTCGCCACTGCCCAGGAAGCCCTGGACATGGCGCTCATGGCCTGGCGTATCGCCGAGGACCCGCGGGCCTTCCTGCCCATGGCCCTCAGCTGCGACGGGTCCTTCCTGACCCACTCCCAGGCCATTGTTAACGTGCCCACCCAGGAGCAGGTTGACCGCTTCCTCCCCGGCTACGACCGGGGCACCCTCCAGCTTCACCCGGACAACCCCATCACCGTGGCACCCCAGGTGAACGAAGACTGGCTGATGGAAATTCGCCGCCAGTCCAATGAGGCCATGACCCGGACTCCCGCCGTCATCAAGGAGGTGTACGAGGAGTTCAAGCAGGTCTTCGGGCGGGGCGACCCCAGCCCCTTCATTGAAGAGTACATGATGGACGACGACCCGGATATTGTCCTGATCGGCATGGGCACGCTGGCCCTTCCGGTAAGGGTTGCCATTCGCCGGATGCGCGAACAGGGCAAGAAGGTGGGCTTTGTCCGCCTGAAGTTCTTCCGTCCCTTCGCCACCGAGGAGGTCCAGGAAGCCCTGGGCAGCGCCAAGGCCG
Organism: Dehalococcoidia bacterium; assembly: GCA_034423215.1. Lineage (GTDB taxonomy): Bacteria > Chloroflexota > Dehalococcoidia > Lucifugimonadales > UBA3495 > Bin22. The sequence continues at coordinate 10,004 of DAOUIY010000009.1, forward strand.
TGGCCGTGGTGGACCGGGACTATTCCTTCGGCTCGCCATCTTTTGGCGGCGTATTGTTTAACGAAGTTCGCGCCGCCCTTTACCCGCTGGAGAAGCGGCCCCATGTGGTAAACTTCATTGCTGGACTGGGTGGCCGCGAGGTCCGCGTCCGCGACGTGGAAGAAATGGTGGAAATTTCCCAGAAGGCCATTGATACTGGTAAAATTGACCAGGAATGCAACTGGATCGGAGTGAGGGAGTAAGAATTATGACGCTAGTACAGGACCTCCCCCAGGTTCGGGGTGTAAAGAACATACCCATTCAGGAAGGCTTTACTTCCGGCCACCGCACCTGCCAGGGCTGCGAGTCCGCGTTGACCATGCGGCTCATGATCAAGGCCGCCGGCCCCCGCACCATCGTTGTGGGCAGCACCGGTTGCATGTACGTGGCCAACACTACCTACTACAGCACGCCGTGGGTAGTGCCCTGGATGCACACCCAGCTGGGTTCCTCCGGCGCCGCCGCCACTGGCACCGCCGCCGGCCTGGCTTCCATGATGCGCAAGGGCAAGATGAAGGACGAACCCATCAACGTAATCGCCTTCTGCGGCGACGGCGGCGGAGTGGACATGGGTTTGGCGGGCATTTCCGCGGCCCTGCAGCACGATGAGTACAACCTGCTCATCCTCTGCTACGACAATGAGTCCTACGCCAACACCGACATCCAGGTGTCCGGCAGTTCCCCGTGGGGCGCCAACTCCACCTTCAGCCCTCCGGGCAAGGTGCACCGCATCATGAACCGCCGCTGGAAGAAGAACACGGCTCCAATGCTGGCCGCCGGTCACCCCAGCTGCCGCTACGTGGCGACTGCCTGCGCTTCCTACGGCCTGGACTTCACCAACAAGATTCGGCGGGCCCTGACCATCGGCGGGCCGACCTTCATCCACGTCATTGACCCCTGCCCCAAGGGCTGGGACTACGACCCCAAGTATTCCCACGAACTGGGGATGCTGGCCGTGGAAACGGGTCTGTGGGTGCAGTACGAGATCGCCGACGGCGAGCTGACCCTCAGCGGGCCGTCCCGGAACATCCAGAGCGGCGTCCGCGCCCGCAAGCCGGTCAAGGAATACCTGCAGCGCCAGGGCCGCTTCGCCCACCTGAACGAGGAAGACCTGGAGTTCTTCCAGTCTCGCGTGGACGAAAGCTGGAACGAATGGTGGCTACCGGGCGTGGTGCCCTTCAAGAAGCCCGAAGAGTAGGGCTAGACTGGCAATCAATCGGTGGAAATACTCGGGGCGCCGCTAAAGCGGCGCCCTTTTGATGGATTATCGAATTAGATGAGGAACGGGAACATGGCAGTTTTGGGAGTGGACGGGTGTCCGACTGGGTGGTTCTCTGTTCGAATAGGCGAAAATGAGTGGAATGCGCATGTTTACCCTAGCGTTAGGGAACTGTGGGCCGAGCAAGGGGATTGCGAGCTAGTATTAATTGACATCCCTATCGGGCTTCCGAACAGGGAAATGCCAAGACGCAACTGTGATGTCGAAGCCCGCGCTAAGCTGGGCTTCCCACGGCGCAGCAGCGTGTTCTCTCCTCCAGGACAGGCAGCCTTCAACGCAGGGACACACCTAGACGCCTCTGAGGCAAATAGGAACGAGTTAGGAGTGGGCCTCAGCTTACAGTCATGGACTATTCTTCCAAAAATACAGGAAGTGGACGACTTCCTTATCTATAACGTGCCTGCTCGACATATTTTCCGAGAGTGCCATCCCGAACTTTGCTTTTGGGGCCTTAACGGTTTTGCTTTCGGAGCGAGAGGTGCTGTTAACCCTAGCAAGAAGTCCCGGGTAGGCAGGCACCTACGCAGGAACATTCTGAGGAATTCTGGCCCCCCAAACCTGGCCGACGAAATATACAACTTTGCTATGCAAGAGTTCCCGCGTAGAAGTGTAGCTAAAGACGACATTGTCGACGCCATAGCGGCGGCCTTTACGGCAATGCTCGGACCTGACGATATAGTTGCTCTTCCTTGTAGGTTGGGGCGGCAATTGGATGAGCATGACTTGCCCATGGAGATGGTCTACCCAAGGTTGCCTAATTAGGCACTAGCCCTAGTCCTTGTTGACATCCCTCAACGAAAAACCCACTTCTGACCTGTCACCCACCTTGAGGTCATCTCTTCCGGTTAACACGCGCAGACGCCGCAACTGGCTGTTGGATTCAATTGTAAAGGGGCGGGGCGGTTCTTCAGTCAGCCGCTCCAGGATAGGTATGATTTCATCCACTCCCTCTACCACATCGCTCACGTCCTCTAGCTTGCGCCGATTTTCGTAATAGTTTTCGTGTCCTTTGAAGTAGGCATCGGACAGGGCTACGTTCATCCGGCCGCCGTATTCGGGGAATTCGGCGGCCAATTGCCGGCCCAAACTTTGCAATTGCCGGTTGGACTCATGCCCCCAACCCCGCTGCTCGCCGATTATTTTCAAGAATTGTACTGCCGCCCCCCACGCCTTATTGCCGGCTTGCAGGCGGTCGCCGGCTTCAAGTTCGTGCCGTGCTTGCTTGATGAGCCGTTCTCCCATAGCCCGGCGGGCTTCCGGCGGCTGGTTCTCTGCCGGGTCGGGCAGAGGCGGAAAAATTTCTTGCTCCATTTGGGGCCTCCGGTGATTTCCTTCAATCATTATAGCAAGCGGCGCTGCCTGAATCCTCCAACCACTTATCCAATTGGTCCGACGCCGCCCAACTTGCCTAAACACTTCCCAGCCCTTAAAGTAGGGGCGCTAACCCCTATTGTTGAAATAAAGGAGCGTTGCTTTTATGGATCCCATAAATCTTTACGACTACGAAGCGCGGGCCAAGGCCAGGCTGCCCCACAACCACTGGGAGTTTATTGAAGCCGGGGCTATGGACGAATTCACCACTGCCCGCAACCGTTCCGCCTTTGAAGACCTGACCATCCGGCCCCGCTTCCTGCGCAACATTGACAACCGCGACCTGTCCACCACCATGCTGGGCACGGAAATCAGCATGCCCGTGTTCGTATGTCCCGCCGGAGGGCACAAGCTGGCCCACCCCGAAGGCGAACTGGCCACGGCCCGGGGCGCCGGAATGTCCAACACCCTGATGATGCTCAGCACTTCCTCTCACTACAGCATGGAAGAGGTGGCCGGGGTTGCCAGCGGCCCCCTTTGGTTCCAGCTTTACCACCGCGGCCATGACCTGACCGAAATGCTGGTCCACCGGGCCGAAGAGGCCGGCTACAAGGCCATCGTGCTGACCGTTGATACGCCGGTCCCGTCAGCCAAGGAGCGCGACGTCCGCAACCAGTACGTGAATCCGGCGGAACTGGCCAACTTCCGCGCCACGCCGGACCGGTTGGCCGAAGTCAGCGGCACCGACGAGGCGCCCAACTGGCAGCCGGCCCAGGTCCCACCCCTCTCCTGGGATGAACTGGACTGGCTGCGGGGCCTGACCGGCCTGCCGCTGGTTCTCAAGGGCGTAAGGACCGCCGAGGATGCCCACATCGCCGCCGAGAGCGGCGTCAACGGCATCCTGGTCTCCACCCACGGCGGCCGGCAGATTGACTCCACCATGAGTTCGGTGGAGATGCTTCCCGAAATAGTGGAGGCGGTGAACGACAACTGCGAGGTCTATCTGGACTCGGGCGTCCGCCGCGGTAGCGACGTGCTCAAGGCCCTGGCCCTGGGCGCCAAGGCCGTGGGCGTGGGTCGTCCCCTGTACTGGGGCCTTGCCGAGAACGGCGCCGACGGTGTCCACGGCGTCCTGGAGACCCTGCGATCCGAGTTTGACCGGGCCCTGGCGGTCTGCGGCCAGACCTCGGCCACCAACCTGGAATCGAACCTGATTAATATTCCCTACAACTGGGGTCCGGCGCGCATGGCACCTTAGGGGCGTAGCGGCGCCGGTGTTCGCGCATTGAACGAATCGGGGGCAGGTTTGAAACCTGCCCCCTTCTGTTATTCCAACGGTTTTTCTTCCTTGTCTCCCCCTCAGACCGGCCACGCCTCCATGCGGTAGGCCATTTCCCAGAACATATACTCGTAGCGGCTGCTCACCAGGAAGGCCTGGCGCATGGCCTCCCTTTCCTCCGGGCCCGCCTCTTCGGCGGCGGCGTCAACAAAGCCCCGCCACGCGTTGACGCTGTTCTCCAGGAAGCCGGCCACGTAGAACTGGGTCCACTGGCTATACAGTGGATGTTCCGAAGCCCCGACCTCGTCCTTGAGCAGGTGATAGGTCCAGGGACAGGGCAGGAGGGCCGCCGCCGCCGGTCCAAGCCCGTGCAGCGACGCGGTGGTGAGCATGTGGTTGACATAAGCCGTGTTGGTGGGAGAACGGCCCACCTCGTTGATGTAATCCATCGAAACATCAGCCGCCTCAAGCAACCGGTGGTGCAGTGGGCGCTCTATTGGCGTGAGTACCCGGTGGGACAGTTCTTCCAATGTGCGCGAGTTGGGCGCCTTGGCCATGGTCATCACCACGGTGCGCCCGAATCCCTCCAGGTACTGGTAATCCTGGGTCAGGTAATAACGGAACTTCTCCAACGGCAGGGTGCCGTCCTTTATCTCCCGCAGGAATGGATGGTCAAATATGGCCCGCCAGACAGGCTCCGTTTCGACCCTTAGCTGTTCACTGAATGATGGCATCTCTTCTCGCTTTCCTGGACTGGGTAGATGTTGTTTCAGTTTGCGCCGCCGGATGTGATGGGGGACGGCAATAAGATACTAAATCCAAAATCGGAAGTGCATTTCCGTCCGGCGAATTTAGTATGCTCGCACCGAAGGCATGACTTTCAAGCCGAATTAGGTACAGTGCTTGGGTAGGGGCGCACGTCCGAGCGCCCCTACGTTTCAGGAAACTCCGAACCCCTGCCATCACCAGGCGAGGTTTACTCGATGTCGTGTTCAACTTGGTTTTAGTTTGGCAACCCTTGGGCCCAATGCGTCATCGCCCAAAGGTGCAACCCTAATTTGGGCTCCTAGTGGTTCAACCACTTTGGAATGACAGGTAACTATCGAAACCCGTCATTCTGGCGCAGGCCAGAATCCAGGAAGGTTAGCGCCGGACAGAGACTCTTACCTTCAGGACTCCTGGGTTCCGGCCTTCGCCGGAACGACGGAGAGAAGCAATTTCACCCATCACTTCAAAGTGGTCAAACTGCCAGTTTTCCGGGCCGTCAGGTCAGGGGGCTGGGAACCGTTACCAGGGCGTTGCCAGTTATTGCCTGCTCCCCGCGGCTGTTTTCCAGCCAGACCTGTACCTGCCAATTGACCTGCCCGTCTTTCCCTTCGCGGGACGTTGCCAACCCCTGGGCAGCCAGTGAGTCTCCGGCGTAAATGGGCCGCCGGTAGCTTATCTCCAGTCTCCCGCCCTGCCGAAAGTCTATGCCGAACCGCCGGTCCAGCAGTTCGTGCAGGTAGGCCAGCCCCAGCTCTCCCGGGGCGACGGCGCTGGCCAGTCCCATGCCGCTGGCCAGTTCGGCCCCGGCGTGAAGGCTGGCAGTCCTGCCGCCCGGTACCGGGGCATCATATCCCAGCAGCGACCGGTGGGCAGCGTCAAATTTCTCGATGGTGTCCTCAGTCACTCGCTTTTCAACCGGGTGCAAAATTTCGCCATCCCCGGGCCGTCTTGAGGTGGATGGACGGCGCCCCAGGCGTTCCGGCGCCGCCTCGGCCGCTGACCGGAAGACGTGACTGCTCCGCAGGATTTCAGTGCCGATGTCGTCCACTGCGAAGGTCTCCACCAGCCACTGTTCCCGGCCCCTCCGTTGCCGATTTTCCCTCAGCCAACCGGTCACTTGCACCCGCCGGCCCACCACCGGAGGCCGGAAATACCGGTCAACATGGGTAACACTTTCGGAAGACCCCATTTTCATTTTTTGATCAGTGATTTCCAGGCATTCCCTGGCTACGATATTCGGGTAAGCAGCTTGGGGATAGTCCACTGCCTGCCGGTACGTTTCCAGCCCTTCGAGGGTCACCATGTACTCCAGAAAACCCAGTTGACGGCCTATGGGTACCCCCGAAATTCGGTCTTCGCGGCGGGAAATCACGGGCTCAACTCCTCAAATTGCCGCAGGTCCGCCGCGGCCCTGTCCTGGTCGCCCATCTGCTCATAAACCGCCGCCCGGGCGCGGTAGGCGGCGGCCAGTTCGGCGTCCATTTTCAGGCTCCGGTCCAGGTCCGCCAGGGCTTCTGCCAGGTCGCCGCAGTCGGCCAGAGCGATGCCTCGGTTCATGTACAGGTTGGGAAAATCGGGGCCGAAGCGCAGGGCTTCGTCGAAACTGGCTATGGCCTCCCGGGGGTGTCCCAGGTTTCTCAGGGCGATGCCCCGGTTATAGAAGGCATTTGCAAAGGTTGAAACGGCGGCGATGGCCCGGTCATAGTCAGCCACCGCGGCCTCGTATTCCTGCCGGTCGCTGTACAGGTTGCCCCGGGCGTAGAGGTAATCGGGCTCGTTGGGCCGCAGTTTCAGGGCTGTCGTATAGAACTCCAGGGCTTCTTCCGCCTGGCCCAGGTCGCGATAAGCTATGCCCAGGTTGTAGTAAGCGTTGGGAAGCTCGGGGTTGAGCTCCAGGGCCTGCCGGAAGTTGGATATGGCCGCTTCATACTCCTTCTGCGATGCATAGGCAACGCCCCGAGCGTAGTAGAAGTCGGCGTCCTCCGGTTCCAGGAAAATGGCCTGGTCGTAGTCTCGGATGGCGGCGGCATAATCCTCCAAATGGCGATACACCACCCCGCGGGCGTAAAAGGCCACCGGATAGTCGGGCTCGGCCTCCACCGCCGCGGTATAGTCGGCTATGGCCTGGGGATAGTTGCCCGAGTTGCGCTGGGCTATGCCCCGGTAATAGTAGGCGTGGGCGAATCGGGAGTTTATTTCCAGGGCCGTAGTGAAGTCATGAATGGCAGCCTCGAAATTACCCTGCCTCAGGTAGAACTGGCCGCGAGTCAAGTAATCGTATTCTGAAGGTTGCTCGGTCATGGGACTTTTCAACCGCAAATAAAGCTGGCGCCGGCCGCATCAGCCGGCGCAATTAAGATAAGACCTGCGCCATAGGCAGTCAAATTAACCTCCTGGCGACTCGCCCTAGCCATTTTTGCCGGGCCTTACAGGCCGGGCGATGGGAAACCGCAGCCAGCGCCCGCTACTCCGCTCACCCTGAGCTTGTCCAAGGGCCGCCCGTTAATGGTTCGGCAGGCTCACCACGAGCGGACACCCGGATTTATCTACCATTCCTCTGCTGTTGGGCTGCTAAAACTCAACCTCAAACATATCGTAGTGGGACAGGCCCATTCCCAGGTTGACATAAACCTCCTGGGCGCGCAGGTTGGTCCGTTCCACGTACAGGCGCAGCCCGCATACGTTCCCTGCCTGGCGAGCCTCGGCCAATACGCGGTTGTAGAGGCTCCTGAAGACTCCCTTCCTTCGGTGCTCCGGCAGGACGTACAGGCTCTGCAGCCACCAGAAATGGGCATTCCGCCAGTCGCTCCACTCCGTGGTGACCATCAGCTGACCGGCGGGCGCCCCGCCCATCTCCGCCACCAGGTAGAAGCCCAGCGCCGGGTTTCCCAACAGGGCGGCTATCCCGCCCCGCAGCGTGTCCCGGTCCAGTCCCTTGTCCTCCGTTTCCAGGGCCATGGCGACATTGAAGCCGACCAACGTATCCAAGTCCGCTTCGGTAACTCGCCTAATGGTTATTTCCTCTGCCAACTCTCCTCCCAAAACGCCCCTCTATGCGCCCCTCTATGCGCCCTTCTGTGGACGCCGTTACCCGGGCTCAGATAATTGTCCAGCCGCCGTCCACGCAAAGCAGTTGCCCGGTGGTGGCGCTGGCGGAGGGGCTGGAAAGGTAGATTACGGCTCCCACCAGTTCTTCGGGGATCATACGCCGCCCCAGGGGCATGTGGGCCCGCAAATCGGCTCTCAGTTCATCCTCGGTGCGGTTATCGGCCAGCAGCAACCCCGGAGTTTCCGTCGGGCCGGGGCCGATGGCGTTGACCGTTATCCCGTATTTCAGCCACTCCAGGGCCAGCACCCGGGTCAGGCCTGCCAGGCCCGCCTTGCTGGCGCAATAGGCCGCCCGATTCTCGCCGGCCACCACCGCCAGCTGCGAGGAAATGTTGATGATGCGGCCATACCCCTTTTCCATCATGGGCCCGGCAGCTGCCTGGGCGCAGAAAAACGCTCCCTTCAGGTTGGTGTCCATCACCGCGTCCCAGTTTTCTTCGGTGACCTCCAGGGCCGGCTGCCTACGCCGTATTCCCGCATTGTTTACCAGGATGTCCAGTCGCCCGAAATCCCGGGAGACCTCTTCCACGGCCTGCCTGGTCTCGCCCACGTTCAGCACGTCCAGCAGGTAGGCCCGGCTCTCGACACCCTCGCCGCGCGCCAGTTCCGCCGTTTCCGCCGCTCCGTCCATCAGTTCGGCCACGTCCGAGACTGCTACGTTGGCACCGGCCTGGGCCAGCCCGACAGCCAGAGCCCGGCCGATTCCCCGGCCCGATCCGGTTACCAGGGCGGTCATTCCTTCCAGGTTAAGGCCAGGGTAAGGCATAATGCGTTCTCCCCTGTGGATTTTGTGGCTCCAATTATAGCAGTGGCCCAACTTGGGCAGGGGATTGCCAACCGCACGCAGGCTGACTAATATGCCCCCATGCTAAGGGCAATCCAGGAAGGGGCCGCCCTTCCTACCAGGAGACGACCCGATGGCCGGTGAAACGCTCAAGATAGAAAACGCCCGGTTTATCGTCACCGTTGACCCCGGCCGCCGGATTATTCGCGGCGGCTCCCTGCTCATTGAGGGTCAGCGCATCGCCAGGGTGGGAAAGGCCGAAGAATTGGCAGCGGCGACCGCCGACAGGACTATAGACGCCGCCGAAATGGTGATAACCCCCGGCTTCGTCAACGGGCACATGCACATCAGCTACGCCCACGCCACCCGGGGCATTTTTCCTGACGACCTGGGCCCCGCCTACCTGCCCAACGTGTTCAAACTCCAGGGCGCCATGACCGAGGAGGAGGAATACAATACCTCTCTGTTGGCCATTACCGAGTTGCTGAAATACGGCACCACCTGCTTCGTGGACCCGGGCAGCACCAAGTACCTGGATGCTTGTATGCAGGCCTACCAGGAGTCGGGCTGCCGCATCGTTGTGGGCTGGCAGGTCACCGACCGGCCCAATCCCCTGAACCTGCCGGTTTACGAGACGGGAGATGCCATCACCCGCATGGAAGAGGTTATCCGGCAATACGACCGGCGTCTCGATGGAAGGGTGCGGGCCTGGGCCATGCCATTTTCGCCCGGATTTTCCTCGGAGGAGCTGCTCCGGGCCTCGGGTGGGCTGGCCGACAATTACGATACCCGAATGACCCTGCACTTCAACAACAGCAGTCGTTACGTTCAGGACTGTCTGCAACAATACGGTGTGCGTCCCACCCAATACCTGCAATCCATCGGCGTGCTTGGGCCGCGGCTGACCCTTGCCCACGCCCTGGGCGTTGACCGGTTCGAGGTGGACTGCATTGCCGGCAGCGGCGCATCGGCGGTGATGTGTCCCACGGCGGCTATCAAGGGCGGAGCCGGCGTGGCCCACGAAGGTATGCTGCCCGAATTAATCGAATCCGGGGCCGTGGTAGGACTGGGCACCGACGCCGGCAACAACTCCAACCTGCTGGAGACCATGCGTTCCATGTACCTGGCGGCGGTGCTTTACAAGGACGCCCGCCGCGACGTGGCCATGATTCCCGCTGAAACTGCCTTTGAACTGGCTACCATTGGCGGGGCGGCGGCCCTGGGGCTGGAGGACGAAATCGGCTCCATTGAAGAGGGCAAGAAGGCCGACCTGGTCCTGTTCGACACGCGGAGGGCCGAATGGCGGACTTTGTTCAATCCCGTCAACAGCCTGGTTTACAACGCCGACGGCCGCAGCGTGCATACGGTAATAGTGGACGGCCAGGTACGGGTGAGGGACCACCACCCCCTCTTCGTAAACGAGTGGGAACTGATTCAGAAAGTGCAGGGGCAGGGTGAAGACCTGCTGGCCCGCACCGGCGTGTCCTACCCGTCGCGCTGGCCCATAGTGTGAGCCGACAGGGACGACAACGGGGTTTCACCCCGCCCGGCCACGCTGCCACGGCAATAAAGAACTCCGGACAAGGTGAATTGTAATGAACGGTATGGAAAACTTCGGCATCCTGCTGCCCACCAGGGGAGTCCTGGTGTATGCCAACGGCGGCCGGCCCAAGGTGGAGCTCAACTGGCAAATCGCCGAAACGGTGGAACGCCTGGGCTACGACTCCGTTTGGGTGGGGGACAGCATTACGTCCAAGCCCAGGCTTGAACCTCTTACCATAATGTCGGCCTTGGCCGCCCGCACTCACCGGGTAAGAATCGGCACCGCCGTGATGCTAACGGCCCTGCGCCATCCCGTACACCTGGCCCACGCCCTGGCCACCGTGGACAACATTTCCAACGGGCGTGTCATCCTCGGCGCCGGGGCGGGCCGCGGCGACAACCAGATGTACATAGACGAACATTCCTCCGTAGGCGTGCCCGTTGGCGAGCGGGCCGACCGCATGGAGGACGGCATCAGGATTCTCCGCGCCCTCTGGACCGGCGAGTCAGTGACCCACGAAAGCGACTACTACCCCCTGGACAACGTGGCCCTGGAGCCATGCCCGGTACAGGACCCGCTGCCCGTGTGGATTTCCAGCAACTGGGTCCGGCGCGGGTTGAAGCGGGTGGCGGAAATGGGCGACGCGTGGATAACCAACGTCCCCAGCGTAGAGTTATTCTCCCGTTGCTGGGAGAGGGTACAGGAGAACTCGGTGAAGGTGGGGCGGGATGCCGGTGAAATGACCCGGGCCCTGTACATTTCGGTGAACCTGAACGACGAGGATGAGGCCCTGGCCGAGGGAGACAGGTTCATGCAGGCCTACTACAGCCGCCCCTACGAGGCGGTGAGCAAGCAGTTGCTCTGCGTTTTCGGGCCGCCCCAGAAGTGCGTCGAGGCCATACAAAGCTACCGCGAGGCGGGTGTCAACTACTTCATCGTCCGATTCGCTTCTCCCGACCAGGCAGGCCAGTTGGACAGGTTCACCAACGAAGTTTTGCCGGCCATCAATTAGCCGAGGGTTCAGCGGCGGCTCCCCCTAAGGAGCACCCCAGCAACACGTAGGGGCGGATTGCCAACCCGCCCCTCATGCCCTGAGCAAATTGATTTGCGACGACATCCGGCTCATTCGCCACCCCCTGCCGGCTCATCCCGCATAACCCGGCGCAGTACCTTGCCCGCGGCGCTGACCGGCAGTTCATCCCTGAAGTCCACGATGCGGGGAATCTTGTAGTTTGCCAGGTGCGCCTGGCAGTGGGCCAGGATGTCCTCCCTGGCCGAATCTTCGCTCCCGTAAGGGTGTTCTTCCTTCAGGGCAATTACGGCCCTCACCGTCTCGCCCCGGTATTCGTCGGGCACTCCCAGCACCGCCGCCACCCGCACCGAGGGATGCTGGTACAGCACCTCTTCCACTTCCCGGGGCCACACCTTGAAGCCGGCGGCGTTTATCACGTCCTTGATGCGGTCAACTATATAGAAATAGCCGCGCTCATCCATGTAGGCCAGGTCGCCGGTGAAGAACCAGCCGTCCCGGATGGCCTCGGCCGTTTCCTGGGGACGGTTCCAGTAGCCCTTCATTATCTGCGGCCCCTTGAGGGCAAGTTCGCCGATTTCGCCCCGCGGAACTTCATTGATTCCGTCGTCCGGGTCCACAACCCTGGCATCGGTGTCGGGCAAGGGCACCCCTATGGAACCGCCAACGGCCCCGTCCACGGGGTTGGCGTGGGTTAGCGGCGAAGTTTCCGTCAACCCATAACCTTCAATCAGGACGTCGCGGCCTACCAGGCTATCAAAGGCCTCCTTTACCGCCCTGGGAAGGGGGGCCGCGCTGGTACGGCTGGGGCGCAGCGACGACAGATCGTAGTTGGAGACTCCCTCGTGATTCAGCAGCGCGATGTACATGGTAGGGACGCCAAGAAACCGGGTGGCCCGGTAGTCCTGGATAGCTTGCAACACTCGCTCGGGGTTGAAACGGCGGAACAGGACAATGGTCCCACCGGCCGCCAGCGGCACGCTCATCACGCCGGCGATGCCGCCTATGTGAAACAGGGGCAGGGTAGCCACAAAGACCTCGCCGCCCCGCTGGTAACCAAACCAGTCCCGGAACTGGACGGCGTTGGCCACCATGTTGGCGTGGGTCAGCATCGCCCCCTTGGGAACCCCGGTAGTGCCTCCGGTGTAGGGGAGCAGGGCCAGGTCCCCGTCAATGTCAATCGGCGGCAGGCTTTCCGGCGGGTCGAAATCGGCCAGCAGGTCCTCCCAATAGGTTACCTGGCCTTTGACCCTGCCATTGGCGACTATCACCTGGGAAACCGGGGTGTCGGAAACAACCTCCCTGGCCGTTCCGTACAACTCCGCCTCGCAGAGCAGAGTATTGGCGCCCGAGTCGTTGAGGTGATAGGCCAGTTCCTCCGGGCGGTACATGACGTTGCAGGGTACGGGTGTGGCGCCGGCCTTGAGGATGCCGTAGAAGCCGGCAATCAACTCCGGCGAGTTTTGAATGTAGTAGGCTACGCGGTCGCCCTTGCGGACTCCCAGGGACATCAACCCGGAGGCAAACCGACTTGAGTCCTCGTCCAGCTTCCGGTAGCTGACGGTGACAGGAGCGCCGCCGCCGGCCGGGTCCTGGTAGATGATGGCGGCGCGTTCGGGATACCGGGATGCAGATTCCTGCAGAAAGTGGTAGAGAGGGGCCCGGGGATACTCCATAGTGGCAGGTACCCCGGGCGAATAGGAGGCTAACCAGGGCTTGTTCTCGGAAACCATGAGGGCCAGCGAACCTACGCCGAGAACCCGGTTTCCAGCTTGACCATCATCTGGTTCAGGTCGCTGACGTATTCCTCCATCCGGCTGATTCCTTCATCGTCCAGGTGGGCGTAGCGGCGCTGCGACCCCACGTAGTCCCGCACGGTGGACTTGCGCATAATGTTCTGCCGCTGGAACACGCCGTCCTTCCACTCGTACAGGGGCCAGATGCCGCTTTCCACGGCCAGCCGCGAAACCTCGATGCCCTTGTTGTCGTCGTAGCCCCACGACGGGTTGCAGGGGGTCAGTATCTGGATGAAGGCCGGCAGGCGGGTGCTGGCCGCCCGGATTTTCCGCTCCAGGTCCTGGGGATGAGAGGTGGAGGCGGTGGCAACGTACTCGGCGCCGCTGAACATGAGCATCAGGGCAAAGTGCTTGGGGTGACGCAGCTTGCCCGAGGGCCGGACGCTGGTGCGGGCCATGGGAGCCGTGCTGCCCGTGGCGTGGCTGCCGCTGGCGGCGTGGGCCTGGTTGTCGCAGACCACGTGCAGGTACTTGTAGCCCTGCTGGAAGCTGGTAGCCATGTCCTCCAGCCCCAGGTCAATCTGCCCGTCACCGTCAATGACCACGATGGGCCGGTCAATGTTCCGCACCTTCATGGCCGTCAGCATACCGGCAATCCCGCTGTCGTGGGTGCCCAGGCCGCTGCGCTGCAGGAAGTCGCGCCCAATGCCGCAGCCCTGCCCGAAGATAATGGGATTTTCTTCCTTGAGGTGGTCGAAAACTATATGCATTACCAGCCGCGTCGCCAGGTTTTCCGGACAGCCCGGGCACTGGTTGGCCGTAACGTTCATATAGACCCGCTGGTCGGGGGTCTCCTGGATCATCTTTATGGGCATGGACTCTACTCCCCGTCTGCCTAAATGGTAGTGTTGGTCGAGTTAGGATTACCTTAACCATCCATACAAGCTGCTTTACCTGTGTGGTCTCCGACCAAAGTAACTGCCAAACTCAGGCACAGTTTCCAGAAATGGAAACTTCTGGCTTAATCTGTTTAACTCCATGTCGAAAAACGGAACCGACGCAGAAGACCTATACCATTCGATTAATGTGTTCCGGAGTTCGTCCTGATCCCCTATCCCTTCGTATGCGAGAGCAAGTCCTCTATAAATCGAGCCATTATCAACTTGCGCTACATCTGACAGAGGGGCGTCTAAGGCTCTCTTGAACCAATCGACCGAACGGACATAGGACCCGTGCGCGTTGATAAAGTTCTGGGCGCGCTCTCTCGCTTTGGCCTCCCTAGACGACGCATAGCCTGCCCAATAACAAAGCAGTCGCGAAGAACCACATCGTTCTATCCCAGACTCGCAGACTTTTTCGCATTCATACCATTGCTTTGCTATTGCTTCGTTAGAAATGTTGACATCTTCAGCGTTGTCAATCATCCACTGCGCTATATTCTTCTCCATCGTTGCCCAATGGAAATAAGTGTCGACTTTAGTTGAACCAAGTTGATGAGATCGTTGATAGGCCTCACGAGCATCTTTCTCATACTCTTCCAATGGTTGCTTAGAATACAGCCATCCCAACACTCCGTGGAGATCAGGGGCGTCTGTCAGTTCACCAGTCATGCTTTCGACCAAGAATGAACGTGCGTCATCAAATGACCGGGTGCGTTCTATTTCTTTGGTTCTATATATCACACTACCGATAGCCCGTTTTTTTGCTTCAGGTACTCTTTCGCCTGTCAAGGCCTTAAATGCTGCTGAATAAGTCTTTAACCTATTGTCATCCCTAAAAGTTTGCTGCACCAGCCGCCTAGTATTGTTGTTCATGCGATACACAGGCGAAGGCGACTCATCGTCGGTTGCTCGATTTACCATTCGCCAACGCAGCAGTTGACTTAACCCCGCCTCCGTATCACCATCAGTCAAACCTGCGATGTTTGAAATTTCTACTGGAATCAGACCTCTGTTCGCTGCGGAAAGAGCTATCAAGACGTCTCCAGAACTCTGCCCCAAATACTCTACCTGTCTTCGAAGCGCGTACTCTCTCGCCGCATCACCCCTTCTTTGGCTCCAATCCTCCATGGCCTTGTCAATCCCTACTATCGCCGCATGATGGATCAAATTGTCAGCAAACAAAGGATACGCACCAGTCACGCTCTTTATTCCGTCCATTCTCTTCACGCATTGCGCCTGCATCTGAGCGTCGCCATATTCTACGGACCTTAATGAGACGAAGTTGAGTAACTCTTCGTCCGAGAAAGGCGGGACTTCAAGGTCCCTGATACCCACTACGCGATACCGCGAAGTGTATATCACTTTGGTATTTGTTTCCCTCAAGCCGTATAACAAGAACTCGTTAAGGTCGGTGTCGTCTGAGATAGTGTCGAAGTCGTCGACTACCAACAGAATTGGCAACTGAGTAAGTTCGTCCTTAAGGCGGCCCGGATTGAGGTTCGAAGGGATTTCCTGAGTACCATAAAGGGCCCTCCAAATAGCTGTCGCAAGGCTGTCCAGATCATAAAAGTCTGCTTCTCGATCCCTAACGATGCCTTCAACAAACTCGGTCTTTTTCGCTGTCACCCAACATACTGCAATTAAATTTTCGTTTGAACCGTCCTTTATCTCTCTTGCGAATTTGTATGCCAAAGCACTCTTACCAGCCCCGCCGTATCCCCATACAAGTACTTGGGGACTATCCGAACCGAGCCACTCGGAGAGCCGACCGAGTTCGTCTGGTCTTCCCACAAATTCCGCGTACATCTCGTCTCTCGGTGGTAAGTGACCTTCAAGGGTGGTGCCCCAAGGTGTCCCTCCAGAACTCAACTGGTCAACTGTTTCGGCAAACGAATCGGCTTTTTCGGATCCCATTGCACCTAGAATCATTCTACAGTTGCCCAGAATTCTTATTAGTTGGCTCTTGAGTAACACGTGCCTCTTTCTTCTATGGGCTAGATTATTCCTCAGCTCGACTATTTCGCCTAGGTACACCTCAGTTCTCTTGCGGTCATGAAAGTTTGATGCAAACAACTCCCAGTTTCCGCCAATTATATTCCACAAATGCTCGAGCCCGTGTACTTCTTCTGGCTGTTTGCCCATGTCGACAACACGTAAAGGAGACTGAAGCATCTCCTCTACTCTTGCAAAGTAGTCACTTCTAAAGTGCTTGCGAACACCGTGTTCCAACCATGAATCGCCAAATTCATTCCGGAGATGCTTGGATAGCGCCAAGTGAATGGAATCAGCAAAGTCGATCAACAGGTCTTCAGCGTAAGAGTTAATGTCTGGCATCTAAGGACACCGCCACCTATCAGATGAAACTTCGTCGTCAACTCGTTTCCTTTGAGGCAACCAATACCTGTAGGGTAGGGCCAAAGGGAAAAATTGGGGAAGACCATCCTTGCTTTCAATCCATCATTACTCGGTTCAGCATCTCCTCGTCCTCAATAACCTCGAAGTGCCAGTCCAGGGCCTTGGCGTTTCCGCGCCCCTGGGATGCCGCCAGGGCCTCCTCGGCCGCGTAAACGACGTTGTAGTGGGTTACGTCCCTGCCGCCCAGGCCAATAATCCGGCCCAGCACCACCGGGGCGTTGGGGGTCCCGAACATGGCGCTGCGCAGGTCGTTGTAAACGGCGGCCACCGTGTTCCGGTCCAATACCACCACTCCCTTCACGTTGGCCAGCGCTTCCAGCAGGTCCTCGCTGGGGAAGGGGCGGTAGGTGCGGACTTTGACCAGGCCCACCTTCTTGCCCTGCTCCCGCAGCAGGTTCACCGCCAGCCTGGAAGTGGAGGAGAGGGAACCCATGGCTACGATGGCAACCTCCGCGTCTTCCATGCGATAGGTCTCAATCAGGCCGCCGTACCCCCGGCCGTTCAGTTTCACATAATCCTGGTGGGCCTGCTTGAGCCGGGCTTTGGACGTTACGTTCAACGCCTCGTCCAACTGGAAGCGCCGCTCCATGTACTCCCGTTCCACGTCAATGTAGCCGTAACCGCTCATCCGGTTGCCGCCGTAGTAGGCCGCGAAGTCCAGGTTCTTGATGAAATCAACCTCCGGGGGCAGTTCGAAGGGAGGCAGGAAGGCGTCCACCGCCTCCTGGGACGGAGCTTGCACGGGATAGCTGTTGTGGGAAACTTCCCAGCCGTCGTAGGTAACGAAGGCCGGCAGCAACACGTCCGGGTCCTCGCTGACCTTGTAGGCCTGGATTACCGTGTCCATCACGTCCTGGGCGTTTTCGCAGTGGTAGTGCATCCAGTGAATGTCCCGGTACATGATGGTGTCCTGGTCGTCGGACCGCACGATGGCCGGCGGCTCCAGCGCCCGGTGGGCCACCACTACCACCATGGGAATACGGGCGTAGGAGGCGAAAATCAATTGCTGGGCCGCAATCAGCAATCCCTCCGAGTTGGTGGCAAAGGAACACCGCGCCCCGGACTGGGTAGCTGTAATCTGGGCGTTCATCACGCTTCGCTCGTGTTCCAGTTCAATAACTTCCGCCGGCAACTCTCCCCGCTGAATCATGCGGGAAAGCTCTTCGCCAACTTCGTCCGAAGGGCCGATGGGAAAGTAGCACAGGACCTGAACGCGGGCCAGTTGCAGGGCGTGGGCCGCTGCCTTGTTCCCGGTCAGGGCCTGGCGTTTTGTAGGCGCTGGGGAGGTCATTCCGTGTCTCCTGGTAAGCGCCTTGCCCCGCCGCCGTCTAAGCTTGAGCCTGAACGGGCAACCCTTCTCCTTCAGTGAAGGAAGGCGGGACCGGAGTGGCAAAGCGCCGGTATACTCTATGAATTATCCTGCAGGTCCTTAAATGTCCAGATGAATCCGCTGATGCTCAGATATCTCGGGCCGGTGGGGCGCAGCGGTAATATCCGTGTACTCCGGGTTGTCCCGCTTCACCTGGTCCTCGTCCACCATGGTGAGGGCGCTGCCGACGCAGACCTCGGCGCAGATACCGCAACCCCGGCAAAAATCCACGTCAATACGATAGCCCTGGTGAGGCAGGTCCTGCCTGATGATGAAACCCGTCCCGTCGGGGCACATCACCTCGCTGATGCAGACCCCCGGGCAGATGCACTTGTTGTCCTCGCAGACCGGCACCTTGTCCCGCCATACGAAGGGACTGCCGTTGCTGAACCCGGGCAGTTGGTCGTAGCGGTCGAACTGGTAGTACTGGGGCAGGCTTTCCACCGGCGTATGCTCCAGCCTCGCCGGGCGCCGGTCCACCTGGAATTTGACGCCGCCGATGGCCTGTACCGTGTCATAGGCTTCCAGAGTGGCCTCGGCGTTCCTTTCCCCAACAGCCCCGGGGAAGGTCTCACGGATTATGGACAGCAACTCGTCCATGTCTATGGCCTCGGTGATGCGGGCGTAAGCGCCCAACAGCGTGAGGCCGACCGGCGGGGGATTGCGCCGCAGCAAGCGGCCGGCTATTCCCGTCGCATCCACCGTGGCTACCACGCCTTCCAGGTTGAAAGGCAGGTCAACCTCCTGGGGCGACTTGGGGGAGTTAACCAGCAGCGTGCCCCGACTCATGCGGCCGATGGCGTCGGCAATAAGTTCGTGGGTATTGTTCTTTGCCGTCAGCAGCAACTCTTCCTGGAAGACGATCACCTCGGAAGGATGGTAGTTGGCGCAACTGGCCATGGCCTCGGAATCGGAGATCTTTACATAATTTATTACCGGCCCGCTGCGGGCACGGGTCCCGGGGTAAACGTTGACCGATACAAACCAGCCCTGGTTGGCGTACAGCTTGGCCAGGGCCTCGCCCGCCTGCACCGACCCCTGGCCGGACATGCAAAGAAGGTTCAGTTCAGTGGTCTGCGGCATGGAAAACTCCTGAAGGGCCGGGGCTGGCCCTGAATGCCCCGCTATTCTACGCTACAGCGTAACCTAAATCAAACGAGGGCAACCGTTTGGCAGGTCAAACGCATTCTAAATTTGGGAGGGTCCGTCGTCCCCGCCCAGTCAGGAACCTTGAACACCCTAACGCATCTTTCCCGCGCAGGCGGAAACCTTGACAGAGTGTAGTGGAGATTCCTGCCTTCTCAGAAATGGCGAATTATTGCATCAGCCATCATTTCAAAGCGGTCGAATTATTAAAGGCCTTCCAGAAAACTGGTTATGTGGGGCAGAACTACGTCACTGCGATGCCACGCATCCATGTGCCCCAGACCTGGAAGCGAGAGAAACTCCAGGTTGGCGTGTGCTTCGGCGCACCGCTGGGCCTGCGGGTGTGCCGGATCGTCCTCACCGGCGTAAACCAGGCCAGGCGCTTCCAGGGAATCCAGCGCGTCCTCAAAGCCCTCCGAGTCCCGGATGGCGGTGGTGAGAGCAATCAGGGCCCCAATGTCGTTTTCCGCAAACTGGGCCCTTACGTGGTCGGGAACCAGGTCGGCGTGGTGGCCGCCGGCGGCCAGCGCGTCCCTGGTACTGGTAAAGCGATCAATTCGGCGGTCCAGCGGCCCCGGGTCTCGAACGTAGGGGTGCATTCCGCCCAACACCAGCGACCGCAGGCGTTGCGGCGCGAATCTGGCCATCCCGAATCCCACCCAGGCCCCGAAGGAATACCCCAACAGGTCCACCAGGCGAACATCCAGCTCATCCAGCACCGCCACCAGGTCCGAAACCAGCAGCTCCATCCGGTAGTCGTCAACGCCATGGGGCTTGTCGCTAAGGCCATGCCCCCGGGCGTCCACCAGGATTATCTGCCTCCGGATGTTCAGGCGGTCTACATAACCGTCGGCGGCCCAGTCTTCAGTCCGCTGCATAAAGCCGTGAAGAAGCAAGAGAGGGATATCGCCGGCGCCTGGGCCGGCCTCGGAGGGAGGCAACGAGCGATAGGAGATTCTGACGCCGTTGTTTTGTACGTCGGGCATCGTGTGGTCAGGTCAAGCAGGATAAGGTCGGCCCGGAGGCAAGACCCCTGCTCAGGTTCCCGGAGTTTGGTTTTCCAGGGGAACGGCAATAGTAATGCGCGGCACGTCGCTGGAAACTCGGGTCGTATGTCCCTGGCCGGTCAGGTCCTCCACCAGCACCACGGCGCCCGGGCCGAAACGGTGCAGGGAACCGTCGCCCAGCCCGATTTCTCCCTCGCCTGAGAGGGTGATGATGTAGTTGCGCTGGGATTCCACGTGCCAGTCGGAGAACTGCCCAGGCTGCTGCACCCGGAATCTAAGGCTCTTTATCTCGGCCAGGGAGGCGGGGTTGGGATAGGAGTCGGTCTCCAACTCCTCGATGTGGGCCTGCCCATCGTCGCCGGTGTATAAACGGTTTATCTTCATGCTTGAACTCTACTCAAGAATTGCTTCAATAATGGACTTAGGAAGGTTCAAATTGCCATTCACGCCAGCCGGCAGAATCCAGGCGACGAGGCCAGGCTAACTGACCGGCGCAGCGTCCACGCGATGGGGGAAGAAGGCCTGCAATATCTGGTGGGCTATCCCCTCGGCGTCCAACTGCAGCAGATGGCGTTGATCAACCGCCGTCCCGTGCTCAACGAAGGAGTCGGGCATTCCGATTCTATGCACCACCACGTCTTCCATCCCGGCTTCGGACAGGGCCTCAAGCACGGCTGAACCGAATCCGCCGGCCAGCACGTTCTCCTCCACCGTTACTATTCTCCTGGAGCTGCGGGCGGAGTCCAATAACAGGCTAACGTCCAGCGGCTTTACAAAAATCGGGTTGACCACCCCGCAGGCGATGCCAAACTCGGCCAGCAGGTCTGCCGCTTCCAGGGCGGCGGCGCCGGCCTTGCCCAGCCCGAAGATGACCACATCGCTGCCTTCGCGGATTACTCGACCCCGGCCAAGGGGCAACTCCCGGGGCTGCTCGTCCATGTCGCAGCCGGTGGCCGTTCCCCGCGCAATCCGAATCGCGAAAGGCCCGGGGTGGCGGTAGGCGGTATATACCAGGTGCTGAAGGTCGTTCTCGTCCATGGGCGCCGCCACCACCGCGTTGGGCAGGCAGCGCAGGTAGGAAATGTCCAGGAATCCGTGGTGCGTCTTTCCGTCCTCGCCAACAATGCCAGCCCGGTCGGCGATGATGGTCACCGGCAGGTCTTGCAGGCATACATCGTGAACTACCTGGTCAAAGGCCCGCTGCAGGAAGGTTGAATAGATGGAAACAAAGGGCCTCATGCCGGTGGAGGCCATGCCTGCCGCCATGCTTACCGCGTGCTGCTCGGCGATGCCCACGTCGAACACCCGGTCCGGATACTGCTGGCGTACCTCTTCCAGGCCCGTCCCTTCCAGCATGGCTGCCGAGATTCCCACCACCGATTCGTCCTGGTCCATCAGCTTCTTGATGGTCTCGGCGAATACCTTGGAGTAGGTGGGCGCTCCCGAACCGCTGCCCAGAGGAGAACTAGGCTGGTGAAACTTGACGGGGTCATCCTCCGCCGGTTCGTAGCCGTGGCCCTTGTGAGTGACGACGTGGATCAGGGGGACCTGGCCGGTAGTCAACCTGGCCTGCTTCAGCGTTTGCTCCAGTTGGGCCAGGTCGTGGCCGTCCACCGGCCCCAGGTACTGGAAACCCATTTCCGTCCAGAAAATCGTGGGTAGAATCAGCGTATCCAGGCTTTCGTTGAAGCGCTTCACCAGGCGGTAAATGGCTTCGCCCGTAGGCACCCGCTTGGACAGGGCCCTCATGCGCCCGATCATCGCCTGGTATTCCGGGTGGGTGATTACCCGTTTTCTCCAGTTGGTGAGGAACCCGATGTTCTCGGAGATGGACATGCCGTTGTCGTTCAGCACGACAATCAGCCGGTCGGGGTTCAGGTGGACGATGTTGTTCAAGGCTTCAAAGCTCGACCCAGACGTCATTGCGCCGTCGCCTACCACTGCCACGGTCCAGGCGTCGGAGCCCCTGGACGTGGCGGACTGGGCAATGCCCAAGGCTATGGACAAGCCGGTTCCCGCATGACCGGCGCAAAGGGTATCGTGGGGGCTTTCCGAGGGTTCTCCGAAGCCGGACAGACCGCCCTCAAGCCGGATGTCCTTGAATTCGTCGCGGCGTCCGGTCACCAGCTTATGGGAATACATCTGGTTAGTGGTGTCCCAGACGATGTGGTCTTTGGGGCTCTCGAACTCCCGATGGATCGCCAGCGTGATTTCGACGACGCCCAGGTTGGAGGCCAGGTGCCCGCCCCGCTCGGTAATGACGGAAATTATGGTCTCGCGGATTTCACCGGCAAGTTGGGCCATTTCCTGACGGTTTAGACCCTTAAGGTCCGATGGGTCGTCAATCCTGTCCAGTATCCGAGAAGACATAGAGCCTCCGCTATGAGGACCGCTTCAGTTGAATGAAAGACGGCCCTTCGTTAAGAATACCTGACGAAAAAAGGTACTATTTCAGCGTAGGCCAAGCCCTTTGGGATGTCAAGAAAGTTCTATTGGCGGGATTTTGGCAAAAGAATCAGATCATGTGCCCCTGGCAGGACACGGCCACCGATATCTGGATGTCCCGTATCGCCTGGGTCATGGCCTGGCCGATAAGGTCCAACTGCCCTATTTGGGCGATGCGGTCCGCCGCGTTGGTGTGCTCCTGCCTGGAAAGCAGCCGCGGGAAAATGCCGCAGGCGTCGGCCAGGCAGATTATCATCTGGTCGCGGGGGTCGGGGATTTCGTCGCTGAAAAGCACGCTCATGATGCGCAGCTTGACTTCCCGCTCGGCCGTGCCGTCAACGGTGGGGTAACGCCTGGAACGGAACACCCAGAGGAACCGGTCATCCTGGTGTTCCAGGATGCCCTTCTCCACCAGTTGGGCCAGGGTCTGTTCCCGAATGTCGCTGCCCGAACGGGAAATCTGCTCAACCCAGTAGCGGGTATCGTGCCCTTCGCTGTTGGCAATCTGGGCAAGGACCGGATCAACTATGGGGTCGCCCGTCGGGGTGCCGTCAATAAGGATGAGGTTGTGAAGGTCGGTATCTATCCGGTTGTCCATGGCCAGGTCCATAAGAATGGCTCCGGCCACCGCATAGTCCATGGACCAGGTGGGAACCTGAACGAACCTTCCATCGTCATCGCGCAAAAGAAGCAAGAGTATTTCTTCGACAAATCGCAGCATTCTGGGCTATACCTCCCCGAGTGTTTACCACAGGCATACGGGCGGCACGCAGCCTGCTCTTCCTGTCCGCACTAAGAAAACCACTGTCGGCCATTCAAAGCTCTTGCTGGTACCTTCCGACCGTCGCTTTGAGCGGTTAACTTTACGTAACTTGATGTATTGTATCACAAGGGTTGCCCTGTTGAGCATCTGGGGGCGGGACCGCCATGGTAGGGAGAGCAAGTTTAATGAAAGGAGAATGCCAGGGGGCAGGGTAATTGCTATGGAGCACACATGACCGCCGGCCCGGGGTCGGCGAGAACGGTTGAAGAATGGGGAAGTGGTGGGCAGTACTGGACTCGAACCAGTGACCTCCTGCGTGTAAAGCAGGCGCTCTAACCATCTGAGCTAACCGCCCCGGAATCGGGATAACCCGTTAGGGCCGGAATCGAGAGAAGGGCGTAGGCTGGCCCGTTTTGGCCGATGCCGCCCGAAAAAATGGCGCGCTTGGCGGGATTCGAACCCACGACCTCTGCCTCCGCAGGGCAGCGCTCTATCCACTGAGCTACAAGCGCGCGACGAATGCGCCGGGTAATCTGGTTGGCAATTTTGGCGGTTGCCCACCCAATGGGGTCCGCTGCCTGGTTACCTGGGAAGAACTTCTAAAGGGAATGGTGCCGAGGGAGGGATTTGAACCCACACGTCCATAAGGACACTGCGCCCTGAACGCAGCGCGTCTGCCGTTTCGCCACCTCGGCCCAGCAAGCAAAAACCTGTATTGTGAAGGAGCCCCTAATTTGGAAGAAACCCGTGAAACTTCGCAATGGTGGGCGATGGAGGATTTGAACCTCCGACCTCCTCGGTGTGAACGAGGCGCTCTAACCACTGAGCTAACCGCCCGCCCGGTTTTGCCAGGCACTCAATTATAGGCAGGCCAGGCCCCAGGCGCAACCCTTGAAAGTCGCCGGCCAGGACAATTGCATTGAAGATAAATGTCATGCTAAGCGAAGCCGAAGCATCTAAGCTCCTACCCAGCAGCCCGCTTTTAGACCCTTCCGCAAGCTCAGGGTGACATGATTCCCTTTCATCGTTCCCGCGCAGGCGGGAACCTCGTCGGCCAGGGCAATTGCGTTCGAAGCAATGTCATGCTTGACATAAGGACATTTCCTGGCCCGCTTCCCTACCTTGCCGTCATTCCGCCGTCTATGACAAGCTCGCTGCCAGTCACGAAGGAAGACTCGTCGGAGGCCAGGTACAGAATTCCCGCCGCGATGTCCTCCGGCCGGCCCATGCGGCCCAGGGGAGTCCGCTCTATCCGCAGGTTATGCACCTCCGGCAAAGCGTGGGATGCGGCCGTCATGGGGCTGTCAACGAAGCCCGGATGCACCGAATTTACCCTGATTCCCTCTGCAGCGTACTGTATGGCCGCAGCCTTGGTGAAGATGCGGACAGCGCCCTTGGAAGCGTGGTAGGCCGCCGACGTTTCGCTGCCTATGATGCCGTAAATCGAGGAAATGTTGATGATTGAGCCTCCGCCGGCCCTCCGCAGTTCGGGTATGGCCAGCTTGGTCCCCAGGAATACTCCTTTGCCGTTTACGTCCATCACCCGGTCCCAGGTCTCTTCCTCGGTTTCCTCCACGGCGGCCCGCCCGCTTATTCCCGCGTTGTTTACCACCACGTCCAGTTTGCCGTAGGTGGACACGGTGGCATCAATAACCTGCTGCCAACTGTCCTCGTCGGTAACGTCCAGCGGCATGAAGGTGGCCCTGCCTCCGGCCTCGGCAATCTCCGCTTCCGTAGCGCGGCCATCCGCCTCCAGGACATCGGCCAGCACCACTGCCGCCCCTTCTCTCGCGAGAAGTTTGGCCGTGGCGGCCCCGATGCCCCGCGCTCCGCCGCTCACCAGCGCGACTTTACCTTCCACTCTCATAATCCAAACCTCCGCGGGATTTTCTCAGGCGCTTGCCCGGAGTTTGCAGTTCGGCCGGACCGGCTCAAAGCTCAATTAAGGGTTGGGGGAAAAAACCAGTTGAAGAGCCTTTATGTAAAATAGACCGCAAAAGCACCATGCAGGGTTACATAACGTCTATTGTGCGAACCAACGTGTCGGAGACTTTCCGGCCGCTTGCCGAACCTCATTCCATCGCTTCAGGCCTTATAAGGTCAGTAATGGAGCGACAGTGCCCGAGCAAGGTCATCAGGACGGGCGGTACGGTCAGCCGCCATCGGCTATCGCATGACCGTCAAGGGACGGTCGAGCCCCACTAGCTGGGCTTCCACTTCTTCCAGCAGCAGGTCCAGGTTCCAGCCCCGGGCCGCCGAAACCGGAACGCTGGGATAGGATTGCAGCCCGGAGGGCGGCAGCGGAGCCTTGCCCGCCTTCTCTTCGCCCAGCAGGTCCATCTTGTTGATTACCAGCAGCCGGGGCTTGTGGCTCAATCCCAGGTCTTCCAGCGTCTCTTCAACTACTTCCGCCTGTTCCGGGGCCTTGGCGTGGGTTATGTCCAGAACGTGCAGCAGAATATCCGACTCGGCAAGTTCCTCCAGGGTAGCGCGGAAGGCCGCCACCACCATGGGCGACAGCTTCTGGATAAAGCCCACCGTGTCGGTAAGCAGCAATTCGTCCCCCGAAGGCAACCGTATGCGCCGGGTGACCGGGTCCAGGGTGGAGAACAATTGGTTCTCGGCCTCCACGTCGGCGTTGCTCAGGGCGTTGAACAGGGTGCTCTTGCCGGCGTTAGTGTAGCCCACCAGGGAAGCGGTGGGGATGCTGGCCTTCTTGCGCCGTTCGATATAAATGGACCGCCGCTCCCGCACCTTGTCCAGTTCCTGCTGGATACGCTGGATGTGGCGCCGGATCAGTCTCCGGTCCGTTTCCAACTGGGTTTCACCGGGGCCCCTGGTGCCTATGCCGCCTCCCAGCCTTTCCAAGTGGGACCATTGGCCAACCAGTCGGGGCAACAGGTACTGGTGCTGGGCCAGTTCAACCTGTAGCTTGCCCTCGTGGGTGCGGGCATGGCGTCCGAACACGTCCAGTATCAGTGCCGTCCGGTCAATTACCTTGACCTGCAAGGCGGATTCCAGGTTGCGCTGCTGGGTGGGCGTAAGCTCGTCGTCGAATATTACGGTGTCCGCCTTCTCTTCCGAGACCAACTCCTGCACTTCCTGGAGCTTGCCTTTGCCGACGTAGGTGGGCGTCAACCGGTCCGAGCGCTGGGTCACCCGCGCAGCCACGTCCGCTCCCGCGGCGTCCGTGAGGTAGGCAAGTTCGTCCAGGGTGTCTTCCAACTCCCAAAGGTTGTCGCTCTTCTTCAACTCCACCGCTACCAGGATGGCCTTTTCCCGCTCCGGTTCGGTGTTTACGGTCCTGTTGCCCGTCTTTCTGGGAATTTTCTATCCCTCCCTGGGCGCCGGAATGTTCCAATTCTCAAGCCTCCGGCAACCCGTTTCAACCCGTTCGTCCGGTGTGGTCAGCGATAGTCTTATGTAACCTTCTCCATACTGCCCGTAGCTGGAGCCAGGGGTTACTACAATGTCTATTTCCTCCAGCAGGCGGGCCGCGAAGTCGGCGGATGTAAACCCTTCCGGTACCCGGGCCCAGATATAAAGGCTGGCCTGGGGAACGGCGACCGACAAACCCATCTTTCGGACTGCTTCTACCACCCGGTCCCGCCGTCGCTGGTAGATCATCCGGTTGTCGTCAATGCAGTCCTGGGGGCCGGTGAGGGCTTCCATAGACATTTCCTGGATAGCCTGGGGAATTCCCGAGTCCAGGTTGGCCTTAATCTGGAAGAGGGCCCTGATCATGTCCGCGTTGCCCACGGCCATTCCCATGCGCCAGCCCGTCATGTTGTAGCTCTTGGACAGGGAATGAAACTCTATCCCCACGTCCATGGCGCCCTCAACCTGCATCATGCTGGCGGCCTTGTAGCCGTCGTAGCCCACCTCGCTGTAGGCCGCGTCGTGAAGCAGGGCTATATCATGCTCCCGGCAGTAGGCCACGAAACTTGCCAGGTCTTCGGCGCTGGCAACGGCGGAGGTGGGGTTGTTCGGGTAGTTCAGCCACATCACCTTGGCGGCCCGGGCCACGTCTTCGGGAATAGCCGAAAGGTCGGGCAGCCACCCGTTATCTTCCTGCAGGGGCATTACGTAACTCTCGGCGCCGGCAAACATCGTGCCTACCCCGTAAACCGGATAGGCAGGGTCCGGCACCAGGGCAATGTCCCCCGGGTCCAGGAAGCAAAAGGCTACGTGGCCGATTCCCTCCTTGGCGCCTATAAGGGGCAGCACCTCCTTGTCCGGGTCCATCCTGACGTCGAATCTGTTCTCGTACCACTGGGCGATGGCGCGCCGCATTTCGGGCAGGCCGTCCGTTTCCGGATAACGGTGGTTGGGCGGGTCCTGGGACGCGGAAAGCAGCCGGTCAATGATGGGCTGCGGCGTGGGAATGTCCGGGTCTCCAATGCCAAAGGTCACAACGTCGGCGCCCGCCGCCCGCTTCTCCGCGATGATGCGTGAAATCTCCACGAAGGGGTAGGGCGCCAGCTTGCCAAGTCTGCTGGAAAACTCCACTTTGCCTCTCCTGGTTAGGTCTATATGTAACGTTACGAATCTGGAGAATCAACTTTCTTTGTTCGGCCCGCGCCTGGTCCACACAGCTCAAATGACCCTTAACTGAAAACCTCGCGCAAGCTCAACTCAAACCCCGGCAACAAATCCGATGTCAGCGTATCCTCGCTGCCAAAAATGGCTAGCGACCTGGGTTCATTGCCTGTCAGATCAATAACTTCCACCGTTTCTGCCTCAGGGCTGACCAGCCAGCATTGGTAAACACCTATCTGCCTGTAGTCTTCCAGTCTGGCATCCATCTCGCTGCGAGTGTTGCTGGGGGACAGGATTTCGACCACGATGTCAGGACTCACTTCAAGGGGAGACCTGCCCTTAAGATCGCTACGATTCGTGATACCTGTTCTTTCGGAGTTCAGAAACATGATGTCAGGCTGCCGAACTCTAAGCGGACTCCTCTGAATTACCAGATCCAGCGGGGCGTGTAAGAACACCCCTAAACGACTGGCCCTGGAGAATTCGTAGCAACGGACGAAGGTCTCTTGCTGAACCCACTGGTGGTCAGAATCGGGGGAAGGCGGCATGTATATCACTCCGTCAACAACTTCGCACTTCTGCTTTGTTTCAGGCAGTTTCTGCCACTCTTCGAATGTAAGCAGTTTGGCTTTACTGGTCACGGCCCTCACCATTCTCCCGTGAAGACTTCGGTTGCCGGACCTTCCAGGTAAACCTCTCCT
This sequence comes from Dehalococcoidia bacterium, assembly GCA_034423215.1. Classification (GTDB taxonomy): domain Bacteria; phylum Chloroflexota; class Dehalococcoidia; order Lucifugimonadales; family UBA3495; genus Bin22. The sequence continues at coordinate 38,207 of DAOUIY010000009.1, forward strand.
TCACCGTCCCATTCGATGGTTAACGTGCCGCCCGGCAGCGTTATGTCCACCCGGTCTTCGACCAGACCCTGCAGGCGCGATGCCACCGCTATGGCGCAGGCGCCGGTGCCGCAGGCCATGGTCTCTCCGGAGCCCCGCTCCCACACGCGGGCAACCAGGTGGGAGGAATCAACGTGGTTGACTATTTCAAAGTTCACCCGGCGGGGAAACATGGGGTGGCCTTCCACCAGGGGGCCGATGTTGTGCAGGGGAAATTCTCCGACGGGCTGGTCAATGTACGTTACGGCATGGGGGTTTCCCATAGAAACAAAGGAAAGATACAGCCTGAAATCCCCGGGATGTATGGGGTATTTCAGCACGGGCCCGGAACTGGAATCCAGGGCCGGGTCCAGGCTGACGGGGATTTCCTGCGGGTTCAGCCTGGGAAGCCCCATGGAAACCCTCGCGCTGGAAACGCCCGCGGAGTCGTAGATGGGGTAAACCGTGCGGATGCCGGCCAGGGTTTCCACCGTCAGGCCGTCCCGCGGCCGGCCCACTATCTCCCGCTCGATGGCGTACTTGGCAAAGCAACGGATGCCGTTGCCGCACATTTCCCCTTCGGAACCGTCGGCGTTGAACATTCTCATTCGCAAATCGGCCTGGTCCGAGTCCATGATGAGGATCAGGCCGTCTCCACCTATGCCGAAGTGCCGGTCGCTCATAGCCCTCGAAAGGGCCGGCCAGTCTTCCTCCATGTGGCGGGCGTCAATGTAAACGTAGTCGTTGCCTGCACCGTGCATTTTGGTGAAATTCATCAGGCCCTCAAGGTTTGAATTGGGGCTATTCTACCACAGGAGCTAGCTGGCAAACGTAGCGCATCAACTTCTCAAAGCGCCAGGCCACCGGCAGAGTGGAGAGCATCGCTAAAGGTCGTACACGGTCAGATTTATAGCAGGAACAGTTCAGCGGGAATGCCTGGCTGTTTTCGGCAAAATTGGACCGGTACACCAGCAGTATAGAAATGACGGGGAATGCGCTACACCGTCATTCCTCCGAAGGCAGGAATCCGAACTCCAGCTTTCCGAGGTTCCCGCCTACGCGGGAATGACGGATTGGGCGGGTCGAGGTTCCCACCTGCGCGGGGAGGACGGATTGGGTAGGTCGAGGTTCCCCCTTGCGCGGGGAGGACGGATTGGGTAGGTCGAGGTTCCCCCTTGCGCGGGAAGGACGGGTTGGGTAAGTCGAGGTCTCCCCCTGCGAGGGAACGAGGGGTTGGGCCGGTACAATTACAGTTTCAAATTTGCCAGGCCGTAGGGGCGCGCGGCCCCGCGCCCCTGGATTGCGTCAACGGGTAAGCCAGGGAGTCTGCTCATGGTTCAACACCCCCAGGGTGCGGGCAGTGTTTCTTGACACTTCAAATTAGTGGACTCGTTAGCCAGGCTTCCCGCCCTGGCTGCGGTTCCAGGCGGCAATCAGTTCCTCTGCCTGGCCGGTCAGGTTGGCGTTCTCTCCGTCCAGCCAGTTTAGTCTTGTGTCGTCCTGCTTGAACCAGGTGGCCTGCTTTCTTGCCAGGCGGTGGGTCTGGAACTTGGTGCGCTGGACCGCCTCTTCCAGGCCAAGCTCGCCCTCCAGGAATTGTCCCAATTCCCGGTATCCGGGGCAGGCCAGGGGTCCCTTTCCCAGCGTAAAACCCTTGGTGGACAGCGCTTCAGCCTCCGCCAGGAAGCCTTCCTCCATCATCCGGTCAACCCTGCGGTCAATGCGGGCGTAAAGCGTTTCCCGTTCCAGGGAAATGCCTAGAAAAATGCCAGGAACGGCAAGGTCCGGTCGCTTGCCAAAGGAGGAGGGTTTTCGCCCGGTGGCTAAATTCACTTCAAGGGCCCGGATTACCCGACGGACATTGTTCGGGTCCAGCTCGGCGGCCCGCAGCGGGTCAATGGCGGCCAGCCTGCCGTGCAGGGACAGGGCGCCGGACTGCCGGGCTTCCGACTCCAGCCTCTCCCGAAAAGCCGGGTTCGGGGCCACCTCGGGAACGTCCCAGCCCTCCGCCAGCGCCCAAATATATTGACCCGTACCGCCTACCACTAGGGGGACTTTGCCTCGTCCCGCCACGTCGGCAACGGCTCGCCGGGCCAGAGACAGGAAGGAGCCCAGGCTGAAGTCTTCGTTGGGGGAGAGCAGGTCCAACAGATGGTGCGGCAAGGCGGCCCGTTCTTCCGGCGTCGGCTTGGCGGTGCCAATATCCATGTACCGGTAAACCTGCCGGCTGTCGGCGTTTATGGCCTCCCCATCCAGCCTCAGGCCCAATTCAACGGCCAGCCGGGTCTTGCCCGAAGCGGTAGGGCCGACAACGTATATGACGGGAGATGGAACGGGATTATCGCCGGACAGCATAAGACTCGGTCGGCGCGGACAGGGTGTGGTTGTGGGTCAATCAGGCAGAGGAAGTCTTGGCTGCGCCCGCCAGCCTGGCAATTTCCACGAAGGACTCCGCCCGAAGACTTGCGCCGCCCACCAGGGCGCCGTGAATGCAGGGTTGGGCGGCGAAATCGGAGACGTTGCCGGCGTTTACGCTGCCGCCGTACAGCAGGGGCACATCGGCAGCCGCAGCCCCTCCGAAAATAGCTTCCAGGGTAGTGAGGATGGCCCCGCCCATAATCTCGGCGGCTATTTCGGGCGTGGCAGCGCGGCCGGTGCCTATGGCCCAGACGGGTTCGTAGGCTACCACCAGTCCGCTTATGTCGAGTCCCGCCGTTCCCCCCAGTCCTTCCAAGCCGGCCCGGACCTGCCCGGCGATTACTTCGGAGGCCTGGCCCGACTCCCGCTCCTCCAGAGTTTCGCCAACGCAGAGAATCGGTTTCAACCCGTGGCTGATGGCGGCCTTGACCTTCAGATTAATTGCCCCGTCGGTCTCTCCAAAAAGCTGCCGCCGCTCCGAGTGCCCCAGGATGACGTACTGGCAAAGGCCGGCCAGCATCACCGGCGAGATTTCGCCGGTAAATGCGCCCGATTCCTCATGGTACATATTCTGGGCGCCGGACTTTACCCCGCTGCCGGCCAGTGTCTCCGCCACGGCAGCCAGGGACAGAAAGGGCGGACAAAGCACGACCTCAACATCGCCGCCTTGCAGGTCCTGGCAAAGGTCCCTGACCCCGCCGGCCAGGCTCCTGGCCTCTTCCAGCGTGGTGTTCATCTTCCAGTTTCCGGCTACAACGGTGGCTGGCATCCTGCAAAGTCTCCCTGAAGTGTGTGCCCCGAATTCGGGGGGATGACGGTCCGGTAGGTAGCGCCGATTCCCTACGGCCCGAACTTGGTCAATTTGCCGGCGTGGGACATGGCCAGGAGCATGATATTGGTGGCCGGAATTCTGCCGATGGAACCCAAGCTGCAAGCCCTCTCGTGGAATTCAGGGACTCCCTCGCCCCGGGTAAGCTTCGAGTGAAGCATGAAGGGTACCGGATGCCAGCTATGTGCCGCCATGATAGCCGGAGTGGAATGATCGCCGGCCACCATGAAGACGTCCGGGTCCAGTTCCCGAATACGTGGGATGAGAGGGTCCAGGTCTTCCAGTGTCTTCACCTTGGCATCGAAGTCCCCGTCTTCCCCGGCGGCGTCAGCCGGCTTGTAGTGAATGAAAAAGAAGTCGTGGTTTTCAAATTCCTGGTGAAGGGTATCTACCTCGTCGCTAAAGGTGTGGCCCGTGGGGACTATTCGCATGTCAGCCACCGTCGCCAGCCCCCGGTACATGGGATACGCCGCAATGCCGGCGGGGTTAATCCGGTAGATGTCGCGCATGGGCGGCAGGGAGGGCAGCTGGGCCCAGCCTCGCAGCAGGACCATGTTGCCCCGCTCCTCCTCGGCCAGCAGCCGGCCCGCCTGGGCCACGAATTCGTTCACCAGGTTGGCCGTCTTCTCGCCATCGGCCTCAATGGCCCTGACGGGCAGGGCGGGAACGCCGGATATCTGCGGGTCCGTTTCCGTAATCTCCTCCGACAGCCCCTCGCCCCGCAGCCGGAGCACGAAGCGGTAGTCCTGGACCGGAAAAACATCCACCTGCACCCCCGGCAGTTCGATGGTATCAAGTCGCTGGCAAAGGGGAGCGCTGAACTCCGTGGGAATGCGTCCCGCCCGCCGGTCCACCAGGTTGCCGTCTGCGTCAACGGTGCAGAAATTGCCGCGGGCCGCCACGTCGCCGGGCCGCAGCTCAACCTCGATGCCCAGGGCCTCCAGGGCCCCCCGGCCGATAATGTAGCGCAGGGGGTCGTAGCCGAACAGGGCCAGGTGGCCGGGGCCGCTGCCCGGGGCCACCCCCGGCAGCACCGGGGTGGTCATGCCGCAGGCGCTCTCCCGAGCCATGGCGTCCAGGTTAGGCAGATGGGCCGTTTCCAGCTCAGACTTACCAGTATCCGGGTGCGGGAGGCCTCCCAGTCCATCCACCACCAGCAGCACAATCTTTGACGAAGTGGTCACGTAACAGTCGTGAAGTTCTTCCAGGTCAATCATCTTGGTCTCGCTTTATGTAAAGTTTTGCCTAAGGGCCTCTGTAGCCGCAAAGCGCGGCAGCCGATCAGGCTTCGGGCAGGGCGGCGATGCCCGGCAGTTCTCGCCCCTCCAGGAATTCCAGTGACGCCCCGCCGCCCGTAGAAACGTGGGTCATGGCGTCCATGAGGCCCAGTTCTTCCACCGCCTCCGCGGTTGACCCTCCGCCCACCACCGTGGTCACATCGGGCAAACCGGCAATGGCATTGGCCACCACCCTGGTACCCTGGCTGAAGCGGGGCATTTCGAACACTCCCATGGGGCCGTTCCAGATAATGGTGCGACACTCATGCAGGACCTTGGCATACTGCGCCGCCGTGTCAGCGCCCACGTCCATAATGTACCACCCTTCAGGCACCTGCTGGGCGGGAACGGTGCGAAATTCCGGCGGGTCGGCCTCAAAGCTGCTGGCGATAACCACGTCGTCGGGCAGGTACACGCCGATGTTGCGGGCCTCCGCTCTATCCATCACGTCCCGGGCAAAGTCCAGCCGGTCCTCTTCCACCGAGGATGCTCCGGTTTCGAAGCCGCGGGCACGGAGGAAAGTAACCGCCATGCCCCCGCCGATAACCAGGTGGTCCAGTTTTTCCAGCAGGTTTTCCAGCACCAGGATCTTGTCGCTGACCTTGGCGCCTCCCATCAAGGCCGCCAGCGGGCTGGCCGGGGACTCCAGCGCCCGGCCCATTTCCTCAACCTCGCGCTGGACGAGCAGCCCCATGGCAGAGGGAAGGCGTTCCACAATGCCCACCGTGGAGGCATGGGCGCGGTGGGTTACCGCAAAGGCATCCATGACGAAACAGTCGGCCAGGGCCGCCAACCCGCCGACGAAGTCCGGGTCGTTTTTTTCCTCGCCGGGGTGGAAGCGAAGATTCTCCAACAGGACGATTTGGCCGTCCTGCAACCGGCCAATCTCGGTCTCAACTTCCGGCCCAATGCAATCGCTCAGGTTCTTTACGGGATGGCCGAGCAGTTGGGAAAGCCGGGCGCCAACGGGCGCCAACCGCAACTCTTCGACGACCTTACCGCCCGGCCGGCCCAGGTGGGAGCAGAGAATCACCCGCGAGTTCTGTTCCAGGAGGTATCGAATGGTCGGCAGGGTGGCCCTCAACCGCTGATCGTAGGAGGCGATAACCTCAACCCCCTGCTCAATGGGAATATTGAAATCCACCCGAACCAGTACGCGTTTGTTGGCAACGTCCAGTTGGGAAAGGGAACGTTTTGCCATGATCAGCCCTGTGCACCTGCCTTGTTTGGTCTAACCAGAAAAAGGGGGCCCATAAAAGGATCTCCTACGCTACCCGTACCCCGTGGCCAGGTCGGCCAGCAGTCTCAGCCCGGTCGGGTCTCCTCCCGGCGGCAGGTTCTCTTCCATGGCCGCCAGCCCTTCCGCCGCAAGCTGGCAGGCATGGGCCTGCGAGTACCCCCGCGCGCCCGTTCCATCCATGATTTCGATGATGTGGGACATATCCTGCGGCTCCAGGACTCTCTTCATGTAGATGGAACCTATTTCCCGCTTGGCCGCCGTTGTCGCGTTTTCCAGGCAGTAGATAAGGGGGAGGCTCTTCTTCTTGTTCAGGACGTTGCTGGCGGTGAATCCGTCGCCCTCCCGGCCCCAAAACTCCGCAATGTCCCTGCTTACCTGCCAGGCCATGCCCAGCATCCTTCCCGCCTCCTGAAATCGTCCTGCCCTGGTATTGTCGTGTCCGGCTGCCAGGACACCGCCGGCGGCGGCGCAGGCAGTGAGCGCCCCGGCCTTGAGGGAGATCATATCACTGTATTCCCGCATGGTGACCAGCATACGGTCCTGGAAACCCAGGTCGCTGAACTGGCCCTCGCACATGGCCAGGCAGGAACGGTCCAGCAGCTCGGTGGCGGCCAGCACCCCTTCCGGCGGAATGCCCAGATCGCCGAGCCGCATCATGGCCATGCGGGCCATGGCGTGAAAGCCGTCGCCGGCGTTGATGGCCTGCGCCGGGCCCCACACCCACCAGATGCTGGGCCGGCTGTGGGCGTCAACCCTGCCTGCCTGCACGTCCCCGTGCACCAGGGAAAAGTTGTAAACCAGTTCCACCGCAGCCGCCACCGGCATGGAGGCGGCAAACCCGCCCGTCAACGCCTGGCACACCGCAGGGGCAACCAGGGCATGAAAACTCTCCCTCGGCTCCGGCTGTTCCGGATTGCCGTGCTGGTCGGCCCAACCCAAATGGTAGCGCAAAAGGTCGAACAGAAAGCCCTCACGGCCCTCCAGGCATTCCCGCAACTCTGTCTCCAGCGCATCCCGGTAAGTGTTCAGCGGGTCATTCACGGGAGAGAGGCACCTCCGGCATTCGTGGCAGCCGTGATATTCATGACCGCCTGCCAAGTCTTCAAGACATCCTCAAAAGGGGCAACCCCTTCCCGCAGCAGCACGGGGAACCCGGAGGTCAAATCAACTATGGTGGACTGCAACCCCCGTGGTTCGGGGCCGAACTCGATTACCAGGTCCACCGATTCGCCCAGAGTTTCCCTTACCTGGGCTGCCGACTCCAGGTCGGCCTGCCCGCTGCGGTTGGCGCTGGTGCCGGTTATCGGGCGGCCCAGCAGGGAAGCCAGTCCCAACGGTACCCAATGGTCCGGCATCCTTACCGCTACCGAGTCCCGTCCGCCGGTAATCAGCGGCGAAAGTGAGGCCGCCTTGGGCAAAACCAGCGTAAGGCAGCCGGGCCAGAAGGAGGCGGCCAGTTGCCGCACCGGACCGTGAAACCTGTCGGATACCATCGCCGCCTGTTCCCAGTCAGAGACCAGCACCGGCAGGGCCAGGCTGGCGGGACGGCCTTTTATGTCAAATATCCTCTCCAGGGCCACCTCGTTGGAAGTATCCGCAGCCAGGCCGAACAGGGTGTCGGTGGGTATAGCCACCACGCCGCCTGCTTCGAGGGCATTTAAGGCAGGTTTCAGGTCTGCCAGGGAATGACCCTTGGGTACGGCGATATCGTGCGCCGTCCGGTTGACACTGGTTTCAGGTTCGTTGGGGGCCAAGGCTACCTCTAAATCCTGCTGTCACGTTGGAAAGTGTCGCGTTGGAGAGTTTAGCACGCCAGGACTTTGCGGGTCGAGAAAAGGAATTCATGCGGCCCTCAAGCGGCCGGTCTTTAGGACCCTCGGACCCGAATCATTCTGAGTGGAACAGCTACGAGCCGGCGCCCACCGAAGCCCAATCACTATCAGAACGCGCTCAGAACGCGCTCAGAACGCGCTGAGAGCCGATTTGCGGGGTTTCAGGTATTTCTGCATCGCTAGATCGCCAAAACCGGCCCAGAATTCAGCCGTTGCAGTAGGCCCTTCCGCTCCGTGACGAATAATGAAGGACCGCTCCTTCCTCTGCTAAACTGTCCGGCAACGGTCGAACGCCACAGGGACGGTGATTTGGTTTGGAAATAGGCAAGTTCCCCCCGCAGTTGCTACAAAGTCTGCTGGCCAGGGAAAGGGTACACGACCCGCGTGTACTGCTGGGGCCCAGGGTAGGAGAGGACGCCGCCGTTATAGATATGGGCGAAAGCCTGCTGGTAGCTAAGACCGACCCCATTACCTTTGCTACCGACGCCATAGGCTGGTATGCGGTGCAGGTTAACGCCAACGACATAGCGTGTACCGGCGGTGTACCGCGTTGGTTCATGGCAACCTTGATGGTGCCTGAGACCTTTACGGAGGGCCAAGCCGGAGACCTGTTCGAACAGGTTCTGGAAGCCTGCAACGATATGGACATCGCATTGGTTGGCGGTCACAGCGAAGTTACCTACGGAATAAACCGGCCCATCGTCTCCGGCGTCATGCTGGGAGAGGTGGAACGGGGCAAGCTGGTCACCACCGGCGGCGCCCGGGAAGGGGACAGCATAGTTGTTACCAAGGGAGTCGCCATTGAGGGAACGTCAGTCCTGGCCAGGGAGGAAGAAGCGGAGCTAAAAGCGCGGGGAGTACCCCAGGCTGTAATAGAAACGGCCAAAGGGTACCTGCACCAGCCTGGAATAAGCGTCGTCAAAGAAGCCCGCATCGCCTGCGACGTAGCTGAAATACACTCCCTGCACGACCCCACCGAGGGCGGCCTAGTAACCGGGCTGAGGGAAGTAGCCCAGGCTTCCGGCTTGGGACTGGCCGTAGAAGAGACCAGTATCCCGGTGCTGCCCGAGTGCCAGGAGATTTGCGCCGCCCTGAACCTGAATCCCCTGGGCCTGCTGGCATCGGGTTGCCTGTTAATGACTCTGCCCGCCTCCCAGGTACCGGCGCTGCTGGCCGCCCTGGACAGAGAAGGCATCGGCGCCTGCGAAATCGGGCAGGTAATCGCCCCGGAGGAAGGCTTGATAATGATTGGATACCAGGGTGAGGTTGCCATGCCCGAGTTTGGCAGGGATGAGATAGCCCGTTACATTTCCAAAAAGTGTACTAACTGAATGTTAGTACATTTCTTGAATGGCGCACGGCCGGTACGGGCATGCATCGTTACACTTTCTTGGGTTACAGATACGCCAACTGCCGTTACCTCGCTACATTGCGGTACACTTCTATTGCATCAGCCAGTACCGCTGCGGTGGCATTTCCTCCCGTTACCGCGATGGCTACCCTCTTACCCTTCAGTGTCTCCATTTGCTTCAACGCTCCGGCCATGGCGGCCGCCCCCGCTCCTTCCGACATGGTGTGCGCCTTCTCTATTAGCAGGCCCATGGCGTACTTTATCTCGTCGTCGCTGACCAGGACAAAGTCGTCCAGATGGTGCCGGATAATCCTCTGGGGCAGTTCGTAGCCGCTCATGGTGGCGATCCCTTCAGCGAAGGTGTTCATAGGCGCCTGGACCAACTGACCCTGCTGCCATGATAGGTATCCGGCCGGCGCCCCCGCTGACTGGACCGCCCGAACCTGTATTCCGGGATTTATGGCGCTGGCCACGGTGCAGGCTCCCGCTACGCCGCTGCCCCCGCCCAGGGGAAAGTACATTATCTCCACGTCGGGCAGGTCTTCGATTATCTCCAGGCTCAGGGTTCCAACGCCGGCTATGAGCAATGGTTCGTCGGTGGGATGGACGTACCTGTACCCCTCTTCCCGGGCCAGCCGTTCCGCGTGGTCTTTGGCCTGGTCAAAGTTCTCACCGTGGAAAACCAGTTCCGCGCCCAGGGCCTCCATGGCTGCCACCTTCAAGGGATTTGGGTCCTTCTCGGGCAAGGCTATCAGGGCCTTGGCCCCGAAGATACGGCAGGCGTTAGTTATGGACTGGCCGTGGTTGCCCGTGGAGGCGGTTATTACCCCCCGATGCCTTTCCTCCTGGCTGAGGTGGGAGAGCAGGTTTATGCCGCCCCTGCCCTTGAACGCTCCCAGGGGATGGTGCTCTTCGTGCTTCAAATATATTTCCGCATCAAAGAGCTGGCTGAGCCCTGCCGAGTATTGCAGCGGAGTCCTGGCCAGGTATGGTGCGATGGTCTTCCTGGCTTCGTAAACATCCCGAAGCGTGGGCGGCTGAACGGTGGGCCGGTGACTATCAGTGGATTGTGCCATTTTTCCTCGCATGACTACCGGACGGGGAATATCGTCCTTGCCGGTAGGTCCGGTTGCCTGTTCAGGCCAGCCTAGCAAAGCCAATGGGAGCGGTCAATCTGCGCTTTTGCGCCGACGGCGCCTTTGATTCAAATTCTATTGCCCGTTTCCTCATCCTTACCTCGACCTCCGGCTAAAGCCGCGCGTTCGGTTGCACTGCCAAAGATACATGCCCTCTTACCCAGGTGTAGCGATTGAGGCGGCTGGTGTAACCCGGTACCACTGCCGCCACCAACCAGGCCACACCGGAGCAACCGGCAACCCCACTCCCCCGTCCGCTGCACGACCATTGCATGGGCCTCGGATGGTTGTTGCACGGCCTGTACACCGATGCAATATCCTGCGTGGCGCACCGTGCAATCGCTGCATTCGCCGCACTGACCGCAATCGCCCATGCAACAGCCGACCGCGGCCATTACCGTCTCGGAGGATACCGCCACCCAGCGACCAACCCACCGTGTAACGCCCCCGCCACGTCCAAGTCTGCAATGCCCCGCCCTGGACTGCCAGGACCCAGCCCGCTGAGACCCGATTTAAGGACCTTTCCGGCCACCTTCAGGCCCTCACCAACACCCGAAACCCCTCAGAACAGCCCTTTTTGTATCTGAATTTCCGTTCCATTCATTTCTTAAAAAAGTATAAAACTAGATAAAGAGATATATTGACTTTTACCGGAACGGGCAGTACAATTCGGTACATCCTGTTACTCAGCACAATTTCACCACGAGGAGGGACGTGTACGATGGCTCGGAAGACGAAATTAATGCAGCGTGTAGAAAAGGAACATCAGCGGCCCCTGGAGAGGCTGCTCCCCGAGATGGTTAACGAAAAGGGACTGTCCATGACGGCTGACGAACTGGGCGTGAGCAAGGCTACCCTCGGGTACTGGCTCCTCAAGCTGGGGATCAGCGTCCGGCGTGTAGCGCTGGCGCCAGGCGAGACCCTGGAGGTTAAGAGGGTCAGCTAAGCCAGGTACCGGTTTGGCATATTACCGGTCCCGAGTAATACGGGTAAGGCCATTACCCGAAATATGCCGAGGTGGTGGATGTGATGAGATGGGTCGTCTGCTCAGGCGACCGAAAACGGAAAAACCGCCCGCTTGAGAAGAGCGGGCGGTTTGTTTTTGGACTTTTCCCGTTTTATGTTTACTTTAACGTCGCTGACCCCTCTCCACTGGGCGCTCCAGGACGTGAATTGCGGCCCCCACGGGTATTCCTGCACCTTTTCCCTGCGGGAGAGGCCCCTTTTTGCCCCTCAGTGCATTTCCGGTACATTATGTGCACCGGCAAGCCCGGGTCCATTTGCCGCCACGCCGGCGGCGGCGCAAAACCCCGAATTCCTAGCCCTGGAAGATGTCCTCGGGCAGAAAGGCCGATACGGTTACGTTGGGCAGATCAACGATATTGCTTATCTTCAGGTCCACTGCCACGCTGCAAATTACGTAGGCCTGCTCCCGGGTCCAGCCCCGTTCCTGCAGCAGTTCGATCATATTCAGCAGCGCATTGCGGGCTGCCAGCGTCAGGTGGTCTTCCCCTTCCTGGGTCCCGTCGGACCTTATGGGCATTCCCATGGTGGCGATGAAATTGCGCGGCGCGGCCCATTCGGGCGGCAAAAAGTAGCCGGGATGGGCGTAGCGAGGGAAACGTATGTTATGTCGCTCCGCCTCGCCTTTCAGCAAGCGGAAACGGACGGCGACGGTTGCTCCCATCTCTATGGCGGTAATGCAACACTCGGAGTCGCCCTGGGCAAAGTGCCCGTCCCCCGCTGAGTACAGGGCGCCGTCCACGTTTACCGGAATCAGCAGCCGGGAACCCGTGGTGAGTTGCTTGGCGTCCACGTTGCCGCAGTTCTCCCGGGGCGGCAGGGTACGCAGCCCCGTCTCGGCGATGTTCCCGCCGGCCGGTATCGCGTCCTCCGGGTCCGGCGGCGCTGCTGTCCCGCCCCGGCGCACCAGGTCGGCTTCCCGGGCCGCCCAAGCCTCCAGCTGGGCGTGCGAGGGCGCGATTCCCGCCGTTCCCATGAAGGAGCCGTCAATAATCCGCACGCCTGGAATCTGGCGGGACGTGGCCCAGCCGTCCTTAATATCCCAGTGCACCACGTAGGGCTCGGTAAAGATGTCCCGCAGGAAACCCGACCCGGGGCGGCTCCTGGTCCACCCGTAGGGCTGGGCGGCGATATCCAGGTATTCAATCTCCAGCAGGTCCCCCGGCTCGGCGCCTTTTATGTAAACGGGTCCCGTCAGGGGATGGGCCACCTTGGTGTCGAATCCCGCCAGGTCCGCCACCGTCAGATGGGGCTGCATCTGGCAGTCGGAGGCGTCCCTGGTCTCCAGAACCACTTCCTCGCCCGGCTCTACCTCCAGGATGGGCGAAATGTCCGGATGCCAGCGGTTATGCCCCTTTTCCGGTTCCTGCTTCAGCCGCTTGGAGCGGTCAATCTCAACGCTCTGCATATACGCCACTGCCCTTATGTCAAGTTCGGAGCCTGGCGAGATTCTATTCGTGGGAAGCTGCCAGGTCAATGCGGCAGACGGGGAATCTAAACTCACTGTTTCAAGGGCGGGAACACTGGAAAAGAAATCATGCTCCGGATACAGGCTGGCACGGTCTAGAGCGGGCGCAATGCTGGAATAGCTGCGATGGCTTACAGTGGCCTTCCCGTAGCGTTCCGCACCGGCTTCCGCCGTCGAAAACCTGGCGAGGAACAATGCAGTTCACCTCTATATTTTGCAGAAAACGCTGGAACGTCCTCTGCAAAAGCAGGCGTTTCAGGGCAAACGCAACCCAGCACCTGACCGGCTTCCAAAAGGATAAATGGGACCTGCGACATTACCCGCCAGGTGCGAGGTTCCCGCCTTCGCGGGAACGACGGACTCGCCCAGATTCGGAATGCCTCTGTAAGGGAAGACGGGGCGGTCAGCTTGACCCGCCTAACCCTGCGGGGTATTATCGGCCCAATCGCCGGGGAGGCAGGCCATCGCAGGTCTGGCCCCGATTTTCTGACTCACAACTACCGGAAATGCGAGGCTGGCTGGCCTTGCGTCCCCATGCTGGAGGAAGTATGCCCCAGGCGCATGAATTGATAGTGCAGCAACTGGAAGAGGCCGGGATTGAGTACGTTTTCGGAATTCCCGGGGGCGGCACGGGCCAGATTTTCAACCTGCTGGTGGGCAAAGAGGACCGGATCAAGGCCATCCTGTGCCGGCACGAGCAGACCGCCGCCATCATGGCCGACGCCTACGCCAGGGCCAGCGGAAAGCCGGCTGTAGTGATGGGGCAGGGGCTTTTCATCGGCTCCAACGCCAGTTTCGGCATCATGGAGTCCATGCTGAGCAGTTCGCCCATGCTGGTGCTGACCGATACCTCCGACGGCGGCAACGCTCTGCATCCGGCCAACCAGTCCGGTTCCGGGGAATACGGCAGCATAGACCTGCCAACAATTATCAAGTCAATGACCAAGTACACCTCCCTGGCCACCAGCCCCAAGGAAGCGGTGCTGGGGACGCAGCTTGCGATAAAGCACGCTACCAGCGGGCGGCCCGGCCCGGCGGCGGTGGTCATGCGCTCGGCTTCCATAGCAGGGGAGGTTGACGTGGAGTCGCCGCCCTTCATACACAATGCGGCCGGCTTTCTCAATACCACCAAGCCCCAGAGCGCGCCGCAGGATATTGAAAAGGCCATTGAAATCCTCTCCTCCTCCCGGCGGCCCATAATCATGGCCGGCAACGGCGTACACCAGGGAAGGGCCCACGCTCAACTGCAGCAACTGGCCGAAATGTGGGGCGCGCCGGTGGCCACCAGCTACAAGGGCAAGAGCGCCCTGGCGGAGACTCATCCCCTGTCCCTGGGGATGGCCGGCGTTTACGGCCAGGCGGCGGCCAACGACGCCGTGGGCGACGCCGACACCGTTATCATCGTGGGCGCCAAGCTCAGTCCCCAAGACACCGTGCGAGAGCAACCCAACGTATTCGACCCTCGTACCCAGCGCATAATCCAGATAGATATTGATGACCGAAACGCCGGCTGGACCTTCCCCGTGGAGCTGGGCCTGATCGGCGACGCCGGCAGCATTTTGACTCAACTGGTGGAAGCTTCCGCGGATGTGGCCCCGGCAACTGCCTCCAACCGGGAAGAGTGGACGGCCAGCCTGCCCGGGAGGAGGACCAACACCGGCTTCTTTGACGACCCGGCCATGCACCAGGACTCGTCGCCGGTGACGCCGCAACGGCTGGTGGCCCTGCTCCGCCAGACCATGCCCGACAATACCGTTTATGCACTGGATGCCGGCAACAACCGCACCTGGATGGCCCATTTCTACCAGTCCGCCCAGGCCCATACCTTTTTCTCGCCCGGCGGCACCGCCGGCATGGGTTGGGGCTTGCCCGCGGCCGTGGCCCTGAAGCTGGCCTACCCGGATCGGCTGGTGGTGGGTGTTACCGGCGACGGCGGCTATATGATGACGGTCAATGCCCTTTCCACGGCCATGCAGTACGACCTGCCCATGATTTGCATCGTTTTCAACGACAATGCCCTGGGCATGGTGCGCCACCACCAGCAGGAGGGACGGCGCATCGCATCCGAGTTTATTGATACAGACAATTCGGCGGTGGCCCGCGGCTTCGGGTGCTTCGGCGTTCAGGTCAACGACTCCCGAGACCTGCCCCAGGCCCTGCGGGATGCCCAGGCGTCGGGGCTGCCCTCGGTGATAGACGTGATAATTGACCGGGGCCCCTCGCCCGACGACTGGCGCGCCGACCTGCGGACCGCGGGAGAGACCTAGGCTAACGGAGCAAACACGCTGAAACTTGGTAGGGGCAGCCCTTGTGGCTGCCCTTGCTACGCACCCTGACAAACCACCTTCCAATTACTCTGAAGAAAGACACTGGAAACATAGCGAGGTAATCCATGGCAACCTGGACCGAAGCCCAGCTGGCTTCCATAGACAAGATGCTCAATCCCCGTTCCGTGGCAGTGGTTGGCGCCACCCCACGGATGCAGTACGGCGGCCGTTTTCTCAACGCTGTGCTGAAAGCCGGCGACCGGGTGAACATCTACCCGGTAAATCCCCGCTACGACGAAATCATGGGCGTTCCTTCCTATCCCTCCGTCTCCGACCTACCCGAGGCGCCGGACCTGGTGGGCATTGTGGTGCCCTATCACCAGGTGCTGAACGTGCTGCAGGAAAGCCACGCCAAGGGGGCCAAGTCGGCCATTGTCATTTCCGCCGGGTTTTCCGAGCGCGACGTGGACGACCGGCGAGACCTGCAGGGAGAGGTGGGCGAATTCGCGCGGGAAACGGGGCTGCGCATCTGCGGGCCCAACTGCCTGGGCGTGGCCAACGTGCAGGCCGACATCTGGCCCTCGGCCTCGTCCCGGGGCTCGGACGGCCTGACCGGGCCCATTGGCCTGGTTTGCCAGAGCGGCGCTTCCGCTTTTGGCCCCTTCCTGACCAGGGCGGTGGAAGAGGGCATTGGCCTCAGCCACATCATTTCAACTGGCAACGAGGCCGACCTGGACTTCTGCGACTTTGCCCGCTACCTGCTGGACCAGGACTCGGTGAGGGTCATAGCCGGCTTTGTTGAGGGGTTCAAGGATGGTCGCAAGCTGATCGAGGTCGCCAAGCTGGCGGCGGAGCGGGGCAAGCCGATAGTGCTGATAAAGATAGGCCGCTCCGACCTGGGTTCCCGGGCCGCTCGCTCCCACACCGCCGCCCTTACCGGCGTGGATGCCCTGTACGACGAGGTTTTCGCCCAGTACGGCATCACCCGGGTGCAGGACTACGACGAACTGCTGGAAGTGTCCCAACTGCTGGCCCACTCCCGCAAACCGGCGCAACCCGGGGTTGCGGTGGTCTCCCATTCGGGCGGCATCAGTTCCCTGACGGCGGACATGTGCGGCCAGGCGGGCCTGGACCTGCCTCCCCTGACCGACGAGGCCAGGGACGGAATCAACGACGTGCTGAAGGGCTTTGGCTGGGCGGCCAATCCCTCGGACGTGACGGGATTCGCCAACAGCGAGTCCTTCCCCGAAATCATGAGCTTCATGAGCGAACAGCCGCAGATAGGCACCCTGGTCGTTGCCAGCGCCGGGTCGGATACCCAGGCGGACCAGGTAATCGCCCAGCGGGACAGCAGCGAGCGGGGCTTGGCCTTCCTCTGGACGGGAACCCGTTCAGCCACCGCCGGCTTGTCCAGGCTGAAGGAGGCGCAGATACCCGTATTTTACGTTCCCGACAAACTGGCCCTGGGAGTGAAGACTCTGTTGGGCTACCACCAATGGCGGGACGGACGGCTGGCCGGTGGATTCGGGCAATGTCCGGCCGTGACCGAAGCCCAGGAGAAGACGCTGGCAGACCTGAAAGCCCTGGGTCGGCCCACCTTCTCCGAGCATGAAAGCAAGCAGCTTGTAGCTGCCTGGGGCGTTTCAGTAGCGGGGGAGTTGACCGCCAGCGATGCCGACGGTGCGGTGGAGGCGGCAAAAAGCCTGGGATATCCGGTGGTGGTCAAAGCCGACTCGCCGGACATCCTTCACAAAACCGAAGCGGGCGTAGTACGGCTCCGGCTGGAGAATGCCGAACAGGTGCGGCAGGCCTATATTGAGGTTATGTCAAATGCCGCCCAGGCCGCCCCGGGGGGAACGGTAAACGGAGCGCTGGTACAGGAAATGGTCTCGGGCGGCGTTGAGGTAATCGTCGGCGTGTCCTATGACCAGCAATTGGGGCCGGTGCTGCTGTTCGGCACAGGCGGTGTGACGGTAGAGGTCTATAACGACGTGGCCCTGCGCCTGTGCCCCATAACCAGGCCCGAAGCGATGGAAATGATTGACCAGGTCAAGGGCTCCGCATTGCTGAAAGGCTTCCGGGGCGCGCCGCCGGCCGACGTGGATGCCCTTGCCGGTGTGCTGGTGCAAGTGTCTCACATGGCGGCCCAGCTGGAAGGCACGCTGACGGAGTTGGACATTAATCCGCTGATGGTGCTGCCTCAGGGCCAGGGCGTGCGCGCGGTGGACGCCCTGG
This sequence comes from Dehalococcoidia bacterium, assembly GCA_034423215.1. GTDB lineage: Bacteria > Chloroflexota > Dehalococcoidia > Lucifugimonadales > UBA3495 > Bin22. The sequence goes on from DAOUIY010000009.1 coordinate 55,301, forward strand.
CAGTCTTCCAGGCGTAGAAGGCATCCTGGTAGTCCAACCACTTAGCCTTTTTCGGTGACCCCGGACGGCCTCTGATTTTGAGCCTGTCGAACCAACAACGGGCCGCCCTTCGACAGGCTCAGGGTGGGCGGAAACTATACCGTAAATCTCAAATATATTGCCTTACTGGGCAAGGCTCCCAGGTTACTTCCAACGTACCAGGTAGGGGCGCATCGCGATGCGCCCCTGTTTCTTACGCAGCTTGCCGCCACAGCAGTTAAATTGCCGCCGTCAGAATATTATCGTTCCTGCAGCACGTTGCCCGCCAGGTCGGTGATTCTTTCCACCTTGATGAGAACGGCCGCGCCCAGCCGGTCCGGGTCCCGGTCCAGTTCCACCTGCACGGTACGGTGCATAACGTTGTTCCTGATGGCGCCGGACTCGTAGGCCGTGGCCGTGCCGTGAAAGCGCCACGTTATTCGCTGGGAAGAGTTGCGGTAGAAAACCACTACATGAGGATTCTCGGCCACGTTATCCAGGGCAGTCCGCTTGGCCCTCTCCCAATAGGCCAGCGTCTCCCGGTCAAAGACCATCACGCTGCCCTTCATGCTAATCTGGGGCCGCCCATGACGGTCGGCGGTGCCCAGCAGGCAAGTACAACGGTCGTCCATCGCAGTATCCAGCAACTGCCTCATCCGGTCGTCCAGGTAAATCATCGAATCAGTCCCCCTGCATTATGGTAAGTAGGGCAAGACGTGGTCTGCGCCCGGCATTGCCAGGCAGGGCAATCGCGTTATTGAAAGATGTGATGCTGAGTGAAGCCGAAGCATCTGAACTCCTACCCGGCAGGTTTGCATCAGGTCCCCAACCGTGATTGGGCATAGGGATTTTAGTCCTTTCGGCAAACTCAAGGTGACATGACTTTCAGTTGTGCCCTTTGGACGAATTTATAATGCGATTGCCCGGCATTGCTACGTAATCCCCATTGGAACAACCCAAATATAGTATAATGCGGGCGGACGCAAGGGGGCGTTGTCTGAGCCTGTATTGCGGCCTCTATTCGTGAATCCGATAACACCGAAATTAAGCCCCGGGGTGAACCGGGAATACTGGATTTCTAGCTTCCGTGAGCATTACCCCGCCCCGGGCGTAGGCCGGCGCCGTTGAATACGGCCCCCTGCTTGTCCGGCTTCGCAATCACTATTCTTCAACCTTATGGAGTGACCAATTGGTAGAGCGCCTGGAGATCCGTGATTTACCCGATACCGGCCAGCTACAGCTGGTCCTGTGTGGCAGCCAGGGAAACAGGGACGCCCCTCCGGTCAATTTTCCGGACCTGCTGGCCGCCAGCGAACCGGACGAAAGGTGCTGGTACTTTCAGGAGTACATGGACAGTCCCTTTGGCGAAGCCAGGGAGCGGGCCCAGGCGGTGGAATCGGGACTTCGCAACCTGGGGCGCCTGCTTTTCGAATCGCTATTCACGGCCGGTGAAGCCCGGGAGATCTTGGACTCGGCTACCGCGGAGGGACTGGCCGGCTACCGGTTGGTCGTGGTGTCCCAACGGCCCGAGTTCCTGTCGCTGCCGTGGGAACTGCTGAACAGCCCCGAATCCGGCTACCTGGTCCCCTCCCTTGAATCGGTCGTAAGGCAGGGCGAACCTGGAGAACCTGCCGAGTACGGGCACTCCCTTTCCACCGAGCAGCTGAATGTCCTTGTAGTGGCGCCTTTCCTGGGCGGCTCCGACTCGACCTACGGCAGCAGCCTGTCCCCAGCCCTGGTTTCGGCGCTGGAATCGCTGGACGTCCAGGTAGAGTTGGACTTTGTCAGGCCGCCCACTCGTTCCAACCTGGCCGCCTTTCTTGCCTCCAATGTTGGCCGCTACCACGTCGCGCATATTGACGGTCTCCTGGTGGATGACGCGGGCAATGCCCTGCTGGAGTCTGCCGACGGCCAGGGCGAAACGGTTACGCCATCCGCTTTGGCCGAAATCCTGGGCGGGGCCGCGATTCCCCTGGTGGTATTGAACGCGGGCGACGTGGGGGCGCGTTCTCCCCTGCGAAATCAGGGCTGGCAACGGCTGGGCGCCGAACTGAACGCTGCCGGGGTTCCCGCCGCCGTGCTGCTGCCCCATAGCCTGCAAGGTTCGTCGGTGATAGAGGGATTTCTGCGCCGTTTTTACCAGTCCCTGGTCCAGGGCAATGCGGCGGCCGCTGCTTTGGCGGCGGCGCGCCGGGGCCTCATGGAAGAGCCGCGGCGGGCCACCCTGGCCGGCCCGCAGGTATCCTGGGACTGGATTACGCCGTCCATGTACCAGTCCAAAGAGTACCAACCGCCTGCCATTCAGGAAGAGCGCCCCAGTCCCCTGGGAGTGCCCAACGTCCAGACGCAGGACACCCCGGCGGAAAGCCAGTTTCCCGCGGCAGGGCAGTATGGCCTGGTGGGCCGCCAGGCGGAAATGGCCGCCCTGGAACGGATGCTGGACAGCGAGTCGGTGGTCCTGCTGACGGGGAACACGGGTGTGGGCAAAACCGAACTGGCGCTGGGCTTGGCCCGGTGGCTGGAAACCACGGCCCGCGGGGAGCGGCCCGGCGGCGTATTTTACACGCCTTTCGAACTGGCCCACTCCGCCAGCCTGGAAAGGGTTATTCACGAAATAGGAACATCCCTGCTCGGCTTGAGATTCGCCGACCTGAGCCCGGAGCGGCAGCGGCATTGGGTAGTTGACTACCTTAAAGAGCAGCCTTCTTTGATAATTCTCGACGGAGCGGAGAACATTGCCGGCTTTCCCCCCGGAACGCCGGGACTCCTGGAAGAGGAAGAACGGAACGAACTGGGCAGCTTCATAGCTGAAATTACTACCCCAGGGGCCAGTTGGGCGCTGCTGACCAGCCGCAACCGGTCGGAACACTGGCTGAATATGCCTTACTCGCAGTTCCCGCTGCCTGGACTGGGCCTACACGACCGCAACGAACTCGCCGCCGCAGTGCTGGCCAAGGCCGCCGTGGAACCGGAACGGTCAAACGAAGACTTGGCCGGCCTCCTGGAAGATATCGAGGGCCACCCCCTGTCCATGCAAATCGCTCTCCCCCTGCTGAAGGAGGCTCCTGCCTCGGTGATACGCGGGGAACTGGAACGGGCCCTGGCCCAATTCCCCGAGTCGGCGGCAGAAGAGGGCCGGGACAACTACCTGACCGCCCTGATGGAATACGCCTGGACCAAGATGTCCCACCGCAGCCGCACCCATCTGCCCTTCCTGGCCCTGTTCCAGCGTCGGGTGATGATGGACATTCTCACCCACATAACCCAGGAACAGGCCTACCGCTCGGCCCTGGGCGAAGACCTGGGCTGGGGCGCCTGCCGGACCCTGCTCAGGAGCGCGCTGGGAGCCGGCTTCCTGGATCCCATCTCGCCCAGCGTTTACCAGGTTCACCCGGCGGTGCCCCGCTTCCTGGGTTCCAAGCTGGGGCGTCAGCTGCGGGCCGACGCCATTGGACGCCTCGAATCGGAATTCGTGCGGGTGTACGCCGACACGGCCGATTACTTCATGGAGTCTCTCTATGAGAACCAGGACTCCGGCGCTACGGCGGTGCTGGCGGAAGAGGGCAATCTGAACCAGGCCCTGGGGCTCGCCCTGGAATCGCGCCAGTGGGAAAACGCCCAGCTTATTGTCCAGCCCCTGGCCCAGGTTTACCGGATGCAGCGGCGCATTCCCGAGTTGCGGAGGTTGAGGGGCCAACTCCTCGAATCGTTAGGCGAATCGGCTACCGAAGCCGCTGCGGCTGGCGGAATTGACCTCTGGCTGTATCTGCTGGGTACCGACGTCAGCGAGTCGGTGGAGCAGGGCGACGTGCAACGGGCCTACGAACTGAACCAACAATTGTCAGACTACCTTACGGAACTGCCGGATGCGGCTACGGACCCGCGGGTGGCGTCGGTCTATCACCAGTTCGGAGCCATTACCCTGATGCTAATGCGCCTGGACGAAGCCGCCGGCTGGTTCCAGCGCTCCCTGGAAATAATCGAGAGCGGCGAAGACCGTTCGGCGGTGGCCGACGACTACTTTGCCCTGGGCCAGGTTCGCCAGCACCAGCGTCTCTATACGGAGGCCAAGGAGTGGTACGGCAAGGCCCTGGACATTCACCAGCGCCTGCCCGACGAGGAGGAAATGGTCAAGGACTTCCGGGCCCTGGGGCTGGTTACCCAGCTAAAGTTTGAACACAAGGAGGCGGAAAGCTGGTACCACCGCGCCCGCGACCTGGTGGAAGAGCACCGGGACGAGGAAACGGCCGTCCTGGTGTTCCACGAGTTGGGCACGGTTTGCCACGCCCAGTACAACTTTGACGAAGCGAAAAGCTGGTACCAGCAGGCCCTGAGCCTCAGCGACCGCCTGGGCAACCAGGCCCAGATGGCCACCGAGCTTCACTTCCTGGGCCTGCTGGAGCAGGACCGGGGCATAGTTTACGAAGAGGCCGAGGAGTGGTACCTGGCAGCCCTGGAACGCCGCGAAGAGTTGGGCGACCGCCGCGGGGCCGGCGACGAGTGCCGCCAGCTTGGGGTACTGTTCCACGAGCAGAAGCAGTACGACCAGGCGGCCAACTGGTATCACCAGGCCCGGGAAATCTTTGAAGAACTGGGCGAAGTGCAACGGATGGCGCGCACCTACGGTCAGTTGGGCATGGTAGCCGAGGAGAGCGAGGACCTGGACGGGGCCCTGGAATGGGCGGCGCGGACCTATCACCTTGTTACCGAATATGAGCTGCCCGTGCTGGTGCAGGTAAAGGCGCATCTGGCCCGCCTGCGCGACAAATACGGTGAATCGGAATTCGCGGAATGGTGGCTGAACTTTACCGGGGATGAAGCTCCAACTGACCTGGACGTGGATACCAGCGGGATTCTTTAGGAACTGATTTGGCGTGAAGCAAGGGCTAGCCTTGGCGAAGCGGTTCCGGATTCCCGCCTTTCCGCCACAGCTTGAACAGGAGATGTGCCAATGGGCGCAACTCACGTTACGGTAACTGTCAGGAATCCCGCCGAGCCGGACCGGGCATGGAGCGGCTTATTCCTGGTTGATACGGGCGCCACCGACTGTATAGTGCCCAGGCAATTCCTGGACGGAATAGGACTGCAACCGAAGGGAAAGAGGTCCTATGAATTGGCGGACGGCGCCAAGTTGACCTTTGACATCACCACGGCCGATGTAGAGTTTATGGGTGAAATCGTAGGGGCAACCATCATAATGGTTGATTCCGACACCGAACCCCTGCTGGGCGTTACAGCCCTGGAATCCGTCGGAATCGAAGTTGATCCTCTAAATCAAACTCTGAAGAGATTGCCTTCAGTTCGCCTGAAGGGCATCCAGGTTGGCAGCTGACAGGTCAACAGCGCTTTGTTAGCTGAGATTGCTCCACCGCCCGTACATAGTCCGAATTGCTGAAAGCACAAAAGGAGGCACATCATGGCAGTAGGCAAGCTGGAAATAACCTCCCGAATACCCTTTGCCAACGGTGAGTCATTTGGTGACGTCGGCCCCTACGAGCAGCTGGACGGCGCCGCTTACTTCACCGTTGACCCAACCAATCCGGTTAACGAAACTGTGACCGACCTGCGCCTCGCGCCCCGGGCCATAACCGGCGAAATACACTTCTATGCGGACTTTCGCATCCTGCAGCCGGTGAACCAGGACCGGGGGAATAACCGGCTGTTCTTCGACATCCTGAATCGGGGGCGCGGGCCCTGCCTCCGTAACTTCAACAACGCCCCGGACCTGCCGGCCGACGTTCCCCTGGAAGCCGGCAACGGTTTCCTGATGCGCCAGGGCTACACGGTGGCCTGGTGCGGCTGGCAGCACGATGCCCCGGACGTTCCCGGGGTGCTGCGGCTCTATCCTCCCGAGGCCAGGAACACCGACGGCAGCAGGATTACCGGCAACCTGGTAGTCACCTTCGTGCCCAACGAGCCCATCAAGCAGCAATTCCTGTCCGACCGGAATCACCGCCCCTATCCCTGCAATAACCTGGAAGACTGGGACTCGGTTATGACCGTTCAGGAAAGCGAGGAGGGCCCGGAGCAGGTAATTCCCCGGGAGGAATGGCGGTTTGCCCGGGAAGAGGGCGGCCAGGTCGTGCCGGACGCCAACTATGTTTACAAGGAGTCCGGGTTTGAGCCCGGCAAGGTTTACCAGGTCATCTACTCCACCACCGGGGCTCCGGTGGTGGGCGCGGGACTGCTGGCCACCCGGGAACTGGCTTCCTTCCTGCGGCATGGCTCGGAAGCCGACGGCAATCCCTGTGCCGGGTCGCTGGAGTATGCCTACTCCTTTGGTTCCTCGCAGAGCGGCAGATTTCTGCGGGACCTGGTCTATTACGGCCTTAACTACGACGAAGAGGGCCGGAGAGTTTTTGACGGCCTGATTCCCCACGTGGCCGGAGCCAAGCACGGCGAGTTCAACCAGCGGTTCGCCCAGCCCTCCAGCCAGGCCAGCCGAAGTCCCAACAACCTCTTTCCCTTCAGCGACCTGGAGCAGACCGACCCGGAAACGGGAATGACGGACGGGGTGCTTGCCAGGGCCGCCGCCCAGGGGCCGTTGCCCAAGATTATGTACACCTACTCTTCCTCCGAATACTGGGGCGGCGGCGGCGCGTTGGTCCACATAGACATCACCGGTTCGCGGGACATGGAAGTTCCCGAGGAAGTGCGCGTTTACCACTTCGGCGGCGCGCAGCATCCCCTCGGAACGCCCTATCTTCGGGACAACGACCCCGCAAACGGCAGCAGGGCTCAGCAGCCCTTCAACGTGCTGGACTACCGCCCCCTCTTGCGGGCCGCGCTGGTAAACCTGGACCGTTGGGTAACTGACGGCGCTCCGGCTCCGGCCAGCCAGCACCCCCGCCTGGATAACGGCACCGCCATCCCGGCTGAGGATGCGGCGCAGGCCCTGGGCGAAATTCCGGGCGTCAATACGCCGGAGCCAATGCGCCGGTTCCACCGCCTGGACTTTGGTCCCACGCCGGGAGTCGCCACCAATGTGCCGGTGGTGGTGGGCCAGCCCTATCCTCTTCTGGTGCCGTCGGTGGACGCCGATGGCAACGAACAGGCGGGAATCAGGTTGCCTCTGACCACCGTGCCCCTGGCTACCCACACGGGCTGGAACTTGCGACATGCCGAAATCGGCGGCGAGGGGCAGATTCTCTCGTCGGGCGGGGCCACCGGCGGGACCCTGGCCGGTTCGACAATACCGTTCCCGGCTACCCGGGAAGAGCGCCAGGCTGCTAATGACCCGCGCCCTTCCATAGAGGAACGGTATTCGTCGCAGGAGGACTATCTGAAGCGCATAAGGGACGCGGCCGACGAGTTGGTGAGGCAGGGCTACGTGCTTGCCGAGGACGTTGAATTGCTGGTTTCCCAAGCCGGCGACCACTACGATGAGTTGACTCGCCGGCAAGCCCAATCCCAGGCGGCCGACAACTAGCGCCAGCCGCGCCGTTTCCAGCACGGCTACTGCGAGACTATTTCAAGAGTCCATTCTCCCTTGATGGGGGACGGCTAGTGGTTCAACTTATTTGAAATGATGGATAGTATTTCCGCTCACCCTGAGCCTGTCGAAGGGCCGCACATTCGCAGATTGACAATTTGATGGTTCGACAGGCTCACCATGAGCGGACTCCCGGTTTACCCATCAATCCAAAGTGGTCAAGTTACTAGTATTCCGACAACTTTGAAATGATAGTTGAAAATGCTTTTCTCCGTCGTTCCGGCGAAGGCCGGAACCCAGAAGTCCTGAAAGTAAGGAACCATGTCCAACGCCGACCTTCTTGGATTCTGGCCTGCGCCAGAATGACGAGTTTCGATAGTTACCCGTCATTCCAAAGTGGTCAAACTGCCAGGATTGGGGAAGCGGATAGCGCATCGCTGCCGCCTACCGCAAATGTGAAGTCCAACAACTGCCTTGAGTTAGTTCTTGGTTCCTGCTGACGGTATTGTTAGCTACCCGCCACCAGGGGCCAGGCCAGGAGAAAAACATGGACGCCACCACCAGGCTGCTGAGCGACTATTCCAGCAAGCTCAGGTTTGAAGACCTGGACGCCGCCACGGTGCATCAGGTGAAGCGCACGTTGATTGACACGGTGGGCTGCGCCATGGGCGGCTACCTGTCGGAACCGGCAAAGATTGCGCGGAGCCTGGCCGGCTCAGTGGCCGGCGACCCCGCGGCGCGGGTATTGGGAACCGTGGACTATAGCTCGCTGGATATGGCTGCTTTTGCCAATGGCTGCATGATTCGTTTCCTGGACTGCAACGATTCTTACTTTTCGCCGGGGGGCGGGCACCCCAGCGATATGATTGCCGCCGCCCTTTCCGTGGCCGATGCTTACCACCGGGACGGGAGGTCGCTCCTGACGTCAATAGCCCTGGCTTACGAGGTCTTCTGCCGGCTGTCTGACCAGGTGATTTCCGGTGACCTGGGCTGGGACCAGGGGATGTTCAGCATCGTGGGCGCGACCTGCGCCGCCGGCGTCCTCATGGGCCTGGACAAGAAGCAGTTGGGACACGCCATTTCTCTTGCCCTGGCGCCCAACCTCCCCCTGGGCGTAACCCGCACCGGCGAACTGTCCATGTGGAAGGGCTGCGCCACCGCCAGCGCCACCCGGGCGGGGGTTTTTGCCGCCCAACTGGCCGCCGCCGGCATGACCGGGCCCGGTGAACCCTTCGAGGGAAGGCGCGGATTGTGGGAGCAGGCGGGGGTCAGCGGCGCGGTTACCCTTGATGCCTTCGGCGGCGACGGCAGAAATTTTTTGATCAGTGATACCACCTTCAAGTTTTACCCGTCGCAGATACACACCCAGGCGCCCATTGGCCTGGCGGTGGAACTACGTCCGCAGGTCAATTTGGGCGAGATAGAGTCTATCGGTATCCTCACTTACCGGTCCGGCGTGAGCAGTCCTGCCTCCGAGCCGGAGAAATGGGACCCCCAGACCAGGGAAACCGCCGACCACAGCATCCCCTTCCTGGTGGCCATGGTCCTGCAGGACGGCGCGGTGACGCCCAACAGCTTCACCGCCCAACGTATTGCCGACCCGTCCCTGCGCGATTTGATGGGTAAGATGACCATTTCCGAAGGGCCCGGATTTACGGAGAAATACCCCCAGCAATACAACTGCCGCATCGAGGTCGGCCTGTCCGGGGGCCGGACGGTAGCCGCCTCGACGTCGTACCCCAAGGGCCACAAGCAGAATCCCCTGAGCGACCAGGAACTGGAAGGCAAGTTCCGCAACCTGGCCTCGGCGGCTCTCTCCGACAAGCAATGTTCCGACGCCCTGGGTCTGCTGTGGGACCTGGGATCCACAGCTGACCTGACCGAACTGTACGATGCCCTGGTGGTCTAGCCGCCGGACGGAGGCAATTGGACTCTGATGCTCGAATCCCCCAAATCCAACTTTAGACAGTTGTTCTCCGCCCAGGCCAGCCTGACGGACGACGACGTTGACCTGCAGCGGTGCGCCCTCTACTTTGCGGGTGAGGAGTTTCCCAGCCTGGACGTGGACGATTACCTGGGCCGCATGGACCTGATGGCCGAAGAGGTCGGGCAGTCATCTCCGGACCTGGATGACAAAGAGGGACTGGTCCGGACCCTGAACCAGCTTCTATTCGACGAGCGAAAATTCACCGGCAACACGGGCGATTATTACGATCCCAACAACAGCTACCTGAACAAGGTCATGGACTCCGGAGTTGGCATTCCGATTACCCTGTCAGTCCTTTACCTGGGAGTAGCCGAGAGGCTGGGGCTGCGCTGTTACGGTGTGGGCATGCCCGGGCACTTCCTGGTGGGCCTCAGAGACCTGGACCTCTACCTGGACCCCTTTCACTCGGGCCAGTTGCTTTCCAGGGCCGACTGCCGGCGCCTGGCCCGGGAACTGTTCGGGCCCGACTTCCAGTGGACGGATGAATACCTGGCGCCCTGCCCCCGCAAGCAGGTCATTTACCGGATGCTGAACAACCTCCGGCAGATTTACCTGATGCGGCGGGATTATGGGCGGCACGCCAGGACCGTAGAGGGAATGTTGCTCGTTAACGGCTCGGTTCCCAGTTTGTACTTGGAGTTGGCCCAATCCCAGGTTCACAAGGGGGATACCGAGGCGGCCCTGCATTCCCTGCAACTGTTGAAGCAGCGTTCCGCTTCAGCGCGGGAGAACGAGGTTGCCGATGAACTCATCGAAATCCTGCTCAGGGGCCGCGGCGGCGCCGGCTGACAACGGCGCCCCGGCTGCGAGCGACGAGTTGCGAGAGACGGGCCGGCGACCGGGCAATCGCCGGGCGAATGGCCTTGAGAAATCCGGGTGGTGAAGAGAGGCGTATAGTTGGGTAAGACGGCCTCACTACTCCAGGCAGTTGGAGATCAAGGGTGATTGATTACCAGATCCTGGAGGATCAGGAACTGCTTCACCGAATTGCCGCCGGCGAAAAAGATGCGCTAGAAGCCGTTTACTCCCGGTATTCTTCGGCGGTTTATTCTTTGGCAAGATACATGCTGCGGTCGGAAGCGGTAGCCGAGGAAGCTACCCAGGAGGTCTTCCTCAACATCTGGCTCAAGGCTTCCAGCTTCAACTCGTCCCGCGGCCAGCCAAAGTCCTGGATAATGAGCGTCGCGCATCACAAGATTATTGACCTTATCCGGTCCAGGCGCAGGTCCGCCGCAGCCACGGACCCCAAGGAATACGAGACCCTGGACCTGTTGCCGTCCGGGCAGGAAGCCATCGAAGAGACGGTTACGAGGAACCTGGAAGGGGAAAGGGTCCGTCGGGCGTTGGAAAAGCTGCCCGAGGCCCAGAAGGAAGTAATAATGCTCGCCTACTTCAGTGGTCTGTCCCAGTCGGAAATAGCAAGCAGGCTGGACCAGCCGCTGGGAACGGTAAAGACCAGGGCCCGCCTGGCCCTGCAAAAACTCAGGGAAGAATTGCGGGAAGATGACGAGGAATAACCGGCTATTGCCATTTACGCCAGGAGACCATCCGGAGGATATGCTTGAGGCTTACGCCCTCGGCGCCCTGGAGGACGACGAACTGGCCGACGTGGAGGCTCACCTGGAGTCCTGCGCCCAGTGCGGGCGCGCCCTGTCGGAACTGGCGGAGGCTTCCGCATTGCTGGCTTCTGCCGCGCCCCAGTTTGCGCCGCCGCCGTCGCTGCAGGCCCGCGTAATGGAAGCCGTGGAGGACCTTCCCATAGTATTCTCCCCGGCCGCCTCGCGGGAAGAGCCTACGGGGGACGCCGCAGCCAGCGATGTCGGGAAGGGCGCCGGCAAGGACGCCGAAACCGAAAAGGAGTCCGGTTCGCGTTTCACCTTCAGCAGTTTTGCCATGCCCCTGGCGGCGACCCTGGTTATTGGGCTGCTTTCCGCCTCGTTAATCATGAACGTGGTTACCACCAACCGCCTCAATACCCTGGAACAGGAGCGATTGGCCTCCAACGCTCGCATTGCGGAACTGGAAAGGGGCCACGCTGCCGCCGGCGACCAGATTAACCGGCTGGGTCAGGTCAGCGCCAACAACAATGTAGCCATGCGGCAGGTTATGGAAACCAACTACCTGATGGCCCGGCCCTACACCCAGCCCCTGATGCTTACACCCACCAATGGTTCCAGCAACTCGGAGGGCATTCTCTTGGTCAATAACGATGGGCGCGAGGCCATCCTGATGCTTTCCAACATGGACCGGACGCGACCGGCCCAGTCTTACCAGGTATGGCTGGCCCGGAATGGCCAGCAGTTTCCCGTTGGTGAGATTGCGGTGGATGCCACCGGGTGGGGCACCCTGGCTTTGAATCCGCCGGAATCGCTTTACGGCTTTGACTGGATAAACCTAACCGTTGACGAACCGCAGAACGGTGGCCGGCCCTCCAGCGAAATGGTGCTGCAGACCAGGATAATTTCGCCCGGAGACCGGTAGGCCCACCCGTATGCGGTCCGGAGGCGCAGCTTGAAATGACCGAATCTATTGTCCACGAGAGTTTCCAGGCTCCGGCCCGGTCGCAGGAAAGGGCGAATGACCTGACCTGCGAAATCTGCGGCGCCCAGATGATTCAGCGCCAGTGCAAGATTACCTGTCCCAATTGTGGATTTACCAGGGACTGCTCCGACCCCTGACTCCCTGGGCCAACAACTTGCGCCGCAACCGTGCGCCGCCGAATTGTGCCCTTTCAAGTTAGAAAAGCGGGCAGCCACTGGGGCTACCCGCTTGGCACTAAAATGTGGCAGGGCCCAGATTCCCCGAGAACCCAATAGGGACACTGGCATTCTGAACCGGGCCGGGTTGTTGGAAGAAAGTGGGGGGACTTTGTTATACTCTGCTCAAGGCCATGGCCGGGCCTTTCAGCCGCAAGTTTGCGGAGTGTTGGCGACCCGGCAAGATGGAACGCCGACATTTCGGTAAGAGGAGTGACGAATTATGGGCATAAACATCAAGGGCATAGGCCACGTTGGCATCCTGGTATCCGACTTTGAGCGGTCCTTCAAGTTTTACACCGAGGTCCTGGGCCTCCAGGTGACCAACCACCGCAAGCGGCCCGACGGCAGCGAAACGGCCTTCCTGCGGTTCGACGAAACTCACCACGACGTAGTCATTGCCACCGCGCCCGAGGGCGTTGACGTTTCAGAGGCTATTCCGGCCAACGCCAGGCTGGTGCAGCAGATTGCCTTCCAGGTGGAAGACAGGGACGAGTTCATGCGGGCGCTGGCGCACCTGCATTCCAATGGCGTCAAGATTCTGAACGGCCCCACCACCCACGGAATTGAGAGTGACAACAACATCTACGGCAGCGGCAGCCGCTCCTTCTACTTCTCCGACCCGGACGGCAACCGCCTGGAGATTTTCACCGACGGCATGAAGGTCAGGAACGGGGAAAGGTTCCCCAGCCCCGACTATTTGGAAGCTCTGGAAGACTTCATGCGAACGCAGCGCGGCGTTAACGCATAGTTGACCAAGGCAGTTTACAAGAGGACAACTCATTTGAAGAAATGGGTAGGCAGGCCGCTCAGGGTGTTCGGCCTGTCGCGGATACCCGTTAAAGCCCATTTGTTGGACGATTGGTAGTCTGACTAAGTTGAAATGATGGCTGGGCCGGCCCAACCCGTCGTCCCCACACAGGCGGGAACCTCGACAGGCTGGAACTCAGACTCCTGCGAAGGCAGGAAGGACTGGCTAATGCAATAGCCATCATTGCAAAGTGGTTGACCTATAACAGTAGCCTGCCCAATAGGGCGACTACCGCCCCTGGCAGCATTTGGGGCATCAGGGCCCCTTCTTGGAGGGGGCCCTGTAATTTTTCAGAGAAGCTACACTGTAGGAGAGTTCTCGAAGCGGCGGTTTGGCCTGGCAGAGAAGGCCAGTGGAGAACTTTCCTGAACTTGGACTTACCGCAAAAGGGAGACGCCTGGGCCCTTGGGTCTGTCCCGCCCAGGTCTATCAGGCGAAGGGCCACCAGCCAGGGTAATCGCGAAGCCGCAGCCACCGGAAGAGTTGCGGGTGCGCCTCTACGGCCAACCGCATGGCTTCCAGGACTGGTTCCCGGATGGACTCATGGGCCTGATGCGACGACCTTAGCTTGAACAGGTGGTAACATTCTCGAAGGTTCAGCTTTGACAGCACTCGCCGGTAGTGCCCGTGGGTCAGCAGGTATTGGGCCGCCAGGGGAGAGTCCTGCCCAACCCGGTGGAACCCTTCCTCCGAAACGGCCATGGCCTGCCTGTACCCGGCCTGTAGCCCCGCTTCCACCAGCAGCGCGGGGGTCTTGAAGCCCAGGGCCGGGGTGAAGGCCTGGGGGTAGTAGGACTGCATACGGTGGCGCTTGAATTCCCGGTATGCGCCGTAGTCCATCACAAACTCAAAGGTGTAGTCCACCAGTTCAAATTCCCTCAACGCCGGGTCGTGTTCGCCCAGGCTTTCCATGAGAGCGTCAATTAGCCGCAGCCGCTCGTCAGAGGTCAACTCGGCGGCCTGTTGCCGGGCAGCCGCATAGTCGCAGCAATGCAGGCGGAACAGAATCGCGGCGGCCAGCTTTTCCTCGGCTTCGGGGTCGAATTGGACCAACCGCACCGTGACCGGCGGCTCTTTCTCCAACCCCTCCTCCTTTTCCGCGACGGCCAGGGGCAGCCCCAGTTGCCACTCCCGGTTCTGGGTGGCTTCCAGGAAGGGATTGCGGTCAGCGTATTTGATTAACGTGGGCGTGATTAACCGGCCCTGCTCCCTTAGTTGCTCTCCAATATGCCGTTCCTCGGCAAGGGGGGAGGACATAAGCTTGGAAATGGCGTGTTCCAGCACCCGGGCGTTGGCGGTCAAACCTACATTGGTAAGGGTGGCGGCGGGCAGGACGGACCGGCAGCTATCGGTAGCCTTGCGCCTGAGCCGGAGATTGTAGGCGCCGTCCCGCTCCCGCTCCCCTTGGGGACAGGTGTCCCTCAGGAATTGCATGGCGCCGTCGAGCAGGTTTTCGTAAGCCTTGAACAATTCCTTGGCGGTGGCAATGAAGGTGGCCCGCGCCTCCGGGTGCGTCTCCAGTTCCGCCGGGACGTGGTAGTAGTCCCGGGGCATTACCTGGTAGCGCGAGGACTTTTCCGTATAGGAGGCCAGGCGGTTGTCTTCCAGGGCGTCACAGGCCAGGCGGGATATGTTCTCCACGGCCAGGTGGACCACGGCGTGCTCGGCAACCGAACCATGGCCATAGCCCAGCACCCAGCGCTCGTGGAAGTCCGCCGCCTTTTCCTGGCTGACCTTCTCGGCGATTTCGTCGAAGGGTTCGGGACTGCGGGAGGTCATGGCGAAGGCTACGGCTATCTCTTCCTCGGTAAGCGAGTGGGCGTCCAGTGGGTAGATTCGAGGAAAGTAGCCGGTGGCCCGGGATGTGGTCATGGGGGTCGCTTCCTTATGTTGACTTAAAGGACCGTATGGGAGTGCGCATTATCCCCCTGGCTTGCCACCTTTGCGCCGCCGACCGACTGCCCGGCCCTGCGGATAGTCGTTCCGGGCCGATACAGAAAACCGGCCGGGCCGGCCCGGAATAGAATATCCGGGGACGGCATTGCCTGGTATTCCATCAGAAATGAAGCGACGGGTAATGCACTAAATGGTCAGTCCTGCGAAGGCAGGAGTTAAGACTCCTGCCTGTCGAGGTTCCCGCGCAGGCTGGAACGACGGATTGGGACGGTCCAATTACCACTTCAAACAGATTGGCATTCTAGAGCAGCAGGCCCAGGGGTTTTTCCAGCAGACCCTTGACCTCGACCAGGAAACGGGCTGCTTCCGCGCCGTCGGCTACCCGGTGGTCGGTGGAAAGCGTGGCCTTCATCACCTGCCCCACCGTCAGCTCGCCATCCCGCGCGACGGGCTGCTCCCGGACGGTGCCCACGGCCAGGACAGCGGCGTGGGGCGGAAAAATGATGGCAGCAAAGCTGTCCACATCGAACATACCCAGGTTGCTGACGCTGAAGGTTGTGCCGCTGTACTCCTCGTTGCGCAGGGAGCCGCTGTTGGCCCGGTTAATCAGGTCCTTGCTCGCCTCGGCAATCTCGGCCAGGCTCTTGTTTCCACAGTCGGAGATGCCCGGAACAATAAGGCCGGCGTCCAGGGAAATTGCGATGCCGATATTAATCGCCTCATTAAACTGCAGGTGGTCTTCCCGGTAAAAGGCGTTGAACTTGGGGTGCCGCTGCAGGGCAATGGCGCAGGCGCGGATTACCAGGTCATTGACGCTGACCCGCCGGTCGGCAGGCAGGGTATCGTTAATCTCCCGGCGCAGGGTCATGGCCCGGTCCATGTCCACTTCGGCAGTCACGTAGAAGTGGGGAGCCTGCTGCTTGCTGTCCACCGTCACCTTGGCGATGGCCTGGCGCATTCGGGAAAGCTCAACGCGTTCGGTACCCGACTCCGATGCTGCCGGCACGGCCGGTTCCCGGGCGGGCGTTGCCGCGGGTCCAGGAGCAGGTGCGGGCGACGTTTCATAAGGAGTGGGGACCTCGGACTCGCGGATCTGTGCAGGCGCCGGTTCCCTGTGGTCCAGGATATCCTGCTGGGTGACGCGGCCGTCGGGGCCGCTGCCCTGCACCGTCGCCAGGTCAATGTTCCTCTCCCGGGCCAAGCGGCGCGCCAGGGGTGAAGCCTTGACCCAGCCGTCAACTGCCTTGGTCGGCGTCTGCGCGGCAGACAGGGGGGATGAGCCGTCCGCGGCAGGGGCGACGTGGTCAAGAACGTCTTTTTCCACGATGCGGCCGCCGGGGCCCGTTCCGGCGACGGCAGCCAGGTCTATGCCCCGTTCGCGGGCCAGGCGACGGGCAATGGGGGAGGCCCGGACCTCGCCATCGGGCCGCGCCACGGCCATTGTCGCTGAAGATGCCGTGACCGCCGGCGCCGCTGCGACATCCGACGCATCCAGGCCATTGGGCCGGGTTGTAACGCCTGCGTCGGTCGGCGTTTCATCCCCCCCTTCAGCCACGGCCTCGCCCGGGTCGGCAATGACGGCGATGGCGTCGCCAACCGCAACGGGAACACCCTCCTGGGCCACGCGGCGGTGCAGAATGCCGCCGGTATAGGCTTCAAACTCCACGGTGGCCTTGTCGGTTTCAATGTCGGCAATAACCTCACCCCGGGCAACTTCCTCGCCCTCCCGCTTGTACCATCGGACGACGGTACCTTCCCGCATATCGTAGCCCATCTTCGGCATTACTATGGTCGTTGCCAACTTTGCCTCCTGCGTGTTTCCCGCCGCCGCTCTGTCCGGCCAGGGTGGACGGGACTACATGTGGACGGCCCGGCCCTCGGCGGCCAGGGCGGCTTCCTTGATGATCTCGGAAATTGTGGGGTGGGCGTGCACCATCCAGCCAAGTTCCAGGGTAGTGCCTTCCAGCAGACGGGTAAGGGAAAGTTCGCCCAGCAATTCGGTAACCTCGGGCCCAACCATGTGGGCGCCCAGGATTTCTCCATACCGGGAATCAACCACCAGCTTAATCATGCCGTCGGTCTCTCCCATGCCCAGGGCCTTGCCGTTGGCCTGCACGTTGAACTTGCCCACCTTGACATCGTGGCCGGCCTCGCTGGCCTGCTCCTCGGTCAGGCCAAAGCTGGCAATCTGGGGCTGGCAGTAGGTGGCACGGGGCATCTGGGAGTAATCCAGGGGCTGAGGGTCAAGGCCGGCGATACCGTCCACCGCCAGGTTGGCCTGGGCGGAAGCCACGTGGGCCAAGGCCAGCTTGCCGGTAACGTCGCCGATGGCAAAGATGCCGGGCACGTTGGTTGCCATGTTCTCATCCACCTGGAGGTAGCCGCCAACGGTGGCAACGCCCAACGCTTCCAGTCCCAGGTTTTCACTGTTGGGTTGAACTCCGATGGCCACCAGCGCCTTGTCGCAGGCAATGGTCTGCTGCTCGCCGGCCTGGTCCACGGAAACCTGGAGCCCCGCTCCGTCCTGGGTCACGCCGGTTACGCCGGCGCCTGTAATGACCTGGATGCGGTGACGGCGGGTAAAGGAGCGCTCTACCTGGCGGCTGATTTCCTCATCCTCGTTGGGGGCCAGCCGGGGCAGCAACTCAACGATGGTTACGTCAACTCCGTACATCCGGTACAGATAGGCGAACTCCAGGCCAATAGCCCCGCCGCCGACAATGACTATGGACCGGGGCAATTCCTTCAATACTATGGCTTCCTTGCTGGTGATAACCTTATCCCCGTCTATGGGCAGCGGGGGGATGGAACGGGGACGGGCCCCGGTGGCGATTATGATGTTCCTGGCCTGTAGCTGCCGGCCCTCCGGACTCACTTCCACGACGCCGTTGCCCCTCAAAGTCGCCTCGCCGGCGATGTGGTCTATTTCGTTCTTGCGGAGCAGGTAGCTCACGCCCCGCACGTTACGGTCAACCACCTTGCGGCTGCGGTCAATGGCTGCGGAATAGTCGGCGGTGAAATTGTCAAACTTGAGGCCAAATTCCTCGGCCCGGTTGAAGTAAGAAACTACCTCCGCATTCTTGAGCAGCGCCTTGCTGGGTATGCAACCCCAGTTGAGGCAGACGCCGCCCAGGGCATCGCGCTCAACGATGGCGGTCTTCATACCCAATTGGCTGGCGCGGATGGCGGCTACGTAACCGCCCGGGCCGGCCCCTATAACAATGAGATCGTATTCCGCTGCCATTATTACCGTTCCCAGTTATGTCGTTCCCAGTGAAATCGGTTCCCGTAAAATCGTGCCCAGGATAGAGTTTTCCGATTATACCACCCGCTCGGGGCAACAACCGGAATGGGCAAAATTCACAGGCAGTGACGTTATAGAGAAATGTCATGCAATGCAATTGCCTCAAGCCGGAAAATCCAGGGCAATCGCGTCCTAAGTTACGCTAAACGCCTGAACCGAAAGCCATGTTGCCCTGAATCCTTCGGCTTGGCTCAGGATAAACTCTGCCGAAGGTCCCTCAATCCTGCCCAATAGAACTGTTTCCCGCCCGAAATTCGGTTAGTGGAATGGATTTTAGCTTCTTCACTCCGTTCAGAATTACAGTTTTGGTCATTCAGGACAACATTTCGTTAAGGAGCGATTGCCCTGAGCCGGCAACTGCTTGGCCTGTTACTCCGTGGCGAATTTTGCTATCATTGATTATCGCATTCGTAAAATCCTGGAGGCGAAATGGGTTTCGGGCCTATCGGGCTACCCCAGATTCTAATCATCCTGCTGATAGTGCTGCTGATATTCGGCGCCAAGCGGCTGCCGGAAATTGGCTCTTCACTTGGCAAGGGCATCCGGTCTTTCAAGAGTTCCGTCACCGGCGAGGAAGACGTTACCCAACCTGCCGCAAAGAGCGAATCAACCCCTCCTACCGACGAGAACAAATAACCGGCGCTTCAACCGAGCGTTTTCACCAGGGGACGGCAAGAAAAGCCGTCCTCTTTTTTTGGGAGTTGTCGTCATACCAACTGTCATTCCGGTCTTGAACCGGATTCCAATTTCCTTCCGATGGATACCCTACCACTGCGAGGCGACTCTGGATTCCGGCTTTCGCCGGAAAGACGAAAAAGCAATTTGACGACACGCATTAGTGGCCGTCGGACAGGGAAACCAGTTCGCTGGACGCCTTGCGCCGGGACCGGCCCGCCAGCCAGGCCAGGAAAATGCCGACTTCGTACAGGGCCAGCAACGGGACCGCCACCAACGTCTGGTTCAGCGGGTCAAAGGTGGGGGTGATTATGGCGCCCAGGGTAAAGGCTACCACGACCCAGTACTTGCGGAAGCGCCGGAACATGCTGGACGTTACGATGCCCAACTGCCCCAACAGGTACATGATCACTGGCGTCTCGAAGGCCAGGCCCATCCAAAAGAGCAGGCGGAGCATTACGTCAACCAGGTTGCTGATGCGTATAAGAGGGTCGGCCACGCCGCCGCCAAAGGTCAGCAGGAATGGCAGGGCCCGGGGCGTCAGCACATAGTAGGCAAAGACCAGCCCGCAGCAGAAGGCCAGCAGGGCGCCGGGCATGAACAGGAACAGGTAACGGCGTTCCGCAGGGGTGAGGCCCGGGGCTATGAACCGTACTACCTGGTAGAGGATTACCGGCAAGGCCAGGATGAACCCGCCCACCAGGGACACTTTCACGCTGGTGGACAGCAACTCGGTAACCTGGGTTGCTATGAGTATGACGCCCTCACCGTCGTTAATCTGCTGGGCCGGACGCTTCAGCAGCTCAACAATATCGGTCCAGAAAAAGAAGGCCACCATCGCCCCCAGGATCAGGGCGACCAGGGAGATGAAGACCCGGCGACGCAGTTCGCCCAGGTGCTCAATAAGCGTCAATTCACGGGCGCTGCTCATTGACATCTCCGGGGCTGTTGCCGGGGCTGGCTTCGGGGCCCTTATCCGGGTTCTCCCCGGAGTCTTCCTCGTGGTTGTGGCCATGGCTCTCGCCAAGCCCGGTGGTGGGTACCGCACCGGTGGGCGTCGGGAAGGGCTGCTGCGATGCCAGCGTAGTGGGGGACGCCGGCCCATTTGAAGATGCCGGCCCGTTGGGTGTTGCCGGGCCGCTGGCGCGGTCCAGGCCGGACAGATCCGCCGCGGCCGTCATGTCGTTGACCGTGCGGCGCAGGTCGCCGATGAGTTTCCCGGCGGAGCGGGCCATTTCAATGGTCTTGGCCGGCCCCATAACCAGGAAGGCGACAAGGAAGATTACCGCCAATTCCACCATGCCGATACCGAAGAAGTTCATGGTTGTCCCTCGACCTGCGGGGCTCCGGCAGCAGCCACAAAGGGGCAGGGTCCGAGGCACTCATTGGCCACCGGCGGCTTCAGGTCTGCCGGAAAGGGGTAACCAAGTTCCCGCAGCATTTCCGCCAGCCGGCAGAGGGGCAGGCCAACGACGTTGGAATAGCAGCCGGATATCACCCTGGCCGGCTCAAAGTCCCGGTCCTGGATGGCGTAGGCGCCGGCCTTGTCCATGGGAACCCCGGTGGCAATGGACTGTTCCATTTCCTCGTCGGTAAACTCCCGCATCTGGATATCGGCGGTCATGTGGTCCGTGACGCGCCGGGCTGTGGCTACATTTAAGACGGTGAGGCCGGTACTGACCTGGTGCCTCGTTCCCCATAGCTCGCGCAGCATGGCGCGGGCATCGTCCGCGTCCCCGGGTTTGCCAAATGACTTCCCGTCCAACACCACCGTGCTGTCCGCACCGATGACGTAGCCCTCGGTCTGCCCGGCGGCAACTACCGTGGCCTTGTCCACCGACAGGCGCCGGACCATTTCTTCCGCACTCTCTCCCTCCAGCTGCTCTTCCGGGGCGTTGGAAGGGATGACCTCGAAGGGCAGGCCCAACTCGGTCAGCAGTTCCCGCCGGCGGGGAGAGGAGGAACCCAGAATCAGCCGAGGCAGGGAAGGCTTGCTGGTAAGCACGGCCACGCACTCCACATGGTGTGTCTGGGGAAACATGTCCAGGGGTTGGATGCGCTCAACTTCGTACCTCTCGGCACAGAGCGCCTTCAGGTCGCGGGCCAGAGTCTCCGGGTCGCAGGAAACGTAAACCACCCGGGGCGGATTCAGGGCCAGCAGGCCCTTCAGGGCGCCTTCCTGGCAGCCGGAGCGCGGCGGGTCCAGAATCACCACGTCCGGGGACTCCGGCAGGTCGGCCAGCACGTCCTCCGTCTTGCCCAGCAGGAACTCCACGTTGCCGACGCCGGCCGCGTTTTCCCTGGCATCGGCCACGGCGGCCGAGGACTCTTCAATGGCGTAGATTCTCCTGGCAAAGGGCGCCAGCAGGATGGCAAAGGTCCCAACGCCGGTGTAAGCATCCAGAAGCGTTTCCCTGCCGCACAGGCCCAGGGCGTCCCTGACCATTTCAATGAGCCGGGATGCCTGGTCCACGTTGACCTGGAAGAAGGAGGGCGAAGCCACCCGAAACTCCTGGCCTTTAACCGACTCCCGGTAGTGTTTCTGGCCGGTCTTGATATTTACGTCAGTGTTCTTCAGCGGCGGTTGCACCAGGTAGTCACCAGTGTCGCGGCCGGCCCGGATCGCCAACTGGGTGGTCTCGCCACAGCGGTCCTGCAGTTGGCCGAGAATGTGATTAATGCCGTCATGCATCAGCATGCAGTCCTCAATCCGGACAAAGCGGCGGGTCTCCCGGTTGACGAAACCGAGGTCGCCAGCCCTACCTACGGTAAACCTGGCGTGGTTGCGGTACCCGAATTGCAGGGGAGAAGGCAAGGTAGGCAGGACGTTAACGTCAGTCAGTCCGCCTACCCGCCGCAGGGCGTCCACAACCTTGTCTCGCTTGACGGCCAACTGCGCCGGATACTCCACGTGCTGCCATTGGCACCCGGTACATTGGCCGTAATACCGGCAGGGGGCTTCCTTGCGGCTCGGAGAGGGCTCCAAGACTTCTACCACGGCAGCAGCAACATATTTACGGCGCACGCGAACAACCTCGGCCAGCACCTCTTCGCCCGGGATTCCTCCCAGCACGAACACGTCCTGGCCCTGGTAGTGGGCCATGGCTTCACCCAGGCGTCCCCAGGAGTCCAACGATAGCTGTATCCGCTGTCCAACCGCCAGTTTCTGCTGAGTCAAGAAAGCCTCCGTACCACACTATAAACCAGGGGAAGAAAATTATCCAAGAAACGCCCGCCGACAGCGGGCAATCTCAGCATGAATTCACCCCAAGGGCACAGAAGAAGGGCTTGTCACCTTGAGCTTGCCAAAAGGTCTAAAGTTCTCGTTCCCAGTCGCGGCGGAAGACCAGACATAAACCTTCTGAGTAGAAGTTCAGATGCTTCGGCTTCGCTCAGCATGACATCTTTCTAAAACACGATTGTCCTGCCGCCGGCGGTAACTGTTCAGAAATGGACGGAAGTAACAGGCTGAAGTAGAGGTTCCCGTCGTAGCGGGAACGACGGTTCAAGGGGGCAACCTGTTCCTGCTGCCTCTGGACGGTTACCTGACAAATCGCTGTTGACCCAAAGGGCAACCATAGTTAAACTGACACCAAAGGCCAGTCGGCCAACCGTCAGCAAGAACAGCCGCGAGCGGCTTTGGCGAGACGGTGGTGGTCCGTTCCGGCCAATTTTTGTGCGGGAAGTAATGCTTTCCCGGGAGGACTAAATGCCTGAACCAGTTGATGTTAGTGAAAGCACGTGGGCAGACCAGGTGGAAGGCTCGGATTTGCCGGTGCTGGTTGATTTCTGGGCGGAGTGGTGCGGCCCGTGCAAGATGATTGCTCCCGCAGTGCACGACCTGGCCCTGGAGTACGACGGCAAGCTGAACGTGGCCAAGGTTGATGTGGACAACAATCCGAATATCGCCATGAAGTTCAACGTCCGCAGCATACCGGCGCTCATCTTCTTCAAGGACGGCCAGCCGGTTGACCAGGTAGTGGGCGCGGTTCCCAAGGGAGCTTTGAAGCGCAAGATAGACTCGGTGCTGGGCAGCTAAGTCCCCGCAGGTACCGGCGCTGCTGAATCGCGGGAGTGGAAGGGGCCCGGTGGCTCTTGCGGACTTCAAATCCGTTATGCCTCGTGAAGAGCGGGGTAGGTGGGTTCGACTCCCTCGCACTCCCGCCACCTTGTCCTCGCCGGTTTTCTTTGTAATGGTTGTAGCCCGGCCGCCGTTAAGCGGCCGGGTTTTTTGTTTGGGGTTGCGGGAAGGGGGATGATTTGGGGCGCGTGCTTCTTAGCGGTCCACGTGGCAGCTGATTATGTCTATGCCGTAGTACTTGCGGTGGTGGACCGATGAGGCGTAGTGATTGAGGATGTTTACCGACAACTCCTGCCCGTCCTCCAGCATTTGATCATGTCCCAGGTAGGCCATTCGGTTCTCGATGTTTCCCTGGATAGCGTCGTCGGAAGCGACAACAATTTCAAGCTCAGCCGAGCCGCCGTCGGGGCGAATTGAGGCCACCAGCCTGCGCTTCTGTTCGCCGGGGCCGCCGTTATGTTCGTCAAGCAGGCTCAGAATTACTTCTTCACCCACCAGGCGCAGGCGGTTTTTCCCCCGCTCCGTCCAGGAATGAGCGTCTGCAAACTGGCTGAGAAACTCGTCAACGTCGGGCAGACAGGCCTGGGAAAGGTCTACCCTCAGTTTCCTGGCGCGAAAGCTGGAAAGCTCGGCGAACAGGGTCATGGCTATGGCCGCCATTCCGCCAAAAACGATGGTGCTGCCCACCAGGTGACTGGCGGTCCCTTCGAAAAAACCGCTGATAGTCCCCGCTGACAGTCCCAGCACCATGGAAATGCCGGTGATGGCTGCTTTCTTCTGGTCAATCTGGCCTGAAAATACCGTTTTCGCGCCCTCCACAAACAGCATTCCGAATATAATCACGTAAACGGCGCTTACTACGGGGCTGGGTATGGCAACCAGCACGGCCAGCAGCTTGGAGAAGGTGGCAACCAACAATGTCAAAAGTCCCAGGTAAATGCCTACGCTCCTGGCGGCTACGCCGGTAAAGCTGATGTAAACGGCCGTAGTCGCCCACGGCGCCGCCACGGGAACGGTTCCCAACAGGCCGGAGACAAGGGTGCCCACCCCGTACACGTTGAGTCCGCCCTGCACAGCACGAAAGTCAACTGCCGTCTGATTCCGGTAGGAGGCGCGGTAAATCACCGACAGGTCTCCCACGGCTTTCATGAAGGCGGTGAGATTCACAAAGACAAAGACCGGCAACAGGGCCCAGAAGTCGGCGCCAAAGGTCAGGTCCAGCCCCGGCCAACCCTGATGGGGCAAGTGAAGCCACGGGGCGTCAACAATGATTGCGGGGTCGTAATAGCCCAGGGGCACCGCCAACACAAGCCCCGCGGCCACGGTGGCCGGCAACACCCACATTCGCCAGACGGGCCTGTCTTGCAGAGATATCAAGACCCCGATGGCCAATGCGACGATTCCCGGCGCCAGGAACAGCATTGTAGTTTCGCCTTCCGGCACAACAACCGCCCGGCTGATGACAAAGGGAACGGAGGAGACGGCGACCAGCATTACCACGACGCCGCTTACCGTTTGGGTGAAAATGCGCCGGAGGGATGCGAGCCGAAGGGTCAGAAGGGACTGGACCAGCGTGGATGCTACCGTCAAAGTGGCCAGCAAGCCGGGCCCGCCAACATGCAGCGCCAGGGCGGAAACCGCCAGAAAAGGGACATTGAAGTTGGAAACTATGAGACGGCCCGACCCGAAGTGCCGCAACTGCATGGACTGCAGCATCATGCTGGCGCCGGTAACCGCCAGGGTCGTAAACGTAACCCAGGAAAGGTATTCACCAGACTCGCCCGACGCCCTTACCACCAGCGCCGCCAGCATTATCATGCCGATGGTATTGGGCAGGAATATCTGGAGCGCAGAAACTAGCGCCACCAGGGGCGGGCACTTCTCCTCCGGTTCGTAGTGGACTTCGGGTCGCCCTTGGGAGTTTCTGAACATCTGGAAATAACCTGGCCGTAACAGTCCGAGGAGAATTACCCACCGCCTGCCGACCGGCCCTTATTTGCGCGCCCGATTTCGGGGCGGCATCTTGTTCCACTAATGGACTTTCCAAGACCGGACTGCCAACACACGTGAAAGGAGCAAAGTGTTGTTCCCTTGAATCAGGCAGGCCCGGGAGAGGTGGTTGGGACAAAACGTAATAATTCCCAAAGGCCGTTCCATTAGGAACCGGAACAAAGTATATCATTGTTCATACGAGGGGCAGAGTTAGCGGATGTGCGGGGCAAGGCAATCGCGTTTTGAAAAAAATCATGCTGAGAGAAGCCGAAGCATCCAAGGAACCTCTGACTAAGGCCCCTTCCCCCTTGATGGGGGAAAGTTAGGACGGGGGTGATAGCTTGCTGCCGGGAAATTCCCCCTCACCTAAACCCTCTCCCGCCAGGGGAGAGGGGACTTGTTCAGAAATTCTCCTGACTCTTACCCGGCAGGTTTGTATCGTCCCTCCAACCGCGACTGGGCTTAAGGACTCTAGACCTTTGGCAGTGTTTATCCTGAGCCGAGCCGAAAGACTCAAGATGACATTACCTTCCCTTGTGTCCTTTGGTCTAACTTATAGCGCGATTGCCCGGGCAGGACTTCGCAAAAGGGCCACATTAATGAGACAATGTACTTATCCTGTTTTTTTACAAGCTCTCCATTAACTGCGGGAGTACAGTCAACACGTGCGAAGGGGGTTAATTCATGGTGCGAACCAAGCGAGAGAAGGTAATTGAGACGGGCCGGAAAGCCTGGAATTGCCGGGGATTTCCACCCGGTTTGGGCGCATTATTCTTGCTTTTGACCGTCGTTTCCTTTACTGCCTTCGCAGTTGCCTGCGGCAATGACCCATCCCCAACGACGGCGCCAATCGCTACCGCGGCGCCGGAAGCCGCAACTGCTCCAACCTCCGCCCCGACGGCCGCCCCGGAACCCACGGCAGCGCCCACTCCCCAGGCGGTTGCAACGCCGGCGCCGGAACCCACGGTTGCTCCGACGGCGGCGCCCCCTGCTACGGTGGCCCCGGAACCCACGGCCATGCCGGCGCCGACACCCGCGCCGGTGCCGACGGCCACAGCGGCCCCGGAACCCACGGTTGCCGTCGTTGCCGTGACGGTCCCGGTCACGCAACCGGAGCCGACATCCGAACCGGGCGGTTCCAGTGGCGACGCCCTAACCAAGGCTTATGTAACCAGGGCCATAGAATACTACCTGCAGAACGGGCTGGACTCCACCTTAGAGTTCTACAAGTCCGATGAAGCCACACAGGATGGACGGACGCTAATCCTCCTGGACCAGGCCGAAGACAGGCTGCTCATCTACCGCAGCATTCCCATATTGCAGGGCCAATACGTTGGTACGGGTTCCCGATTCAGCGCCTTCACCCAGATGTTGGACGCTGCAACCGAAGAAGGCCATTGGATCATGTCCCGTGGCATAAATCCGCTTACAAAGCAGGAAGAACCCAGGCGGGTTCTGGTCGTGCTTCACGATGGCCTGGTGTTTTCAGCCAGCCACTCGGTGCTGGTGCAGGACGTGGGAGACTCCGTAAAGGAATACGTGAGCAAGGCCACTTCCTTGTACGACATGGAGGGCCTGGACAGCGTAATTGCTCACTACAACAGCCAGGACAGCCTGGACGGACAGTTCTACCTTTTCCTAATCGGCGAGGATGACATTTACCTGGCCCATCCCATCTTCCCTCACTTGATTGGGACCGACATCAAGGACGTTGTCGGCTCCGACGGGCAGGAACTGGGCAAGGAGATAGCCCAGGCCACGGAGGACGGGGTCTGGGTGGAATACCTGTGGCCACACCCGGTATCCAGGAAGGAGCAGCAGAAAGTCACCTGGGCGATTCGCCACCAGGGACTGATCTTTGCCTCGGGATATTACGCCGGCGAGCCCGAGACGGGGCCCCCGGCCTGGAGGGACGCCGACCCGAAGGAGTACACAGTCCAGTATGTGAACCAGGCCGTGGAGCGGTACCAGCGCGACGGTTTGGAGTCCCTGCTCAACTACTACAACAGTGTCGCCAGCTTTGAAGGCGAATGGTACCTGTTCGCCACCGACGCCGAGGATATATACCACATTCATCCCCTTTTGCCGGGCCTCATTGGAACGGACATCAAGGACGTGGTAGGTTCCGACGGCTACAGACTGGGCGACGAACTGGCCAAGGCGTCGGAGGACGGGGTCTGGGTGGAATACCTGTGGCCCCATCCGGTAACCCTCAAGGAAGTTCCCAAGGTGTCTTATGCCGTGCGCAGCGACGGAATGCTCTTCGCCTCCGGCTATTACGAGCGGATTGAAGACCCGGCGGCCCGGACCAAGGCATACGTGCAGCAGGCCATAGACTATTACCAGGCCAATGGCATAGACGCCACCGTGAACCGCTACAACAGCGCCGATAGTGTTGACGGTCAGTGGGGCCTCACGCTGGTGGATGCAAACGACATCATCCGGGTCGCTCACCTGGGAAAGCACCTCATCGGAACTGACCTGAATGACTTGGCTACGCGCGCCAGTCGTCAGATTGGAAAGGAGATGACGGAGGCCACTGAGGCGGGGAAATGGGTCAGTGACTTGTTCCCCAACGTGAGGTCTTCGGAGACTCTCTACGCCCATACGTGGGCCGTGCGCCATGACGGGCTGCTGTTCATGTCGCGCTACTACAACGACCAGCCCGAGGTTACCGAGAGCGTTGGGGCGCCGTGATGCGATGGGTTGGGAAAGGCCCGTCAACCGCGGGCCAAACCAATTAGGCGGTGGTGGCTTTTCCCGGCACTGGGACTACTAAAGGAATGCAGGTCGCAATAAGCAACGTGTAATTTAACGGGGCAGTTACGGGTGAGATGCCGGGCAAAATCCTGGTGAGGGCTCAGCCCCTTCGACCCTGAAACCGTCCCTAACCTGCTATCGGAATAAAGCAAGCCCGGCCGCTTCATGGCCGGGCTTGGATTCTCTTCGGGGAGTCACTCTCATGCCGCTCACTGCTACATCAAGCAGGCAGGGGGTGGCGGGGCAAATCTAGCGGTCCATCAGCTTAGGAAATTAGTGAAAGTTGAGAGCCCGCTCATGGCAGGTCAATCGCATTATGAATTGTCTAAAGGATACTGAGCAAAATCGCTTCACCTTGAGCTTGCCGAAAGGTCTAAAATCCTCCTGCCCAGCCACGGTTGGGGACCCGACACATACCTGCCGGGCAGGAGCTTAGATGCTTCGGCTCCGCTCGGCATGACATTTTTGCTGCAATGCGATTGCCCTCCCGCCCGGGGTGAGTTTGTTAAACCGTGAATGGACGGCCCCTGGACAGGCTCAGGGCGGGCGGAAATAGCATCCACTACCCCAGCAGCCCCTCGGCACGCTTCAACTCATCCAGTTCATCGCCGATGTAGGCTATTTCCTCGTCTGCCTGGCCGTTGAGCGCGGCCAGGACCCGTTCCCCGGACAGGGGCAACTCGCGAATCCTGACACCCACCGCATCGTAAATTGCGTTCGCTATGGCCGCCGGCGGCCCGAAGCCCGGGGGTTCCGCCACGGCGCGGGCGCCAAAGGGGCCGTCCTCGGAGGGTACCCGCACCATCAGGGTTTCCAGTTCGGGCAGGTCCAGCGCCAGGGGCATCAGGTAAGTGGCAAAGGAGGGGTTGCGCACCGCTCCAGTCTCCTGGTCGAAGAGCATGTCCTCGGTCAGGGCGCGTCCAATGCCCTGCACCGCCCCGCCCTCCAGCTGCCCCTCCACTGCCATGGGGTTGATAGCGACGCCCACGTCCTGGCACTGGACGTAGCGGGTGAGCTTGACCTGGCCCGTCGCCCGGTCCACGGCCACCTCGGCGGCCTGGGCGCTGAAAACGGGCGCATAGGGCAAGGTGGAGAGGGAAGCGTTTCCGGTGATGGGCCCGGTTCGCGAGTTGATGCTGGCGGCGGCCAACTGTCCCAGGCTGAGGCCCTGGGGCGGGTTGTCCTGGACGTAAACCCGCCCGCCGGCACAGGCCAGGGCATCCTGGGGAACGCCCAGCCGGTCGGCGGCCAGGGCCAGCAGTTTGTCCAGGGTGTCTTCGGCGGCCATCTGCACCGCCTTGCCCTGGCTGTACACGATACGGCTGCCGCCGCTGGGTCCCGTGAAGGGGGCCAAATCGGTATCCCGCTTGGCAACTATTACCTGCCCTATGGAGATACCCAGGGTCTCGGCGGCTATGGAAGCCAGGGAAGTATCGCTGCCCGAAATGTCCACCGAGCCGGTGAGCAGGCTGACCGTACCGTCCTCGTTAACGCTGATGGAGGCGGTGGAAGGGCCGGCGCCGCTGCGCCACTCGCATAGGGCGATGCCCACGCCGTGGTCTTTGGGCAGTTCCTTGGGCAGCCCCAACCTTTCCTTGACCGCCATAAGGGTCTCCACCAACCCGTTGCCGGGCACTCTGGAACCGTTGACGGCAACGTCGCCCTCCTTGATGGCGTTCTTCAACCGAAACTCCAGCGGGTCCATGCCCAGCTTGTGGGCGATGATGTCCATGTGGGACTCGACGGCAAAGGTCATGTCGGCCACGCCGGAGGCCCGGTACGAGCCCACGTAAACCTTGTTGGTGTAGGCCCCGTAGGAGCGGAGCCGGAAATTGGGGATGTCGTATGCGCCCAGCCCATGGCCAATGCCCGAATTGGGGCCGGCGCCCAGGTAAGCGCCCACGTCGAAAATGGTGTAGGCCTCCCGGGCAACGATGGTCCCGTCGTTGTTTACCCCGGTCTTGATGTAGTTGGTAACGGGATGGCGGGGACCGTTAAGGGTAAAAACCTCTTCCCGGGTATTTATCAGCTTGACCGGGCTGCCTGTCTTCATGGCAAGCAGGGCGGGAAAGGCTTCGAAGGCCAGCCGCAGCTTGGCGCCAAAGCCGCCGCCCAGTTCCATGGGAATAATGCGGATGTTGGACAGGGGCATGTCCAGCACCGGGGCCAGTTGGGCGCGCACCTGGTAGGGGCCCTGCGTAGAGGCCCAGACGGTGAGGCGTCCGTTGGCTTCCACGTTGGCCACGCAGGCCATGGGTTCCAGGAAGCCCTGGTTGATGCCCTGGGAGCGGAAGGTGTCCTCAAAGACGTGGTCGGCTTCCTCGAAAGCCTGGTCCACATCGCCCCGGTCGGCGTCCAGCAGGGTGCAGATATTGCCGCCTTCGATGGTGAATCCGTAGCCCTCGTAGGATTCCAGGTCCGGGTGTACCGAAGGCGCGCCGGTCCTTAGAGCGGTAATCGGGTCAACCACGGCATCCAGGTCCTCGTACTCCACTTCTATTAGGTCAATGGCTTCCTGGGCGGTGATTTCATCCTCGGCAGCTACCGCCGCCACGGGCTCGCCAATGTAATAGACGATGTCCCGGGCCATGATGTAGCGGTCTTTCAGCGCGCCGGACCCGAACCGAACCTGGGGAAAGTCCCGGCCGGTTATAACGGCCCGGACACCGGGCAGGGCCTCGGCCCTGGAGGTATCTATGCTGACGATCCGGGCGTGGCTGCGAGAGCTGGCCAGGATTTTGCACATCAACATGCCCGGCAAGTACACATCGCCGGCGTAGGTGGCCTGACCGGTCACTTTTTCCCAGGCATCTACCCTGGGATGGCTCTGCTCCAGGACCTGGAAGCTGGTCATTTTGCTCATCTCCTTGCTGGTGGCTTGGGGGAAAAGACCCGGTGGGCGGTCTGCCCGGCCCCTGACCTTCCTTGACGTCGGCGGCAGGTTCGACCGGGGAAGGCAGGTTGACGACCGCCCTATTGGTTCAGCTAGTCGGAACAAATGGATGATATTTCCGCTCAACCTGAGCTTGTCGAAGGGCCGTCCCTTCATGGTTCGACTAGGTCACCACGAACGGAGTCTCAGCCTAGCGGTCATTTTCGTGACGATGGACGACTACTCGTAGCCGGGGGCCATCCTTTCGGCTGCCAGCATAATTGCCTCGACCACCTTGGTGTAGCCCGTGCAGCGGCAGAGGTTGCCGCCAATGGCGAACTTGACCTCTTCCTCGTTGGGGCTTGGGTTGTCCTGGAGAAGGCCCACGGCCGCCATGATGAGTCCGGGAGTGCAGTAGCCACACTGGAGGCCGCCCTTTTCGATGAAGGCCTGCTGCACGGGATGAAGACCTTCGGGCGACGCCAGCCCTTCCACGGTGGTTATGTCAGCGTTGCGGGCGGCGTGGGCCAGCACCAGGCAGGAGGTGACAGGCTTGCCGTCCAGGATGACGGTGCAGGCGCCGCAGTCCCCCTCGTCGCAGCCCTTCTTGGTGCCCGTTAGGTGCAGTTCGTCCCGAAGGGTATCCAGCAGCGAATAGTAGGGCGCCACCAGGGCCTGGGTCCGGCGCCCGTTTACGGTAAGTTCCAGCGGTTGCTTATTCAAACAAAGACCTCCGTTTCGCGGGTGAGTAATGCCTGGGCTCATGGCGGAACAAAATCCGGTTTCGCCGGGCATTTGCGAGCCAACAAACGCCCGAACCGTGCTTGTTGGCTACTCCCTACCTAGGGGTTCAACCTATTAGAACTGATGACTAATATTTCCGCTCGCCCTGGGCTTGCCAAAGGGCAGTCCGCTCAAGGTTCGACGGGCCCACTACGAGCGGACTCCCTGCTTCCCCATTACACCTATGGGGATGAACTTCTAAAAGGCTGTCTGGACAGCCAGGCGGCGCTGCTCTTCAAAGGACAACCTTTCGCCGGACGCCAATTTCTGGGCATATTGCAGGGTCCGGAGGGTCAACGCTGCCACCATGTCCTTGCGGTAGGCCGCGGAGCCCCGGACGTCGTCAATGGGCGTCGCCGTTTGCCTGGCCTGGTCGGCGGCCTGTTCCAGCAATTCCTGGGTAAGGGTCTTGCCCTTCAGCAACGCCTCGGCGGACGAAGCCCGGAAGGGTGTGGGCCCCACCGCACCCAGGGCTATGGCGGCGTCGCGGCAGGTCTGGCCGTCCTCCTCCAGCGTGATTACGGAAGCAACCCCCACAGTGGCAATGTCCATCGCCCCCCGGGGACTGTGCTTGATGTACAGGGAGCCGGTGCGGGGCGGGGCCGGCGGCAGCCTCAGTTCAGTCAATATCTCGCCCTGGGACAACGCTGTACGCCCCGGACCCTGGAAAAACTCGGCCAGCGGCAGGTGACGCACCCCCTCAGGTCCCGCGATGCTGCACTGGGCATCGAAGGCAAGGAGGGCCGGCAGGGTGTCGCCGGCGGGAGATGCGTTGCAGACGTTGCCCCCCACGGTGGCCAGGTTCCTGACCTGAACGCCGGCGAAGGAGGTGGCTCCGGTAGCCAGGGCCTGGTAGCGGCGGCGGATGCGGGCGTCCGATTCAATAGACTGAACCGTAGCCAGCGCGCCCAGGCGCAGGCCGGTTTGCGGGTTGTAGGTTATTCTCCCGAGGCTGGATATGCCCTTTATGTTGACCACTGACGACGGCCGCCAGAACCCCTGCCGCCACCGCACCAGGAAGTCGGTGCTGCCGGCCACCAGGCGGGAGCTATCCCCGTGCCGCTCCAGCAAGGAAATGGCGTGACGCAGGTTGCGGGCTTCCAGGTAGTCAAACCGGAGCATGGAGACCTCCTCTAATTTGGAAGGCTGTGCTATGGGTTGCTGGCTCAGAGCGGGACCAGAGTTGACACCTCAGGACGAACGAGGTTTGCCCGCAATTATAAGAGGCTGTTTGAAAAGGGGTCAACAAATGACGAGTCGGGTGACCGGGCGTTTGCATTTTAGGGAAATGTCATGCCGAGCAAAGCCGAAGCATCTAGTGGTCGGACAACTTTGAAATAATGGTTGAAACTGCTTTTCTCCGTCGTTCCGGCGAAGGCCGGAACCCAGAAGTCCTGAAGGTAAGGAACCATGTCCAACTCCAACCTTATTGGATTCTGATTGGATTCTGGCGCAGGCCAGAATGACGAGTTTCGATAGTTGCCCGTCAATCCAACATGGTTGAACTATTAGACTCCAACCCAGCAGGCTGGTCTCGGTTCCCGAGTCTTGGTTTCCAGGGAGGATTTTAGGCCCTTCGGCATGCTCAGGACGACATGACCTCCAGCTTAGGACCTGTCGTCAAATTGAAGTCAGAAGTCTCCGAGTGTTCCATATCGTCGTTCCCGAGACGGCGGGAATTTTGACCAGACGGGGTCGAGATTCCTGCCTTATCAGAAATGACGGGCTTCGGGCTGTTACTCCCCTCCATTCCTGAGCAGTTGCCGGGTTGGCGGATGGATAACCCGTGCTCGCCCGTGGCCCGGTGCCGCGACGGTAAACCGTCTCTTGTTGCGACGGGTTTCGCCTTCTGTTAACCTTACCCGCAGGTTGGGCCAGGGAAACACTCCCAGCCAGCCAGGTTTGGCGCCAGCAGGCCACGCCGTTGATTCCCCGCTTTGAGGACGCCCTTGTCCCAGGACACTAGCATTCACGCCTCCCTCTTCGTCACCTGCATTGTTGACCAACTCTATCCCGGGGTGGGTGTCAGCGCGGTGCGGGTGCTGCGGCGGTTGGGCGTAGAGGTGGATTTCCCCGCGGACCAGTCCTGTTGCGGCCAGCCCCTGTACAACTCGGGATTCACCCGCCAGGCACGCAGCCTTGCCCGCAAGACCCTGGAGAGCTTGTCCCTCAGCCAGTACGTGGTTGTTCCCTCCGGTTCATGCGCCGCCATGCTCAAGAACTTTTACCGTGAACTCTTCGCCGGCGATCCCGAGTGGGAGGGCCGGGCGGAACAGTTGGCCGGCCGGGTGTACGAATTTTCTGAATTTCTGGTCAAGGTCCTGGGAGTGACCGACGTGGGTTCGGTCTTTCCGGCCAGGGCTACCTACCATTCCAGTTGCCATCTCTTGAGGGAGATGGAAGTGAGGGATGAACCCCTGGCGCTGCTGGAACAGGTAGGAGAACTGGACCTCCGTCCGCTGCCCCAGGCGGCTACCTGCTGCGGTTTTGGCGGCACTTTCTCGGTGAAGTATCCCCACATTTCCGAGGGGATGCTGCAGGACAAAATCACCAACGTCCTTTCCACCGGCGCCAACACCCTCATCGCCTGCGACATTAGCTGCCTGATGCACATCGGCGGCGGACTGAGCCGCCAGGGCCAGCCGGTGGTTACCCGCCACATAGCCGAGGTCCTGGACGGCGAAGGAAGAACTGCTGATGGCTGAGGTCAAGACGGCCGAGTTCAAAAGGGCTTCCGGCCAGGCAATCAACGACGAGACCCTGCGTCGCGCCCTCACCCAGGTTGGTGGCGGCTTCAACGACGCCAGGCTGGATGCCATCGAGGAAGTGGGCGAGGACGTTTGGGAGTCCTGGCGCGAGGAAGCCAGGCGCATAAAGATTCACGCCCTGGACAACCTGGACTACTACCTGGAACTGCTGCACGAGCGGGTCACCGGGGCGGGTGGGCAGGTCCACTTTGCCAGGGATTCGGCCCAGGCCAACGAAATTGTGTCCGAAATTGCCAGGTCGCGCGGCGTAAAGATAGTCACCAAGAGCAAGTCCATGGTCTCGGAAGAGCTGGACCTGAACAGGGCCCTGGAGGCCAACGGCATCGAGGTTTACGAGACTGACCTGGGCGAGTACATCATCCAACTGGCGGAAGAGACTCCCTCGCACCTGGTGGCGCCGGCCCTGCACAAGACCAAGGAGCAGGTCTCAGAACTGTTTCACGACAAGCTGGGCGTGCCGCTGACCGACGACATCGAGGAAATGGCCCGGGTGGCCCGTGTAACCCTGCGGGAGAAGTTTTTGCAGGCCGACCTGGGCATTAGCGGTGCCAATTTCCTGGTTGCCGAGACGGGAACGCTGGTAATCATCACCAACGAGGGCAACGGGCGCCTCTGCACCTCCGCGCCCCGCATCCACATCGGGATAACGGGGATGGAGAAGGTCATCCCGTCGCTGCAGGACCTGGCGGTTTTCCTGCGCTTGCTGCCCCGCTCCGCCACAGGCCAGCGGCTGACCAGTTACGTTAGCATGGTAACGGGCCCGCGCCGCAGCGAAGACGAGGACGGGCCCGAGGAGTTTCACCTGGTGCTGGTGGATAATGGCCGCTCCAGGCTGCTTGCCGACCCGGAACTGCGGGAGGCGCTCTATTGCATCCGTTGCGGGGCCTGCCTGAACATTTGCCCGGTTTACGGCAAGATTGGCGGTCATGCCTACGGGTGGGTGTACCCGGGCCCTATTGGGTCCATTGTCTCCCCGTCGCTGGTGGGGTTGGGGCAGGCAAAGGACTTGCCCCAGGCGTCCAGCCTTTGCGGCGCCTGCCGCGAGGTCTGTCCCATCAAAATCAACATACCCAGGATGCTGCTGCACCTGCGGCACAAGCTGGTAGAAAGCCCGGATGCCGCCGAGCGGGCGGTGTCGGCCACCGACAACCTGGCGGCCAATGGCTACACCTGGCTGATGAGCAACCCCTCCGCCCTCGCCGCGGCGAGGAAGGTGGGGCGCATAGCCCAGGGGCCTTTCGTCAAGGACGGCAAGGTGTCCGGCGCGCCGCTGCCCCTGATTTCCCGCTGGACGGCGGCGCGGGACCTGCCTCCGTTGCCGCCCCGCACCTTCCACGAAATTTGGGAGCAGGAACTGGCACGGGGCGACCAGGCGACGGGCCCGGTCGAGCAGAGCGCTGACACCGGCGGGCCGGAAGAGAGGTAGGTATGGCCGATTCGCCAATTGCCTCTTTAGGTATGCCCAGGGACGAATTTCTCGCCCACGTGCGCCGCAGCCTGGGCCGCCAGGACGATTCCCCTTCCCCGGTGTCCAACACCACCCTGGAAGTAACTATTTCCGACCTGGAGGGCAGGGCGGAAGAGGCCAGGGCGCGGCTGGAAGGGGAGCGGGAAAGGCTGGTGGACCGGTTTGCCGACACGGCAAGGCTGCGCAACTGGAACCTGTTCCGAACCTCCAGCGCCGAGGATGCGGTGGGCTACGTGGCGGAGGTGGCGAAAACCCACGCCGGCGGACAGGTAGCCCGCTCCGACCAGCCGGCCCTCACTGAACTGCCCCTCGATGATGCCCTGGACAGCCTGGGTATCCGCTCTGTGCTGGTGAAACGGGACGAGGCCGCCCCGCCGGAAATGCTGCGGCAGCAAATTGTGGAGTCGGGCGTCGGCATAACCGGGGCTGACTATGCCGTGGCTGAGACGGGTTCCGTGGTGGTACTGCCGCGCCGGGGCCTGAGCAGGCTGGTTTCCCTGGTGCCGCCGGTGCACGTGGCCGTGGTCAGGCCCGAAGACGTGGTGGAAAGCCTGGATGACGTCTTCCTGTTCCGAAGGCTGGAATACCACCGCAACGGCGGCGACATGGGCAGTTATGTGAACTTCATCACCGGCCCCAGCCGCACTGCGGACATTGAGATGAAGTTGGTGGTGGGGGTCCACGGC
Organism: Dehalococcoidia bacterium; assembly: GCA_034423215.1. GTDB lineage: Bacteria > Chloroflexota > Dehalococcoidia > Lucifugimonadales > UBA3495 > Bin22. The sequence continues at coordinate 91,590 of DAOUIY010000009.1, forward strand.
CCGAGGGAAGTGCATTTGGTCCTGCTGGGCTAGTTGTGCATCGCCTTTTATGTGAAGTCTAATGCACGGAATCGTCATTCCCGCGAAGGCAGGATTCTGAACCCGGGCTTGTCGAGGTTGCCGCCTGCACGGGAGCGAATGGATGGGCCGGTTCAATGTTATATCAAACTTGTCAGGCCGGCGAGGCGCACGGCTGGGCGCCCCTACATTGTGTGGGCAGGTAAACCCGGGAGTCCATTCGTGGTGAGCCTGCCAATTCCGCTCATGGTGAGCTTGTCGAAGCATCAACGGAGCGGCTCTCAGAAAAGCGCGGAGCTAGCGTCGGCGTTACCCGGCATCCCGATGGCGGTAGCTCGCCAGCAGGTACAAACGTAGTCGTTCCCGGAGGACAGGTTATGCCCGTAAGGATAGGATTCACCCAGTTCCGCCGGCAGATGCTGGAGAAGGAACTGGAAAACATCACGGGGCTGCTACCCCAGCTGGGAGTGGAAAAGGTGTACCTGACCGGGGACATGGTTACCGGGGACATTTCGCCGGACAGCCGCATAGACCTGGTGGTGGTACACGATACGGACGCGGCCTTCGGCCGCCGGGCGGACTTTTTTTCCTACCATCTGGCCAGCATGGTATCGGTGGACTGCCAAGTCTATACTCCCCGGGAGTTTGAGGAACTTCAAGACACGCTGCCTGCCCTTTGCTCGGCAGTCAGGTATGGAAGGGTGATATACAGTGCCGAATAACCTGGCCGAAGGAGCCCGCTGGCTTCGACAAGCGGAACAGGACCTGGTGGACGCCCAGTTCAACCGGGAGGGTGAACGATACAACCTGGCCTGCTTCCTGTGCCAGCAGGCGGCGGAAAAGGCGGTCAAGGCTTACCTCTACCATCGCGGTTCCGAGGACGTCTGGGGGCACTCCCTGATAGACCTTTGCGAGGACGCCAAGGTCTTTGAGATGTTCTTTGACACCATCAAGAGCGAGGCCCGCCAACTGGACAAGTATTACGAGATAACCCGATACCCGGGGTTCCTGCCGGGAGGCATCTGCTCGGAGGCCTTCGAGGACGTGGACGCCGAAAGGGCGCTGTTCCTGAGTGGCCTTGTTGTGGATTTTGTGAAGGAAAGGCTGGAGTAGGCCGGCCGGTTGTCCCCTAACCCGGGCCTTCCATCGGCCAAAGCGGAACGGCGCCCGCGTTCGCAGTCCAACTTATTCGAACTGATGGATAGTATTTCCGCTCACCCTGAGCCGGTCGAAGGGCCGCCCGTTCATGGTTCGACAGGCTCACCATGAGCGGACTCCCGGGTTTGCCCATCATTCCAAAGTGGTCAAACTACCAATAGTTTAACCACTTTGGAATGACGGATATCTATCAAAAACCTTCATTCTGGCGCAGGCCAGAATCCAGGAGGGTTAGCGCCGGACACGGTTCCTTACCTTCAGGACTCCTGGGTTCCTGCCTTCGCCGGAACGACGGAGAGTATCAATTTCACCCATCACTTCAAAGTTGTCGGACTACCAATAATTCAACCACTTTGGAATGACTGGTAACTATCAAAACCCGTCATTCTGGCGCAGGCCAGAATCCAGGAAGGTTGGCGTTGGACATGGCTCCCTACTTTCAGGACTTCTGGGTTCCTGCCTTCGCCGGAACGACGGAGAGAAGCAATTTCACCCGTCACTTCAAAGTGGTTGAACTACTAGGATGGGGGTGGCGGATAGTGCAACGCTACCGCCTTTAGCAAATGAGAGATCCAACAACCGTTTTGAGTTAGTTTCTAACCCGTCCTTCCTGCAAAGGCAGGAATCTTAACTCGGGCTGTCGAGGTTCCCGCAGGGGCGGGGACGGCGGTTTGGTCCAGCCCTATCATCACTTCAAATTTGTCAGGCTACTAACCTTACCACGCCGTTTTGTGAGGGAGAGTTACCACGGGGCCCGTTCCGTGTTAACGCGGGCTGCTGGCCGCCTGCCAAAGCCGGACTGTTCTCTCTGCGGCGCTTTCCAGCAGTTCCTCGGTGCGGGACAGGCTGCGCTCGAAGGTCATGGGCCGGTCGGCAATGGAGACCACCGCCGCTATCCCGTTGCTGTAAAGTTCCGGGTAGCCGTCCCCCAGGCTGCCTGCCAATATGACTGTCGGAACGCCATGCCTGGCCGCCTTTCTTGCCACGCCCACCGGCGCCTTGTCGTAAATTGACGACAGGTCGGCCCGTCCCTCGCCGGTTAGCACCAGGTCCGCGTCCCGCACCTGCTCCTCAAATCCCAGGACTTCACAGACCATATCTATTCCCGATTGAAGGCGGCCTCCGGCGAAGGCCATGAGCCCGGCGCCCAGTCCGCCGGCCGCCCCGGCCCCGGGAAAGTCTCCTTCCAGGAAATCTAACCCCACGTCACGCCGGGCCACGCGGGCAAAATTGGCCAGGGCAGCGTCCAGCTCGGCAACTATTTCCGGGGTGGCGCCCTTTTGCGGGCCGAAGATGGCCGAAGCGCCGGAGGGGCCGCAAAGGGGATTGGTCACGTCCGTCGCCCCAACTATGGAAACCTGGGCAACCTTGGGATGAAGCCCCGACACGTCAATGCGGGCCAGCCTGGACAGGGCCGCACCGCCCCTGGGCAGTTGCTTTCCCTCCTCATCCAGGAAGCGCACGCCCAGGGCCGCCGCCATCCCCATGCCGGCATCGTTGGTTGCGCTGCCGCCCAATCCGACGATGATCCGGGTGAACCCCCGTTCCGCAGCCTCCCGGATAATCTCGCCTGTACCGTAGGTTGTGGTGGTGCGGGGGTTGCGGCGGCGGTGCGGGACCATGGCCAGGCCGGAAGCGCGGGCCATTTCGATTAACGCGGTCTCGCCGTCGCCCAGCACGCCCCAGGAAGCCTCCACCGCATGGCCCAGGGGCCCCGTCACGATGCTGCGGAAAATCCGGCCGCCGGTACTGTCAACCAACACCTCCAGCGTGCCGTCGCCGCCGTCCGCCACGGGAATCAGGACCGTCGTGGCTTCCGGGCTAGCCGCCGCCACGCCGCGCTGGATGGCCTGGGCCGCCTGGAGGGCCGAAACGCTTCCCTTGAAGCTCTGGGGGGCGATTACTATTTTCATCCGTTGGCTCCACCGTCAGACCTTGATTGAGATTTTCCAGGGGCGGGACTTCAACCATCAACATTTTGGAGGCTACCGCCTTTTCCTTGCTGGCAAGTCTGCCTGCACGCGCCCTTCGAGGTTCACTCCCTCGGGTTAACTACAACAAAGGGCAATCAGCCGTTCTTGGCTATCTGGCAAATTTGAAACGATGAATGGACCCGCCTAACCCGTCGTTCCCACGCAGGCGGGAAGCTCGACACGCTGGAGTTTAGATTCCTGCCTACGCAGGAATGACGGTTTAGTGCCTTAACAATCATTTCAAAGAGGTTGAACTACCGGGAGCATTTCAAAACGGTAACTACCCCGGGCTGCCAGCACACCAATGATGGGTAAGCCGAGAACCGGCTTAATGAACCTGTCCGGTCCGCTCATGGTGAGCTTGTCGAACCATGAACCGACGGCCCTTCGACAAGCTCTGGTTGAGCGGGATTTTTGTCCGTTTATTCAAATGAGTTTAACCATTATTTTCAATTCGGCGACGGCATTCGGTTCACTGTTCCTACGGCGCCCGCCCTAATTGTGGCTAGAAAAAGCTCCCCTCTGCCCCAGGCTGCTCGGCGCATCGGCCACAGTACGTAGAAGGGCGGCAACGCTGGTCCCGACCCATGGTTGTATCTATTTTAACCGCTCTTTGATAAAATCGGGGCACGTGCCAGGGCGCGTTTTGGATGAGCCTGGCTGGCAACCGTTCCTGGGACCGTGACAAAGGAGGTACATCCTTGCCGTCGAAAGAAGACCTGAAGCGCCAGGCCTACGAGGCCATTGACTCCCGGGCCGATGAGCTGGTCAACCTGGCGCAGTCCATTCTGCACAACCCGGAGCCGGGGTTCAGGGAAGTAAAGACCTCGCAGTTGGTGTGCGGCAAGCTGGCCGAGATGGGCCTGCCCTTCCGTTCGGGACTGGGGCTGACCGGTGTCAGGGCCGACCTGACCGGCGGCAACCCCGGACCCACCATGGCGCTGCTGGGCGAACTAGATTCGCTGATTGTTAACGAGCACCCCTACGCCGACTCCGCCACCGGTGCGGCCCACGCCTGCGGGCATCACTGCCAAATAGGAATGTTGCTGGGAGCCGGAATAGGCCTGAACCAGCCGGAAATTCTCTCATCCCTGAGCGGGCGGGTTGCCCTGGTAGCCGTCCCCGCGGAAGAGTACATCGAGATTGAATACCGCGACGGACTGCGACGGGAAGGAAAGATAGAATTCCTGGGCGGAAAACCGGAGCTCATCAAACTGGGTGAGTTTGACGACGTTGACCTGGCCATGATGGTCCATACCACCAGCACCGTCGAGGAAGGAAAGCTCTGCATCAGCGGCACCAACAACGGCACGGTGGCTAAGAAAATCCAGTTCCTGGGCAAGGGCGCCCATGCCGGCGGCTCGCCTCACCTGGGCATAAACGCCTTGAACGCCGCAACCCTGGCCCTCAGCGCCATTCACTACAACCGGGAGACTTTTCGGGACGCCGACACCGTGCGGGTACACCCCATAATCACCAAGGGCGGGGAGGCGGTCAGCGCCGTGCCGGCTGAGGTACGGATGGAGACCTTTGTGCGGGGCAAGACCCTGGACGCCATCATGGACGCCAACAAGAAGGTTGACCGGGCCCTGCGCGCCGGGGCCATGGCCGTGGGCGCCGGCGTGAACATCCAGACCATTCCCGGGTACATGCCCCTGGTCCAGGACCGGCAGATGAACGACATCTTCCGGCCCAATGCCGCCACGCTGGTGGGCGAAGAGGGCGTGGGCCACGTTGCCCACCGCACCGGGTCTACGGACATGGGCGACATCAGCCAGATTATGCCGGCCATCCACCCCTACGTGGGCGGGGCCACGGGCCTGGGACACGGGGCCGATTACGTGATACAGGACTATCAACTGGCGGTAATAACCGCCGCCAAGGCCATGGCGGCCACCGTGATAGACCTGCTGGCGGACGGCGCTAGCCTGGGCGGCAAGGTGGTGGCGGAGCACAGGCCGGAGATGACAAGGCCCGAGTACCTGAAGTTCATGCGGTCGCTGGCCAGCGAACAGACCTTTGAGGCTGAATAATTATGCTTTCAAGAGAAGAGTTGAAGAAGAAGGCCTGCGAGGCCATTGACCGCCACCGTTCGGAAATCATCGGCGTGTCGCAGCAGATTCTCAACAATCCCGAGCCGGGATTCAGCGAATACAAGACTTCCCAGTTGGTTGCCGACAAGTTTGACGAAATGGGGATCGGCTACCGGCGAGGGCTGGCCCTGACCGGCGTCAAGGGCAATATTTCCTGCGGCGGCGGGACCGGCCCGCGGGTGGCGGTAATAGGGGAACTGGACTCGCTGATAGTAAACGAGCACCCCCATGCCGACTGCGATACCGGGGCTGCTCACGCCTGCGGCCACCATTGCCAGATTGGCATGATGCTGGGCGCCATCCGCGGGCTTACCCAGCCCGAGGTATTGGCCGAGTTGTCAGGCGAGCTCGTACCCTTCGCCGTGCCGGCTGAGGAATTTATCGAGGTTGCCCGCAGGCTTCAGCTCAGGGAAGAAAAGAAGCTGGAATTCATGGGCGGAAAGCAGGAGCTTATCCGCTTGGGCGAATTTGACGACGTGGACATGGCGATGATGTGCCACACGGCCAGCGACATGGGCGACCACAAGTTCGCCGTCGGCGGCACCAGCAACGGGCACGTGGTGAAGTACGTGCAGTTCCTGGGAAGGGGCGCCCACGCCGGCAGCGCACCGCACATGGGCATCAACGCGCTGAACGCGGCCTCTTACGCCTTGCAGGCCATCCACGCCAACCGGGAGGTGTTCAAGGGCGAGGATACGGTGCGGGTGCACGGGATTATGACCAAGGGCGGCGAGGCGGTTAACGCCGTACCCGCCGACGTACGCCTGGAATGGCGGGTCCGCTCCGCATCGCCCAAGGCCGTGGTCCAGAATTCGGCCCTGGTGGACCGCTGTTTCAAAGCAGGGGCCCTGGCCGTGGGCGCCAGGGTGAACATCACCAACATACCCGGCTACCTACCCATGAAGCACGACACCCACCTGCAGGAGCTCTTTCGCCAGAACTCCGGCTCAGTGGTTGGTGAGTCCCGCACCCTGGTGATTCCCGGCCGGCGCAACCGCGGCGGTTCCACGGACATGGGCGACTTGAGCCAGTTGATTCCCGCCTGCCACCCCTACGCTGCCGGGGCGGTCGGCTCAGGCCACAGCAAGGAGTACCTGGTCACCGATTACGAGTCCGCGGTGGTTAACCCGGCCAAGATTATGGCCATGGTCGTAATTGACCTTCTCGCCGAGGGAGCCAAGCGAGCCAAGGAGGTCACCGCCTCCCACCGGCCCGCCATGAAGAAGGATGCTTACCTTCGATTCCAGCGCGAACGGGCCGGAATCGTGCAGTTTGACGGGGCTGAATAGGCCCGAAAACAGGCTGAAAACTGGTGAGGAAGGCCGCGCCGGTTGCGCGGCCTTTTTTTGTGGACCGGATTAAAGGGTAACCCTACCGTTTCAAAAATTGATCAGTGTCAAAACAGCAGAGGAAGGTATTGGATTACCAGCCCACCAGATAGGGGCACGGTCAGATTGTCATCCACCTGCAAAGGCAGAAATTCCACCACGGCGGCCACAACAGCCCCGGCAAACAGGACCGCAAATGCCTGGGTACCCCCCGCATAAGACCCCGAAAAAGCTGTCCCAAGCACTACTCCGAGGGCTACCAGGGAGGCCACCACGACGAAGGCCACTATTCCCACCGGGGACTTGCCGAAGATACGGGGACCGGGCGATGCCTGACCCACCAGGGCCGCCGCCGGATCGCCCAGGGAAAGGTACAGCAGCACAGCGGCAGCCACCGTCCGGTCAAAGAGGAGAAAGGCCAGGCAGGCGCCCACAAGCATCCACGTCGCCCCGGTGATTCGGTTGTCTTCCGAGCTCTTCAGGATGGGACGGAGAGAGGACAGGAACAGCCGGTTTAGCCATGCCGCCCGAAATCGCAGCAGGTCAAGGCACAGGCTCGTCGCCGCAAGAACGCCGGCGATTATGGCCGGATAGGGTTCGGGCACGAAAAAAGAAAACAGGGGCAGCAGGGAGCCGGCGACCGCGTGAAACAACCTTCTCTGCCAGGGAGGAGGCGGTAGGGCAGGGGAAGTTTCGGAACTCTGCAACTTGACGCGCCTCAGGAAGTGTGTCTTGGTTTACATCGGCTGGCCGCTTGCCGGCCTGAAGTCAGGCCTCCGCTCCGGCCAGCCAACCAAGGGAGGTTACTGATTGCATACCGGGTTGGCGGCTGAAAGGCAGTAGGCGAACATATTTAGAATTGAGGGCCCATGAACCGAATCGTCATTCCTGCCTTCGCAGGAATCTGAACTCCGGCTTATCGAGGTCCCCCCGCGTGGGAACCACGGGTGGGCTGGGTGAAACACCATTTCTAATTTGCCTGACCGTAGGGGCGCACGGCCGTGCGCCCCTACAATTACGGGCAAATTGGCGACAGCGCCTAAAACTCTATGGTCAAAGAGTCGCCGGCGCGCCAGCGCATTTCCCTTATCTCAATGTTCTTGGGAATTTCAAAAACCAGCCAGCCATCTACGCCGAAGCCCTGCAGAAGCTCGAAGGCGCGCACCGACCCGTCGGCGTAGGTAGTATTCCACAGGAAGCACAGGTTACGGGGCTGCTGGTCGGTTATGGGACACCTGGCCACGCGCTGATTCGCTATATCCTCGGGCTGGTCAATTTCCACGGGCCGCTCCTTGACGTCCACGGGGAAATACTTGTCGTGGAAGAAGTCTCTCAATTCCGCGGCGCCCTGGTCTATGTCAACTATGGCGCTGGTGGCCTTGTGGTTCTCCACCTTCACCCGCATCATCAACAGGTCGCTGTCCTCTTCTTCCGGGGCAATGCGGTAATACCTGGGCTGCTCCTGGCCGGAGGGCAGCGTATAGACCAACTCGGGTACGCGCTCCATGGCCCTTACGCTGACGTGAAGGGTCCGGCCGGTGTAATACTTGCCGATGGCGGGAGAGACATCCGCGCAGGCGGTAAGTCCCAGCGCCAGCAGAACGAATAGCAGGGGAAACAGGGCTGACCTGCGCAGCCTGACGGATGAAAAATGCCTGTTCATATCCTCTTCAGGAACCTGTAGTGGTGAGTGTAGGAAGCTGCCTAAGCCGGTGCACCAGGTCCACCAGGACGCCCAGCAGATAGTCAATTTCCTCTTCGGTGTTTTCCTTGCCCAGCGTCAGCCGGAGACTGCTGCGGGCCAAATCCGCGGTCTGCCCCAGGGCCAGCAGCACGTGCGAAGGTTCAAGGGAGCCGGAACTACACGCGCTTCCGCTGGACGCCGCAACTCCGGCCATATCCAGCCCCAGCAGGATTGATTCTCCCTCCACGCCCTCGAAGGAGAAATTCACGTTGTTGGGCAGCCTTTCGGTGGGATGCCCGTTGATGCGGGTGTCGGGCATGGCCTTCAGAACCTCCCGCACAACCCGGTCTCGCAGCCTGGCGCAATGCTCGGACGCCGACTCCCTTCCCGCGTCCGCCAGTTCCAGGGCCAGGGCCAGTCCCACGATACCGGGAATGTTCTCGGTGCCCGATCTGCGTTCCCGCTCCTGTCCGCCCCCAAGGAGGAAGGGCAGGAAGGGTGTGCCCCGGCGCACGAACAGCAATCCTGCGCCCTTGGGGCCGTAGAACTTGTGGCCCGACAGGCTCAGCATGTCCACGCCCAACCTGCGCACGTTCAGGTCGAGAAAACCGGCGGCCTGGACCGCGTCCGTGTGCATAACGATGGTCCGGTCCAGTTCCTGGGCACGGCGCCGCACCGCCTGGGCAATGTCGGCAATGGGGTTTATCGTACCTATCTCGTTGTTGGCGTACATTACCGTGACCAGCGTCGTGCGCGGCCCCGTGGCGTTGTAAACCTGGTCGGCGCTTACCGCGCCATACTCGTCCACCGGCAGATAGGTGACATCGTAGCCCAGGTTTTCGAGATACTGGCAGGTGTGCAGCACCGCATGGTGTTCTACGGAGGTCGTGATAATGTGGTTTCCCGTCTGCTGGAGAGCGGTGGCTACGCCCTGGATGGCGGCGTTGTCCGATTCGGTGCCCCCACTGGTAAAAACAACCTCGCTGGTGCGGCAGCCCAGAACGCCGGCCGCCTTTTCCCTGGCGGTGTCCAGGGCATGGCGCGCCTCCTGGCCGATGGTGTGGACGCTAGAGGGATTCCCGTACAACTGGGTGAAATAGGGAAGCATGGCCTCAAGCACTTGAGGGTCAGTGGGAGTGGTCCCCGCGTGGTCCAGGTAAATCAGGCCGGGCGATGCCATGTAAAACCTCGTTGCTGTCGTGCCCCACATTTTAGCACAGGGCCAGCTATAGGGTGTTTGCCGGCTCCGACGAGGCTGGAAGTCAGCCCAAGCCGCCGCGTCGAAGAAGGGTGTACCAACAAAGGGGCCCCGATTCCCCACGCTCGTCACCCCGAACCGCGCCCCTTACCTGCGGGCATTGGGGATGATTGCCTCGTACTTATACCGCGCAGTCAATCAACATCCCCAACCCGAATGAAGCAATCAAGGTTGCCGCTAATTCCAGGGGAAGGGGTTGAAGCCCCGCCGTTGGGGTTGCCTGGCCTGGACCAGCGAAAGTATGTCGAAACGGGTTACCAGGCCCAGCGGGTAGCCGTTTCTAAACAACGCCACCACGGAAACGTTGCGGGCATCCATCAATTCCAGGGTCTCCAGCACGCTGGCGGTTGAGTCGGTGGCGGGAAAATCTGACAGGGGCCTCTTCAGGTGGTCCAGGGTAATGGCCGGGTTGGCCGAAGCCCCTGACCGGACCAGTTCCTGGGCCGTGACAATGCCGTATTCGGCTCCCGCTACCAGGAGCCCCACGTAGTTGGACCGGGAAAGCGCCATCAGGGCTTCGGGGGAATGCGCCGGAAGGTGGCCCGAAACCACCGGCCAGTTGAGTGTCATGGCATCGCTTACCGGAATCTGTCGCAACGCATTTCGCGCTGACTCCTGGCGGTAGTTGGAGGCGGCTACCATCAGGAGAAAGCCGCCAACCAGGGCTACCCAAAGTCCCTGGATGTCGCCGACCAGGGCCCACAATATGCCCCCGGCAATCAACAGGCCGCCCACAGCCTGGCCGGCCAGCAGGGCAATGCGGGTGGCCAGCCAGTAGTTGCCGGTTATTCCCCAGATAGCAGAGCGCAATACCCGCCCGCCGTCAAGAGGAAAGCCCGGAAGCATGTTGAAAACGCCCAGGGACAGGTTGATGGCCGCCAGGGTGAAAAATACGGCGCCGGCATAGGACCTGCTGTTGTCGAGCAGCGCCCAGAGGCCGCCGAATAGGACGGCCAGCGCCAGGCTGGTGGCCGGACCCACGATGGTGACCACAAATTCGGACATGGGCCGGTGGGCTTCGTGGGCCAGTTCCGATACGCCGCCAAAGATGAACAGGGTTATTCCCTTCACGGGAATGCCGCGGGCCACGGCAACCAGGCTGTGGGAGAGTTCGTGCAGCAGCACGGACAGGAAGAAGAGGGCGGTGGTGATTATCGCCACCGACCAAATCCCAATTACGGGCCAGTGGGGGTAAAGGTCGGCAAACCTGGAGGACATGAGCAGGATAACCAGGCCGAATATTACCAGCCAGCTATAGTTAATGCTCACCGGTATCCCGAAGATCTTTCCGAGGCGAAGGGAGGCGTTCATTTCCGGCAGACCTCCGAATGTCCGTGCCGGCCAACCCGAAACGCTGGGAAAGGGCAGCCAGGCTGACTCTTGTTAACGCGGTTAACTGATGCTCCTTTATTCATCTAAGCATACGTCAGGCCAATTCGCTAGAGGGCAGGGACCGGGCAAAGGGGGAGAAACACCGGGCCAATTGCGGGGTCGCCGGTCCCGGCGCCTGTCCCCTGGTCATACGCGCAAGTCCTCCGCCCCGGTTTTCAGGGGCCCGGTTTACGGTAAATTCAGTTTGCCGGGAATGGATGTAGTGTACCAACTACATTCGGTGGCAAGGCGTGCCAATGTTTCTGAAGCGGCGCAAAGGGCCGCCGTTTCCGGCAGCGCCGGTCAGGAGGCGGTGATGGGTGAGTGGGGGGAAGAGGCAGTGAGGCCGATGACCTTGTAGGTCAGCTTGGCGGCCGTGTAGGCGCAGGCCGGCGGGCCGTCCCTGGGAGAAAGTTCGTTAACGTCAAAGCCAACGATGCGCCGGGTGGCAGCCACCTGGCTGATGATGGCAATGATATCGTGCCAGAACATGCCGCCCGGCTCGGGAGTGCCTACCGCGGCCATCAGCGAAGGGTCGAGAACGTCCAGGTCAATGCTTATGTAAACCTGGGACGTGAGCTTCCCGGCAATGTCCCGGGCGTATTCCTCGACGGCCTGACCCTGGGGCGGCGGCCACCGGAAGAAGGGTATGCCGGCCGCCGCCAGGTAGTCTCGCTCGTCGGGCGCCATGCTGCGGATGCCGGCCAGCGCCAGGGGGCAGCGTTCAGTGATGCGGCGGGCCCCGGAGGAATGACCCCAACCCGTGCCCAGGTACTCATCATGCAGGTCGGCATGGGCGTCCAGGTAAAGCACCGACATTTCGGGGTAGCTGTCCAGGTGGGCCAGGGCCGAACCTATGCAGACCGAGTGGTCGCCACCTATGACTCCAACCAGGTGACGGGGAGAAATGTAACTTCCGACAGCCTGGTGTACTCGTTCAACCATGCGGGCCGGGTCGCCCGTGTCGGGTTCCAGGGCAGGGGTGGTATGGATGCCCACCCGGGACACATCCAGGTCCAGTTCCCAATCGTAATCCTCAAGTGCATAGGAGGCCTCGATTATCGCAGCCGGGCCGTGACGCGCGCCGCTCCTCACCGAGGTAGTGCTGTCGCAGGGAATGGGAATAAGAACGGCGCCGGCGGTGTCCAGGTCGGACTGTTCCTCGGGAAGCGCGAGGAAGTTTGAGGGAATCCACGGCAGGCTTGTTTCTTCCCGTCCGGGCACGGTCAGTCCTTGCAGTTGAAGTAGGTGTTCACAGGGATGGCCGAAAAGCCGGCTCTATGAAGGCTTGCAGGAAACTACCGCGAGTCAGGGCGGGGCCGCCCTCTTGCTGTATTGCGGCGCCGGCCCGTCGCCCTGGCCGTCTCATTTAATCGGCGGAGGGGCTTTTGGCCTGGCCCTCAGGACAACAGGGCGGAACGCTGCTCCTGGGTTTCCGTGAGCCCCTGGTCGCCGTTCAACCATTCCAGGCCCCGGTCCAGCAGCCAGGTCTTCATTTCGGTAAGGTCGAAGAGTTCCTGGGCGTCCCTGGCGGCCTGGTCGTTGTCAAAAGACTTGCAGGAAAAAATGTCAATGTTGACGTAGTTGCGGTAGGGGAAGGTATGAATGCTTATGTGACTCTCCGCAATAATCACGAAACCGGAAACGCCGGCATCTTCAATCTTGGGTCCGTTGTATTCCAGCACGTTGGGTTCAGTAATGCGAGTCATGCCCAGCTTGTCGGGGTAATTGATGAGAAAGTTCGTAACCAGTTCCTTATCCCACATTTTGCCCGTATCGCCTGCGTATCCGTCAATGACCAGGTGCATCTTGGGTTTCTGTCGCCTCCGGTGGGTCAAAAAATCAAGCGGGGGACACATGCGTCCCCCGGTTCCGTTCTTGGGGTCAAGTCTTGGCAAATGCCGACGTATAGAATATCATCACTACTGCTTTTGTTCAATGTAAAAAGGAAGGAGAACCTGAATAGTCCCAGGCGGCGCAACTCCTCGCAGAAAAAGGATTAGATGGGAAGCCGGTAAGCGGCCCGCAGTGGGCGGTTTCGTTTAATGCAGAGCCGCGGCAAGCGGTCCGGGACTTTTCGGGAAATGGTTGATGGAAGAACAGAGAGGCGGAGACCTGATGATTCAGGCCAGCGACCTGACCCATTTTTATGGCCCGCAACCGGCCATAGAGGATGTCAACTTTGGCGTCAAGCGGGGTGAGATCCTGGGTTTCCTCGGGCCCAACGGGGCCGGAAAGACAACCACCATGCGTATCATTACCGGCTATATGCCGCCCACCCAGGGAAAGGTTACGCTGGCCGATTTCGACGTGGTGGAGCAGAGCCTGGATGTCCGTAAGAGGATTGGCTACCTGCCGGAAACGGTGCCCTTGCACACGGAAATGCAGGTTAACAACTACCTGAAATACATGGGCACCCTGCGGGGAATGCCCGCCCGGCGGATTAAGGGACGCATCGGAGACGTGATTGAAGTCTGCCGGCTCCAGGACTACCACAAGACCATAATAGGCAAGTTGTCCAAGGGGTTCCGGCAACGCGTGGGCATCGCCCAGGCCATCCTCCACGAACCGGAAGTGCTGGTACTGGACGAGCCGACCATTGGAATTGACCCCATCCAAGTGGTGGAGACCCGTCAATTGATCAGGGACCTGCGAAGCGAACGAACCGTAGTCTTGAGCAGCCACATTCTCCCCGAAGTGAATGTTATCTGCGACCGGGTGTTGATTATTCACGAGGGCCGCATAGTTGCGGAGGACAGCCCCAGCAACCTGGCCCAGCGCCTGCAGGGCGTTGACCAGCTACAGGTTGAGGTTGGCGGTCCGGTGCAGCAGGTCCTGGCCGCCCTGCGCCGGGTGCCCGGCGTTACCGAGGTTACCCACCGCAACCAGCAGGGCCGGAACATCTTCATCGTGCAGGTACAGCGGGGACGCGACCTGCGGGACGAGATTTCCAGGGCCGTGGTGAGCAACGATTGGAGCCTGCTCAGTATGCAACTGGTGAGCATGAGCCTGGAGGACATATTCCTCCGCCTGACCACCCACGAGGAGCTTTAACATGCGGACAGTCCAGGCAGTGGCCTGGAAGGAGATTCAAGTCTATTTCGGCACTCCTATTGCCTACATAGTCGGAATGATATTCCTAGCCCTTACCGGAATTTTCTTTGCCGCCGGCGTTGTGCCCAGCGAGAACAACCCCTTCCCCGAAGCCACACTCGGCAACTTCCTCCAGTGGAGCACCATTTTCCTGATTCTGCTGGCGCCGGCCTTGACCATGCGGCTGCTGGCCGAAGAGCAGAAGCTGGGAACCATTGAGCTGCTGCTAACCTCGCCGGTCAGGGACTGGGAGATTATTATCGGCAAGTACCTGGCCAGCCTGGTTTTCCTGCTGGTAATGCTGGCCCTGACCCTCTACTACCCCCTGCTGCTGTACGTGTTTGCAGAGCCCGACCCGGGTCCTATCTGGTCGGGTTACCTGGGACTCGTTCTGTACGGAGCGGCAGCCTTGGCCATCGGCATGTTGACTTCCACGGTGACCAGCAACCAAATAGTGGCCGGCTTTGTGGCCATGGGAATTATCGCCGCCCTTTCCTTTGTTGATGTCAGCGCCGACCTGGTGGGCGGGGTGGCATCCGTGTTAATCAACGAGATAGGCCTTCGTTCTCACTACGAGGACTTTAGCCGTGGCGTGGTTGACACCAAGCACGTAATCTACTTCCTTAGCGTCACAGCCGTGTTCCTTTTCCTGGCGATTCGGGCGCTGGAATTCCGGAGATGGAGATAGAATGAGCGAAGACCCGAACAGTGTCAGCGGTGACTGGAGGCGGCGGCGGCGCGGGGGCAGGTCCTCCAGGGCCCGCTCGCCCGAAACCGTGGATGCCGCAGAAACCGACGCAGTGGACGCGGAATCAGGAGAGGACGAGTTACCGGAAGAGGAGCAAAGGTCGCGCACCCTGTTCAGCTTCCTGGAACCTTCCGTAAATGCCATAGGGACCTTCGGCACGCCCCTGGTGGTGGCCGGAATAGTCGCCATGGTGGCCGGCGGCACCCTGGTGGCCTTCGTCACCTCCATGCGGCTGTACGGTTTTGTCGCCCTGGGATTTGGCGTCCTGCTGCTGGTCCTGGTCGGCCTGATTTCCCTCAGTTCCGTGGTGGCGGCCTTCATCAGCAGGACGGGACGGTACGGCGTAAATTCCCTGATAATGCTGGCAGCGTTCCTGGGCATCGTCGTCGTGGCCAACGTGGCCTCCTTCAATTACAACACCCGCCAGGACCTGACCGCCACCAACCAGTTCAGCCTGGCGGACCGCACCGAGACGCTTCTCAACGACCTGGAGCAGGAAATAGAGGTAATCGCCTTCTACAAGGGCGAAATTTCCATTCCCCCGGGCGGCAGCGAAACCGCCGCGTACCAGTTGTTGAACCGGGAAAACAAGGTCCAGGAGACATTCCGCGAATTTGAGGCGGCGCGGCCCACCAAGTTCCATTCATCCTTCGTGGACCCGGACTTGAACCCGCAGCGGGTTAACCAGTACTTCGGCGCCACACCCATCGTCTTTGTTAACGAGTCGGTGGTGGTTAAGCTCAAGGACGGCGATGTCCTGGACGTGATCCAGCCCAGGGACGCGGGATACACCCACCTGGAGCAGGACCTGGTTACCAGCATCCTGCTGGTCACGGGCCAGGAGAAGAAGGCAATCTACTTCCTAGAAGGCCACGGAGAACGGAGCATCACCAGTCCCGGCGCCGACGGCTACAGTGACGTGCGGGAGGGGCTGGAGCAGGACAACTACCGCGTGGACAGGCTGCGCTGGAACAGGAACGATGAAGACGTCAGCGTGCCGGATGACGCCGCTCTCCTGGTGGTTGCCCGGCCTACCGAAGACCTGCCCGACGCCCATGCCCAGGTCTTGAACCAGTTCCTGCAGGCCAAGAACCCGGACGGCAGCGACCGGCAATCGGCCGGCCGGCTGGTGTTCCTGGGAGACCCGGAAACGCCGGAGACCTTCCGGCAGTTTATGGCTACCTGGGGCGTGGTGATGGCGGAAGCCTACATACGCGACCTGGACGGCTCCCTGCCGGGCAATCCTCATACCATGCGCCTGGAGACCGTTAACCCGCTGGAACTGCCCAGCGAGGTGATCTCCCAGATTCCCCGGGATGTGCTGGAAACCCTGCTGGAAATAACGTCGCCCAAGGGGGACTCGCTGGACTTGGTGCACATGCCCGGCGCGGCCCCGTTGCAGAACTTTGACGACGGGACCGGATTGAGACAGCCGGTGCCCCTGGGCTTCAGCAGCGGCAACAGCTACGCCATCGCCGACGTAGAACGTACCGAGCCCAAGACCGAGCCACCGGAGGAAGCCGACCCGAGGGGGCCCTTCTCCCCCATTACCTTTGTTCGCGCCCTGGGGCCCATCGGGGCTTCGGCGCCTTCCAATCCGGCGGATATTGAAGAGAAGGACATCGCTCTCATAGTCGTGGCCGGCGACTCCGACTTTGTGGCCAACAGCTTTTATGAGAGAGGCAGCGGGGCAGACCTGTTCCTGAATTCGGTGAATTACCTGGTCGGCGACCACTCGCTCATTCTGCTGCGCCCCAAGGCGCTCACGACCCGCGAGTTCAACGTGGACCGCAACCAGGAGAACTTCGTGAAGTTCTCTTCGTGGCTCCTGCTGCCCGGGCTGATGGGCCTGATGGCCGCCATGGTCTGGTGGGTGCGCCGTTAACCACGAGGCGGCAGCACGGCTTTACGACCAACCCTGCGGACGGTTCTTCTGCTCCGCATGAGAGGATGACGCCGCTCAAAACGCGACCCAATGGAATAGTTTGGCCGGCTGGCAATCC
This sequence comes from Dehalococcoidia bacterium, assembly GCA_034423215.1. Taxonomy (GTDB): domain Bacteria; phylum Chloroflexota; class Dehalococcoidia; order Lucifugimonadales; family UBA3495; genus Bin22. The sequence goes on from DAOUIY010000009.1 coordinate 108,317, forward strand.
TGGCTTTGAATGGGCCGCAGGAATCTCCAGGAACCGGCTATCCGGCCAATTTTCGACGGTAGCTGAACCTGGGAACATAGGTTGTTGGCAGCTTAAGCTGGCAATCGTACATGGCAACCGCACAAGGCAAAGTGAACTGGATTAACACTCGATGAACATTCGGCTAACCATACTGCTCGTTATAGTATTGCTCCTATTTGGCGGCACTTTCGCCGGCGTGTACCTGACCAGGGACCCGGAACCGCGGCAGGACCAGGCCTGGCTCTGGCGGGTGGAGGACGATTCCCTGGTAAGAATCACCGTCACCTATGAAGGGGAGACGGTAGATTACGTGAAAAAGCCCGGCGGCATCCGCTGGTTTATCGTCGAGGATGAGAGGCAGAGGCAGGTTTACCAGGACAAGTGGAGCGGCACTCCTCTCCTGCTCAGCGGCCCCAGGGTCAACCGGACCCTGGCTGATGAGATGGAAAACCCCTCCCAGTATGGGCTTGACCCGCCCATAACCGTGGTGCGCCTTGAAGAGCGCACCGGCCGGACCTACGAAGCCCACCTGGGCGAGGTTACGCCCGACGGCCAAAACCAGTACGCCAGGCTGGTGGGGTCTTCCAAGCTGTTTATCGTGCCCCAGATCTGGGCCCGGGTCGTGAATCGCCTGGTGTTCCAGCCCCCGTACCCGCGCCTTTACGATACCGACATTCCCGACAGGGAGTTGCTCAACACGGGCAAGCAAGGGGTGGTTTACTTTGAGGTCACCGTGGACGACGAAACCGTGATTTACGGCACGGACACCTCCGGGGCAGAGTGGTTCATCATTGAGCCAATTGAGGGTGCGGATGAGGACAACGACATTCTCATCCCGTCAGAACTGTGGAACGATGAGGACGAGTTGTTGTCAGACCCCCAGGTCATAGATACGGTTTCTGAGGACCTGCGCAACCCGGAAGAGTACGGGCTGGAGCCACCTCAAACAACCGTTTGGCTGGCCACCGAAACGAACCAGACCCACGAGTTTTACCTGGGAGACCTTACGCCCGACGGCCAGCACAGGTATGCGGTGACCTCGGGTCAACCTGAACTGTTTACCGTCACCGCGGAATGGGCAGAAGCCATCGAAAGGTTGGGAACGGACCCCCCATACCCGCCTGGTGAAGGCGGCTAAACCAAAAACCGGGTGAACCGCTCGCTCAGTAGAGGTGCGACGATCCGTCGCCACTAGCGTAGGGCGATTCGCGATTCGCGCCTACCCTAGTGGCCAGAACCCGCCAAAAGTGCCGGATTCGGGCCAAGAATGCCTTCCCACCTTGGCTATGTACTACTGGCTTCCGGCGTGTGGCCCCCGGCAGCCCATCCAATTTCAGCCTAAGCTCTGCGCCCGGTTCTCAACCGGGCTTCGGCGCTGATTGTCTTTCCCGTATTGGCAGGCTTCCCAGCTCCCCCAAATAACAAGCGAGGTTCAGGAATGAAAGCTGAGATTCTCTCCATTGGCACCGAGTTGCTGATGGGCGAGTTGACGGATACCAACGCCGCCTGGATAGCGGGCCAGTTGCCTCCCCTGGGCATTCAACTGCAGTGGGTCTCCATCGTAGGGGACAACCTGGAGCAATTGACCGATGCCTTCCAGCGGGGCCTGGGGCGTTCCGACATCATTTTCACCACCGGCGGCCTGGGGCCCACCCAGGACGACCTGACCAGGGAGGCGGTGGCCGCGGCGCTGGGCGAGACGCCCACGGTGCAGCGGGAAGTGGTGGAGAATCTGGAGCGATATTTCGCCGGCCGGGGCATTGCCATGCCGTCCCACAACATCAAGCAGGCCCACCTGATTCCCTCGGCCAGGTTTGTCACGAATCGCAACGGCACCGCCCCCGGCTGGTGGGCGGAAAAGGATGGCCGGATAGTAGTCTGCATGCCCGGCCCTCCCGGCGAAATGCAGCCCATTTGGCACGAAGAGGTAGCTCCCCGCCTGCGGGAAATGGTTGACGAGGAGGTCACCATTACCCGGAACATCAAGACCCTGGGCATGTCCGAAGCGGCAATTGACGAGGAAATCTCCGAGTTCTTCGGCCACGACAACCCCTACCTGGGCATCTACTCCAAGGCAGATGGAATTCACCTGAGGGTTATTGCCCGGGCCAGGGACGAAGAGACCGCCAGGGAAATGATTAGACCGGTCGAGGCGGCCATCACTGACCGGCTGGGCGCCTATATCTGGGGTTATGACGACGAGTCGCCGGAAGAGGCGGCGGGACAGGCCCTGGCCGAAAACGGGCTGACCCTGGCCACCATGGAGTCCTGCAGCGGCGGTTTCCTGGCCAACAGCATCACGGACATTCCGGGCAGCGCGACTTACTACCGGGGCGGAATCGTGGCCCCGACGCCCCAACTGATGCTGGCCAGCGGAGTTTCGTCACAGGCCCTGGAAGAACACGGGTCCGTCAGCCAGGGAACGGCAAATGCTATGGCGCAGGCCGCCAGGAATGGCCTGGAGGCCGATTACGGCATCGGGATAGCGGGGGTATTGGGACCGGAGCCCCAGGAAGGCCAGCCGCCCGGGCAGGTGTACATTGCCATCGTTGGACGGGAATCAACCCGGGAATTGCAGTTTCGGACCCCGCCCCGGCGCATTGTCATCAAGCGGCGGGTCGCCAACACGGCGTTGACTGAATTGAAGAAGCTCATAACTGCGGAAACCGGCGGATAACTTTCACCGGCCTGGGCAACCGGTCTGGGCAACCGGTATTGGCCATGTAAATGCAATCAGGGGCGGGCTTGATGCCCGCCCCTGAACTTGTAGCTAACAACCATCCCCGCAGTCCTGCGAGGCGTTGCCCTGAATTCTCCACCGCCCCCCGCTTGAAACTAGGCGGTCAGTTGGCGGTAGAGCATGGGCAGCCGCTCCGGCAGGGCCCAGATGTCCCCTAGCACCTCGTAGCCCATGTCACCGCACATTTCCTTCAGGTAGTCGTGTCCCGCCTTGTCCACCGTAAGGCAGAAGGGGGTGATGTCCTTGCGCTTGGCTTCCAGCAAGGCCATGTGGGTGTCATGCACCGCGTATTCCTTCTCCACGCCTTCCCGGCTGTAGCCCCGGTCCTGGGGCCGGCCGTCGCTGATCAGGAACATTATTTTGGTCGGTGAGTCCTGGTTTTCCAGCTTGGTAATGGCATGGCGGATGGCGCTGCCCATGCGGGTAGCATGGAGCGGGGTTATCTTGTCTATGCGGCGCTTGATCCGCTCGGTGAAGTTCTCCTCGATGTCCTTGATTACATAGAACTCCACGTTCTCCCGGCCGTAGCCGGAGAAGCCGTAGATGCCATAATTGTCTCCGATGGATTCCAGGGCCTGGATGAGGAGGGCGGTGCTCTCCTTTTCCAGGTCAATGATGCGCTTGTAGTGCCGGCGGACCAGGCCCTCCCGGCGGCGGCGCAGCCAGACCATGTACTCCACCGGGTCGTCGGGGGCGTCCCGGTCGTCCACGGTGTGCCGGCCCTCGTCTATGGCTTCGGCGGTAGATGCGCTCATGTCCAGCAGGAACACCACGGACACATCGCGCTCAATCTTGTTCCGGCGCCAGTAGATTTTCTCGTCGGGCGGAACCTTCATCCGTATGTCGGCGGCAGCCTCCAGGGCCGCGTTGAGGTCAATGTCCTCGCCGTCAACCATCCGGTAAATCTTGCGGAAAGTCTCAGGCATGATTAGCTCGAACTGCCGCTTGATGTGGCTGAGCAGGGTTGAGTAGTTCTTCAAGGAGTCGTTGTAGAAGGCGGGGTCGCCCTCGTCCAGGGTCTTCTCCTTGACCACGCACCAGCGGGGCTTGTAATCGTTGGCGCGGAAGTCCCACTCGTCGTAAACGTAGGTCTTGGGCTCGCGGGCTTCCAGTTCGCCGCCCTGGTCATCGTCGTGGAGCAAGGGGCCGTACCCCTGCCCCGGCTGGGAGTTGGGCGGCGGCACGCCGGCTTCCTTCATGATGTTCTGGGCGAAGGTGCTCATGCTGTTGTTTATGTCGCCCTGCTCGGCGTCCAGTTCCAGCTCGGCGCTGTCCTGCAGCAACTGCTCCAGCATCTCCTGGGAAAGGGGTTCGCCCTCGCCCTGCTGGTTCTGGTCCATCTGCAGCTTGGTGAGCAACTGCACCATTTCGGGTTTGAAGTCGCCCCGGTAGTCCACCGGCTCCGGCGAATCGTAGGGGTCGCCCTCGCCGGCGTCGCCGGAAGAGTCCTGGGAAGCCTGCAGCTTGTCAAGGAGGGACTGGAACTCCTCCTCGGAGAAGTCTCCGGGCTCCTCCATGTCCTCGGGCTCCCACTGGTCTTCTGGCTGGGTTTCGTTTTCCAGGCGGGAAATTATCTCGTAGGCGCGCAGGGCCGCCTCGGCCGTGTCCTCGACATTGGCAGAGGCATCCCGCAGGACCTGCAGAACGCGGGCCAGCATGGTGGCCTCTTCCTGGAAATCCACCGGAACGGGCAGACTATTGAATTGGTCAAGGCTCATGCGGATCAAGAGTTCTATAAGGGCTTCCTGAAGGGGCAGGTCTTCCACCTCGGGCCGGATGGAAAGGGCCTCGGCCTGGACATCCACGGCAGCCCGGCGAATGCCCGGGTACTCAACCTTGATCCGGTAATCCAGGCGTACATCTTCCAAAACGGAAAAGAGGTCGAAGGCCAGGCGCCGGTTGTCGAAGAGGCTCAGGAAACGGCCGATATCGGTGTAGGCGCGCGTCTGGCCGTCGGCTTCCAAATCGCCCACCAGCACGTCGTCGTTAACCTGCTGGGCGCCGCGCTCCCTTTCCAGCGAGTAGCGGCGCTCCTCCTCAAAGAGCAAAGCGGGTTTGTTGAAATCGTATTCAAAACTGCCGAACTCCAGGTGCGCGACCTGGTGAGTAGCGACAACCTTGAACCAGGAGAAGTTCTGCTCCTTGTTCTGGTAGTGGTCCACTACCGGCGGAAGGAATACCTTGGTGCCATCGGTGGTTGCCGTATCCTGGTCAACCCAGCCGATGTTTCGGCGCACCAGTTCCTGGGTGCTCAACGCTTCAATGGGCGAGCCGGAAAGGGCGCGGCAGTAGAGGCGCACGATGCCCTTGACCCGGTCCAACTCCAGGCTGGATGACAGGGTCTCCAGCAAAGACTCGGAGGTATTGGACTCCACCTTGAAGAAGGCGATGCCGCTTTCCGGATTGTCCTTGAGAAGCTGGACACCATGATGGAACCAGGTGTCCAACTGGTTGATGGTAACCCGGTGCATCACCCCGTCAAGGCTCTTGAGGAAGGGCGGGACGGCTTCGGGCGTCACCGCCAGCAACCCCTCGCACAGGTCCAGAATGTGGGCCTGGGAACCCTGCGGGACTTGCCCCAGGGCCAGGCTGCCGTCGGATATAAAGCGCGAAGTGTCACGAATTCCGACCTTGGTGAGTCGTTCTCCCAGCTTGAGAAAACGACTGGTCTGGCCCTCTTCTATCTGTTGCAGGGCCTTGGGGGCCACCTCAAAGCAGTTTTTGACTTCGCGCCAGTTGCCGTCGGAAAGAGCGCGGCACATGGCCAGGAAGGCCTCGCGCTCTCGGCCCATCGCCGGCAGCACGTCCTTGCCCAGGGTCAGGCACTCCACGGCAATGTCGTAGGACTTGAAGGAAAGGGCCTCTATCAGAGACGCGAAGACCTCCACGTCCCAGAAGGGCAGGCTGCGAATCATCTCGGGGCTAACTTCAAAGAAGCGGGACGAGAGGGTGCTGGACTTCCACGTCCCCTTGTACAGGCTGCGGCCCAGGCCGGCCCAGCGGGGTATGTACTGGGGCCTCAGGTTGGAGACTATTGCCGGGCTGGCCTTGAAAAAGGAAACGGCCAGGGCCGGCGAGTCCTGGGACAGGTAGGTGCCGCAACGGGCCCACTGCATGAAAGAGGGGAAAGCCAGGGAGCGTGCCACCTGGGGGCATACACGGAAGTACTCGACCGCCGACTCCCACGAGCGCACGGTCTGGCCGGCGATGGCGGACCCTTCCCTGGCCCACAAGGCCAGTTCTTCGGAAGAGAATGAGGATTCCATGGCCTCGGCGGACTCCCGGTAGGCCTCCATTACCGCCGGGGGAAACTTGGACAGTTCGGCTTCTATTTCATCAAAGGGAGCAGTGCTCAAGACGGTTGCCCCTCCTTTTTCAGCGAGTCTTCCATGATTTCCAGGAACTGCTGCAGTATTTTGGCCGTTGCCCCAAAGACAACGTGCTCTTCAAAGGCGTAGGAATAGACGGTGGCCAGACCCTGTTCGGTCAAGCGGGTCTCCCACCGGATGTTGGCGGGGTCATAGAGGCTGGAAACCGGCACCTCAAGCACCTCGGCAATTTCCAGGTCGCTGGGCTGGAAGGGATAGGGGTGGGGAATTTCCCCCACGAACACCCGGACTCCGAAGCCGCTTCGAGTTACCGCATCGTCCAGCTCACCGAGAATGGTCACGTCGTCGGGGTCAATCCCCATCTCTTCCTGGGCCTCTCGCAGCGCGGTGTCCCGAAAGTCCCGGTCTTCCGGGTCTCGGGCGCCCCCGGGAAAGGAGATTTCGCCCTTGTGATGCTCAACCTGCTCCGATCGCTTGTTGAGCAAGACGCAATACTCGCCGTCCTTGGGATACAAGACCACCAAAACGGCAGCAGGCATCAAGCTGTCATCGGTCAAGGTCCACTTGGACCGACGCGCCAGTGCCTGCTTCACCAGGTCGGGGGCAGATAAACCCATCGAAACCTCTATTCGAATATGGAGGAGACCACCTCTTCCACGCTGCGCTGCAGTTCGGGTTCGTCGGTAAGGGTCCACACGATGGCCACCTGGCAGGCGCGGCGTGAAGGTATGCCTTCGGTCATCAGCCGTCCGGCGTATATCAGGAGCCGGGTACTGGCGCCTTCGGCCAGGCCGTGGTCGCGGAGGTTGCGGACCTTTTCGCCCAGCTTGGCCAGGGAGTTGGCCTGCTCTTCGCTGCAGCCGCTTTCCTTCTGGACGATTTCGGCCTCAATTTCCGGCGGCGGGTAATCGAACTCCACCGAAATGAACCGCTGGCGGGTGCTGTGCTTCAAATCCTTCAGCGCGCTCTGGTAGTGGGGGTTGTAGGAAATGCAAAGCAGGAAGCGATCATCGGCTTCGATGATTTGCCCGGTCTTTTCCACGGGCAGGATGCGGCGGTGGTCGGTGAGGGGGTGAATCAGCACCGTAGTATCCTTCCGGGCTTCAACCACCTCGTCCAGGTAGAGGATTGCCCCGGCCTTAACTGCCCTGGTCATCGGGCCGTCAATCCAACGGGTACCGTCGGAGTCGAGCAGGTAGCGACCGACCAGGTCGCTGGCGGTCAAGTCTTCGTGGCAGGCAATGGTAACCAGGGGCACCCTTACCTCGCCCTCCCGGATGTCCTGCGCCGGCATTCCGCTGTCGGTCGGACGCACGACAGTCATGGGCCGTCCCAGCTTCCACGCCATGTATTCTACGAACCGGGTCTTGCCGCAGCCGGTAGGGCCTTTCAGCAGTACCGGGATATGCTGGTTGTAAGCTGCGGTAAACAGTTCCAACTCATCGCCAACGGGCCGGTAATAGGGTTCGCTGCGGACCAGGAACTCCTCGATAGCATACTCTTTGAATTGGGGTTCATTCTGTTCGGTTTCGACCGCTTCTACCATTATGTTTGTTCAATCCTTCCTTCTACTTTGCGTTTCCAAAGATCTTTCACGGCTGACTCAAGGCCTTCCAAATCGCCGGAGTTGTTGATAACCTCGTTGGCCCGACCGGCCCTTTCAACGGAGGACATTTGGGAAGCTATGCGCTTCCTGATTTCCTCGGGTGCGAAGCCGTTACGTTCCTGGAGGCGCGCTACCACATCATCCTCGGGGGATTCGGTAGTCCAGACCTCATGGACCAGGGAGTCCCAACCTGCCTCAAAGAGCACCGCCGCCTCAATGACGGCCACCTTGGTACCCTGGGATTCCAGAACGCGCAGCTTGCCGCGCACGATATCGGCCATTCTGGGGTGCATGATGCCGTTGAGTCGGGCAAGCTGGTCAGCGTCGGCAAATACGATAGCTCCCAGCTTTCTGCGGTCTATCTCGCCGCCCTCTGCCAGGATGCCGTCACCAAAGGCCTTCACTACCTCTTGCCAGGCCTCGGAATGGGGCGTGTAGGCTTCGTGCCCCACCTGGTCGGCATTAATCAGGGCGGCCCCCAACTCCTGGACGATTCGGCACACCTCGGTTTTGCCGGTGCCGATGCCTCCGGTCAGCCCAATGACTAGCATATTGGACCCAGTTTTGAAAACACTCCGGCCATTCTAACAAGGGGGTAAGTATGGGTCAACCTTGAAAAACCCGTCACTCCCCCTGGCAAAGAGGTTTGCCAGGACCTGTCTTGACGAGCCAAACCTCCTGTAACCGCTCTCAAGAGAGACGGGAGCCGGCCACTTTGCAACATGCCAGTCCCGCAGCGGCAAGGTTACGCACATCGGGGCGTTGAACGGGGAAGCCCGGCGGCCCGACGTCTTTGCGCCGGGCCTTTGCGTTTACGGTAAGACCGGGGTTTCTTAGTGGTGAGCTCGTCGAACCTTTAGCGGACTGCCCTTCTACAGTCTCAGGGTGAGCGGAAAAGTCATCCTTAAGTTCAGACAAGTTGCAGCACCAGGTGGTGTCGTCAAGAGCGCCGTTATTCCTGCGCAGGCAGAAATCTGGACTCCGGGCCATCGAGGCTCCCGCCTGCGCAGGAACGACAGGTTGGGATGTTCGGAGACTTCTACTTTCAAGTGGACGGCACCACTAAATTTCTATGTGGATTTCGCCCCAGCGGGCCAGGTAGGCTTCCTGCAGTTGCTGGAACTTTTCGCGGTATTCGGTGGTGTGGATGGGACTTGTGGTCATTATTACGGCGTCTTCACGGTTATCCGAGTAGTAGTTCTTGCGGATGCCGACTTCCTTGAAACCGTACTTTTCGTACAGCCGCTGGGCGATGAAGTTGGACACCCGCGCCTCCAGGGTCAGCACCGTAGAGCCGTTTTCCAGGGCCACTCGGACGGAACCAATCAGGAGTAGCTCGCCAATGCCGTTGCCGCGGAGCTTTTCCCGCACCGCTATTTCGGTAATGTGGGCCTCGTTGCCCTGGAACCATAGGCTCACGTAGCCGGCAATGTCTTCTGGCCCTGAGTCCTCGGCGGCGGGCTGCCTGCCCACCATGCCGCGGACGCCGCGAATCATCCGGCCCCAGAGGGAAGCGTCGGAAGGCGGGTCTTCTTCAACGCCGGCTTGCTCCTGCTCAGTCTGGCCGCCGGTGGCGGGCGCAGCAGTGAGACAACCCTGGCCGTCCTCGTCCACCGCGTCGGGCTGGACGGCCACCAGGTAGCGGGCATACCGGTTGTTAACTTCCCTCTTCAGGGAAGCTCCCATCCAAAGCGGGGAGAAGGCCTCCCTCTCGATGTCAATGACCTGCTGTAAGTCTTCGGTGCGAAGCCGTCTAAGCGATATGTCCATTCTTCCGTGGAACCTCTGAACTAAACCGGGTCTGCTATCGAGGGGCCAGCGCCCGTCCCGCTGAGACTCGACAACACTTGTCCCGAGCTTGACCCACACCCGAATCAAGCTCGCTGCCCATCGCAGCACGAAGGGCCGGCTACCCTGCCGCATTTTAGCATAGGGAAAAAGGCTGGCCGGAACAGAGGTGGCGGCGGGGTCACGGCAGGCGAAAACAGAAGGGCAATCGCGTCCTGAATTATGCTGTACACCTATGCTGGAAATCCTGTCGTCCTGAGCTTGCCGAAGGTCCTGAAATTCCGCCCCTTAGCCCGGTTGCGGGTCCAAAAGTCGGTTTGGTGGATGGAGTTTAGTTTCTTCACTCCGTTCAGAATGACAGTTATGACCGTTCAGGAAAACAATTCGTTAGAGAGCGATTGCCCTGAGGGAAGCGGCATTGGGTGCGGGGGAAGGGGAATCCGTCTAATCTGCCAAAGAGTCACGGCCCATTTCCATCCGGCAAATCCCAACTCGGCCGCGAATTCAGGGAAGCGAAACCTTTCCGTAAACCCCGTCGTAACCCGGCGACACGCTGATCTCTCCCCGGCGGTTGCCTAGAATGGCTTGCGCCAAAGCCTCACCGACCAGTGGCTCAAGCTCTTGCCCCGGGGCCCAGAGGGCCGCCATCAACTCGGAGCCTAAGTCTTTCACAACGCGCTGGTACTCGCTTTGAACGCCCTTTGTGGCGGGTCCCTTGCACCTGACGGCAGCGATTATGTCAATTAGGGGCGCCAGCCGGACAAAGGGCGGTCTGCCGGCCTGGGACACGATGGCCCCCTCCGGCAGCGGGACGGCGGGAGTCAGCCGCTTTTCTGGACCTGGGGTTTCAACCTCGTCGCTTAGGCTGAGAATGCGGTGGAGAACCCCCAGCGTAAGGGGACGGCCGCACTCGGGACAAGCCGTACCCTCCTTGACGGTCTCTTTGGGATGCAGGGTTATGCCGCATTTGCGATGGCCGTCGTAATGGTACTTGCCCTCTTCGGGGTACATCTCCACGGTGTAGGCAACCTTGTTGTGCCTGAACCCGCCGGCCAGGCCGGCGTAGCTGAGTTCCGAATCAAAGACGGTTAACTCGCGCCCCAACCTGGGCAGGGAATGGGCGTCGGAAAAGGACACGATGGCCTTGCCGGCCAATTCCGGAATGCCCCAGTTCATTTCGGGGTCGCTGGAAAGGCCGGTTTCCAGCGCGTGTACGTGCCCGCTCATGTCGCCGAAGGCATCCCCAAAGCTGTCGAACCCCGATTTGGAGCCGTAGAGTCCGTACCAGGGAGTCCAGGCGTGGGCGGGAACAACCTGGGTATCGGGGTCAACCTCCAGCGCCAGGTGGCACAGGTCCCTGACCGAGATCGCCAGGGTGGGCCGCCCGTCGGAGTGCAGCCTTCCGTACCGTTCCAGTTCCCTGGACAGCTTGCCGGCGGCCTCCAGCCCCGGCACAAACAGCAGGACGTGAACCCGGCGCCCCCGGCCGCCCTGACGGTACACGCAACTAACCTCCGTGCCCAGCACGAAATGCACGTCATTGTAGGTGTAGAGGCCGTTGCCGGTGTCGTGTAGTTTGCTCCTGAGTTCTTCGAACCAAGCGGGATGAGTGAAATCGGCCGACGCCAGCAGGTCAATCCCCTTCAACTTGGCCCAGTCGGAGAGGGTTTCCAGGTTCAGGGCCGAACTGGTGGCGTAGGCGTACGAGGAATGGAGGTGCAGGTCGGCGGCAAAGGTCATGGCCCGGCTGCCTCAAAACAAGCTCTCGTCGGCTCAGGCGAGGAGACCGTTACGTAGAATGTCAGTGCGGACTTAGCGTCCAATTTCGGTTAGGAGCTTGCCCATCTCCACGGGCTTGTGCAACGGGGCCTGATGGCAGGACTCCAGATGCACCATGCTTACCGCCGGAATGCGCCGGGCCATCGCAATCTGAACATTGGGTGACAGGAACCTGTTCTGGTCCAGCACCACGTATGTTACCGGGCATGGCAATTCGGACAGGGGCAGTTCTACGGGCGTTTCCAGCAGCGTCGTGGGCAAGGGGCCGAAGAAACCAATGGCCTGGTTTATTTCATTGGTTTCCATTCCGTTGCACATGTACCTTGAAATCGCGTTCGGAGACAGGCGAATATCCTTGCCCAACATTCTTGACGGGCTGAACCTCGAGGATATGCGCTTCCGGACCGGCACGGGAAACTGGGAAAGGGCGCTACGGTTCTTTTCCGGCACAACTCCGGAGACCATAACCAGGCGCCTGGGCGGGACCGGAAATTGGGGAGCAGCCTGGGCCGCCAGCATTCCTCCCACGCCGTGACCGACCAGCACCAGGTCCTTCAAGCCGCGGCGCTCTACCGCCCGCACAATGGCCTGGGTACACTCGTCCAGCCTCACCTCGCCGGTGTCGCCCTTCTCGTCGCTGCCGTGTCCGGGCAGGTTGACCAGGTAGAACTGGCTGGCATAACGGGGCGTATAGAGCCGCGGCGGGTGTTCTTCCGGGGCCGTTACGCTGCCCCAGACCTTGTTCCAGAACCGGGCGCCCTGGCCCGCATCGTGTACGATCAAAAAGTCCGTCATCGGGGCTGAGGAAATCTCCTAACGTTTGCTGACCAAGCAGTTTTCCGAATCAATCGCTGCGTATCCAAGCCAAAGCACCGACATTATGCCGTGGACTTTGGTTGGGCGAGCGCTCTCTGCTTGTCGTTGACTCACCACTAAATCCATTCCGGAAAATCGCGGTGGTAAGTCAGTGGCAGAACTTATTTGAGCTGCTGGAAAGATCTCCGCTCACTCTGAGCTTGTCGAAGGGCCGCCCGCTCATGGTTCGGCGGGCTCACCACGAGCGGGCTCCCAGCTTGCTGACCAATCCTATGGCGATGGCCTGCTAGCTCAGCGCTTGCGCCAGGGCCTCAATGATTTGCCTCTCTGCCTCAGGCGGAACGGTACGGGGGTCCAGCAGCACCCGGTCGTCGTCTATTCGTGCAATGACCGGAGGGTTAGCCTGCCGTAGATTCTGCAATACCCGCTCGGGGCTGCGGCCCATTCCGCTGGCGTCCACGGCCAGGACCCGCGTGGGAAGGGTTTCCCCCGGCAGGCTGCCGCCGCCTACGGCAGAACGGGCGGACTCGACCCTCGCCACAACGCCGGAAATTTGGGAAATCGCTCCGGCCCAGGTTACCGCCCGCTCCTCCAGCAACTGGGCGGGCGTGGAAATCATCCGCCAAATAGGTATCTCGCGCTCCGCTTCCCCGCGGCGATAATGAAGCAGGGTGGCAATCAACGAGGCCAGGCTGAGCTTGTCTATGCGAAAGGCCCGGGCCAGGGGATGCCTTTCCAGTCTGGCCACCAACTCCCGGGCGCCAACTACTATCCCAGCCTGCGGCCCTCCGAGGAGCTTGTCACCGGAGAAGAAGGTCAACCCTACCCCGGCGGCCACGCTTTCCTGGGGCGTGGGTTCGTGGGCCAGGCCGTAGTCCTCCGTGGCCAGCAACGAACCGCTGCCGACGTCGTGCAGAACGGGGATGCCCAGCTTTGCGCCCAGGGCCGACAACTCTTCCGGTTCCACGGCCGCCGTGAAGCCTTCCACTCGAAAGTTGCTGGCATGGGCCTTCAGGAACGCGCCGGTGCCGTCAGTTACGGCGTCTTCGTAGTCCCGGACGTAGGTGCGATTGGTGGTGCCCACGTCCACCAGGCGGGCGCCGCTCTGCACCAGGACATCGGGCACCCGAAATCCCCCGCCGATTTCCACGGCCTCGCCGCGGGATACGATGACTTCCTTGCCCTCTGCCAGCGCCGAGAGGCCCAGCAAGACGGCCGACGCGTTGTTGTTGACTACCAAGCCCGCTTCGGCGCCGGTCAGGTCCTGCAGCAGCCCTTGCAGATGGGCCTGCCGGGAGCCCCGCCGGCCCGTTTCCACGTCGAACTCCAGGTTGGAGTAGCCCTGGGCAGCCCGTACCGCCGCTTCAATGGCCGCACGGCTCAACGGGGCCCGGCCCAGGTTGGTGTGAATCACCACGCCGGTGGCGTTAATCAGGGGCATCGGAGCCGGGCGGACCATGCCCTCCAGCGACAGGCGCGTCTTTTCGGCTACCGCCTCCACCGAGGGGGCGTCCCCTCCCTGGCGGACCTCAGCGCGGGCCTTCTCCAGTTGCCGCCGGACCAGGGAAACGACCCACTCCCGGCTATACGTGCGAATTTCAACGTCCAGCAGCCGGGAGGCCAGTATCCGGTCCACGCTGGGAATGTCGCGGAGTTGGGTCAAGCTTTTTCACCTTTGAATTTTCGTTCCGGACCTCAATTGTCGCCAAGCCATTTTAGCATGAAAAACCGCTCATCCATCTTTATACGGCCCGTGCGAGCAGGGCAATCGCCTCTGAACGAAATGTTGTCTCCAATGGCCAAAATTGTCGTTTTGAGCAGAGTGAAGAACCTGAACTCTATCCCACTAACCGCCTTTCGGGCCCGCAACCGGGCTAGGGGGCGGGATTTAAGGCCGTTCAACAGAGTTTATTCTGTGCCAAGGCGAATGACTCAGGGCGTCATGCCTTCCTGCCTAGGTTTACAGCGTAAGTTAAGACTCGTTTGCCCTGACCCGCCCTTTGGGTGCCGTTTCATTTTCTTGGCAGGCGTCCTACCCCATTGTGAGCCCCTGCGCTACTATGATTTCCTGGATGTATGGCACTTGATAAGCAGTCAGTGCCAATTCCAGACCGAGGGGCAACCGATGAAAGGCGAAAACATACATGTGGCAGGTTACCGAGCAGCTTACGACGAGGTTTATCACATTCTAAATGACCAAGAACACCAGGCCGAATGCGGACAATGCCGAGCCTGCGGCCTCATCACAAACGTGGTGGAAGTGCTGATGGAATCCCTCGCCAGCAAGATGTCCCAGGATGAATTCTTCGGGCTGGCGCTCATTCTCGCCCGCAACAACTCCACGTTCATTGATGGTGAGGGCTACGTGAAGGTAGACACCTGGGGGCTGCTGAACGGGGCCGTAAACCCGGACGGGTCTTACGACTGGACAGAAGATAACCCAACATGATTTTCTGGGGAATAGGATTGGCGCAGTAGGTCTTGAGCAGATTATCTGAGCGGTATTCCAATGGCTCGCCACGGGTCTATAGGGATCGCTGGGAAGGCCCCCATAGGCCTTCGGGTCTGCTGCCGGGTTTGTGGTGGGGTCTCCTTCTCCCCCTTGTCCGGCGTGAGTGGCCAGTTTATCAGCGCATTGACTATCGGGTCTTGTGTCACTAAACACCTCCTTGACCCCGCGCCAATCCTGCCCCCCATTATAGCGTCCTCGCGGACTGATTCGTATATGACCACTAATGGGGGCAACGCATGGCAAGGAAAGCAAGGAGAGACAACCGCACCGCAAAAGCGCTAGTCACTGCGGGCGGGAGAGAGGAGTATTACGTGACCCAGGTCTGGGTCGTTCACGTCACCGATGGTGATACCGTCCACGTCATCCCCGAGGGTGAAACCAAGCCGGTGAAAGTCCGGCTCGGCGGGATTGACGCACCCGAAATGGACCAGCCCTTCGGCGAGCAGTCCCGGGATCTGCTCACGACTCTGGCGATGGGCCGAGAGCTCACTCTCGATGTGGCATGCACGCTCAGCAACCCCGACTGTCCCGGAGGTCCCGCCTGTACCTGCACTGACATCTACGGGCGGCTGGTGGGGGTACTGCATGATGGGAACTGGAAAGAGTCCGTCAATAAGCAGATGGTGGAATCCGGCATGGCCTATGCCTGGCCCACCTTCGGGCAAGTGTTCGGATGCCATAACGCTCAGAGGCGGGCTAGGCAGAAGCGGGAGGGGATATGGAAACGATTTGGCGGAGAGGTCAGGCCGTGGAGCCACCGGCACGGCGGAACGCAGACCCCGATAGAGTTCATGCAGGCCAAGTTGGAAGCGGAGGCGGCGGAGAAGGCGGAGAGGAAAGCCGAAGCGGAGGCAACTACGTGAAGGAGCAACTCAGCAAGATTGGGAGAGTGGTCGAAATTATCTGGTATTTGGTCCTGGTAATCCTGATACCCCTAGTGATTTTTTCGGGGTTTCTTGACCCCGCGACCGAGGGGAGACCATCCGGCTCAGCGGACGTGGTCGCGCCTCTGTGTGCGCTTTTGGTGGCGTTTCTGGCACTCCCGACCATTTTCAAGGCAGTAGTTGCCCGGAGACTTTACGCACCCTTTCCTGTCCTCATGGGATATGCAGCAGCCCCATTTGTTGCCTATTTTTGGTTTGCCGACGCGATGGCGCTCCACCCCACTGACCTGGACGTGGTGTTTTTTGTGACCTTTCTCATTCTGGCGGGCATCGTGATAGTGACCGTCCTTGGTTTGATTGGCTGGCTAGCCTTCGCTTCCATCCGGACAGACGACCCCGACGAGGATGTGGAGGCCGACGAAGACGCGGAGTAGTGGGTATCGCGCCAGGTATGAGAACGATGTTCATTGGGTGGAATAGGGGCCAGAGACCAAAGTCCCCAGCCCCGACCGGTCCTAACAGTTGGGGATGTTGTCCAGGTTATCGGAACAGCGGGAATTGGGGTCCGTCCTGAGGTACTTGCCCGTCTGTCCGTTCACGACATGGACATCGGCGGTGCGCCCAAATTGGTCCTGCACGTAATAGCGATGTGTGCCGCTCTCGATGTCCCGAATAGCGTCCGCCTTTTCCCTCCGGCCAAAACCACCGCATAGGGCGGTGATGTCGCCGTCTCTGTCCTTTCCGCTTCTGGTCACTTGTCTATTGGCCATAATATATCCTCCATGAAATAAGCGTTACGTCTTTACTGTCTCTATTTGGTTGGGGCTGGCGGGGCCCGCAAAAAAAAATCGCCCTGGCCCTCCTTTTCAGGATTCACCAGGGCGACGTAGCCGGGACTACTTGACTTTACATTAGCACGGTATCATAATGCCCGCCGTGAGGTCAACCACCGGAATGTCACCCTGGTGTGGTTGGCTACGGGTGCCTTCGGAATGCGACTCCGGGGCACCTTTACCATGTGTGTAATGTAACCCGGCCCGAATTACCCGTGTATTACGCACATAGCAGGCCGAGGATCGCCAGGAAGGTAACAATGATTGCGGAGATTGGCGCATACGGGGCATTATGGTCCCCGCCCTTCGTTCAGCCAATGGTCAGGATAACAGGAACGCCCGTTGAGTTCGGTCCTACTCTTCCGCTTCCCTTAGCTCTCTAATCTCGAACCTGCCAAAGTCCCCGCTCTTCTCCGGCCTCCAATCCCCGATCCCGATGCGTCTGCCAGCAATTTCCAGCCAGCTTTCAGGCGGCGTTGAATCCGTCTAGCCAAGCCCTCCCCTCTTGCTCATCACCAGTCTAAAGGCCCCATTGCCTGGACAACAATCGCGAACCCCGGCCCTAACCTTCACTCCTTCCTACAGCCGGGGTTCGCGTTTTAGAATGGTGGTGAGTCGGGAGCGCAAGCCATCTACTTCGTCTTGGTCTTCTTGGCTTTGGACGGGTACATGGTCTTGCGGCCCCTAAGGGGCTTCTTTTTAGTCTTTGCCACGGCTACAACCTCCCTGGCTCAATTTGGAGAGCGGGAACGCACATTCCCGCCTCCAGCCTTTTCAGACCATTATATCGTCTAGCCGAAGCACTCCATGTCGGCACCTTTTATCGCTTCGGCCAAGCCATCCAGGTCGTACTCAGCTGTCAGGTCGGCATCATCCAGTAACTCCAGCGTGAAGGCGCTCGCCTCCGAATCCCTGATTTTTTTCACCAGCAATACCGCGTCGTCACCCCTGAGACGAATCCGCTCCCCAGTGGTCGCCCAAGTGCGCCAGGTAACGTCCAGGGGTTCCCCGTCCACGAGCGTTTTCGCCTTGATGATGGCCTTCACTTCGCCCCTTTCCCGTACAAACTCACCGAACACCGGCCTCGGGAAGCGGAGATTGAAGCGGGCGACGGTCGTCCCATACTGATACTTGATACAGGAGATTTGGGCGGGGAACTGAGCGATGATGGTTATCGGCACTCCTTGCTGTTCATCGCTGACGACCTTCCACTCACCTATTTGCCCGGGAATTTGGGTCTGAGAGGCCACCCTCATTTCCTCGTAGCCCAAGCCAAGCGGCTTCTGTTGTGCCAAAAAATCCCGGGCCAAATTGGGGTCTGGAGTGGGCGTGGGCGTAATCGTTGGCGTCGGCGTAATCGTCGGGGTGGCCGTAGGTAAAGGCGTATTCGTGGGTGGAGGCGTGTTCGTCGGTAGGGGTGTGGGAGTCGGGGGTGCCGACGTGGACACCACGCTGTTTATCCCCGAGCTCGTTATCTTGCGGGCCCATTCCCGGCCTTCTATGTCCGTGGTAACGCCGAAGTTGGGGACATGTACCCTATCGGATGCCGAGCAATCCGGGATGTAATCGTTGAAGCCATAGCAGTAGCTCCTCTGCGACAAGTATCTCACTCTCATCACCAGACAGCCCAAGTCGTCCGGGTCTAGCTCGTCGAGGCCCGGGGGCGGCCACGTAGCTACGACTACCGCCACCTGGTCATCCCTGATTCGGCCACCACTATCATTGAACCCCTTGCCCACGTCCTCTACTGATTCTGTGTGGCAACCCACAAGCCAAAATGGTTCCTTCCCACGCCAGAACTCATCGTCCATGAGCTTCCCGACGGTAACCACCCGCTCACCTTCGGGGGGTACGAACTCAGGCGTAGGTGTTGGGGCCTGGAATGGTGCTGGAGTAGGGAAGGAAGTCATGCCCGGGGGCAAAGGGGTGGGTGGGGGCACATGCTCATCTATGTTGCAGGCAAGCGCAAAGGCCACCAGGGCCAGGACTAACGTCAACGTCCGCATTACTCGCCCTCCTGTTGTTGAGGCACCCACTGGGTAAGGTGTCCATTCCGCCCCCACGGCCCGTCGTTTATCCGCTGGACTCGGTCCTCGATTCGCTCCCGGTGGCTGGGCTGGGGCAGGATGAAGAACAGACACGACGCGGCCTTAACCACGATTGGCTCCACTTCAGGGAATTTCCGTTCAAGCTGGCCCAGCTTATCCAGGACTTGTCGGTCTATGGGCTGGTGATTCCGGTGCTGAAAGACGATAACGCTTTGCTCCCTTTCCCAGAATTCCCGAATATCGGAGGTGTAAGCGAACTTTGGCCCCTTTTTGCGAAGCATTCCGGCCTCGTCCGGGGCAATGCCGGTGTCTGGGTCAAGATAGACAACGTCGGCTTCTTTCGTGGCTTGCTTTGCGCCAGCGAGCCAGAGGTTCCGGTGTTCCCTTCGTGTGGCACGGAGCAGGAAAGGTGGGAAGTGGAGCAGGCAGTCGTAGAAGGTTGTGCCTACGGGCATAATCAAAGTGCCGGGGATTTTGTGAACACAGCGCTCACCGCGTTCGACCAGTCCTTTGAGATCATCCCAGAGGATCGAATCAAGGTCGCGAAAGTCCTGGTGCTCCAAGTAGCCAATATGTCCACCATCACGCCCGCAACAGGCATCGGGGACGAGATACCAGACAACGCCCAGCTTCAGGTCGGCTTTCTCGGTTTCGGGGTCGGTGAGGCCGCAGATGCGGCGGAGTAATCCGTACTTACAGAAATCCAGCTTGTCGCCGACAAACTTACTTTGCATAGCGTCCTCCAACGCAGTTTGCAGTCTTAACTGCATCCGCGCTGGGAAAGGACACGGCAACCGCTGAGTCGGTTACAATCAAAGCGGCCTGACAGGGCCGTGGGCCTCCCTGCGCGGTTGCCCACAAATGGGCCGTCCCTATCCTGGCCGGTAGGGGCGGTCATTTTTGTCAGTCAGTAGGGGAAGCCCTCGGGAGTGCGGCGGGAAGCAGCTTCATCGGGGTACCCCCTCGCAGGCGAAAGGTTGAGCGAATTGCTAGACCCGCCTACCCCACCGATGAACTGCAAGGGGCATGGAAGGTGCAGATTTGCATCGCCATGCAAAAGGGCTGCACGATGCCCACCTTTGGAATGTTCATCGAGGGGCATGGCTTCTGCCCCAAGACGGGTCTAGCAGGGAGATTGAATCATCCTGGCCCAAATACTGTCAAGGTATCAAATATCCGGCACTACGGAGTAGCTTGTGTTAGAATCGGGCGGCGTTGGGTCCACAAGCCAGACCATGACGGCCTCCGGGTTGAGGCGGGGCCAAGCAAGGTACGAGGCGGATGGAATTGTTCGTTTATTGGGCGAGCGTAGTCTTGTTAGCTATCGGTACTGTGATGTTGTGGGGAGGCGCGCGCCATTTTAGGGCGAGACGCGCGCCGTGGTGGTTAACAAACCTTTTTCGCCTGATGGCGGTTATCTGTCTCTGCTGCTTCGTGTTAGCCGCCGCTCTCGGTATTCTTGGAATAAGTCCCTGAGTATCATCTGTGCGGCGTATACCCCGGCCAAGAAAGCCGAGATTTTGGTCCAAGTCAGCAATAGCCCGTATTCCGCTTCCATGTGCGTGCCTCCGTAGGGGATTCGCTGCCATTAAAAATTTTTGAGCCGCGCCTGGGCAAGATTCTGAATGTGCTAGGGCGGCGGCAGGCTTACATCCACCGCCTCGCTCTCCCGTGTACGTCAACCGAGGGCGTAAGACTGGCCCGCCTTCGCCGGTATCCTTCCTCAACACTCGCGGCCCCTTCTCCCTGGGCTGGCGGAGCAGTCCGCAAGTCCGGGAAACATATCTTGCAGAGCCCAACAGGATAGCCGTACTCGTTGGCCAATGCTTCGCCTACTTGTTCCGCGCCTTCCCGGGTAGCGAAGGGGCCCACCCAGAAGCCACTTTTCGGCGGCGAAGCGCGGGGCCGGTGCTGCCAATGTTCGGTCGGGGCATGAATGGCTATAGACGGCACAGGGTGGATGCGAACCTTTATGTGGTAACCAATCTGAATTTCGGCTTCGGCGGTCATCTCAGCACCCCCCGGCCCCGGCTGGGCTGGGATCTCCGGTGACGTACAGGTTGCCCGGCGACTGGCGACTTATCCCGCGCCCGGTACTTTTTCTTTGCGGTCGCGACCTCTTTACGCCGCCGCTCTGCAGCTAGGTATTCCTCGACGGCGCTTCTCACCTCTTCGTCGTCGGGCTTTGGTTCAGCCTTGCGCATGATGGGCTCAACAGTTAGATTTTGAGGCTCCGCAGCTTCCCCGCCCATCTTCGCCACCCCCTCCCAGCTATCGCTCCACGGGACCTGCCCGGATACCCCCGCAGCCTCCGCCGGAACCCGCCCATTCAGGGCCTCGTGCCGCTTGAAGAAATTGTAGTCGAGGACGTAGCCGTCAATGTAGTCCTGACCGGTCTCAAGGGATTCAAGGCCTCGCTGGGTCTTGGTACGGCTCCGGAGCGTGCCCTGCAAACGCTCGCTAAGGTTATTGTTGATTTCGTGCCTTATGGACTGGCTAACTATGTGCTCGGTGGACTTTGGGAAAACAGTCTCCACGGCCTCTTTGTAGCTTTCAAGTCCATCGGTAGTGATCGTAGCAGGTGGCTTTTCGGCGGCGGCAAGGGCCCCCTCCATGACCTTGATGGCATCGGCCTTTGTCCGGTCGGCGCTCAAATGAGCGTACAGAATATAGCGGGACTTGGTATCCATCACGTTCCACAGGTACATCTGCTGACCGCCAACGCGCAGGAACATCTCATCAGCGGCCCAAGCGTTCCCGACCTTGGCCCGTATGGGCTCCCCACTGGCCGAGGCCTCCCGTCCGTCCTCTCCAACCTTTCCGTCCATGAACTTCTTGGCCATAGACGAGTAGGCCTTCACCCAATCATGAACAGACCTCTTGCTGGGTTCGGGGACGCCCTGGAACTTGCCCATGTGTTCGGCAATCTGCTGGTAGCTTAGGCCGGAGAAATAGAGGTCGAGGGCAACGCCAATTTGGTGGGCAGTATATTGCTTGTGCATGGCGGAGCCATCGGCACTGAAGCCTTTGCCGCAACTGTCGCAGCGGTAAAGCTGTGTGTCGCCGTCCGTACCGTTCCTCCGGATGGCGGTAGGATCGGAGCATTCGGGATTCGGGCACTCAATCGTGAAGGTGTGGATTTCTTGGAATACAGTCATGACGCCCTCCTGGGTCCCCTGCTCTGCAGTAAAAACCGGGAAGGCCGGGGCACGCAATTGCGCTTGCCCAGAGCAGCGGCAACAGAGGGTCGGCGGGCTATCTGTATTTCAAGTTTCCATATTGTGTCGGTATCAAAACCGGGTGTATAATAGTTATTGGCGTCAGTTTTTACGGATTGCATCGTGCAACCTCCACAAGTTCGTTGGAATTCGTAGCGCCACTGTTGAGGTCGGAGTTGGGGCTCCGGCCTCAATATTTGTCTATGAGACGCAAAACGGCGCTATCCCGCCCATTGGCGGGATAGCGCCGTCATTTGTGTGAATATTGGGGAGGTGAACGGTTCCGCTGGGTCATTTCCTAACGCGTCCTCAAGCCGGACACATGAAGTGCCCTGATTGAGGATTCTCGGGTTAGGAAACCAGCTAGGAGACCTAGACAGGCATCAAAAGACGTTTCAGCCGACGATGCCGGGGATGGCACCGCCTCCGCCCTGAATCCAAGCTATAGGATAACATGACGCCCAGGGGAAATCAAATGCCACAGACCCCAATTGTGCATACTCCACCCATACACCATTTCGCCAAAAGTCACCAGTCCCCGTGCCAAAACGGTGAAACGGCACCGCCCTTTGGCATAGCTGAAAATGGGGCTATAATGGGGTAGAATTAAGTACAGGATCAATTGGGCAAATCCAACTGACCGGAACGGTGGCTTGTTTTTTCCTGGAAGGTGAATTATGAAAGGGAAAATAATAGGCGTCTCCGTATTTTTGCTGCTGACTGCGTCTGTCGCCCTCGCCGCGGTGGGAGCCGTCTCCCAGGCGGTGGGAAACACGGAGCAAACCGGCGTAACCGCCATGGCTGTCACCGAGTACGGCGCACAGCCGGGGAAAACGGAGCAGCGCTCGGAGGACAGCATCTACGCGGCCTTTACCTACGTTTGTCCATTCCACTAGAGTCGCCGGCAGGACTCTTTTCGACCAGCAGGCAACCACAAGAGTCCCTTCCCCTTCTGTGGGGGAAGGGAATTTTGAAATAAGCGGGAAGCCATCCCCGATTTGCCATGGAGTTGATTGATGCAGGCAGGACTACCCTCGGAAATAGACGGCCTCAAGAACATGGTAAGGCAGATTGTGCGCGAAGAGTGCCTTCCCCTGGAGGCGGATTACCTGGCAAACCCGCCCCAGGAAGGGGTGGATGACGGTGGCCCCAAGGGCATAGCCGAGACCGTTATGGGGATAGTAGGCACCCTTTCCCCGGAGAAGTGGGGAAGGCTTAACCAGGTGTCCAAGGATACCGGCATCTTCACCTCTTTTGTTCCCGAGGAATACGGAGGCGGCGGCATGGGCGCCCTGGGCCACGTGGTTATGGACGAGGAGATTCACAAGAGCATTGTCCAGTTGCCCACTTCGCCCGTCCCCATGATGATGATTGGCTCCTGCACACCGGAGCAGGAAGAAAAATACCTCTATCCGGCCATCCAGGGAGACCTTAACTACGCCTTTGGACAGACTGAACCCCAGGCCGGCTCCGACCCCGGCGGCATGATGCAGACCCGGGCCGTCAAGGACGGGGACGACTGGGTGCTGACCGGCACCAAGATGTTCATCTCCGGGGCAGCCACCGCCGATTTCCTGCTGGTGCAGGCCGTCACCGACCCGGATAAACGGCAGCGGGGCGGCATCACCATGTTCATCATTGACAATCCCACCCCCGGGCTCAGTTTCGAGCCCATTCGGGTCTGGATTGTGCCCACCCGCTCCCAGCAGTACATGGTGCACCTGGACGAGGTACGGATTCCCCAGACCCAGGTACTGGGCGAAGTGGGCCTCGGTTTCAGCCTGGGGCAGAAATGGCTGGTGCACCACGACCGCCTGCTGCGTGGCTCAATGGCGTTGGGTATCCTCACCCGTGCCCTGGAAATGGCTATTGACTGGTCCAAGCAGAGGGTTACCTATGGGCGCCCCATCAGCGACCGGCAGGCCATCCAGTGGATGCTTACCGATGTTTACATTGACATCATGAACCTGCGGGCCGTCACCCGCGAGACGGCGGCCCGCGCCGACCAGGGCGAGGACGTGAGAGTCGAAGCGTCCATGATCAAGTACTGCGCCGGTGAGTGGGGGTGCCGCAGCATTGACAAAATAATGCAGGTGTTCGGAGGGCTGGGAGAGACCCTCGACATGCCGATTCCCCACTGGTATCACTTGCTTCGACACGCCCGAATAGGGGGAGGCACTTCAGAAATCCACAAGTTCGTTATGGCCCGCGGCCTGTTGGATGGAAGGGTATCCTTCCAGGGTTAGCCCACCCTGCCTCGCCACGGGCAAGACCCGCAAGACAGGCGGAGCGGCAGGCGAATAGCCGATGTCGCCAGGTCGTGGAGAGTCAGGTCGTGTGGGTAAGTTGCGTCGGGCCCTGGCAGCGGTCTTTTCGAAAGAAACCGGTTGATGTCGCTTCCAAGTTTCAGGAATGAAGGACCGGTCAACCCCTGCGAGGACCATCCCACGTTGCGAGTCAGCGACCGCGGTGGGCGGTCCCACTGCTTTAACTGCATTATCGTCGAACACCAGAATCAAGCCTACAACGTAGCCTGTCGCATCCTCAACGACAGGTTCCTGGCGGAGGACGCCGTCCAGGAAAGCCTGACCTCCGCCTACCGCTCCTTTGGCCAGTTTCGCGGCGATAACCTGCGCGCCTGGCTCATGCGAATCGTAGCCAATACCTGCCGGGATATGCTGAGAAGCCAGCGCGCCCGTCCGGCCCTGCACCTGGACCCGCTGGCCGCCGACCCGGACTCAGAGGACTCCTCAACCTCCGCCGAGGACTTGCCCACCACCCTGGAATCTCCCGAGGACTTTGCGGAACGCCGGGAGTTGGGCCGACTGATAGAAAGCGGCCTGGCTGCCCTGCCGGAAGAGAGACGTTCATCCCTCTTGATAGTGGATGTTCAGGGCTTCAGTTATGAAGAGGCCGCCTCAATTCTGAACTGCTCCCTCGGTACGCTGAAGTCCAGAATCAGCCGGGGCCGGCGCGAACTGCGGGAATTCCTCCGCGCCGGCGGGGAACTTTTACCCTCCCGTTTTCGTCAGGAAGAGTAAGGCTATGTGGCATTTACGCAGACATCGGCATTTGAGCGACGAGCAGCTTTCCGAGTACGTGAGCGGGCGGCTGTCGGCCGGCGAACAGGCCCGAATCGGAGGGGTCCTGGAAAGTTGCGCCTTCTGCCGCGAGGAGTTGCAGAGCTGGGAGCTTACCAGGGATGCGCTGCAAAGCCTGCCCGCGCTGGAGTTGCACCGCAGCTTTGTAATGACCGAGGCCCCCGCTCCCGTGACCGCTCCCAGGCGTGGCGGTCCGTCGCTTGCCTTCCTGGAACTGTTCTGGTTTCCCAGGTTGTCGCCCTGGGTCTATGCCGGAGCCGCTTCGCTGGCAGTGGTGGTGGCTGCCCTGGTGGTCACAACCCAGGGAGGTCTGCCCTGGTCGGGAGCCGATTTCGAGAGAATGGCGTCTGCTCCGGCGGCGTACGACTCCTCGACCGGTTCCTCCGAGCAGCTTGCTTCTGTCCAGCACAGCGAAGCGCCCGTCGAAGTCGCCCAAATGGAGGCGCAATCACAGCCGCGCCCGGCAAGCCAGCCGTCGCGGACGGCGGCGGCGCGAGCGGCACCGTCGGAAGCGGGAGCAGTGTCCGGCGCAACCGCGCCGTCGGCAGCGGCGGAACCCGCATCGCAGAGGCAGGAAGTGTCCAGGGAAGCGGAAGCCATGTCGGAAAGCGTCACATCGTCTGAAGTAAATGCCCGGTCTAGGCCCACGCCCACCGCCCAACCGGACGCAATGCCGGCAGAAATGGTCTCGGAGGTGGAAGTTCCGGTAGCGGTAGAAGCAGAAGTCGTAAAGGAGTTGGAAGTTACCCAGGGGACCGCTGAACCGGTCGCCGCCGCTGTGGGGTCAACCGCTGCCGCCCCGGCTACCGCCCCAACTGCCGTCCCTGCTCCTCAGGTTGCCGGCGAGCACGGCGCCGGGGAACAGGCCGGCCAGCAACGGGCATCGGAAGGTACGGGCCAGGGCCAGCAGAGCGGATACGCCATAGACGCCGCTCCTAAAGCAACGACCGGAGCATCCACGCCTTCGATGGCAGCTGCCGCCGGCGCCGGCCAGGCTTCCGGGGCTGCTCCCAAGTCCGGTGCGACTCCTGCGGCGGGGGCAAAGACAACCGGAGGACTGGCCCAGGCGACTCCCGCGGGAGCGGCAGCCACCGAGCCTCCGGCGGAGTTGGCTCCCACTGCCGCGGCCAGGGCAGAGGACGGCGGAACGGCCGGCTTTGCGCAAGAAACGGTACCAGGTCCCCGCCCGGCGGCAGATACCGCTCCCGGCGACTCGGACACGGGCGACTCGGCCACCGACGACGGCCAAACCCAGGCGCTCAAGGAAGTGGAGCCTCCCCTTGCGCCGGGGGCAGGAACAGGGATAGGGGGGCCGGCCGGGCCGGCCGGGCCGGCCGGGCCGGCCGGGCCGGCAGGCCCGGCGGGCGCAAGAGGGGAATCTGGTCCGGCCAATGAACTGGCTACAACCCCGCCGGCAATTCCGGGGCTTGCCGTTGCCAAGGACAAGATGCCGTCCATCGGAGAGAAGGAAGCCGCCCGGATCAAGAAGGCCCGCAAGACCGAGCGTCCAGAAACGGCGTCGGCCGAAGCTTCTCTTTCGCAAAGGGCAGCCGCAGCGGAGCAGGGCAAGGGTTTGGGCTCCGACCATCTCGCCTTCTGGCTGGGCGGGACGGCCCTGGCGATTGTGTCCCTGGCCATAGCCGTATATATAGTCTATCGGCTTATCCGCTCAAGGAATCATCTGAGGAATACTTCAGCAAACCATTAAATCAACCGTACCATTTGACCCATGGCACAGCGTCCAGGCCGTTGGCCGGTGCAAAAGAACCAGCCGGCCGGACCGCCCCGGCGCTGAGCATCAACCAAGGAGAAAACATGACCACTCTAAGAAAGCTAAACCGAATTGGACTCACAATCGTTATCCTGGGTTTGACCGGTCTGTTTATGGCCGCCTGCTCGGGCCAGGAAACTACAAACGGACCCGTAACCTCCAACGGACCTGGAGCAAGTGTTTTGGCGGCGTCGGGGCCGGTCTCCGCCTCGCCCCTTGAAGCGGCCGAGCCCGAGACTGCTGCAGCCATGGCAACAGACAACGGCGTAATGGGTGAAGAAGAGGCAGTAAACGCGGGTGTTGTGACCGGCGCAGAAGCAGGCACGGTAGCCGTTGGGGATGCTGTCGTGGAAGCACCCGGCGCTGAAACCGGCGCTGGTTCAGACGTTGCCGCCAGCGTACAGGCCGGCGCTGCCGCCGAGAAGGAAGGCGCTGGTACGGGCGGCGACGTTATCGCCCAGTTCCGCGGAACCGGGGCCGGGGATGGCGCCGAACCCGGAATAGTGGCGGTTGGCACGGGCAAGGCCACGTCGGCGCCCGATTTGGCAATCTTGAACCTGGGAGTGCAGAGCCTGGCCCCCACCGTTGGGGAGGCCCGCAGCGACGCCGCCACCGCCATGACCGCCGTAATCGCGTCCGTAAATGAGGACGGCGTGGAAGAATCTGACATTCAAACCGGACGCTTCAGCATTCAGCCCCGATACACGGGAAGGGAAGTAACCCGCTGCGTGCCAGTAAGAAACGGCGACGACGAGGAGTCGGATACTAACTCAGGTTCAACCTCGGCTAACCCCGCGACAACCGGCGCCGGCGTTCCCGAAGGTCCTTCTCTCGGGACCATCGGCAGCCTACCGGACGAAGGCGAACAGGATATGGCCCAGGAGTGTTTCCAGGAGTACCAGTCGGTGATAACCGGCTACGAAGTCAGCAACAACGTCACCGTTAGGGTGCGAGACCTGGAAAGCGTGGACGACGTAATAGACGGTGCGGTCGAAGCCGGGGGAGATTCCATCCGCTTCAACGGGCTGACCTTCACCCTGGAAGATTCGACCGAACTGCAGAAGGAAGCGCGCGCGGCTGCGGTGGCAGACCTGGAGGACAAGGTAGGCCAGTTGGCTACCCTGAGCGGCGTAGAAGTGGGGCCGCTGGTCCACATTTCCGAGGCCGGCTCCGGTTCTCCCCCCGTGGTCCGGTCCGAGTTTGCGGTGGCCCGGGTTGCCTTTGACCAGGCGGCTTCGGTTTCAACTCCCGTCTCTCCCGGCGAAGTATCGGTGCAGACCCAGGTCAGGGGCCAATACCTCATAAGCTATCCGGCAAACGACGAAGCTGCCGGCGACTCCAACCAGGGAATGCAGTCCGGGGGATAATCCGGCCCAACAGGCAACCGAATAATCTGGTTTTTAGCCAGGGCCATGCCGTGTCCCCAAGCAATACGGGACCGGCATGGCCTTTTGCTCAAGCCAGCGCGCCAAATCGGGGCTGAAACGCCTCGGCCAAGACGGATACCACTGTTTCTTTTGCCGCCGGTTGGATTACAATAGGGCCTGCCCAAATCGGGAAGAGGAAGCAAGGAGAGAACGGGGGACTTTACGCCCCTGCCGCATGGTCCTGAGCGATAGAACAATTAAGCAGGCGCTGGCCGAGGGAAGGGTGGTAATAGACCCTCTCGACCCGGAGGACATTCAGCCGGCAAGCGTGGACCTGCACCTGGACCGGAAAATTCTGGTTTTTGAGAACCACCAGCAGCCCTTTATTGACGTGAAGGAAAGCCCGGAAAACCTGAGCCAGCTGGTGGAAATACCCGAGGACAAGCCCTTTGTGCTGCACCCCGGCGATTTCGTCCTGGGCAGCACGGTTGAGCACATAGAACTGCCCGAGGACCTGGTAGCCCGCCTGGAGGGAAAAAGCTCCCTGGGCCGTATTGGGCTGGTCATCCACTCCACCGCCGGGTTTGTTGACCCGGGCTGGAAGGGCAACCTTACCCTGGAGTTGAGCAACCTGGCCCGGTTGCCCATAACCCTCTATTACGGCATGAAGATCGGGCAGATTTCCTTTCTGACCCTCACCACTCCGGCCGAGCGGTTGTACGGTTCGGAGTCCCTGGGCAGCAAGTACCAGGGCCAGGTGGAACCAACCGCCAGCAGGTTTCACCGGGACTTCAGCCAGCACCCGGGGAAATCTGGCGGGGCCGGGGCATAGAGGGGCAGTTCCGTGGTTCAACACAGCCCTGCGGAGTTTGGCCGAATACGCCGGCAATCCTGCGGAACCAGCCGCGCAGGACGGATGCCGCCCAGACCGTCGAGGTTCCCGCCTTCCCGGCAACGACGAGAAGGACGCCTGGAAACATCTACCGCCAATTTGACGGCGGCCCTAACCCCTGAAGGAACGGTTAATCGCATACAATGACCACCTTGACGCCGATGCAGCGGGCAGTCTGCCTGGCCAGGGAGGCCCTGGGAACCACAAGCCCCAACCCGGCCGTGGGCGCCGTTGTCGTCCGTGACGGGGCCATTGTTGGCGCGGGCTACACCCTTCCCCCGGGTCAGCGGCACGCCGAAATTGGCGCCCTGGAGCAAGCCGGCGCTTTGGCCAGCGGGTCCACCCTGTACACCACCCTGGAACCCTGCTGCCACTTCGGGCGCACCCCGCCCTGTACCGACGCCATCATTGCTTCCGGCGTGAAGAGGGTCGTCGCTGCGGCCATAGACCCCAATCCGTTGGTGGCGGGGCGGGGCCTGGAGAGATTGCGCGATGCCGGACTGGAGGCCGTTTACCAACCTTGTGAGGACGCGGACCGCCTTTATGAAGCCTTTGCCAAGCACGTAACCACCGGCCTGCCCTTCGTCATCGCCAAGTACGCCATGAGTTTGGACGGCAAGATTGCCACATATACCGGGGACTCCAAGTGGGTAACCGGGCCCCCGGCCAGGCGGGAAGTGCAGCGAATGCGCCGGGAATGTGACGCCATCATGGTGGGCATCAACACCGTATTGGCTGACGATCCCCAGCTTACCGTGCGGGACGACGACGGGAATCCCCTGGAACGACAGCCGCTGCGAGTGGTATTGGATAGCCAGTGCAGGACACCTCCGCAGGCGCGGATGCTGGGCGAGCCGGGAGAGACGCTCATTGTTTGCTCCGCTGAAGCCGGAACCGCCGCCAAAGGGGCCCTCGCTGGCGCCGGGGCCGAAATCTGGACCAACTCCCTGCATTCACCGGGGATGATTGACATCAACGAGACCTTGTCGAGCCTGGGAGAGCGGGGCGTGGTCAGCCTGTTGGTGGAGGGCGGAGGAATTACCCTGGGGACCCTCTTCGACTCGGGCCTGGTGGACAAGGTCCACGTATTCATTGCCCCGGTTATAATCGGTGGCAGCCTGGCGGCATCGCCCATAGAGGGGCACGGCCCCGAGTTTATGTCCCAGGCGTGGCACGTGGAGAGGACAAGTATCGAAAAGTTCGGTAAAGACTGGTTGATAACCGGATATCCAAGCCGCAACGGCTGACGGGCGGGTTTTATGTTTACCGGTATTGTTGAAGAAGTTGGCGAGGTACGAAGCTGCCACGACTACGGTATGGCTGTGGGAGCCGGCGGGGTCATGGCGGGAATGAAGCTGGGTGACAGCATGGCCGTAAACGGTACCTGCCTGACCGTGGTGGAGTTCGGAGACAATGGGTTCCGGGTGGACCTGGCTCCAGAAACCCTTCGGCGCACCTCCCTTGGTCAGTTGGAAGAGGGCAGCCGGGTCAACCTGGAGCGGCCCCTGGCGGCCAGCGACCGGCTGGGAGGCCACATTGTCCAGGGCCACGTGGACGGCACGGGCCGGGTCATGTCCGTCAGGCCCGAAGAGGACTGCTACATTTTTCGCATCAGCGCTCCCAAGCGGCTGATGCCTTACATCGTCGAGAAAGGCTTCATCGCGGTGGATGGAATCAGCCTTACCGTGGTCAAAAAAGGGGCTGCATCATTCACGGTTTCTGTGATACCATACACATTCTCAAATACTAACTTGCAGGAAAAATCAAAAGGGCATAGGGTTAACCTGGAAGTTGACATCCTTGCCAAGTACGTGGAAAGCCTGATGGCAAGGTAAGACTGTCAACAAAAGGTTCCGGTGAGCGGTTGGGAGGCGATGGTCCGAGTCGGCCTGATACCGACGCGGTTTTAGAAGGAGACGGACGAAGTTATGCCTCTGTCAAGCATGGAAGAGGCCCTGGCTGACCTCAAAGCGGGCAAGTTCCTGATTGTCGTGGACGACGAAAAGCGGGAGAACGAGGGCGACCTCGTTATGGCGGCGGAAATGGTCACCCCCGACGCCGTCAATTTCCTGGTTACCCACGGGCGGGGCCTGCTGTGCATGCCCATGAAGGAAGACCGACTAAATGAGTTGAACATCCATCTCATTGACAGCGAATACGCCACCAACGAAATGCCCACCGCCTTCACCATGTCGGTTGACTATATAGAAGGCACCACCACCGGCATCTCCGCCGGCGACCGGGCCGCCACGGTGCGGGCCCTGATTGACCCGGAAGCCCGGCCGGAAGACTTCTCCCGACCCGGGCACATGTTTCCCCTCCAATATCACCCGGGAGGCGTCCTGGTGCGCCCCGGCCACACCGAGGCCATCGTAGATTTGTGCACCATCGCGGGAATGTACCCCGCGGGCGTGGTTTGCGAAATCATGAATAACGACGGCTCCATGTCCCGCCTGTCGGACCTGGAAGAATTCGCCGAGCAGTACGACCTGAAGATTCTCAGCATCGCGCAGATAATCGCCCACCGGCGGCGGCACGAAGCCCACGTCAAGAGGGTGGCGGAGGCGCGGCTTCCCACCAAGTACGGAGTCTTCAAGGTTTTTGCCTACGAAAGCCCCTACGACACCGGAGAGCACATAGCCCTGACCATCGGCGATTGGACGCCCGACCAGCCGGTGCTGACCAGGATTCACAGCGAATGCCTCACCGGCGACGTGTTCGGCAGCATGAGATGCGATTGCGGCGAACAGATGGAACTGGCCCTGAGCAAGCTGGGCCAGGAAGGCACCGGAGCCCTCCTGTACATGAGGCAGGAAGGCAGAGGGATTGGCCTGCACAACAAGATAAAGGCCTATTCACTGCAGGACGGCGGCCTGAATACCCTGGAGGCCAACCAGGCGCTGGGGTTTGACATTGACATGCGCCACTACGGCATCGGCGTCAAGATACTGGCGGACTTGGGAATCAGGAAGGTGAAGCTTCTGACCAACAATCCCAAGAAGCTGGTCGGCTTGTCGGGTTCAGAGATTGAAGTGGTGGAGCGAGTGCAGGTAGAAGTTCCGCCCAACGACGAAAACCGGGAGTACCTGGAAACCAAGCGCCTCCGAATGGGGCACATTCTGGGTTCTTGTTCCTAAACCGGGATTCATCCCGGGAGGGGTTCTCTACAGGAATAACGAAGGCGGGCCCGTCGAGGCCCGCCTTTTTTAGTGTACTGCGCCCTCCTGGTTCAGCCGTATTGAAATGATGGGCAGTTTTCCCGCTCGCCCTGAGCTTGTCGAAGGGCCGTCCGTTCATGGTTCGACAAGCTCACCACTAGCGGACTTTCAGCTTATTCTTCCTTCCTATGGCCATGGACCACAATTGGGTCACCTGTTTTGAAATCACGGCTATAACACTAAACCGTCATTCCTGCGTAGGCAAGAATCTCGACTCCAGATTGTCCAGGTTCCCATCCATGCGGTAACAAAGGGTTGGGCGCTCCGATGCCCAATATGACACGGGCGAATGACCGTAGGACCCCATCCCCTTACTTGACTCGGGAGATCAGGAACGCCTCTATGAAGTCATCCAGGCCGCCCTCCAGCACCGCCTCGGGGTTGGTGCTCTGGAAGTTGGTGCGGTGGTCCTTGACGGACTTGTAGGGGTGCAGAACGTAGCTGCGAATCTGGTTTCCCCATTCTGCCGCTACGCGCTCTCCCCGCAGCCTCGCCAGTTCTTTAGCCCGCTGCTCGTTTTGCCTGGCCAGCAGCCTGGCCATCAGGATACGGGTGGCGTATTCCCGGTTCTGGTGCTGGGAGCGTTCCGTCTGGCAGGACACCACAATTCCCGAAGGCAGGTGGGTCAGCCTGACCGCCGAAGCCACCTTCTGGACGTTCTGGCCGCCCGGTCCGCTGGACCGGAAGGTGTCCATCTTCAGGTCCTCGGGCCGGATGACAATGTCCTCTTCCTCACCGGGGGCGGGTACCACCTCTACCTGGGCAAAGGACGTGTGGCGCAGATTATTGGGGTCAAAGGGCGAAAGCCGGACCAGGCGGTGTACCCCTCTCTCGGCGCTGAGATAGCCGTAGGCATAGGGGCCGCCTATCTCCAGGGTGGCGCTTCGCAACCCTGCCTCGTCGCCGTAGGAAAGATCCATAATCTGTACGGAGCGGCGCTGGGTGTCTCCCCAGCCGGAGTACATATTCAGGAGCATTTCCGCCCAGTCCTGGGAGTCGGTTCCCCCGGCGCCGGAATAGATGGAGACGATAGCTGGCCGGTCATCATAGGGGCCGGAAAGGGTAAGGGCGATTTCCTCCCTGGCCAGGGTGCGGGACAAGTCGCCAGCCTCGGAAGTTAGCTGTTCTTCCATGGAAAAGTCGCCGTCTTCCAGGGCCAGTTCCGTGAGTTCCAGCAAGGTCTCTGCCTGGTTCGTCAAGCCGGTCCACAGGGCAACCGTTTCTTTCAGGCGTCCCAGGGTGCGCATATCCTGCTGGGCCCGGCGCGGATCGTCCCAGTATCCGGGCTCCGAGGCTTCCCGCTCCAACCTGGATATGGCAGCCTCCTTGTCCGCGAGGTCAAAGACGCTCCACGACGGAATTGATTTTCTCAACCAGGTTTGCCAGCTCGTGCCGTAGCTCTTCCATAAGTGTCCTCTTGCGGGGACTGCCGACGGGAAGCCGTAATCTGTGTCCTTTGCCGTCCGGTCAGGCAGTCTCGATTGTTGCGATTTAGGTAGAATTGATTATACGATTCTATAGAGAAATCTGCCACCGGATGGTACAAGTCGTAACGATTACCCTGGACCTGGTGGTTCAACACATTTGACCTGACTGATAACATTTCCGTTCACCCTGAGCTTGTCGAAGAGCCGCCACATGATGGTTCGACAAGCTCACCATGAGCAGACTCCCGAGTTTACCCATCAATGCAAATTGGTCAATCTACCAGGCATCGCGCCGGAGCTCTCGCGTGGACAAGTGTTGCGACTCTGTAACAGATACCGATAAACTGTCAATCCGGTTCACTGACTAATCCAAACGCCATCGAGGTATTCTCTTGGAAATCGCCGCGATTGCCCTGCTGGGCCTGGCTTCATACTTGATCGGGTCCATAACCCCCGCCTATTACGTGGTCAGGTATCTGAAGAAGGTTGATATCCGCGCCGTGGGCAGCCGCAACGTCGGAACCTTGAACACCTACCAGCAGATGGGGCTGGAATGGGCAATTCTGGTCTTGCTGTTCGATGCCGGCAAGGGTGCCCTGGCGGTGCTGCTCCCCGGCTGGGTCGGTTTGCCCGACTGGACGGTTTTCGTCACGGGGGCGCTGGTTATCGCCGGTCACAACTGGCCCGTCCTGCTCAGGTTCAAGGGCGGAAAGGGCGCGGCCACCCTCATGGGCCTCTTCCTGGGAATAGCGCCCGTTGCCTCCCTGGTGGCCCTGGTCCCGGGGCTGGCGGCTCTGGCCTTGGCAAGAAACGGCATAGTCGGCCTGGCGGTGGGGTTCCTCCTGGTTAATGCGCTTATCCTGGCCGCCTGGCTCCTGAACCTGACCTGGCTGGCGTCGGAACCGGGCTGGCTCGTATTTGCATTTTCTCTCTCTTTGACCCTGCTGGTAACCATCGTTTACTGCATATCAATTCGGGCGCAACTGGCCGAAGCCATACGCGAAAAGAGCTTGCGAAAGGCCTTTTACGGTTCTTGAAGCATCTACCGCCCGAATTCAGGTCGAACGTCAGAGTGTTTTTTGCTCCGGACGGCTTCGTGGCAATTGCATTACAAGCTTGCCGTGACTTGCGCAAGGTTCTTCGACTGGAAATGGATGTCACTCTGAGCTTGCCGAAGGGCCTAAAATCCCGCCCCATAGCCCGGTTAGGAGCCCGAAAGGCGGTCAGTGGGTTGGAGTTTCGGTTCTTCACTCCGTTCAGACCGACAGTTATGGCCGTTCAAGACAAGATTTCGTTAAGACACAATTGCCCTATGGCCGCCTGTGCTTTGGGAGCAGGGTTGGGCGCCCGTTATGTATAATGGCTCAGGCACTCCGGTCAGTCATTCCCCGGTTTGCCAGCCACCCAAATCACCAATCAATAGCAGGAAGACTATATGCTGGACCACGGAGCGCTGGACCACTCAGATCAAGACTCTCCCCAGGCATTGCGCCACCGGATGAGGCACTCGGCAGCCCACGTAATGGCGGACGCGGTTCTGAGGCTGTTTCCGGAGGCCAAGATGGGCATCGGGCCGCCAACCCAGGACGGCTTCTACTACGACTTCGACGTTGCCCGCCCCTTCACTCCCGAAGACCTGGAAAGTATCGAGACGTTGATGCGGGAGACCATCGCCGCCCGTCAATCCTTCGTGCGCGAGGAAGTGAGCCGCAACGACGCGCAGGCAATGTTCTCGGACCAGCCCTACAAGCTGGAGATAATCGAGGACCTTCCCGAAGAGACTACCCTGAGCATCTACCGCCACGGTGGGTTCATTGACCTGTGCCAGGGGCCCCACGTGGACGGCACGTCGGACATCCAGGCGGTCAAACTGCTGAACATCGCCGGCGCCTACTGGCGCGGGGACGAAAAGCGCCCCATGCTGCAGCGCATCTACGGCACGGCCTGGGAGAGCCAGGAGGCCCTGGATGATTACCTGCACCGGCTGGAGGAAGCGGAACGGCGCGACCACCGCACCCTGGGCCGGCAACTTGGCCTGTTCTCCGTGCATGAAGAGATTGGGCCAGGCCTGATAGTGTGGCACCCCAAGGGCGGGGTCGTGCGCAGCCTGGTGGAGGATTACTGGCGGGACATTCACTACCGGCACGACTACAACATTGTCTATTCCCCCCACATTGGCAGGGCGCAGCTGTGGCAGACCAGCGGGCATCTCTCCCACTACCGAGACAACATGTACGCTCCGGTGGAGGTGGACGAGCAGGAATATTTCCTCAAGCCCATGAACTGCCCGTTTCACATCATGGTTTACCGGTCTTCCCTGCGGAGTTACCGGGAATTGCCCCTGCGCATTGCCGAACTGGGCACCGTTTATCGCTATGAGCGAAGCGGCGTACTGCACGGCCTGATGCGGGTGAGGGGGTTCACCCAGGACGACGCGCATATCTTCTGCTTGCCCGAGCAGGTAGAGGAAGAAGTGGGCGGGGTTCTTGACCTCACTTTTGAACTGCTGGATGCCTTCGGTTTCAAGGACTTTTCCATTTACCTGTCCACCCGGCCGGAGAGCTACGCCGGTGAACTGGATATGTGGGACCATGCCACCGAGTCGCTGCGGCGCGCGCTGGAAAGCCGCAGCCTGACCTACGACATTGATGAGGGCGGAGGAGCCTTCTACGGGCCCAAGGTGGACATCATGATCCAGGATGCGCTGGGCCGGGCCTGGCAATGCACTACGGTCCAGTTCGATTTCAACCTGCCGGAACGGTTTGACCTGTCTTTCATGGACGACGGGGGCGGCCGCAGCCGTCCCTACATGGTCCACCGGGCCATTCTGGGCTCCCTGGAGCGGTTCCTGGGTGTGCTTATTGAGCACTATGCCGGCGCTTTCCCGCTGTGGCTGGCCCCTACGCAGGTCATGGTCATTCCCATCGCCGACCGGCACCAGGAATATGCCGATTCGGTCAAGCTGCTGCTGGAGGCCGATGGATACAGGGTGGAAGTTGACGGACGCAGTGAGCGCATGAATCTCAAGATTCGTAACGCCCAGCTGCAGAAAGTCCCCTATATGCTGGTAGTCGGCGACCGGGAACAGGAGGATGGCGCGGTAGCAGTCCGCACCCGGGAAGGCGGCAACCTGGGCGCCATGCCGCTGGGGGAGTTGGTGGAAAGACTAGCGGGCGAGTTGGCAAGTTCTGATGCCTAGGCACGATTTCCTTTTCTTGGACGAATCGGGGGACCCTGGATTTGCCCCGGACCCGGAAACGGGAGACTTGTTAAGCAGCAGCTACTATGTTAGCGCCGTTCTTCACTTGTGTGATGACTCTTTTGGGGACATCAGCAAGCATGTGGCGGCGTTCAGGTACTTCTCGGGGCTGAACAGGGAACTGAAGATTCCTCCTGGAAAGGACGAGTTTGCCAGGTTTCCTTGGTCAATCAGAGCCATGGCTGAGGGAGGTAAACACGTCTGGATGTCATTTGACTTGTCAATAGAAACCATTCTCCCACTAAACTGGTATAGGTGCCAAAATGCCCAACCGCTTGATTAATGAAACCAGCCCCTACCTGCTGCAGCACTCCCAAAATCCCGTGGACTGGTATCCATGGGGTGAGGAGGCTCTTGCCAGGTCCCGGGAAGAGGACAAGCCCATCCTGCTGAGCATCGGCTACTCGGCCTGCCACTGGTGCCACGTCATGGAGCGCGAGTCCTTCGAGGATGAGGCCATCGCCAGCCTGATGAACGCAAATTTTGTGAACATCAAGGTTGACCGGGAAGAGCGCCCGGACCTGGATGCCGTTTACATGGAGGCCGTCCAAATGCTCACGGGCAGCGGCGGCTGGCCCATGACCGTATTTCTGACGCCGGAGGGCAAACCCTTCTACGGAGGTACTTACTTCCCGCCGGCAGACCGGATGCAAATGCCCGGCTTTCCCCGCATATTGCTGGCGGTCACCGAGGCCTATAGGACCAATCGGGGAGAGGTAGAACGGGTGACGGGCCAATTGACCCAGCAGATGGGGCAAACCGGGCAGCTTTCCCAAGGCGCCAGCCTGCTGTCCGTGGATATTCTGCACGAAGCATATTCGCGGCTGGCCTCCAACTTCGATTACCAGAATGGCGGGTTCGGGGCGGCCCCCAAGTTTCCCCAGCCCATGACGCCGGAATTCCTGCTTCGATATTACCATCACGGCTACAATCCAAGGGCCCTAGACCTGGTTGACCTGACCCTGCAAAAGATGGCCTACGGAGGCATGTACGATCAGCTGGGGGGCGGTTTTCACCGCTACTCCACCGACGCCTACTGGTTGGTGCCCCACTTCGAAAAAATGCTCTACGACAATGCCCTGCTGGCCAGGCTGTATCTGCACGCCTACCAGGTCACGGGCAATGACCTGTACCTGAGAATTACCGAAGAGACCCTGGAATACGTCCTGAGGGAAATGACTGACCCCTTGGGCGGGTTCTATTCCGCCCAGGACGCTGACAGCGAAGGGGTTGAGGGCAAGTTCTTCGTGTGGTCGCCCGACGAGATAAGGGAAGTACTGGGGGAAGAGGACGGCAACCTTTTCGGCGGGTTCTACGGGGTCACCGACGCCGGGAATTTTGAAGGGTCCAACATCCTGAACATTCACACTGCCCCGGAGGCCTTTGCGCTGGAGCACGGCATAAGTGAGGAGTTCCTGGGTACCGTAATCGGCCGTTGCCGGCCCCGGCTGCTGGCCGAGAGGGAAAAGCGGGTGCATCCCTTCCGGGACGACAAGGTGATCGCGTCCTGGAATGGCCTGATGCTGCGCGCCTTCGCGGAAGCCGGGGCAGCCCTGAACAGGCCGGATTTTCTGGCGGCAGCCAGGAGGAATGCCGAGTTCCTGCACGGGCAGATGTTCCGGAACGGCAGGCTTCTCCGCACCTACCGGGAGGGGCAGGCAAAGTTGGATGGGTTCCTGGAGGACTACGCCTGCGTCATTGACGGCTACATTGCCCTGTACGAGGCCACATTCGACAAGGCCTGGCTGGACCGGGCAATTCAACTGGCCGACACCATGGTGGAGCTTTTCTGGGATGACGGTGTGGGCGGCTTTTACGATACGGGCAGCGAGCACGAGTCCCTGGTGACCCGCCCCCGGGACGTTTTTGACAATGCTCAACCCTGCGGCAGTTCCGTGGCCTCCGAAGTGCTGCTGAAGCTGGCGATATTTACTGGCAACGAGGACTACAACCTCAAGGGTTCAGGTCCTTTGCGGGCTGTGAGTCGCGTCATGTCCCAGGCCCCGGGGGGCGCCGCTTACTGGCTGGGGGTCCTGGACTTTTACATCTCCCTGCCCAAGGAAATAGCCATAGTTGGCAGCAGGGACGATCCCTCCACCCGAACCCTGATAGATGAGGTTTTCTCTCGCTACCTGCCGAACAAGGTGGTTGCAGGTTCATTAGGCGGTGAAACCGCCCCGGACGAGGCCGGTGAGCAGGATTCATCCGGCAGTTCCACCAGCGCGGTTCTTCCCCTGCTGGAGGGGCGGGACATGATTGAAGGCCGGGCCGCGGCCTATGTCTGCCAGAATTACGTTTGCCAGCTGCCCGTCACCGATGCCGGCGCGCTGGCGGAGCAGCTTGACGCCTGAGGGTTCAGCCCCCCGCAGGCCATCGCTATAGAAACGAGCGGTAAGCCGGAAGTCAGATCGTGGTGAGATGGTCTAATAATGAGCTCGCGGGCCTTCGACAAGCTCAGAGTGAGCGGGAAAATTCCCCATGAGTTCAACTGCGACGGAGCGGTGTTTCACCGGCAGTCCTCAAACAGCATCAATCTGCCCTGGCCGGTTCAAAGGTAAGCGCCAGCAGGGGAGTTTGCGGCGGGCAATCATCGGGAACCTTGGCCCACTCCGCGATGCGGTACCCCACGACCCACGCAATTCCCCTTTCGGTGACCACCAGGGGCGCCTTGTCGCGCTGTAATCGCGGCATTTTAACGTCGCCGAAGAAATCCTTGAGTTTCTTGGTGCCCGTCATGCCCAGGGGCTGAAATCTGTCGCCGGTTTGCCGATTCCGCAATGTTATGACGGTTTCAGATGATTCCAGGGCCAGTATTGCACAGTGTTCGAAATATGTTTCGACACTTGAAAGAGTACCCCGGTCGGTCAGCGTCAGGGTAACCCGCCACTCTCCCGCCTGGTAAACCCTTGTCGCCTGGGAATTTTGGGGGATTTCGACGGTGTGGGGCCCGGCCAAATCCGGATAACTTGCCCCTTCGTCTTCGCTTGCTCCTGTGCCACTTTCATTGCCCCACAGTACCACCCGGCCGGGGCCAACCTGGAACTGCAACCCGCCGGGCAGGTGCAATGAACCGCCGGCAGGGTCGCCGCTGGCCAGGTCTGACATGGCGTGAAGGTGATTCTCCCTAAGCCGCCTGGCGTCCCCCTTCACTTCAGAGTAGGCGCGGCGCAGGGCCATGTGGCGCAGGGCCGGATGCAGCGCCAAAAGCCCTTGCCTGTCGATTGCTACGGGACGAGTATGTTCCGTGCCGGTGTCCTCCGTCTCCGCCGGTTCGACAAGTTTTTGCCAAACCTCGTCCAGTTGCGCCTCAAGGTAATCCAGTTCCAGCGATGAAGTGCGGGCCAGCCTTACCAGGGCCTCGCGCACCCTGGGGTTGTACTCCTCGGCCAGCATGGGCATCAGTTCCTGCCTCACTCGGTTGCGGGTAAACCGGAAGAGGCTGTTGCCGCTGTCCTGCCGGTACACCCGCCCCAGTTCATTGCAGTACTCCACGGTCTGGGCCTTGGTTACGTCCAGAAGGGGGCGGAACAGTACCGGCGTGGCGAGGCCGGTGGGCCACGGCCAGGGGGCAATTTCCGTCATTCCCCGTAAACCGGGCAGGCCCGATCCACGGAGAATATGCAGCAACACCGTTTCGGCCAGGTCGTCCGAGGTATGCCCCACCGCCACCGCCGCCGCTCCCGCTTCCCGCGCCACCCTGGCCAGAAAGTCGTACCGCATCTCCCGCGCTCCCTGTTCAAAGGAAGAAATGCGGCGTTCCTGCTGGTAGGCGATGGGATCCCTTTTTTCGACGCTGAAGGGCAAGCCCAGTTCCCGGGCCAGTCCTTCCACGAAGCGGGCGTCCTCGTCCGCCTCCTCGCCCCGGAAGTCATGGTTGAGGTGGGCTACGTGAATTTGAATGCCGCAACGGGCCTGAAGCCGGTGGAGGCTGTAAAGCAGGGCGGAGGAATCGGCGCCGCCGGAGACGCCGGCCACCAGCGTAGTGTCATTTCCAACGAAGCCGGCGCGCCCCAACGCAGCGGCCAGCTTACGGTCAACTTCACTTACAGCCGGCATATCGCCTACGACTGGCGCTGAAGGGCCGGAGATTCCCTCTCCAGGTGGCAGGTGGAGTTGTAGGTCAGGAGACGGCGGCCCCGTTGGTTGGTTTCAAAAACGCTCACCGAACTCAGGGCCAGGGACAGCCGGTGAAAGTTGTCCAGGGGTATGCCCAGGAGCTTGCCGCAGATGGCCCGGATGGTGAAATTGTGGGAAACCACCGCTACGTTATCGTCGGGGCCGTGCCGGGCTTCCAGGTCCAGGATTACCTGCCACGAACGGTCTTCCAGGGTTTGCAGGGACTCGCCACCCGGCATCTCAGTCAGTTGGGGGCTGCCGTTCCAGGTTTCATACACCTGGGGCCAGCCGGCACGCATTTCCTCCCCCCGCACGCCCTCCAGTTCGCCCAGGGCCAACTCCATGAGGCCGTCCCGCGGTTCCACGGCCAACTC
This sequence comes from Dehalococcoidia bacterium, assembly GCA_034423215.1. GTDB lineage: Bacteria > Chloroflexota > Dehalococcoidia > Lucifugimonadales > UBA3495 > Bin22. Next base: position 149,416 of record DAOUIY010000009.1, read on the forward strand.
CAGGTTTTGGGCAAGCTCCTGGGCTACCCGCATGGTACGGGACAGCGGGCTGGAATAAATGGCGGTGAGGTTCCAGTCGCGGGCGGCGCGGGCGGTGAGCTTTGCCTGGACGATTCCATGGTCATTCAGCAAGGTATCGTACTGCCCCTGGAACCGTCCGAGCTTGTTCCACTCGGTCTCGCCGTGCCGCACCAGGTAGAACTTCACTTAGAGGCTCCCTCGGCTGCCACCTCGAACTGCTGGACCACAACCTGTTCGATTCTTACGCCGTTCATGGACCGCACCGTCAGCTTCAGGTCCTTGTATTCCACGATCTCCCCGGCCTCCGGGATATAGCCCAGCCGGTCGAGGATGAAGCCGGCCAGGGTCTGGTATTCGCCTTCGGGGATGCCCAGGCCCAACCGGTCGTTTGCCTGGACAATGGTAATGCCGGCGTTGACCCGGTAGGTCTGTTCGTCCAACTGCTGCACTTCATCGTCAGCATCTTCCCCGCGCTCTTCGTCCACCTGGCCGACGATGACCTCCAGCATCTGCTTGAGGGTGACCAGTCCGGCGATGCCGCCAAATTCGTCCACCGTCAAAACCAGGCCGTACCCGGCCTTCTGCATTTCCGAAAAAGTATCGGCTACGCTCTTGGTCTCCGGAACGAAATGAGCTTCCCGCAGCAGGCCGGTGACGCTCTCGTCCAGTTCCATGTCTCCCCTGCCCAGGGCCAGCAGCACGTCCTTGTTGGAAAGGACGCCCACCACGTTCTCCATGTCTCCGTCGTAAACGGGAAACCTGGTGTGATTGCGTTCCGCATACAGGGCGAGAAAGCTCTGCAAGCTGGTGCCCTGCTCCACCCACACGATTTCCGTGCGGGGGGTCATAATCTCCTGTACTTTCTGGTCTCCAAAACGAAAGACCTTGTTCAGGAGTTCCGCCTCTGTCTGTTCTACTGCCCCAGTCTGGGCGCCGGCATTGATGAGGGACCTTATTTCACTCTCGCTGATGTCGCCGGTGGAGTTGGTGATGCCCATGATGCGGGTAAACAGGTTTGTGATGGCCTGCAGTACGCGTACCCCCGGTGACAGGAAAAACTCCACGATGGTCAGCGGCCTGGCATAAGCGAAGGTCAATGCCTCCGACCGGTTCCACGCGACGGTCTTGGGCAGGGTTTCGCTGAAAATCAACAGCAGCAGCGTAACTCCCACCGTTGCCACCAGCACGGCGATGCCGTCGTTCGGGATCAGGTTGAGCGCAATGGCGGTCCCCAGGGCGGCGGCGGCCGTGTTGACCAGGTTGTTGCTCAGGAGCACCGTTGCCAACAGTCGTTCCGGTCGTCGCACCAGGCGTTCAACCAGAGTGGCGTTGTGCTTGCCAATACTCAACAGGTGCAACAGGCGGGCCCGGGGCAGGGCAATGAAGGCTGTTTCTGAGGACGAGAAAAAGGCGGACAAACCAAGGCAGATTACCAGTAGCACTAACCTACCTAAATCGCCGGACTCCATTGGAAACTCTATGGCCTCCTTTTAGCTAATTGTAGAAACTATCTCGAATCTCCCGTCCTGGTTGACAGCAGAAAATCAAGCTGGTGGTAAGGCGCTACAGCTTCCTATCCTAGCAGCGATACACATAGCTCAATTGTGGTCTTGAGACAGTCTCCCGTTCTTTGGCAAGCCACGCTATTTGGCGGCTACGCGGTATGCCAAGAATGATAGCACCCGCAACTTTGCGATGTAAAGTTGACCGGCCCCGGCGGCGGCCCTAACATATTTGGAATACAACCCTGGAAACCAACAAGAAAGACCGGTTAAGACGCCTCAACTGGAGCATAACGAATCCGACACCAGGATTATGCTCAGGCAATAGCGCAGGCAGGTGAATGGGATTGAAAGTTCTGGGAATCGAAACATCTTGTGACGAAACGGCGGTGGGAGTGGTGGAGGACGGGCGCCGTCTTCTCTCCAACGTGGTCTCGTCGCAGGTAGAGCTTCACGCGCCCCACGGCGGCGTTGTGCCGGAGGTAGCTTCCCGGCAGCACATACGGGACATGGCGCCGGCCCTGGAGAGGGCCCTGGCTGACAGCGGGCTTGCGCTGTCGGACATTGACGTGGTGGCGGCAACCTACGGGCCCGGCCTGGCCGGCTCCCTGCTGACGGGCTTGAATACGGCCAAGGCCCTGGCCTTCAGCCTGGACAAGCCCCTGCTGGGGGTCAACCACCTGGAGGGGCACATATATGCGTCATGGCTGGCCCGGGGCGATGCGGAAAGCCCGGAGGACTCGCCCGGTTTTCCACTGGCCTGCCTGGTGGCTTCGGGAGGTCATACAGACCTGATCTTGATGGAAGGGCACGGCATTTACCGCCTGGTGGGCCGGACCCGGGACGATGCGGCCGGTGAAGCCTTCGACAAGGCGGCCCGTATCCTGGGCCTGGGCTTTCCCGGCGGGCCTGAAATTCAGAAAGCCTCGGAAGGAGCGTCCGCGGGTGACCTGCCGGCTCTGCCCCGAGCCTGGATGCGGGATACCCTGGACTTCAGCTTCAGCGGCGTGAAGACTGCACTGTTGCACATGGCCCAGGGCCAGGGCCTCTATCCGCCTCCAGCAGAACTTGACCGGGGACAGGTAGAGCAGGAGAGGGTATCCCGGCTGGTGGCCGAACTGGCGGCCAACTTCCAGGAGTCGCTGGTGGAGGTGATGGTGGTCAAGACCCTGGAAATGGCAAAACGGTACAAGGCCCGGGGAATAGTCCTCGGCGGCGGGGTAACCGCCAATGCACGGCTGCGAGCGGAAATTACCCGCGCATCAGGCCTGCCGGTCATCATTCCACCGCCGGTACTCTGCACCGATAACGGGGCCATGATTGCCGCCTGCGCCTACTTCCAGTACGGCAGGGGTGAGGAGTTCGGGCTGGAACTGGATATTGACCCGGCGCTGCCCCTGGGCTGAGGCCCTTGACCTGATTTAGCAGGAGTTGGGAACACGGCTAGGGGAGGCAAGATATGGAGGCCGTCAACTATGGCGAGGCGAGCAGTCCGGTCGGCCGCCATTCCTACACCAGTGGTCCGGCAGCTTTGAAATTATAGTTGAAGCTGCTTTTCTCCGTCGTTCCGGCGAAGGACGGAACCCAGGAATTCTGAAGGTTAGGAACCATGTCCAACGCCAATCTTCCTGGATTCTGGCCTGCGCCAGAATGACGAGTTTCGATAGTTACCCGTCAATCCCAAGTAGTTGAACTACCAGGGCGTGTCGCCAAACTCACTGTCATTCCTGCGTAGGCAGGAACCTCGAACCCTTCCGGTCAAGTTTCCCGCATACACGGGAACGAGAAAATGGGACGCTGGGAGACTTGTACATTCAATTTGACGACGCCCCCTAAAAGGCAGGCCCACCTATTCCCCTGGAATCTGCGGGGAAAGGGTTACCTAGCGGCAGTTCTCCCCAGGGAACTCCACCTCTCTTCCCGGCAAAGAAACAGGCACTCGGCCACGGCGTTTATGTCCGGTATCTTCTCCGCACCGAGGACCGTAAAGGACAGGTTCCAACTGGAACCTTGCAGGGTAACCCGGCCGCCGGCGCGCCGGACGTTGTGCCTCCAGTAGAGCCAGGCCCCGACCAGGACCCCGGCCAGCAGGACAAAGGGTATGAAATCCATGTTGATGCCGGGAAGCCCGGGGCCGTCTACCTGGCCGGCAAACCAGTAGGCGACCAGGAAGTAGAAGGCCAGGGCGGCTACCATGGTGAGGATACCCCTCACCGGCGAAAGGGTACCCTTCTCTGCCGTATCTACGGTGATGCCGCTCAGCTCTTCAATGGGAAGCAGGGTGGCTTCCCGGACGCTCTTCTCGTCTTTGAAAAAGAGTATCCTCTGGTTGGTAGCTATCAGCAGTTCGCCCGAGCCCGAGGGTTCTTCCAGCATTCCATCCTGCAGCGAAAAAACCCGGGCTACTCTCTCCCCGGGCATCAGCGCAATGCCGCGCACTCTCGACAGATAATTCCTGGTTGGCTCTGACTGGTCTAGCAACGTGGTCCTCCCCAAATTCAGCCGGTCAAGGCGCCCTGTAGTATTGGCCCGCAACTGCTATGGCCGACCAGGGCTTACGGTCTCTCCGCTGCCGCCCTATCAACTCCGGAGCGCCGCCTCCGGCAAACCAACTGTGGAGAGCCGGACGGTCACCATGGCAAACGACGGGTTTAGCTGCTGAGAATAACAATCCGGCGCCCCGTCCTGCGGTTCCGGCGTATGTTAACATTGCGGTTAGTTCAAGGCCAGTCTCAGGCCATTTGCGCCGGATTCCGGCCATTTGCGGAGGTACTTATGGCGGACCTGACCAACGAGGAAATACGGGCGTTGGGACGCTCTGTGGGGCTGGACATCCAGGAGCCGGAACTTACCCAGGTTGGCTACAGCCTCAACGCAATTCTGGAAGCCATGAACGGCATAGACGTTCCCGGGGTCCACCTGGTGGAACCCTTGCCGCTTATCCTGTCTGCCCAGGAGGCCACGGATGAATCCAAGTGATATTCCCTTTATGTCCGCAACCGAACTGGGGGCAAGTCTGGCCGCCAGGGAACTGACTCCCCTGGAAGCGGTGGACGCTTACCTGGAACGCATCGGGCAGGTGGACTCCAAGCTCAACTCATACATCACCGTTTGCGCCGACGAGGCCAGGGAAGCGGCGAAACAAGCCGGCGAGGAGATTCTGCGCGGCGAGAACCGGGGGCCGCTGCACGGTGTCCCTGTCGGCGTGAAGGACCAGATTTACGTCAAAGGCATCCGCAACTCTGACGGGTCAAAGATCCGGGACGACTTTGTGCCCGAATTTGACGCCACCGTGGTAGCCAACCTGAGAAGGGCCGGCGCGGTGGTACTGGGCAAATTGAACATGAGCGAGTTCGCCATGGGCGACCCAATCAGCTCCTATTTCGGGGCTGCCCACAACCCGTGGGACCTGGAGCGAAACCCGGGCACCTCCAGCACCGGCTCCGGGGCCGCCACGGCCGGCTTCCTCTGCGCTACGTCCCTGGGCGAGGATACCGGTGGTTCCATACGGGGGCCGGCGGCTAACTGCGGCCTGGTGGGTATCCGTCCTACATGGGGAAGGGTCAGCCGCTTTGGTGTTGACGGCGCTTGTTGGTCTGTTGACACCATCGGGCCCATCTCCCGTACCGTGGCGGACTGCGCCGCCACCATCGGCGCCATTGCGGGGCATGACCCTAACGACCCATACACAGGCCGCGTCCCGGTGCCCGATTACGTGGAAGCCCTGACGGGCGATATTCGGGGCCTGAAAGTGGGACTGGTCACCGAGCTTATGGACACCACGTTGGGGCTGGACGTTCAGACCCGAGACGCCGTTGCCGCCGCCGCCCAGGCGCTGGCAGAGTTGGGGGCAGAGGTCAGGGACATTTCCCTGCCGCTGGCCCAGCAAACCGGCGCCATTGTCCGCACCATTACCCACACCGAAAGGGTGAGCCTGCGCCCGGAGTGGCTCCGGGAGCGGCCGGAGGACTACCACGTCAACACCAGGATTGCCTTTATGACCGGCAACCTGATTCCGGGGCAAGTGTATTACAAGGCGCAGAAACTGCGGGCAATAGTCCGGCAGCAGGTGCTGGATGCCCTGCAAGAGGTAGATGTGCTGATTCAGCCTACCTCGTCGGGCCCGGCGGGGAAGCTGGACTTTTCGACGGGCGTGGCCAGCAAGGAGTCGGCCATCCAGGCCCTGGTGGAGGGCAGCTACCGCGGGCCCTACAGCCTGAGCGGGGCGCCGGCCCTGTCCGTCCCGTGCGGTTTCACTAACCCCGGCGAGGGCGGGTTGCCGCTGGCCCTGCAAATCGCCGGCCGGCCCTTTGCCGAGGCCACGGTGTTGAACGCGGCCTACGCCTACGAGCAGGCAACGCCCTGGCACAACCGCAAGCCTCCAATTTAAGGTGGGTTCTACCGGTAGTTTCCACCCCCAAGTGGCCGGAGCAGCGCAAGGGGTCGGAATGGCAGACTTGGGAAGGTACGGCCCTTCCGTCGAGTCGCCGCCCGTTTTCCCCGCGGCTAGGGCAGGAAGAACATGGGTATCCCGCATAAAAGGAGCAGGTAAGTTATGACACTACCAAACCCGGGAGCCTGGCAGGCCAAGCTGGAAAGCAACTCCCCGGAGCTTTACAAGGAAATCATGGACGTCAGGAACCACGTGCTAACCGACGGGGCCCTGCCCCTGAAGGTGAAGGTGCTGATGACCATGCTCTGCGATGCCATCATGGCGCACCCGGACGGTGTCAGGAACATTGCCAACCGGGCCCGCGCGGTGGGAGCGACGGAAGAGGAAATAGCGGAAACCGTGGGCGTGGCCTTTGTTATGGGCGGCACGGCTGCCCTCACTACCGCCTGCAACGCTTTCAAGGAAGATTAGGCTTCAACAAATGGCGGGTCAACTATTGTCTTAGCCGCAATCTCAAGGAAGTTGCGCCGCCGGTTTTGAATCCTTGTCTTACGTGGGCACGACCCCCGGCCTGGCAAGGCTGGTCGAAGGAACTTTCAACCCCGGGAAATCGGAACGCTGGCTAAACCGCAGGAGGCGTTATGGTAAGTGGAAATCTTTCCAGGAGTCTGGTCTATGGCCGCAGGGGTATTGTTTGCTCCAATTCGCCGCTGGCGGCCACCGCCGGCTTCCGGGTGATGCAGGCCGGCGGCAACGCATTTGACGCCGCCCTGGCCGTGGCAGCTACGGAAGCGGTTACCCTGGTCCCCCTTTGCGGCATGGGAGGCGACTCCTTCATTCTTGCCTACGAAGCGGAGACCGGCCAGCTTACCGGAATAAACAGCAGCGGGGCCGCTCCCACCGGGGCGACGGCGGACTACTATCGCTCCCGGGGCCACGAGACCATGCCCATTGACGGCCCCCACTCCATAACCGTGCCCGGCGAGGTGGCGGCATGGGAAGCCATGCACCGGCGCTTCTGCACCATGCCCTTTGCCAACCTGCTGGAAACTGCCATCGGCTACGCCGAGGAGGGGTTTCCCGTATCGCCGGGCATTGGACGCAGCTTTGCCCACGCGGTAGATAAGCTGTCCCAGTTTCCCGCCAGCAATGCCATCTATTCTTCCAACGGGGGTATGAAAGGGGAAGGCGAGATTCTGGCCAATCCCGACCTGGCCGGAAGCCTGCGGGAAGTAGCCCGCGGCGGCGCTGACGAGTTTTACCGCGGTGACCTGGCCCGCCGGATGGTGAAGGGCCTCCAGGAAGCCGGCGGCCTGTTCACCGAGTCCGATTTTGCCTCCCACCGGCTGGATGTTTACGACCCCATCTCCACCTCCTACCGCGACTACGCCGTTTACCAGACCCGGCCTCCCACGCAAGGGTTCCTGCTCCTGGAGATGCTGAACCTGGTGGAGGACTTTGACCTGGCGTCCCTGGGGCAGAACTCGCCCCAGGCGATTCACCTGATGACCGAGGCCAAGAAGATAGCCTACGGGGACAGGAACCGTCTGGCCGGCGACCCCCTGTTTGTGGAATGGCCGCTGGAAGAGTTGATATCCAAGGAGTACGCCGCACGGCGGCGACCGGAAATCAATCCGAGCCGGGCCAACAACGACGGGTCCATCGCCTTCGCCGAGGACGGCGACGGCAATACGACCTACTTTTGCGTAGCAGACGGGGCTGGAAACTGCGTCTCATGGATTCACAGCCTTTCCAATGCTTTCGGTTCCGGTTTTGTGGCTCCCGGCACCGGCGTCTTGTTCAACAACCGGGGCGGCCGGGGCTTCAGCCTGGAACCGGGGCATCCCAACGTCATCGAACCCGGCAAGCGCACCATGCACACCCTCAACTGCTACATGGCCTTCCGGGACGGCCAGCCCGTCATTGTGGGAGGCACGCCGGGCGGCGACTACCAGCCCCAATGCGGGCTGCAAGTCCTGTCCAACCTGATTGACCACGGCATGGATCCCCAGCAGGCGGTAGAGGCTCCCCGCTGGTGGAGCTTCCCGGGCACCGACCCGGCCAGCATCAAGACGCCCTATGAGCTGAGGCTGGAATACGGGATGCCGTCCGAGTTGGACCGGGAGTTGGAAGCGCTGGGCCACAAGGTGGTGCGCCGCCGGCCCGGCATCAATGACGGAAAGGTACAGCTGATTGTTCGCGACCCGGCCACCGGGGTGCTCAGTGGTGCGTCGGACCCGCGGGGAGACGGTCATGCTGCCGCGTGGTAGAGGTTCAACGTAGGGCAATTGCGTTTCAGGTTTGGGGCTAATCCGTCGTTCCCGCGCAGGCGGGAACCTCAAAGGGCATGGAACAACCCGTAGGAACTTAACCAACCAAAACAAACGTGTTCAATTGGCAGCGTGTTTTTTCGCAAAGAGACTCTCTGTGAAACTCTGCATCTCTGAGTCTCTTTGTGAAATATTCGTATCTAACTCAAGACCCGCGGCATAAAGAACTCCCGCTCCCGGTCGTCGAAACCTTGCAATGACTCCGGCGCAATTCCCGGGTGTTCTAGGGTTGCCTTCACTATGCGGCGGTTGAAGACGCTGGTCGCCTCGGAGCCCAGGTACTCGTCCACCGGCATCCACAGGCATTCCTCAATCTCCTCTTCCTGCATGGTAATGTCGCTGCTCAACGGACTGAGGCGGCAGACGAAGTAGATATCCGATTTGCCGTAGCGGTAGCCATGCCAGTGCCGGAAGCAGGCCAGGGATTCGAACCGGGTATGGACACCCGTTTCCTCCAGCACCTCACGCATGGCCGCGTCCACCAGGTGCTCGCCAGGATGCACCGCGCCGCCGGGAAGTTTGTAGAAGGGAGGCTGGCCGGGGTTCCGGTGCCGCTCGCAGACCACCAGCAACTCCCGGTCGTCATTCAAAACCACACCGCCAACGCCTATATAGTGGGTGGCGAAGGGAGGAATGAAGGCGCCCGGCTCCAACTGTAGGGTCATCATCAGGTATTCGTCGCTGTCCATGCCCGGGGAGTAGAGATTGGGCCGCTCGCCGGCATGGTGAAAGGAAAAGCCGGCAGCTACGGCCACCGGAATCAGCGCAGACAGGCCGATGGGCACTTCCAGCCAAACCGCTTTGTATCCTTCGGCCCGCCAGGCAGCCAGGGACCGGGCCAGCGCGTCGCGGAATTCGTCGGGCCCGGGCGGCAGCGCTGCCGGGTTGGGCAAAATACCCCCAAAGGGGTTGGTAGTGGCTTCAAGTAACTTGGTCATAGCTTAATGCACCGGCGCTTTGAGCAAAGTTTGGCGAAGTATAGCACAGGGTTTTTGCCCTTCCCGTTCATTAACCGGTCGGTTCAGGGCCATCGGACTATAGCAAGATGTCATGCTGAACGAAGCCGATACATATAAATCCTACCCAGGAGCTTCTTGTCGAGGGCATTACCGCGACCGGACGAGGGTATTTTGGGGCGTGTCGTCAACAGCGCAGTCATTCTGCGTAGGCAGGAATCTCAATTACGGCCGGTCGAGATTTCCGCCTTCGCGGTAACGACGAAAAGGGGCGCTCAGAGATTCTACCTTCTTCAATTTGACGACACGCCCAAGGCCGGATAGGTTCAGCCAAGGGACTCCCTCTTTCTGTGGCTCTTTCTCAGGTGGAGAAGAAGCCACCCGGTTTGTCCGTCTGCGTTGCTGCGAATATTGCATTGTTGATTGTATTCGGTGGTATAATGCCAACTACAAGGAATCCGGGGGGCGTACAGGTAGAGCTTCAACTAGCGAACAGGCAATATACCCGTTTTCAGGCAGGCAAGTCTCGCGGCAATGCGGGTTGTCTTGCCTATTTGCCTTTTGTTGTTGTAATCTGTCTGCGCTAACTTTGGTTCCAGAGATTTTCTCAAGAGGAGGTAGAACCCTTATGCAGCAGGCTGCAAGGACCAAGATCGATGCCGGGGCTGTTAGCTTTGTCGTACAGCACGAGCTTTGGGATGGCAATCTTCAGGACCACTCCGACCAGGGCGTGGTAATCCTGGTGGAAGCCAACGACACCACCGTGCTCCGGTTTAACTGCTTCGACATCGAGAAGAGCTACGTCTATGGACCCGAAGGCAAGAACCGTCTTTGCCGGATGGACCCCACCGTTGACGGCAACCCCATCATGTGGTCTGTGAAGCAGATCAAGAACAACCTTCCCACTATGTTGACCGAGGCCGGTTACGAAGACGTTGCCAACAGCGTCGACATGAACCAGGTCAAGGGTGTCCTGGGCGAGGTTGAGGCCTGCGCTCGCGAGACCTACGCCACCGGCCGCAACACCGTGAAGCACAACCGGGGCCACGACATCTTCGAGGCCGGCAACATTCGCTTCGGGCTGGAACTGCGCAAGCAGGCCGGCGGCGATGGCGGACTGGCCATTCACGTCCTGTCCGACCTGGCTGGCACTCCTGGCCGCACCTACACCGAAGAGACCGAACTCCTGGCCTTTGACTGCTTCCGGGACGCTCCCCACTACCACTATGGCCCCCGGAACAAGAACCACCGCATCTTCTGGGACCGGACCCTGGTGCCCGACACCCTGGAATGGACGCTGGACCGGTTCAAGAACAAGGACCTGAAGGACATGATCGCCAGGGCAGGGTACCCGGGCGTTGCCGCCGACCTGGACCAAGAACTGATTGACTCCATCATGCCCTCTCTTGAAGCCAAGGCTCGCGAACTGCAGCCCGGCGCCGAGGTAGAGGTCATGGACGGGCCCGCCACCCCCAACCTGGTGCCGAGATAAGCGCACCGGTTTATCCAGCGTAACCACCGGGTTGGTTGCTTTGGCGCCAACCCGGTTTTTTATTTATGGCTGCAAGCAGACCTCCCAACTACCGACCATCCGCCGATGTAGCTTTCCCTTCGGCGCGTTTTTTCCTGTGCTCCGGCCTACTGGCCCTGTTGGTAGCCCTTGCCTGGCTTGGCGGTTCTTCCATCGGGCAATCGGCCAGCGCCTTTGAGGCAGGGCGTTCCTCACCGGCTCAAACAGAGTACCCCCGCGCGCCCGGGATTGAGGGAATCGCCCACTGGGTGGGCAGCCCGCCCCTGTCCCTTTCCGATTTGCGCGGCCAGGTGGTGCTGCTGGACTTCTGGACCTACACCTGTGTCAACTGCATCCGCACCCTGCCCCAACTCCGGGAATGGAACGACCGCTACGGAGACGAGGGCCTGGTGGTCTTGGGCATTCACACGCCGGAGTTCGAGTTTGAAAAGTCGGTGGACAACGTGAGCCAGGCGGCTCAAAGCCTGGGCGTCGCCTGGCCTGTCGCCCTGGACAACGACTACGTTACCTGGGACAACTACGAGAATTTGTTCTGGCCCACCAAGTACCTGATAGATGCCCGGGGCAGAATCCGGTACCACCGGGTGGGCGAGGGCGGATACGCGGTGTTTGAAGAGAGAATCCGGGAGTTGCTGACGGAACGAAACGGCCAGGCGTCCGGCCCAGCGTACGCCCCGGATTTGGAGCACAATCCCGATTCCGCATACGAGGAAAGCCCCGACCGGGAGATTACCCGGGAACTCTACGCTGGCTACGAAAGGGGAGACTTTGAGCGGGAATACTACGGAAGGGGATTCGTAGGTCAGGATGGGTTCTACACAATGCCCGGCCAGCAGCTTTTGCTGGAGTCGCCCGAATACAAGGAGCCTGGCTTCCTGTATTTTCAAGGCTTCTGGATTAACGAGGAACAGTACGCGGCCCATACCGGGTCTCCGGCCAACTTTGAAGACCACGTTTCGCTAGTCTATTCGGGCCGCACGGTAAACGCCGTGCTGGGCCCAACCCATGCCGGCCCCATAAGAGTCCAGGCGCTCCAGGACGGCAGCTTTCTGACCGAGGAGGAAGCCGGTGCGGACGTAGTGCTGGGCGAGGACGGAGAGAGTTTTCTGCTGGTTGACCGGCCGCGGATGTATCAGGTTGTGGCAAACCCTTTCTACCAACAGCGCAAGGAGCTACAACTGCGAGTGGGAGGGGAGGGCTTGAAGGTCTACGCCTTTACCTTCGGCATCTATGACCAGGGGCCGTAGGCCTTGCCCTTCCTTTAACCTGCTCGACGTGTTTGCCATATACATGGGAGCAAATGGGGCAACCGCCTTGAACTGACGGCTAATGCAATAAGTCGTCATTCCCGCGACGGTAGGAATGACGGTGAATTCGACGACACTCCCCAGGACCGACCCACGTTTGTCCAAACGCAGTTCTGCCCATACAAAACCCGCAAGCAGAATCTGGTTGACTGCCAGGCGCTCCCGCCGGGCCTTCCCTTTACCGGGCCTCAAGCATATCGCAAGCGATGCCGAGCATGATTTTCGTCCCGCTAATCAGGCTTTTGATTCCTACCGATTCGTTGGTTCCGTGGGTGTAGTTCAGCATGGGATCGTCGTCCGGGTGGGAACCGGTGAACCCGTAGGTTATCGTGCCCAAGGGCCTCGTAAACCGGGAGTCGGTAAAGCCGTTGCTGATGGCCGGCACCCATTGAATGTCGTCCCGCTGCAGGGCCCGCGCGGTGACGCGCTGGAGGCTGGTGGACAAAGCCGATTCGAAAGGCGAAGAATTGGGTCGCGCCATATAGTCAATCTCGTAGGAAACCCCCGGGATGTCGGCCAGCACCTGGTCCAACTGGTCCCGAACATACTGGTCGTCCTGGTGGGGCAGGGTGCGCACGTCGCAAGTCAAACGGATGGATTCCGGGACGCTGTTGGACTTTATCCCGCCCCGGACCATGGTGGGCGTCAACGTCATGCGCGAGAGGGCGCGGAGCATGGAAGCAAAGCGGGGGTTGTCGGACTCTATATCCGCGATAATGGAGTCCACGTTGGACGGTGACGGCCTGTCTTCAATGGCGAAAGTGGAAAGGTAATCGAAAATGGCGGTCGAGGTATCCCGTTCCGGACTGTAACCCTCGATGGAATTGAGCGCGGCGCTCAGTCTGTAGAGCGCGTTGGCGCCCTGCCACGGCACCGACGCATGGGAACTGGTGCCCTTTATGTCAATCTCCACCTGCAGCCGCCCCTTTTCGCCGACGCCGAGTATGTAGGTGAGGGCGCCGGCCGCCTTTACCGGCGTGCCGCCCCCCTCGTTAACGGCAAAGGGCGCTGCCAGCTTTTCCGGGTGATTGTCGGCCAGCCAGCCGAAGCCGTACCTGCCGCCATGTTCCTCGTCGGCGCCGGCGGCGAGTATCAGGCCGTCCTCCAGTGCAATGCCGTTCCGCTTCAGCAAGCGCGCGGCCATTAACTGGCAGGTCAGCAGACCCTTGCAGTCTGAAGCGCCCCGGCCGAAGATGCGGCCCTCGTGGATGGTGGCGCTGAAGGGCGGAAACTGCCACTTGGCCTCGTCCTCCACCGGCACCACGTCGGTATGGGACATGAAGAGCAGTCCCGCCTTGCCGGAACGGCCCTCCAGCCGCGCAATAAGGTTGCCCCGGTTCGGCGCCGACTCAAGAATTTCCGACTCTATGCCGTCCTGGGCCAGGAAGTGCCGCGCCAGTTCGCATACCGGGGTTTCATCACCCGTGGGCATGAAGCCAGTATTTACTGATGGAATTCGTACCAGGTCCTGCTCCAGGGCAATAATTTCGCCCTCCATAGCGTCAACCTGGGCGAATAAATCTTGCAAATCTGCCATGGCTCGCTCCTTCCGTTCTTCCGGTTCAACGGAGTGTAAACAGGGCGCAGTGGGGTGTCAACGAACATTCCGGCCAGGGCAATCGCACTATAAGCTCCCCATAACTTGCGCAAGGTTCTTCGACTGGAAATGAGTGTCACACTGAGTCCTTCGGCTTGACTCAGGATAAACTTTGCCGAATGGTCTAAAGTCCTTCCAGGAAACCGCGATCCGGAAACCGAAACCAGCCTGCTGGATTGGAGTTTTGCTGTTTCGGCGCAGTCTATCCGGAGCTTTCCGAAGGACCCAGCCTGACGTTTCTCCGTAATGCAATCGCCCTGGCATCCCGGCGTGTATTTACGGTTTTTGGAACCACGCTATAGGTCTTCCGGCATAAAGCCCGCGGTGTTTCATGTCAGGGGTCTCCCGGTATAATGTGGCCGCAGGAAAACAAGGAGGGCCGGAATGACGCAGCGAGACTTTATCGGGTACGGCAAGAACGTGCCGCAAATTCAGTGGCCCGGCGGGGCGCGCATAGCCGTTTCCATAGTGGTCAACTACGAGGAAGGCTCCGAGTATTCGTTGCTGGATGGCGACGACCACCATGAAAGCAACAATGAGGTGCCCTCGCCCATACCCCCGGGGCAGCGAGATCTTTATAACGAGTCCTTTTTTGAGTACGGCAGCCGGGTGGGCGTATGGCGGCTGCTGGATATGTTTGACCGGCACCAGGTAAAGACAACCTTCTACTGCTGCGCCCATGCCCTGGAACGCAACCCGGAACTGGCGAGGGATATCGTGGCGCGAGGTCACGAACCCTGCGGGCACGGCTACCGCTGGGCGGAAGTGCATCGCATGTCACTGGAGGAGGAGCGGGAGGATATGCGCAGGACGGTAGAGGCCATAACCGCCACCACGGGGGAACGGCCCCTGGGCTGGTTTACCAGGTACGGCCCCAGCGTCAACACGCGAAACCTGGCCGGGGAGGAAGGCGGCTTCATCTACGACAGCCTGGCTACAAACGATGACTTGCCCTACTACGTGGCAGTGGATGACCGCCCCTGGCTGGTGGTACCTTACAGCTTCGAAACCAACGATGCCCGCTTCTGGCGGGGTGGGCTGGTCAGCACCGGCGATTTCTTTGAATACCTGAAGGACTCCTTTGATTGCCTGTACCGAGAGGGAGAGACCCACCCCAAGATGATGTCGGTTGGCCTGCACTGCCGTATAACCGGCAGGCCCTCCCGTTCCCAGGCGGTGGAACGGTTTATTGAATACGCCAGTGGTTTTGAAGGGGTCTGGTTCGCCCGCCGGGTGGACATTGCCCGCTGGTGGCTGGAGAACTACCCGGCCTGACCGGTTTTGGCGCCACCCGGAGATACGACCCATTGCAGGATGAGTAGCAACCCCGGCTGGAGCATCGGACCGGCGGGTAGTTGCCCCTGCCCATCTCCGGAATTCTTGCGCCAGATAGCTCATTGTGGTAATTTTAAGCTAAGACTGAACAGGCCTTTTGCTATGGCGAGGTGATGGTATGAGCTATAAGCCCAAGTTCCTGGGACACGTTAACATTTTTGTGCGCAACGCCGAGCGCTCCCAGCAGTGGTATGAGGACATTCTTGGCCTGCATACCTACGATTTCAAGCCGGGACGCGCTGCTTTCATGTCCGCCGACATTGAGCAGTCCCACGAGGTGGCGCTGATCGAGGTTGGAGAGGAAGCGCCGGGCATCCAGCACCGCCAGGTGGGCCTGAACCACATGGCCTGGATGATGGAGAGCCTGGACGACCTGAAAGAAATGTACCAGCGGCTGAAGGAGAAGGAAGTGCCCATCGGTCACGTTTCCGACCACGGCATTTCCATCGGCATTTACTTTAACGATCCTGACGGCAACGGCATCGAGGTCTCTTACGAGTTGCCGCGAAGCCAGTGGTTCCGGCAGGACAATATTTTCATGGGTGAAGGACGCGTTTCCGGCCAGTTCCCCGGCCCCTGGGACGAGGAAATGGCAGCCCAGCAGGCGGTGGCCCGCTAGTGGACCAACTTTCTTGAGCGGCCAAGCGCGATCCTGCGCATTGCTGCCCGGTAGATAACCGTTGATATTTAATGGAGGAGAAGGTATGCCGAGCCAAGAAGACATCGCCTTAATGGCTCACCTGATGCGCCGCGCCGGGTTTGGCGCTTCACGGGCGGAATTAGAAGAGCGAGCAACCAGGGGCTATGAGGCCACGGTGGAGGAACTGCTCAACCCGGGTGACGATTCCGGCATAGACGAAGACGAGCTGTATCGTTACTTTCCCCAGTTTGAGAGTTCCCTGGCGCCGGTGGCGGCCCAGACCGAGTGGGTTTACCGCATGGTGAACACCCGCTGGCCCCTGAAGGAAAAGATGGCCCTGTTCTGGCACCAGCTATTTGCCACGGGCAACTCCAAGGTTGACAACCCGCCGGAAATGCTGGCCCAGGTAGCCATGTTCCGCGAGGAGGGTCTAACCAACTTCCCCAACCTGCTGGTGAAGCTGGCCCAGAATCCGGCCATGATTTACTGGCTGGACAACAACGGCAATCATTACGGTTCCATCAACGAGAACTGGGGCCGGGAATTGCTGGAGTTGTTCTCCATGGGCGTCGGCCACTATTCGGAGGACGACATCAAGGAAGCGTCCCGGGCGTTTACGGGCTGGACCATCGGCGCAAAGCCGCCGCGCCAGCCGGTGGGGCGCTTTTACTGGAGCTTTGAGTTCAGGACCGAAGACCACGACTACGGTGAGAAGGAATTCCTGGGCAACCGGGGCGACTTCGACGGTGGCGATATTATTGACATCATCGTCAAGCAGGAGGACACGGCCCGGTTCCTGGCCCGCCACCTGTACAACTTCTTCGTTGCCGATGAGCCGCAGGTGCCGGCGTGGAACATCACGCCTCCCAACGACCAGGAAGCCATTGATACCCTGGTCAAGGCGTACATGGATTCCGGAGCCGACATCAAGGCGATTCTCCGCGCGCTGTTCAATTCCGAGTTCTTCAAGAGCGCCCGGTACGAGCACGTGAAGAGTCCTGCGGAGTTGGTGGTCAGCACCGTGAGGCTGGCCGGCAACTTCAACCAGCCCCGGACGGGGTTCACCTTGCTGGCCTTTGAGTGCGGCTGGCAGGGGCAGGAATTGATGAATCCCCCCAGCGTGGAAAGCTGGCACACCGGCTCCGAGTGGATAGATGGCGGCGCCCTGGTGCGGCGGGTCAATTTCGCCGCCAAGCTGCTGTCCGATACCTCCCTGCCGGGCGTCAAGTCAATCGTTGCGGGGTTGAAGGAACGGGGAACCCTGGGACCCGCCGAATTCGTTCGCGCCTGCCTGGACCTGGTGGGTCCGGTGGAAGTGGACGAGGGTACCTTCCAGGAACTGCTTTCCCAGGCGCAGCAGGGCGGCGAAGTAAGCTGGGACACGGAAGATGCCGCCGCTGAATCCGAAAAACGCACCGGCGTAATGCTGGCCATGATTGCCGCTACCCGGGAGTTTCAATTCGCCTAAGCCGTCCGCACGGGACGGCTAACCAAGTCAGTAGAGGAGGGCAAATCAATGGCCTCAACCAAGAAAGACCCGGTGCTGGTGGTCTTGCAGCTTTCCGGCGCCAACGACTATCTGAACACGGTGGTTCCCTTTACCAACCCGCTCTACCGGGAGAACCGGCCCAACCTGGGGCTGCCGGAAGACCAGCTCATAAAGTTCACCGATGACCTGGCCTTTCACCCCAGCATGGCTCCCTGGAAGGAAATCTGGGACCAGGACAAGATGGCCATCATCCACGGCATTGGGTACGAAAACTCGTCCCGCTCCCACTTCCGCTCCATGGACATCTGGCATACCTGTGAGCCGGACAAGGTTGGAACGGAAGGCTGGCTGGGCCGGGTAATCCGCGACCTGGACCCCGCCGGAGAGAACGTGCTGAAGGGCGTTAACTTTGGCCAGGGGCTGCCCCGGGCCATGGCCCTGCGCGGCGTTCCCGTTACCTCGGTTTCCGACCTGGCCTCCTACGGCGTTCTCACCGACATTCCCGCCATTGGCGGCGGGTCCGAACGCGAGGAGATGCTGGAGTTGTTCTCCCGGGTCTATTCGCCGGCCATCGGCTCCGGCCCGGTTATGGACTACCTGGGCCAGACGGGCCGCGACGCTCTCAAGGGCGCGGACATCATCAAGACTGCGCCGGAGCAGTACTCTTCCAGCATCGAGTACGCCGACAATCCCATTGCCAAGAGCCTTAAGAGCGTGGCGCAGGTCCACCTGGCCAACCTGGGCAGCCAAATTTTCTACACCCAGTACGGCAGCTTCGACACTCACTTCAACCAGTTGCCCACCCACGCCAAGCTGTGGACTGACGTTTCCGGCGCGGTCAACGACTTCTTTGCCGACCTCCGGGAACACGATGCGGCGGACAATGTGGTCATGCTGGTGTTCACCGAGTTTGGCCGCCGGGTGCAGGACAACGGCACCGGCTGCGACCACGGCCGTGGCGGCGTGGCCTTCGCCATAGGCGACTCCGTTAACGCCGGAATGTACGGCGAGTACCCGTCCATGAAGGCTGAGGACCTGTTTGAGGGCGACCTGGTGCCCAGCTACGACTTCCGCGGCTTCTACTCCACCTTTGCCGAAAGGTGGCTGGGACTGGACGCCAAGCCCATCGTGGGCGGCGAGTTCGAGCAGCTCGACTTCCTGTAGGCCACCATGGTCCTTGCAGGTCGCCATGGATAGTTAGTTCAACAGAGTGTAGGGGCGGGTTTGCAACCCGCCCCTACGGGTGACAGCCTAACCCATCCCGGCAAACTGCGGCCGGGAGATTGGAGGAATTGGGAATGCTTACTACCATCGCCGCCGGGCGAGTATTTGATTACAGCCACTGCATGGGAATGTACTCAACTTCCGGTGTCGGTTTCCTGGTGCCCATGGACTTCGCCCTGGGCAGCGACAACACCATGTACGTGCTGAACCGGGGAGTGGATGAGATTACCCTGCGCATCAGCAAATGCACGCTGGACCACAAGTTTATCGGCGACATCGGCCGCTATGGCATGGCCGACGGCCAGTTCGTCTGGCCCATGGCCATCGCCCTGGACAGTGCAGAGAACATCTACGTTTCCGACGAGAACCAGAACAAGATTACGGCTCTGGACAAGGATGGCCAATTCATAAGCAAGTGGGGCGAAACCGGCTCCGCTGAAGGGCAGTTGCATGGGCCCTCGGGCCTGGCTGTTGATTCCGAAGACAACCTGTACGTGGTGGACAGCCAGAACCACCGGGTACAGCAATTTACGAGGGATGGGCAGTTGCTGGCCGGCTGGGGCTCCCACGGCAGCGGTCCCGGCCAGTTCGACAAGCCCTGGGGCATCTGCCTGGACCGGGACGGCAATGTTTACGTTGCCGACTGGAAGAACGACCGGGTGCAGAAGTTCTCCGCCGACGGACGGTTCATGGCCGAGTTCAAGGAGACGGGGGGCGGGGTGGGCGCCCTGCATCGCCCCACCGGCGTGGCGGTGGACTCGGACGGCGATGTTTACGTGGCCGACTGGGGCAATCACGAAGTCAAGGTTTACGAACCCAACGGCAAGTTCATCTGTTCCCTGGTGGGGGACGCCGAAACCCCATCGCCCTGGGTGCAGGACTACATTGACGCCAATCCCGACGTGGCCAAGGCCCGCCGCCGCACCAACATGGAGGTGGAGTGGCGGTTCAAACGGCCCATTTCCGTCAAGGTGGACTCCGAGAATCGCCTCTACGTCGCGGAGACCGTGCGCCATCGCATCCAGGTTTACACCAAGGAAAGGGACTACGCTGAGGCCGCCATAAACCTGTAGGGGGCGGCGCCAGGGGCAAAGCAACGGGTGAAAAGACAAAGGGGCAGGTTTTCAGCCTGCCCCTTCTTGCGTGAACTGCCGGAGTGATTATTGAAAGGCTTCAGCCACCCCGGGCACGTGCTCCGCGCCTTCGGGCACGGTAATGGATGAGCCGGCCAGGTCGTCCCCTACCGGTTCGAAGCGGCCCCCCAGGCACTGGGCCAGAAATGCCTCGGCCACGGCAAAGAAGGACAGGTTGTTTTCAGGGCGGGCAAAGCCGTGGCCCTCGTCGGGATACAGCACGTAGGTCACGGGTATGTCCTTTTCCTGCATTGCCTTGACTATCTGGTCGGACTCGGACTGCTTGACCCTGGGGTCGTTGGCGCCCTGGCCGATAAGCAGGGGCCGGGTGATGCTGTCCACCCGGGACAGGGGCGAACGGTCCAATAGGAACTGCCTGCCTTCTTTGGTACGGTTATCACCCACCCGGCTGGTGAAGAGGTCAATCATCGGCTGCCAGTAGGGCGGCAGGGTTTCCATCAGGGTAACCAGGCTGGATGGGCCCACAATGTCCACGCCGCAGGCGAAGACCTCGGGTGTGAAGGTCATGCCTACCAGGGTGGCATAGCCGCCGTAACTGCCGCCCATTATTGCCACCTTCGCCGGGTCTGCTATGCCCTTTTCAACGGCCCAATTTACGGCATCCACCAGGTCATCGTGCATCTTCCCGCCCCACTCGTGGTTGCCGGCGTTGACGAAGTTCTTGCCGAACCCGGTGGAACCGCGAAAATTTACGCTCAGGACCGCATAGCCCCGGTTGGCCAGCAGTTGATACACCGGGTTGTAGCCCCAGGCGTCCCGGGCCCAGGGGCCGCCGTGCACCAGGAGCACCATGGGCAGGGGGGACTCGGTTCTCCCCGACTGGCCGGGGTCTGCCGCCACGGGCAGGGAGTAGTAACAGACCAGTTCCAGCCCGTCCCGGGCCGCCACAGTTACGGGATGGACCTTGACCAGGGGCTGTCCCGCCAGCGCCTCCCGGTTGGTAAAGAGGAACTGGGCATCCCTGGAAGCCCGCAGGTAACGGAAATACCTTACCGGGCCGTCATCAAGCAGGTAGGCCACTATCCAGCAGCTATCGTCAAGGCTGCGGCTGACAACCTCCACGTCGCCTTCGGAGACCGTAGCGAGAAATTCCAGGTCTTCGGCAACCGAAGCATCCAACACCTGCCAGGACTTGCGGTCATAGTTGAAAGATACGGCCTGGACCGTCTTCTCCGTGGGGTGGATCATGGCGTCGGCCACGTCGGCCCGTTCGTGGGAGGCCAGGACAACCTCGGCGCCGGTGACCAGATTGACGGATTTGAAGACGGCGGTGTCCCGGCCCCGGCTGTCCTGCATGTAGAGACATTCCCCGCTTTTGTCGAAATCCACCGGCGACGTGGTCACCGCATCTTCCATGCTTATGGTAAATGCGTGATCCCATGCGCCGTCCGGTGACCGCCGCAGGTACTCGGACCCGCCGTCGCTGGTGAGCCTGGCGGCAAAGCGGACGTTGAAATCGTCGTCGGCAACGAACCAGGCATAGCCCTCGTTCGGCTGCGCCAGTTCCCGCTCCCCGGTATTCAGGTCAATGAGGTAGAGGTCGTGCAATTGGGGCTCTCGGTCGTTCAGCCCCACAAGTATCCGTTCAGGATGCTTGTAGCTGTCCCCCTGTATCTGGGCCTGGACACCCTCAATCGGGGTCAGGTCGCGAATTTCGTCCGACTTGAGGTCCACAGAATAGATATGCCAGTTCTCATCTCCACCGCTGTCCTGGAGATAGACTATGCGGTCGCTCGTGTATGTCCAGCCGTACAGGCGCACCCCCCGGCCCGTGTCCCTGGTTACAGGCCTGGCCGCCGCAGGGTCGCCGGCGGGCGAGACCCACACGTTCAGCACTCCGTCCACCGGGGCCAGGAAGCCGAGGGAGGCGCCGTCTGGGCTAATCTGCGGAGAGGCTTTGTCGGGGTTTCCGAAAATCAAACGGCGGGGAATGAGCGGCGTTTCGACGCCCGGGTTAGGCTGGGTCATCTGGGGAATGCCTCCATAAGGTTGAATCTGCCTTTGCGCCGGAACCGCTGCTCGGTACCGGTTCTTGGCCCATGGTTGAAGGATTGTCTCGGAAGAGAGTGGGGCCGGTCACGGCTCAACGCCCCCTACGGGAATAGCGGCTACGTCGGAGCCTGACTCGGTCAGCAGGTTCCGTATGTGCAGTTCGGTTTCCAGGTAGGCGCCCTCGCCGATGTGGTCGTAGCGGATGGTTCCCGTTTCGTCTATAAGGTATTTTCGCGGCCACCAACGGTTGCCGTAGGCCCGCCACGTCTTGAAATCGTTGTCCATGGCCACCGGCCAGGTTACCTCCAGCCTCGGCAGGGCCTCCCGCACGTTGGACTCCAGCTTCTCAAACTCGAACTCGGGTGAGTGCACCCCGACCACCACCAGGCCGTGTCCGGCGTACTTGTTGAACCAGTCCCTTACATACGGCAGGGTACGCTTGCAGTTGATTCAAGAGTAGGTCCAGAAGTCAATGAGCACCACCTTGCCCCGCTGTTCCTCCAGCGCCAACGGTTCGCTGTTGAGCCACCGGACGATGCCCCGGAACTCCGGCGCCTGGGTTGTGCCAGCCGGCGTCACAATGGTTGGCTCGGGCGTGGCGGTTGCCGTGGGCGTGGGACGGGGTTGAACCCGTTCAGGCTCAACGTACCCGGCCGACACGGCAGCCACCGTTCCGTCACTATCTAAGGGCGCTGAAGGGTTTTGGGTTAGCCAAAGCGCGCCAACCAGCACAACCACGCAGAGGGATACCGCCACCAGCGGCAGCAGCTTCAGCTTGCCCGATGGCGAGGGTGTGTGCATCAAGGAAGGGTTCCTGCCTGGAGTGGCTCTGGTAACTTAACCATGAGTCTGCCCCGTTTGTATCCAGTTGAAGTTAGCTAAACCAGAAGCGGAGTGGGATGAGCATTTTGGCTCGGCCAAGTCTAGTCCGGGGCAAGTGGTTGCCCTAACCCCCGGCCCCTCTCCCAGAGGGAGATGGGAGATGAAACAATGCGCATTTAACCTTGGCAGTGGATTGGTGATCAACCAGCATAGGAATGGTAGATAAGCAGAGAGTCCGCTCGCAGTGAGCCCGTCGAACCTTAAATGTGGGGCCTTTTGACGGCCTCAGGGCGAACGGCACTAATACCCATTCAGATACCTGCTAGTTATCCGCTGCCACGGGTTCTTCGACCCGGCCGGTGAAGGCGGGCATAACGTCCCGGGCCAGCCATTCCAACTGCTCCAGGATCACCTTCTCCGGGGTGCCCACCGGGTGGCTCATGCCGACGCGGTCCAGGCCGGGGTACTGTTCCTCCAGCTCTTTCAGTTGCTCGATTATCAGTTCCGGCGGCCCGCAAAGGAAACCCTGCCTTTCCACGGCGCGTTCGATGGTGGGTAGGCCGGCGGTGGGCGCTCGCTGAGGGTCTCCCATGGCTTCTATCTGTTCGTCGGAAAGGCTGCGGACCAGACGCAGGGGGCCAAACATCTTCAGGTTCTCTTCGTAATACTTGGCAGCCTCCTTGATGGCAGCCTCCTGGGTATCGGCCAGGAAAAAGTGGAAGCCGATGGCCAGGTCCTCGCCCAGTTGAACGTCCTGGCGGCCGGCCCGGGCCAGGGCGTCGCGGTAAGCGGCCATCACGTCGTATATGGCGCCGCCCTCAGAAACGCCGCCGCCAATCATGCCCTTGATTCCGTGCCTGGCCATGAAGTCCAGCGCCCGGGGCGTCGCGCTCTGGATGGGCTGCCAGGTCTCCACCGGCAGGTTGCGGGGCCGTGGCACCAGGGTTATTTCCTCCAGTTCATAGCCCCGGTAGGGCACCCGCGGGGGAATGGTGTAGTACTGTCCCTGGTGGGAGAAGGCCCGCTCGTTGAAGGACTTGAGGATGATTTCGACCTGTTCCTCGAAAAGGTCCCGGTTGGCTGGCTGGTCCAGCAGCGGTGAGCCGAAGGTTTCAACCTCGCGGGTGTGGTAACCCCGGCCGACACCGAATATAACCCGACCCTTGGTGAGAATGTCTGCGGTGGCGAAGTCCTCGGCCAGCCGCAGGGGATTCCACATGGGAGCAATATTGAACCCGCACCCGAACTTCAGGTTCTTGGTCAGGTGGGCCAGGTGAACATTGAGCATCAACAGGTTGGGGATGCACTCGTAGCCCTCGGGTTGAAAGTGGTGCTCCGCCATCCACATGGTGTCGTAGCCGCACCGGTCCATGGTCTGGGCGATGGCCTGGGCCTTGTCGAAAGCCGTAGCCAGGTACTCGTCGGAATAGGAGCGGTCATTCACCGCGGTGCCGCCGTAGCCCACGTCTTCCATGTCCACGTGGCCGGCGTAAAGGCTATCAAACTTGGTAATCATCTGGCTCCCCCCTTTCAACATTCTTTGGCGCGATTATAGTTTATTGAAGAGGAATGGAAAAGGCAGGCCGGCGCCGGTGGACTGCCACAGTGGGAAGGACGGGCAATGCCTCCCCTTCACTCCTGGACAATCGCATTAGGAATTCGGCCAAGAGGCACAGAGGAAGGTCATGTCACCTTGAGTTTGCCAAAAGGTCTAATATCCTCGTGCCCAGGCGCGGTTGGGGCCCGATACAAACCTGCTGGGCAGGGTTCTAGCTGCTTGGGCGCAGTCTATCCTGACCTTGCCGAAGGACTCAGCTTGACATCTTTCTCTAATGCAATTGCTCTGCCCCCTCACTCCAAGCTTGTTAAAGGGCCGGCAGTTGATGGTCCGACAAGCTCGCCATGAGCGGAAATGTGGAACCGCCTATGGAACCTGCTAAAGCCGCCGCAGCCGGGGCATCAGCACACCCATGACCGCAGCCAGGACTATGAGCGCGGCCCCGTTTACCAGCAGGGCGATGCGGGCGTTGGTCTGCCCCGCCAGGTAGCCAACCTCCAACTGTCCCACCGGGGCCGTACCGATGCCGAAAATCCAGGAACCCATCGCCCGCCCCCGCTGCTCATTGGACACGCTGAGCTGCAGCAGGGTGTGGTGGAGAATGTCAGTGGCGGAAGCCAGCAGGTTGATGAACATTACGCAAATGACCGCCACCCAGAAATAAGGCGACTGCCCCAGCAGGATTTCGCCCACCCCGAACGTACCGATTATGCAGAGCAGCAGCATACCCTTGCGCTGGAAACGCTCCATGGCCGCCACGGTGAAAACGCCGATGGCGCTGCCCAGGAACCGGAACGCAGTCAGGAGGCCCAGGCCAAAGGCGCCCACGCCCAGCACCTCGCGGGCCAGGATGGGTAGCATTACCTGGTGGGAGAAGCCCAGGATTTCGGCTCCGGCGGTGGAGATTATGAGGCTGAGCATCACCCGGTTGTTCTTCAGCGCCCGGAAGTAGTTGACCAGGTTCTCGAAAATGGGCTCCCGGGAGACCGGAGCAGCGGAGCCGGCGTGGCGCAGCCGGAACATTATCGCCACGCCCACGCCGTAGGTTATGCCCATTACGAGAAAGGCTGCCGCAGGTCCCTGCCAGGCGATGAGTCCGCCGGTGACCAGCGAACCCAGGATTCCCCCTACCCACTGGGCCAGCGAGACCAGGGCAATTCCGTTTATGGCCCGGCTGCCTCCCACAATGTCGTAAACGTAAACCTGCCGGGAGGTCATGTAAAAGGCCTGGGCGCCGCCCAGCAGGAAAGCCGCCGCCAGCAGCAAAACAATGGACAAATCCTCCGCATAGAGCAGCCAGGAGGCCACCGTTGACAGGAGAAGCATGGCAGCGCACGAAATGCGCATTATCAGGCGGCGGTCAAACCGGTCGGTTATGGAACCGGCCACCAGTCCCACCACCAGGTTGGGCGCCGAACGGGCGGCAAAGACCGCACCCACCATGCCGGCGCTTCCGGTCATGTCGAACACCAGCCAGCCCAGCAGCACCTGCTGCATACCCCATCCCAGTTGGTTGGCGACCGTGGAAATCCACAGCACGCGGAAGTCCGGATAGCGCAAGGCAATTGCCATCCTGACCAGGGGATAACGCAGCCTGCCGCGGCCCCGGCGAATTGGTCGGCGGAATGTAGGAGAAGGACCGGACATCAGGGAACTTCGCCCTAAGTTGGAGAGTGGGTTCCAGGCGGGCAAAAGGGCTGGGGCCAAGAATACTCTCGCCCGGGTGGGTGCGCAAGCTTCAAATCACCCAGGGCCAATGAAAACCATAAGCCGCCGTGGGTCAATCAACATCCTGGGGGACACGGTGTCGGTAAGGAACTGCCGTCCTCCAGCGCAAAGGGAAGGACGGCAAGGGCTGGGTCCTCGGTAGATGCTATCCCCGGGGCTTAACCCTTGAACGGCTTTCCGGAGCGGTACGGTACAAGCCGTATAGTACGAATGGTTTCGCGGTCTTATGTGAGACACTGCGGTCTGACAAGCATCCGGCCTGCTGCCGCCGGAAGGCTGGCGGGTTGAATCGGCCCTTCATTTCTGGCAATATGTGGACATGAGAATAGGAGCTTTTGAAATAGTAGAACCAATCCCGGAGCTAAGAGACCCCCATGCCTTTGCCATGATAAGGCCCTGGGTGGACGTGGGCAGCGTGGGCACGTTGACCCTCAGCCGCCTGGAAAGGTTCCTGGGGTCGAAGGACTTGGGCAAACTGATTCGCCCCGGAAATTTCTTCGACTTTACCAGGTACAGGCCCAATATCCGGTTGGTGCAGGGGGAGCGCAGGGTAACCATACCCAACAGCCACCTCAGGTATGCGACTTCCGACGAAGGTCCCGACTACCTTTTCCTTCACATGATGGAACCTCATGCCAGCAGCGAGGACTATACCGACTCCATCCTGCAGGTCGTCGAATACTTCGGCGTAAAGCGATATTGCCGCCTGGGCGCCATGTACGACGCCGTGCCGCACACCCGACCATTGCTGGTTACCGGCTCCCTGGGCAACGTGACGCAAAACAAGCCGGTGCCCAACCTGAAGCTGAGAAGCAGCAACTACCAGGGGCCCACAACCATAATGAACCTGGTATCCGAGGGAATTGACCGGCTGGGGATTGAGACCATCAACTTTATGGTCCACTTGCCCCAGTATTTGCAGTTGGAAGAGGACTTCACCGGCACGTCACGCATGATCGAGTGCCTCTCCTCCGTTTACCCCAATATTCCGTCAGACCTGGCCCCGGTGCGCCGCGGGCAGCGACAGTACCGGGAGTTGACGTCTGCGGTGGAAAGAAACTCGGAGTTGAAGTCGCTGATTCAGCAGATGGAAGCCTACTACGACGCCCAGCAGGACGAAGAAGATACGGCCACCGAGGGCGCCGCCTCAGATGTCAGCCTGTCACCGGAAATCGAAAGGTTCCTGGACGAGTTGGGCCAGCAGATGGAGAACGAGGAGTAGAGGGCAGGCCGGGAGTTTTATCCTTTCGGGGTGGCATGGATAGTAGCGAACCCTGTAGCTTCAGATACAGACCGTGCCCAACCTCCAGCGGTTTAACATATTTGAACTGATAGATAGTATTTCCGCTCACCCTGAGCTTGTCGAAGGGCAGTCCGTTCCTGGTTCGACAGGCTCATCCTGGGCGGATTTTCAACTCGTTAAAATTTCTTTTTCTAGTGGAACGATAACGGGCTCATACGGAAACACCCAACCGGTCAGCCGCCGGATATGGCGCAGCCCGGCGTTGGCTTTTCCGGGAACTCCCGGCACCTTGAAGGGCGGCGGTCATAGATACGGCATTCAAAGGTGTCTGGGTCCAGCATCGGGCACATTTCGCCCCGATAGTCGGTGAATCTAATCCAGCCGCCGCCGTCAGCCGCTCTTCTCACCACCAAATCAAGCCCCAACCCGTCGGCATCCTCCTTGAAGGCCGGCAGTTCCGAAGGCTTGAGTTCCAGCAACAGGGGACCCCGGCAACACATGGCGCGGCACTGTTCCATGCAGATATGGCTGGCTTCCCCAGGCGTCAAGCCCGGGCGCAAATGTGAAGGCATGTCCTGACCTTTCCGGCATCGGTTTGCGTGGGGTTAGAGGGACCGGAGAAGAAACGCAAGGAGTGAAGTGGACCGTTGGCGGGGTATTGGTGGCGACGGATGGATTCGAACCAACGACCTAGCGCTTATGAAGCGCCCGCTCTGCCACTGAGCTACGTCGCCACCGAGGAGGCGCACCGACCAGCCGCCTGGTGTCGCCTCGGACATTTATAGTAAACGGGGCAGTCGAAAGCTGTCAATCAGCTTCAGGCCCGGATTCAAGACCCAGGGCTTATGCCCGCGGGCTTACGGACAGCGAAGTTGCTTCGGACTGGGGTCTCGGAAGCCATTTCGGCGCCATTGAACAAAGGTCAGGGTGGACACCCCATTTGGGGAACCTCGATTGGCGCTGGCATTGGCTAGGATTTTACTGACTAGTCGGGGCGCAAGGCCTTGTGCCCCGACCCAGGTACCGTACCGATTAGGCTTATACGTCATGCCTCCGAAGAGAGCATAGCCATAGCAAATGGATCCGTAATGCACATCCCAATTTGGCTTTAATTTGGTAGTCTTGTCAATGAGAAAGCTACCTGATGAACACCGAACGGGGCGGCTCGGCGGTTCGCAACGTCGAAACCTGGCCCGGTGGCAAAACGTCAAGGGAAGCCGGTTTGGAAGAGTTTGAGAGCAGGGCCCACGTTGTCCTGTCCGAGGCCGCTGCACAACTGGAGCAGGTACTGGCGGAGTTGGCCCGGAGCCTGCGCCCGTTCCCCGCGTTCCTGGGCATGGTGTCGGTGCAGGCCGTTGAACTGGAGCCGCCGCTGGGCGCCGGGCGCGACCTGGGCTGCGTAGTGGTTGACCCGGAAGGGCAAATCTGCCAGTTGGACATCAAGGCCGTTTCGGGCATAGCCGGTGTCGCCGAGGCAGACCAGGTCGAGGAGTTTCAACCGCTGGAACTCACCGAAATGGAGTACCTAGTTTACGCCACCACGGCCATTACCCTGCTGGCAGAGGAACTAAGGAAGAGAGGGGTTTGACCTTTTTCGGCGTCGTACAGGCCTGAACTTGAGGATTATTCCAGGGTAATGTCGCCGCTCTGGCCGCCGCGCTTGCTCGCCAACCGGATATTGCCAATCTGCATCCCCCGGTCAACGGCCTTGCACATATCGTAAACTGAGAGGGCCGCAACGGAAACGGCGGTCAGCGCCTCCATTTCCACCCCCGTCTTTCCAGAAGTGCTGGCAGTGGCCGTTATGTTAACCCGGCACGTCGCCTCATCAGCTTCCAGTTCCACGTCCACCTTGTTGAGCGGCAGGGGGTGACAGAGGGGAATCAGCTCGGGAGTCCGCTTGGCGCCCATTATGCCGGCCAGCTGGGCGATGGTGAACACGTCGCCCTTCTTCACCTGGCCCTCAACAATCAGGCGCAGGGTTTCAGGCTGCATCTCAACGTGCCCGCGGGCGACAGCTTCCCGGTCGGTAACCGGTTTCCAGCCCACGTCCACCATCTTCGCCCTGCCCTGTTCGTCCAGGTGGGTCAGGGTAGCCGACGGCATTGATTCGTGAGAATCGCGAGGCAGGGTCATCAGTCATCTCCTGGAATCAGTTTAACGGGTACGGAACTCCCTGGTATCAAACCATGGTCTGACCGGCTTAACCGGAAACGGGTCAACGGCGCCGACATTCCGCTACGGCTGTCGGTCCTCTCACGCGCCGCAACTCTTGCACGGCACCAGGCCGGCGCCCATCGCCTCGTCGTGAGTGCGAAACTCCGAGAAGCCGCCCTCCACTGCCATGAAGCCCCTCGTAAACTTGCAGCCCCGCAGGTGAAAGGTCTTGCGGTTGGAGGTGGTGCTCGCCACGTAGTCCGGCAGCGCCTCAATAATGTCGCCGCCCCGCTCCAGCTTCTCCACCCGCTGCCGGAGCTCCTCAACCGCCGCCCTCAGTTCCTCCATGGTTGAGTCTTTAATCATGGCCTGACCTCCGGCAATTGAAGTTGGCCTTGAACCGGTGCGGTATATGTTCGTCTTTGCGCCGGACCGGTTGTTCGGGGAATGGCGGCGCAACCTGGCACCGGCGAGATTTCCCGCTAGCCGCCGATATGGTACATTTCCACCTTCTGGCGGGAGTTTTGCCGGGGCGCCAACTCGGTCCTTTCTTCAGAATAGCGGTCGGCGCGCCGCGACCAGATATTGGAAATATACGCCAGCAATTCCTCGTCAGTAGCCCCGGAGCGCATCTTTTCCCTGAAGTCCGCGCCGCCGGATGCAAACAGGCAGGTGTAGAGCTTGCCGTCGGTTGACAGCCGCGCCCTGGTGCAATCACCGCAGAAGGGCATGGTCACCGAGGCAATGACGCCGATTTCGCCGCTGCCGTCGCGGTAACTATAGCGGTTGGCAACCTCGCCCGGGTAGTTGCTTTCCACCGGCTCCAGGGGAAGCTCGGCATCAATTGCCCGCACGATTTCCGCCGCGGAAACTACCTGGTCCCATTTCCAGCCGTTGCGGTTGCCCACATCCATGT
This sequence comes from Dehalococcoidia bacterium, assembly GCA_034423215.1. Lineage (GTDB taxonomy): Bacteria > Chloroflexota > Dehalococcoidia > Lucifugimonadales > UBA3495 > Bin22. The sequence goes on from DAOUIY010000009.1 coordinate 179,311, forward strand.
ATTCGATAAACCGCACAATGTGGCCGGCGTCCTTGAAATGGCGGGCCAGGTCAACGACGCAATGGTCGTTGACTCCCTTTTGGACCACTGCATTAATCTTCACGGGAGTAAGCCCCACCTCGACGGCCTTGTCAATTCCCTCCAGGACCCGTCGGACCGGAAAGCCCCGGCCGTTCATCTGCTTGAAGACCTCATCATCCAGGGCATCCAGGCTCACTGTAACCCGCTTCAGGCCCGCATCCTTCAGGGCCTGGGCCTGCTGGGGCAGCAGGTAAGCGTTGGTGGTCAGGGTCAAGTCAAGGGAGGAATCAATTTCGCTTAGCATGGAGATAAGCTGAGGAAGGTCGGTGCGCAGCAGCGGCTCGCCGCCCGTAATCCGCAGCTTGGAAACACCCTGGGAAACGAACAGGCGGGCCAGGCGGGCTATCTCTTCAAAGGTGAGAATCTCGTCCTTGGGGAGAAACTGGTAGCTCTCTCCGAATATTTCGGCCGGCATACAGTAGGTGCAGCGGAAGTTGCACCGGTCGGTTACCGAAATTCGCAGGTCCTTCAGCGGTCGTCCCAGTAAATCTGTAATTGCCACGTCTTCAGGTCTTTCTCAATAGCGGTCAAAAAATAAGGGCAGGACTGCAAAACCAAGATGAGGGGCGCTGGCTGACTCGGCTAGGCTACAACGCCCTCGCGTCGCCTGCTCTCCGCGTCTGGTCCTTGAGCCAACCAGGGATTGTGGCTCAGTTTTGAGGCACGGAGTCATTGGCTCCGGTTCTATGCTGCCGCCAGCATTTTGCCCAGGGCTTGCACGGCGCGGTCTGCCGCATCACCACGATGGCTGATTCGGTTCTTCTCTTCCATCGAAAGCTCGGAGATGGTACGGCCAAATGAGGGCAAATAGAACACCGGGTCGTAGCCAAATCCGCCGGAACCTCTTGGCTCGTATTGTATCATTCCCGCCACCGAACCTACCACCGACAGCTCTTGTCCCCCCGGCTCGCAGATTGCGATGAAGCACTGGAAGCGGGCGGTTCTCCGTTCCCACGGAATACCTAGCATGTTGGAAAGCAGGAGGGCGACCCGGTCTTCGTCGCTGTTGCAGGCGTCGCCCCCATAGCGTGCGGAGTGTACGCCCGGCTGTCCATTCAGGGCGTCAACCTCCAACCCCGAGTCATCGGACAGGGTGAGGATGCCGCCCAGACTGGAGTAGGCATGGGCCTTGAGCCAGGCATTCTCCCGAAAGGTGCTGCCCGTCTCGTCAACGTCCTCGGTGATGCCCAGGTCGTCCAGCGAAACCAGGTCCACGGGTAGCCCCTGGAGCAGTTGCCGGTATTCCTCGACCTTTCCCCGGTTGTGGGTGGCGATGAGTAGTTTTTTATTGTTTTGCACCGTTGCTTGTTCCTGTATTTTTGTTGGTTTATGGCCAGATAGCAGTGAGTGGCCATGGGCCTGCCTGATGGGTTACTGCCTATTCGCTGGGCGGTCCCTCGGCTTCCGAATAAGCGGAGGCGTCAATGCACCGAAACTCAGGAATCGTCCTTTCCTACCTTCTGTACAGGGATACCTGGAGGGACCCGTTACCGCTCAGAGCTTCTTCCAATGCCCGGTCAAATGACTCCGGAATCTGCCAGCGACTGGATTATCTCCGGCTCGTAACCCAACCAATCCTTCAATACCTGGTGATTATGTTCACCCAGAGCCGGGCCGGCATGTTCAATGGCCCCCGGCGTCTCGCTGAACTTGGGAACCACGCCGGGCATGATGGTCTTGCCCAGTTGCGGGTCCTCCACCTCCACCACGTCGTCCCGTTCCAGGTAATGAGGATCGGTGACGATGCGGGAACTGTCGTAAACGGGTCCTACCACCCCACCGGCCGGCACCAACTGCTCCAGGATGCTCTCCAGGGTGCGGTCGCCCAGCCAGCCCTGCAACTCTTCGTTCAGCGAATCCTTGTTTTCCAGACGGGCCGCGTTGTCGGCATACCGTTCGTCGGCCAGCAGGTGGGAAAGGCCCATAGCCTGGGCCAGCGCCTCCCAGGTGCTTTGCGAAGTGGCAGACAGACCCAGCCACTGCCGGTCTTCCGTGCGGTAGAGACTGCGGGGAGCGGCATCGGGAAAGTCGTTGCCCACCCGTTCGCGTACAATACCCAGCATGTCGTACATGGGCAAGTGAGGGATGCACAGCCGGAAAAGCGGCTCGAACAGGCTCAGGTCAACAACCTGTCCTCCGGACTTACGCGCCGGTGCGTCGCCGGTCCCCGCCGAGGTCTCGCGGCGGTAGAGAGCCATCATGCCGGCCATGGCGCCGAAAACGCCCGCAATCTCATCGGCCAGGGGAATGGGCGGCAGGACCGGCGGTGTTTCGGGAAAGCCGGTCATGGCTATGTAACCGCTCATGCACTCGGCAATGGTGCCAAAACCGGGGCGGTCCCGGTAGGGGCCGGTCTGCCCGAAGCCGGAGTACCGCAGAATCACCAGCCCCGGGTTGGCCTGGTGCAGTTCCCGGGGCCCCAAGCCCCAGCGCTCCAGAGTGCCCGGGCGAAAGCCCTCAATCAGCAGGTCAGCCTGGCCGGCCAGTTCCAGCAGCAGGGAACGACCTTCCGGCCTTCCCAGGTCCAGGGTCAGCGATTGCTTGTTTCGCGAATGGACCTTCCACCACAGGGAGACGCCGTTGGCAAAGGGCCCCCAATTGCGCAGCGGATCCCCGTTGCCGGGCCGTTCCACCTTGACGACCTCGGCTCCAAAATCGGCGAGCAAACTGCTGGCGGTGCCCCCGGCCACGATTATTGAGAGGTCCAGTACCTTTAGCCCGTGCAGGGGCCCAAACCCCGCTCCAGGGCCCTGGCCGGCCTCAGTGGCCGGCGATTGACTGCTGTCCGGTGCTTCAGTTTCCAACGTCATCCCCTGCCCCGAAAAATTCTCGGATTTCCTGCAGCACTTCCGACGGGTGCTCCATGGGCAGAAAGTGAGATCCCATGCCCATGGGTTTTGCCCGCGCCCCGGGCACGCATTCCAGGAAGCGCTTGACCCCGGTGTCCAGCAGCGTCTGCGCTTCCGGATATTGGCCGAGAAGCAGCAGGTACTCCCCTTCCAGGCTGTCAAAATACAGGGACACCTGCAGGGAGTCCCGCTGTTCGTAAAAAGTTGCCTCGACTTCCGGGTGGCACTTCAGTTCTGCGCGCCCGTCGGATAGGAGCCTGGTCCCGCCTTCCATGAAGGCGCCAAAGGCCTCGTCTGACCAGTCGCGGAATGCCGCCCGCTCCCGGTAGGCGGCGGCCATGGCCTCCCGGCTTTCCCAGACGGCCCGCTTCATCCGGGTGCGGCGGGCCCGGTCCATCAATTCACCGGGCGGCGCGTTGGCCGGACTTTCGCCCACCCTCGTCTCCACAAGGCAGACCTGCTTGATCCGGCCGGTTAGCCGGGAGGCGGCCATCAGCGAGGCCAGGCCACCGGAGGAGTGTCCAACCAGCCTCAGGTCCTTCAGACCCAGCGCTGCAATTACCGCCGCCACGTCGTCGCCGGCCATCTCAAAGCTGTAGCCGCAATCCGACGGGTCGGTGTCGCCGTGGCCACGCTGGTCCAGAAGCATCACCGAGTAGTCGCGGGAGAGCCCGCGAGCGATGGGCAGCCAGCAATGGGCGCACAGTCCGGTGGCGTGTACCATCAGAACGGGAGGATTTGTCGGCTTACCCAGTTCGGCCAGGTGGTGCCGGATTCCGTTGGCGAATACGAACCTGCTGCGAAGGGACATTGGCCCAAGCCTTTACCCGTATTTGCGCCGCTTCCAATATGCGACGCCTGCCCCGGCCGAGCCAGGGTCCGCTCACTATTCTAGCGGCAGGATGACTTCTTAGCTACCGCGGCCCTTACGGGAACAGGGCAGTTGAGTTTTGGAAAAATGTCATGCTGAAGCTCAGGGTGACATTAATTTCCAGTTAAGGAGCTTAGTAGTTTGACCACTTTGCATTGATGGGTGAAATTGCTTCTCTCCGTCGTTCCGGCGAAGGCCGGAACCCAGGAGTCCTGAAGGTAAGGAACCAGGCCTGGCGCTAACCTTCCTGGATTCTGGCCTGCGCCAGAATGACGGGTTTCGATAGTTACCCGTCATTCCAAAGTGGTTGAACTACTAGCGCAAGTTACAAAAACCCCATAATCCAATTGCCCCGCTTTGGGGAACGCTCGTTGCGCCCCGGGGGTTGGCAGATTCATCTGTGGCAGGCCCCGGTATGGAGACACGGGATTGACTTGCCATGCAGCCAAAAACCGGCGCTGCGCCACGTTTTTCCACGCCATGATTTGTCCGGTCGAAGGGCGGGCGGCGGGCGAGTTTTGGCCAATTGTGCCAAATTTCACTATCGGCCCTCCGTAGGTTATGTTATAATTCCGGCCATAGCTACCTGGGGGTAATGCCTGGCGCCATGCTAGAGGACTACTTTAGGCAATACGGGCTCATAGCCATCCTCGGAATGGTAGCCATTGCGGTGCCCACCAGCTTGCTCCTGGCCTCCTGGCTCGCCTCCCGCGTGGGCCTTCGCCCCAGGAACCCAAACCCCGTCAAGTCCGAACCCTACGAGTGCGGGGTGCAGACCATCGGCGGCCCCTGGAACCAGTTCAATTTTCGATATTACCTTTACGCCATCCTCTTTGTGATTTTCGATGTCGAGGTAATTTTCCTCTATCCGTGGGCGACCAGGTTCATTGGCCTGGAGTTGTTTGCCCTGATCGAGATGGGCATTTTTGTGGCTATCCTGCTGGCCGGCTGGGCCTATGCGTGGCGCAAGCGAGACCTGGAGTGGAGCAACTAGACGATGCAACTGCCTGGGGGAAACGAGCCGCTCCACGACCGAACCTGGGGCATTGACCGTGAGGAAGGTCAGTTGGTCAATGACCTGATTGCCGTTTCCACCGACCCTATTGAAACACCGTCTATCCTGGTTCCCGACGACCTCAAGAGCAACCTGCTGGTTACTTCCGTGGACGCCCTGGTCAACTGGGGTCGAAAGTCGGCCCTGTGGCCCGTATCCTTTGGCCTGGCCTGCTGCGCCTTTGAGATGATGGCAACGGCCATGGGCAGGTTCGATATTGCCCGCTTCGGCATGGAGGCCTTCCGCGCCTCGCCCAGGCAGGCAGACCTGATGATAGTGGCTGGCACCGTCACCTGGAAGATGGCGCCCCCCATCCGCCGCATTTACGACCAGATGGCCGACCCCAAGTGGGTGATTTCCATGGGCGTCTGCGCCACCAGTGGCGGCCCTTATTTTGGCTCCTACAGCGTGGTGCCGGGGGTTGACCACATAATTCCCGTTGACGTTTACGTCCCCGGCTGCCCGCCCCGTCCCGACGCCCTGCTTTACGGAATTATGGAACTGCACGAGAAGATCAAGAAGTACCACCATCTGCGGAAGGGACAGGATTTAAAGCCGACGGATGTCGGCAAGGCAGGGAGGCAGGACGCAGCCTGATGGCCGTAAGGGACTGGACCGGCTACGAACTATCCGAAGCCCTCAAACAGGAACTGCCCCAGGCCGTTGAGGGCTGCGACGAGTCGGCGGCGTGGGTAAGCGCCGACCATGTCGCAACGGTCTCTCTCTTTTTGCGGGATACTCCCTCCCTGGACTTTCAGTTTCTAAACTCCATAAGCGCGATAGATTATGTTGAGTATTTTGACGTGGTCTATCATTTGACCTCGCTGCGGCGCCAGTGGTGCGCCATATTCAAGACCCGGCTCTACGGCAGGGAGGATCTTAGCCTGCCCTCGGTGTACCAGGTCTGGAGGGGCGCCGACTACCAGGAACGGGAAATCTGGGACCTGATGGGCGTACGCTTTGAAGGCCACCCCAACATGAAGCGGATAATGCTGTGGGAGGGCTTTGAGGGCCACCCCCTGCGCAAGGACTTCTTGTAGAGGCGGAAAGGCCGCCCCGGGCCGGAGGCTGATTGGCCTGTCCCGCCGGCCCGTAAAGCGGCGCATTCCAGGAAAAGGCTACTGTCTGCACCATGACAATACGAACCGAACCAATGACGGTAAACGTGGGGCCCCAGCACCCCAGCACCCACGGGGTTTTCCGCGTCCGCATAACCTTCGACGGCGAGGATATTGTCGAGGTTGAGCCGATTTTCGGGTACCTACACCGGGGTACGGAAAAGCTGGCGGAAGAACGCAACTACGTCCAGGTAGTAACCCTTACCGACCGGCTGGACTACACATCATCCATGATTAACAATCAGGCCTATTGCCTGGCGGTAGAACAACTGCTGGGCGTGGAGCCGCCTCCCCGGGCCAGGTACCTGCGTACCCTGACCGCCGAGTTGCAGCGCATCGCCAGCCATCTGATAGCAGTAGGCTTCTTTGTGCAGGAGTTGGGCGCTTTCGGCACGCCCCTGATGTACGCCTTCCGCAGCCGGGAGCGAATTCTGGAACTGTTCGAGATGCTCTGCGGCGCAAGGATTACGGTAAGCTATATGCGGCCCGGCGGAGTGTTCGCCGATGCTCCCCCCGAGTTCTGGCCGGCGCTGGACCGTTTCCTGGAAGACTTCGCCGAAGAGTTCGCGGAAATGGAGCAGCTGCTCCTGGAAAACGAGATTTTGATGGTACGGACCCGGGGAGTCAGCCCGATTCCCCCGGAGGTCGCGGTCAACAATTCCCTGAGCGGACCGGTGCTGCGGGCCAGCGGCATCAACTGGGACTGGCGCAAGCAGGCCCCCTATGACGCCTACGACCAGATGGACTTCGACGTTCCCATCGGGTCCAACTGGGACAATTACGACCGATTCTGGGTGAGAATTCAGGAAGTCCACCAAAGCCTGCGGATTATTCGGCAGTGTATTGCCCAGATAGAACCGGGCCCGTGCAGGCTGGACCTGCCCCTGGTGCTCCGGCCCGAGCCGGGCAAAGAAGCCTACGGCAGGGTGGAAGCATCCAAGGGGGAGTTGGCCTTCTACCTGGTTAGCGATGGTGGCATTTCGCCTTACCGGTGTAAGATAAGGTCGCCATCCCTGATAAACCTGACGATTATTGAGCATATCCTGGTGGGTTGGAAGCTGGCCGACATGATTGTCTCCCTGGGCAGCATAGACATCAACATGGGCGAGGTTGACCGGTGAACTGCCAACTGGCTGCTGACAACGTCCTGTACGCCAACGGGCTGTACCGGCTGGCCTATGATGCGGTGGGCCTGGTACTGCCGTGCTGGCTGTCCTACGTTGTCGCCGGCATGTTTTTCATCTTCATCCTGGTCAACGCCGTGCTGCTGGGCGCCGCGGCGATAACCTGGGCAGAGCGCCGGCTGCTGGGCAGGTTTCAGAACCGTGTGGGGCCAAACCGCTGGGGGCCCTTCGGCCTCTTTCAGCCCCTGGCCGACGTGGTCAAGCTGATAACCAAGGAAGACCTGATACCGGACGGAGCCGACCGCGCCGTGTTCACCCTGGTGCCCGTGTTGATGCTGGCGCCCCTGATCTTGATGATGGCAGTAGTTCCCTTCGCGCAAAACACCAGCCTTACCAGCCTGAACGTGGGCGTGCTTTACATACTGGCCGTCAGTTCCATTACTTCCATAGCGATTTTTATGGCCGGCTGGGCCTCAAACAACCGGTACGCCATGTTTGGAGCCGCCCGTTCGGTGGCGGTCTTAATCAGTTACGAAATTCCGGTGGTGCTGTCCCTGCTGGGCGTGGTAATGGTGGCCGCCTCCATGTCGCTGGGCAGCATAGTGGAAGCCCAGGCCATTCCCTTTTTCCTGGTGCAGCCGCTGGCCTTCTTTGTCTTTATGGCCGGCATGTCCGCCGAGTTGAACCGCTCGCCCTTTGACGTAGCCGAGGCGGAATCCGAGATTATTGCCGGGTACCATACCGAGTACAGCGGCGTTAAGGTCGCCATCATCCAGGCGGCGGAATTTGGCGGCGTGGGCGTGGTATCGGCCATCGCGGCTACCCTGTTCCTGGGCGGGTGGGCCGGCCCCTGGTCGGAATACCTGGGCTGGCTGTGGTTCCTGGTCAAAACGGGACTGATTGTCTTCTGCTTCATCTGGATTCGGGCAACCTACCCCCGCCTGAGGATTGACCAGATTATGGCGGTATCGTGGAAATTCCTGCTTCCGCTCAGCATGGTCAACCTGGTGGCCGTGAGCCTGGAGGTCTATTTCCTGCGAGGGCCTGAAGGAACTTTGACCGCCGGTGACCTGGGAATCATGACGGTGATCAACCTGGCGCTGACCGTCGTGTCCATCCTGATCTTTGGCAACTTGATCCGCGACCGGGTAAAGTTCCAGACCCGGCGGCCCGATGAAGTCGTGGTGCCGGGCGTAACCACCATTGAGGTGCGTTGATATGTACGGAATGGCCATGGTGAAGGGCCTGCTGGTCACGTTGAAGAACCTGACCAGGAAACCTTTCACAATCCAGTACCCCGAAGAGCGGGCCCGCCAGCACCCCCGGTTCCGGGGCGAGGAGTTTGTCTGGTACGAGGAACGCTGTACCGGTTGCGCCTCCTGCGCCAAGTATTGTCCCCTGGGCATTATCAAGATAGTCACCTCTCCCAGCGAGACCGCCATTCCCCAGGGTGACAAGTACCGCCTGGAGGTTTTCGACATTGAACTCCAGCGCTGCATGTTCTGCGGCCTTTGCGTCGAGGCATGCCCCTACGATGCCCTCTTCATGGGCAGCGGGTTTGAGCAGGGGCAATACAGCCGGAAGAACATGGTGATTACCATTGACCAGCTTCGCCACGCGGAAAAACACCCAAGCACCTGGTTCCGGCCCCAGTTGGAGGGTTTCCAGGGCGAGGCCAGCGGCGCCAGGGCCAGTCACAGCATCGCCCAGGGTGATTCCAGGTTTACCTACGACCCCCGTGGCGGTCCTCCCCTGGGCTGGAGAGAGGTGGGCCGCGAGGGATGGCGCTGGCACCAGCGTGAGAAGGCAGGCATGCGTCTGGAACTGGATGAAGGGGAAGAGGACAATTCCCGCAATGAGTAGAGTCTTCATGGAATGTCAGGGCAATGTTATCGGCAGCCGCAGTTGCCAGGCTCCGGGGACAGCGGGATTCAGGAGCGCATGTTAGCCGTCCAGGATATAGTTTTCTGGCTGTTGTCCGTGGTGGCGATAGTTGCCGCCCTCGGAGTTGTCCTGATTAAGGACCTGTTCCGGGCGGCGCTGCTGCTGGCCGTCGTGTTTGTGGCAGTGGCCGGGTTTTTCGTGCTGCTCAACGCCGAGTTCCTGGCCGTGGTGCAGGTCCTCATTTACGTGGGAGCCATTTCGGTCCTTTTCATTTTTGGAATCATGTTGACCCGCAACGTCCGGGAGGGTAACCTGCCCAACCGGCTTCAGATTCCGGCGGTCATGTTTCCCGCGCTCCTGCTGACGGCGATGGTGGCGGCGGCAGTGGCCACGGACTGGCGGCCCATACCGGAAGCGGCAACGGATATGGTAGAAGTGGCCCAGACCCAGTCGGTCAGCGTCCTTTCTGACGATGCGCTGGATTCGGGCGGGTTCGTTTCCCCGGACTCCAGGGAAATGGCCCAGCAGGCGGGACTTGCCGACCTGCTCATCGGCAGCTTCGTCATTCCCTTCGAGGCCGTTTCGCTCCTGCTGCTGGCCGCCCTTATCGGCGGTCTGGCCCTGGCCAGGTCCAGGGGGGGCTAGACGATATGTCCCTGGAAGTCATGCTCATAGTCGCCGCGGCGCTCTTCGCCATCGGACTGTACGGCGCGCTGGCCAGGAGCAATGTCATTGCGGTGCTGATGTCCATCGAGATAATGTTCAACGCCGTAAATCTGACCGTAGTGGCCTTCGCCCGGTACGTCGCCCCCCTGGCTCTGCGAGAGAACATCGGCAGCGTGCTTACGGGACAGGTGTTTGCCATATTCATCATTGCCGTGGCGGCGGCGGAAATTGCGCTGGGACTGGGCATAGTGTTCGCCATGTACCGTAACACCGAGTCAGTCGAACTGCCCGAAGCCACCAGCTTGCGGAACTGAGAACACAGGTATCAACCCTAACGTGGCCTTATGTGGATTGAATTCAAAAAGGCGCCAAATTTGATGATGGCGGAGATGTGGAAGGAAGTCCTGGAAGGAGAGGGACTGCCGGCTCGCATTCTGCCGGAGGGGCATATCCTGAGCTGGAGCGAGCGGACGCCCTTCCTGATTTACGTGCCCAAGGGTCGCGAGCACGTGGCCGAAGAGATTCTGAGGAAGCTTTAGATGGTCACCGAGTCGCTGGTCTGGGCAATCTTTTTCCTGCCCCTCATTTCTTTCCTGCTCATTGCGCTGGTAATCAGGCCGTTCTTTAACCGGTTCGCCCTGGCCAGCGGCTTTCTGCTTATAGCGGCCCTGGCCGTATCCTTCCTCCTTTCCCTGCTGGTGCTGAGGCAAAACTACGGCGGCGCCGACCTGGAGTTTGCCCCGCATACCTGGCTGGACCTGGGGGACGTGGTAATCCAGATGGGCCTGCTGCTGGACCCGGTTACCTGCATCATGCTGGTGGTTGTGAGCGGGGTCAGCCTGCTAATCCAGATATACTCCCTCGGCTACATGCGGGGCGACCCCGGCGTTGCCCGCTACTACGCCTATATGGCGCTGTTCACCTCGGCCATGCTGGGCCTGGTAATGTCGGCCAACGTCGTGCAGTTGTACGCCTTCTGGGAACTGGTGGGAGTTTCCTCCTACCTGCTTATCGGCTTCTGGCACGACCGGCCCTCGGCAGCCGCGGCGGCCAAGAAGGCCTTCATCGTTACCCGCATCGGCGACGTCGGGTTTCTGCTGGCCATCATTTACCTGGCCTTTCACGGCCCGGAATTTGCGGCCCAGGGCCTCAACCCCATGCACATCCCCGATGTCTGGCAGGCCGCCCAGCCCCTGGCCGCCGGGGGAGCCATCCTCGGCGGCGGAGCGCTCACCCTGGTTGCCCTGGGCATTTTTGCCGGGGCCGCCGGTAAGTCGGGCCAGTTTCCACTGCATACGTGGCTGCCCGACGCCATGGAGGGCCCTACCCCGGTCAGCGCTTTGATTCATGCCGCCACCATGGTCGCAGCCGGCGTATTCCTGGTGGCCCGCTTCTACCCCCTTTTCCAGCAGGCACAGGAGGCCATGATGGTGGTGGCGCTGGTGGGCGGCTTCACGGCCCTGGCCGCAGCTACCCTGGGGCTGGTAATGGACGACATCAAGCGGGTGATGGCCTATTCGACGGTCAGCCAGTTGGGCTACATGATGGCCGCCCTGGGTCTGGGAGCCTTCGGGCCGGCCCTGTTCCACCTGTTCACCCACGCCTTTTTCAAGGCCCTGCTATTCCTGGGGGCCGGCAGCGTCAACCACGCTTCGGGCACCTTCAACATGCGCTACATGGGCGGTCTGCGCCGGCGCATGCCCTGGACTTACGCGCTGGTGCTGGTCGCCGGCCTAAGCCTGGTTGGCATCATTCCCCTGGCAGGCTTCTGGAGCAAGGACGAGATTCTCACGTCGGCGTGGGTTTCGGGCTGGGCGGTCGAGCCGTGGGTTTACCAGGCCGTTTTTGCCTTCCTCATTGTCGGCGTGCTGCTGACCGCCTTCTATACCTTCAGGATGATACTGATGACCTTCCACGGCGAGTTTCGCGGCGGCGGCGCCAGGGAGTTGGAAGACGCCGAAGAGAACGGTTTGCCGCGTCCTTCTGCGGTCAGCGACGAGGTGCACCTGGCCGAGTCGCCCGCCGTAATGGTAGCGCCCATGGCTGTCCTCGGGATTGCGGCCATATTTGCCGGCTACGTGGCCAACCCCCAGTGGGTAAAGGAGTTGCTTGGGATTCCGGCGCACTGGTTTTCCTACTACGTGGAAGCCGCCGTGCCCTTCGACCATCCCGTTACCCCGGCCTTCAACTGGGAAGTTGCCATTATCTCTACCGCCGTTGCCCTGGCGGGCGTAGTCTTGGCCCTGCTGGTGTACCGCGCCAGGAAGGCAGACGCTGCCGAACCCGCCCAGGCAGACGGGGAATCATCTGCCGTTGCCCACGGGGAAGGGGCCGGACCCGATGCCGGCCAAGAAGCCGGTGAAGGGACTGGGCACGATGCAGCGAGCGCCGGGTCCCTGTTGCCTGAGCCGCTGGCCAGGCTGGGCCCCATCCACACCCTGCTGGCGCGCAAGTATTTCATGGACGAACTGTACGAGGGACTGCTGGTCCGTCGCCTGTTTTACCGGTCTTTCGCGGCCGCAACCGACTGGATAGACCGCAGCTTCGTGGACGGGTTCGTGGATTTGGTAGGCGGCCTGTGCCGGAACGGGGGGAGGCTTGTCGCCCAGCTGCAAACGGGCCAGGTCCAGTTTTACGGGGCCGTTATCGTGTTGGGAGCCGTGCTGATGCTGGTTGGTTTCCTGGTTTACAGCGCGGGGCTGGGGGGATAGAGGAATGTTCCAATTCCCCGGAATGCTGACCTTAACCGTCTTTCTCCCAGCGTTGGGCGCGCTGGCAATCCTGGCCCTGGTGCGGGGAGACCGGGCGGTGCGGGCATTTGCCTTCGCGGTGGGTCTCATAGACCTGCTGCTGTGCGCTGCCGTTTTCCTCTCCTTTGACCGGAGCGCGGGCGCGGACCGGTTCCAGTTGACCGACCGCATAACCTGGATTTCAGCGGAGACTTTCAACGCCAGCTATTTCCTGGGCGTGGACGGCCTCAGCGCGCCCATGGTGCTGCTGACCGGACTGCTCGGCTTTTGCGCCATTATTGCTTCCTGGTCCATCGCCGACCGGGTGCGCGAGTATTTCTTCTGGTTGCTCCTGTTGCAAACGGCCGTCATGGGCGTATTTACCGCTCTGGACTTTCTGCTGTTCTTCCTTTTCTGGGAACTGGAACTGCTGCCCATGTACATGCTTATCGCCTTCTGGGGCACGGGGCGCAGGTCCTATTCCGCAATGAAGTTCCTGATTTTTACGATACTGGGCAGCGCCTTCATGCTGGTGGCCATCGTCGCCGTCGCTCTGAGCCAGCCCGCAATCTCCTTTGACATGGCCGCCCTGCTGGAACCCGGTTCCATGCTCACCGGCAGTTCGGCCGTATTGCCGCTGGGCGTGCTTTTCTGGCTATTCTTCGCGGCCTTTGCCGTAAAGCTGCCCACCTGGCCGGTGCATACGTGGCTGCCCGACGCCCACACCGACGCTCCGACGGCTGCCAGCGTCATGCTTGCCGGCGTCATGCTGAAAATGGGCGGCTACGGTCTGCTCCGGGTCAACGTGGGCATGTTCCCCGCCGAGGTTACCGCCTTTGCCTGGGCCCTGATTGCGCTGGGCGTCATCAGCGTTCTTTACGGCGCGGTGGTAACCCTGCGGCAAACCGACCTGAAGCGGCTGATTGCCAATTCCAGCGTCAGCCACATGGGACTGGTGCTGGTGGGCATTGGGTCGGTGGGGGCTGCCGCCGGGCAGTTGACCGGCGCCGGCCTCAACGGCGCGGCGATGCAGTTGTTTACCCACGGCACCATTACAGGCCTGCTGTTCGTGGGCGTCGGGCTGATTTACGACAAGGCCCACACTCGTTACATACCGGACCTGGGAGGACTGGCCTCCCGAATGCCCGTGGCGGCGGCGGCTCTGGCCATTGCCGGATTCGCCTCCCTGGGCCTGCCCGGGTTGAGCGGCTTCGTGTCCGAGGTGCTGGTTTTCTTCGGCGCCTTTCGCGCCTATCCGGTGATGACCGCCCTGTCGGTGCTGGGCATCATCCTGGCTGCCGGCTACATCCTCTGGATGCTGGAGCGGTCCCTGTTCGGCCCCCGGAGGGAGCGGTTCGAGTCCATTACCGACGCCTCTCCCCTGGAGGCCATACCCCTCGTTTTGCTGGTTATCAGCATCATCGTTGTGGGAGTTTATCCCGCCGCGCTCACAGAGGTTTTCGACACGGCGGTGGCGCCGATGGTGGATATGATTAACGCGGCCCAGACCCAGGACCTGGCGGCCAACTAGCGGGCAGAAGAGATATGTCACTGAACGACTTATTCCTGATTTCGCCCCAGTTGGCGATGGCGGGACTCGGCATCCTGGTAATCCTGGCCGACCTCTTGGTGGCCAGGAAGGGATGGGTGGGGTCCCTGGCCCTGGTCGGCCTGCTGGCTCCCCTGGGATTTTCCTGGCTCCAACTGGCGGAGTTCCCCGGGCTCCTGGCCGGCAGCGGCCCGGATAATCTCGTTCCGGCGGACAGCATCCTTGCCGACAGCATTTCGGTGGACCGGTTCGGCGTATTTTTCAACCTGCTGGTGGTCATTTCTTTGGCCCTGGTCTTCCTGGCCTGCGTGGACTATGTCCGGCAACTGGCCCGGCTCAGGGGAGAGTTCTACGGCTTGATGCTCCTTTCCGCCAGCGGCATGATGCTGCTGGCTTCGGCCACCGAGTTGATTACCATATACGTTGCCCTGGAGTTGACGACCCTGCCCCTGGTAGCAATCGCCGCTTTCCTGCCCAGCACCGCCTCCAGCGAGGCGGGCATGAAGTTCATGATTATAGGGGCAATCAGCTCGGCCTTGACCCTGTACGGCATGGCGCTGCTTTACGGGTTCAGCGGCTCCACCACTTTGGAGGGAATCGCCCTCTCGCTGGGCGGGCCTTCCACCCCGGGCCTGGCTTTCGGCAGCTATGCCGTGCTGGTGGGGGTGGTGGTCCTGACCGCGGGCATTGCCTTCAAGCTGTCGGCGGTCCCGTCCCAAATGTGGGTCCCCGACGTTTACGAGGGCGCGCCCCTGCCCATGGTTGCCTTCCTGTCCGTGGCCAGCAAGGCGGTGGCCTTCGCCCTGCTGCTGCGTTTTCTCTACAGCGGCTTCCTGCCTTACTACGGGGACTGGGGAATGCTGCTGGCGATTCTGGCCGCCGTTTCCATGACCGTGGGCAACCTGGCCGCCCTGGCCCAGAGCAACATACGGCGCCTGCTGGGCTACAGCGCCATCGCCCATGCCGGCTATCTGTTGGTGGGCGTGGCCGCCGTGGCGCAACTGGGGGCGTTCGGCGATTGGGCCTCCCTCGACGCGCTGTCACCGACGGCGGGGGGCGCCGACAACGCAGTCCTGATGCTGCACAGCGTCAGGGAAGGCAACTCCTCGGTGAGCGAGAGTCTCTTTACCACCTTCGGCCCCAGCAGCGTCCTGTTCTACCTGGTGGCCTACGCCGCGGCTAACCTTACGGCCTTCTTCGCAGTCCTGGCTATACACTCTCGCATCGGCAGCGATTTGATTGAAGACTACGGCGGCGTGTTCCGGCGCGTTCCCTTCCCGGCCATCGCCCTGGCCATAGCCCTGGTGGCCCTGATCGGAGTGCCGCCCACGGGCATTTTCGTTGGGAAGATTTACCTTTTCGCGGCGGCGGTCAAAAGCGAACTGGCCTGGCTGGCAATCATCGGGGCCGTAAACAGCGTGATTTCCGCTTACTACTACGTCCGGGTAATTCGTACCATGTTCCAGTCGCCGGAGCCGGGGGACCTGGCCCCCACAGCAATGACCGACTCCCACCCAGGCGACGGGCACGACCTGACCTGCAATGCGCGGGTTTCACCGTACACACTGGGGGCGCTGACCCTGACCCTGGTGGCTACCGTCCTGCTGGGCATACTGTTCGGCCCCCTAATCCAGGTCGCCGAGGGCGTCGTATCCACCCTTCCTGGCATCCTGGCACAGTAGCGCCGCGTCAGGGCGCCGCCGGACTTTGGCGCCTGGCCGCAAGCCCTGGCCGGTGGAGGGCCCAAGTACCCGGAACGGCGCGAAGTTGTTGGGCCGGGTACGCAATCCTGCGCCGTTTGACACTGATTTTGTGCGATGCTAGACTGCCATGTCCAAGGCCCGCAAACCTATGCTGAATTCAGGGTCGCTCAATTTGTCCAGCCAGATTAGAACCGTCGGCATCATCTACAATTCGCGAATCCCCGAAGCTTTGGATTTAAGCACAGCTATAGTCAATGAGCTTTCGCTGGAGCAAAGCAGTTGGATTTCGCCGGCTGAGAATCTGGAAGAGTTGCGGGAACAGGTAACGTCAACCGACCTGGTGGTAACCGCCGGCGGCGACGGCACCATGCTGCGGGCGGTCCAGTTGACGGCTCCTCTCAAGGTGCCCATGGTGGGCATAAACATGGGCCGCTTGGGGTTTATGACCGAACTCCAGGTCCAGGACGCTCTGGAAAAGCTCCCTTCCTACTACAATGGCAGCGCCCGCGTGGACTCCCACAACATGATAACCGCGCGGATTATTCGTGGTTCCCACACCAGCCTGCCCGGCGAGGAAGGGCCCTTCCACGCCCTGAACGACGTGGTGCTTTCCCGGGGCGCGGTTTCCAGGGTGGTCACCATCCGCACCACAGTTGACGGAGTGGAGGTCGCATCGTTGCGGGCCGACGGCATCATCGTGGCCACGGCCACCGGAAGCACCGGTTACAGCCTGGCGGTGGGCGGCCCCATCCTTGACCCCCTGTCCGAGAGCCTGGTGCTCAAGCCGGTGGCGGCCCACGTGGGCTTGACCGCCTCCCTGGTCCTGGCGCCGGAGGCCAGCGTCGGCCTTAACCTGGAGGGCGCGCAGGGCGCGGTGCTGAGCGTGGACGGCTACATTGAACGGCCCATGCACCCGGGGGACCGGGTTGAGATAGCGCAGAGTCCCCTGAAGGCCAGCTTTTTGAGGGCTCAGCCCCGCAACCATTTTTACGCAACTTTGACCCGCCGGCTGGGTTTCAGCATTCGCGGGCAGTAATAATCGAAAACGGTTGAGAGAAGAGTCAGCGCGTGACTGAGAACGGTCAATCCACTGCCGGTTCCGCCGGCGAAAGAGACTTGACGGAAACTACCCTCGAGTCGGCTCGCATTTACGAGGGCACGATTCTTGCCTTGCGCAAGGACCAGATAGAGATGCCCAATGGCCGCCGCACCGTGCGCGAGGTGGTGGAACATTCGGATTCGGTTTGCATGGTGCCCCTGGACTCGGACGGGAACGTCCTGCTGGTACGCCAGTACCGCAAGCCCACCGAGTCGGCCCTGCTGGAAGTTCCCGCCGGCGGCATCGAGGAGGGAGAGACGCCCGCGGAAGCCGCCATGCGCGAGCTACAGGAGGAAGTATCCCACGTGGCGGGCAACCTGCGTCCGCTGCCGGGCTTCTGGCTGGCGCCGGGCTGGTGCGACGAGTATATGTACGTATTCCTCGCCACGGCCCTGGAGCCGTCGGCGCTGGAGCAGGACTACGACGAGATGGTGGAAACCAGGGCCGTGCCCTTGCTTCAGACCCTCGACCTCATCGAGCGGGGCGAAATTCAGGATGCCAAGAGCATTGCTTCCCTGTTGCAGGCCATCCGGGTTGTTGGGGATGCCGGTTCTGGTGGATAATTGGTTGGATACGGCTGGCAGGCTGACCTGCAGCCGAATTTTGGGGAGAAAACGAAAGGAATATGCTGGAGCATGATGTTTTGGTAATCGGCGCCGGCCTGGCGGGGATGCGCGCTGCCATCGCCGCCAACGCCAATGGCGCCAATACGGCCATTATCAGCAAGGTGCATCCCGTCCGCAGCCACTCCAACGCTGCCCAGGGCGGCATCAACGCTGCCCTGCTGGACCGGGGGGACGACTGGGAAGACCACGCCTACGATACCATCAAGGGCAGCGACTTCCTGGGTGACCAGGACGCCATCGAGATAATGTGCATGACCGCCGGTCGGGCCCTGATTGACATGGAACACATGGGCGTGACCTTCAACCGGGATGACGACGGAAAGCTGGGCACCCGGGCCTTTGGCGGACAGCGCCGCGCCCGCACCTTCTTCGTCGGCGACTTCACCGGCCAGGCCCTGCTGCACGTGATGTTCGAACAACTGGTAAAGTCGGGCGTCCGCAGCTACGAGGAGTGGTTCGTCACCTCCCTCATCGAAGAGGACGGCCAGGTGGCCGGCGTCACCGCCCTGGAAATTCGCACCGGCCAGATTCACGCTATCCGCGCGAAGAAGATTATATTCTGCACCGGCGGCTGCGGTCGTATTTTTGAGCCTTCCACCAACGCCCTCATCGTTACCGGCGATGGCATGGCCCTGGCCTACAACGCCGGCGCCGGCCTTATGGACATGGAGATGGTCCAGTATCACCCGACCACCCTGGCCGGCAGCGGCGTGCTGTTATCTGAAGCAGCCCGTGGCGAGGGCGCCTACCTGCGGGACAAGAACGGCAACCGGTTCATGGAAAAATATGCTCCCAACATGATGGAACTGGCCTCCCGCGACGTGGTTTCCCGGGCGGAACAGACCGAAATCAACGCCGGGAACGGCGTCAATGGCTGCGTTTTTCTCGACTGCACCCACCTGGGTGAAGCCCTGATTATGGAGAAACTCAGCCAAATCCGCGAAATCGGCATTGACCTGGCCGGCGTGGACATGATTCGCGAACCCGTACCCATCCGGCCCGGAATGCACTACATCATGGGCGGTATCAAGACTGACATTGACGGGCTTACCAGCATCCCCGGCGTCTATGCCGCCGGCGAGTGCGCCAACGTCAGCGTTCACGGCGGCAACCGCCTGGGCGCCAACTCCCTGCTGGACACCATCGTCTTTGGCGAGCGGTCCGGCAACCACGCCGCCGAGGCCTGCCAGGGTATGGAATTCGTTGACTTCAACGAGGCAGAGGCCGTTGCCCGGGAGGAGCGGCGCATCGCGGATATGCTGGAAAGGCCCGACAACGGCGACCGTTGGGGCGCGATACGCCAGGCCATGGGCGAGTCCATGGTGCGCAACGTGGCCGTGTTCCGGGACGAGCAGAGCATCAGCGAAGCCATCCGCGACTTTTCCGATTTGCGGGAACGCTACAATCAGGTCCCAGTTCATAACAAGAACCGGATTTTCAATACCGACCTGGTGTTTGCTCTGGAACTGGGGTTCATGATTGACGTGGCCGACACCATCGCCTTCAGCGCCCTGGAGCGGCGGGAAAGCCGGGGAGCCAACGCCCGCACCGATTTTCCCGAGCGGGACGACGAAAACTGGCTGAAGCACATCGTTGCCCGGAAGGGCGAGGTTGGGCCCGAGCTCTCCTACTTGCCCGTCACCATAACCAAGTGGCAGCCTGAAGAGAGGAAGTATTAGCCAATGGACGTAACCATTAAGATAAAAAGATTCGATCCGGAAGCGGAGAATCCGGCCAGCTACTGGGAGGACTTTTCCGTATCCGTGCCGGACAATGCCACCGTGCTGGACGCCCTTATCAAGATTCGCGAGGAGTTGGACGGCACGCTGACCCTTCGCTGTTCCTGCCGCAGCGCCATCTGCGGCTCCTGCGCCGTGCGGATAAACGGACACGCGGGCCTGGCCTGCAAAACGGCCCTTTCCCTCGCCATAGACGACAACAACACGGTAACCGTGGAGCCGGCCGGCGTGATGAAGGTCGTCAAGGACCTGACGGTGGACTTCGAACTGTTCTGGGACAAGATAAGGGCCGTGGAGCCCTACCTGCAGCCCCAGGGTGTCGAGCCAGAAGGCGAGTACATTGCCTCCAACGAGTCAATGCTGCACCTTTCCGGGGTTACCGCGTGCATCATGTGCGGCGCCTGCGTTTCCGATTGCACGGTGCTGGAAGTTGACCCCACCTTCCTTGGCCCGGCCGCCTTGGCCAAGGCATACCGCTTTACCGCCGACCCGCGGGACGGAGACCGGGAAGGCGTTTCCCGCGACCGGTTGCGATTCCTGAGCGAGTCCACCGGAATGTGGGACTGCACCCGCTGCAACGAGTGCGTTCAGGCGTGTCCCAAGGGCGTGGCGCCCATGGACCGCATAATGAGCTTGCGGGAACAGGCCGTCAGCGCCGGGTTCACCAACAACAACGGCGCCCGTCATACCAATGCCTTTACCGAGTCGGTGGGACACAGCGGCCGGCTGGACGAACTGCGTCTTCCCATCAAGTCGGTGGGCGGCGTCACCAATATCGGCGCCATGTTGAGCTATGCGCCGGTGGGCTGGCGGGCGCTCACCCACGGAAAGATGCCCCCAATACGGCACAAGAACGTGGAAAACGTGGAGAATGTCCGGCGCCTGTTCCGCAAGCTGGAACCAGACTTGGCCGGGCCGCAGATTGGGCGGAACTCTCCCTTCGGCTGATGGCCGCTGGACCGGTCAATCTCCGGTAGGGTGTTAGTGAATCACGGGACCACGAAGCCCGTTCCCCGATTAACGGGGCTCAAATACAGGAGGAACCAGAAAGTGAAGTACGCTTTTTTCCCCGGCTGCGTTTCCCAGGGAGCCGCGCCGGAACTTTACCCGGCGGCCAGGCTCATCTGTGACCGCATCGGCATCGAGTTGGAAGAAATTCCCGGCTGGACCTGCACCGGGGCCGGAGTGATGCAGGAAAAGAACCAGCTTTTTGGCGATACCCTGAACGCCCGCAATTTCGCCAAGGCCGAGCAAATGGGTCTGCCCATTCTGACCATCTGCAGCACCTGCCAGGGCGTGATGAGCCAGGCCAACAAGCGAATGGCCCGAGATCCCGAGTACCTGGCCGAGATTAACGATTACCTGGCCGAGGAAGGGCTGGAGTACAAGGGCACCGCCGAGCCCAAGCACCTTCTCTGGATTCTGATTGAGGATATTGGGCTAGACAAGGTGACCCAACTGGTCACCCGCCCCCTGGCCGGTATCAGGATGGCGCCCTTCTACGGCTGCTACATTGTGCGCCCCACGGAAGCCCTGGACATTGAGGAGCACCCGGAGCGGCAAACCTCACTGGAAACCCTGATTGAGACGCTGGGAGCCACGGTGGTGGATTTCGAGGGAAAGACCCGCTGCTGCGGTTTTCCCATCCTCACCATCAACGAGAAGAACTCCATGGCCATGGTTGGCAAGCACACATCCGAGGCCAAAGACCTGGGCGCGGATGTCATGGTTACGCCCTGTCCCCTCTGTCACCTCAACCTCGACGGATACCAGCCCAAGGCTTCGGCCCAGTTGAAGCGCAGCGTGGACCTTCCCATTCTTCATCTGCCCCAGGCCATCGGGCTGGCCATGGGCATTTCCCCCAAGGAGTTGGGTCTGCAGAAGCACATAGTCAACACCCAGCCCCTGGCGGTAAAATTGGGTTCCAGGGGCTAAAGAGACCCTGGCAACAGACTGGGACGGCTTTTTTGAGCGGCGGCGCAAGGTTGGCGCCGCCGTTGCCGTTGTCCCTCTTTGTTTACAAGACAAGTGACCAATGAGGCGGGAACAAAAATGAGACCTGGGCAAGAATCGGTTCCAAACATGCCGGAGGACTGGCAAACGGCCCTGGCCATCGTCGCCCACCCGGACGACCTGGAGTACGGTGGCGCCAGCGCGGTCGCCCGGTGGGTAGAGCAGGGAAAGCAGGTAATCTACTTGATGGTGTCCAGCGGTGAGGCGGGCATAGACGGGATGCCCCCGTCCGACGTCGGCCCCCTCCGCGCCCGCGAGGAAATCGCCGCCGCGGCAGAAGTCGGGGTGGACACGGTGGAATTCCTGGGTTACCCCGACGGCATTATTGAATATGGCCTGCCTCTCCGGCGGGACTTGAGCCGCGCCATACGCCGCCACCGTCCCGATGTCTTGGTTACCCTCAACTACCGCCTGCAATTTTCCTCGGGGCACCTGAACATGGCAGACCACCGCAATGTGGGCCTGGCCGTGCTGGACGCCGCCAGGGACGCCGGAAATCGCTGGATATTCCCGGAACTGCTGGACGAGGGACTTGAGCCGTGGAACAACGTCCGGTTTGCCGTGATTCTGGGCGTAGATGAGAGCCACGCCACCCACGGCATTGATGTGTCGGACTACTGGGAAAAGGGGATGGACTCCCTGCGGCAGCACCAGGCCTACCTGGATAACCTGGGGCCGTCTGCAGCCGGGACCTTTTCAATACTGACGGACTTCGCCCGCAGGTCGGGAGAAATCCTGGGGTTCCAGTACGGATTGCAGGTTGAGTTGGTGCTGATTAACGAACCGTGGAGTTAGCGGCGCAGCGACCTACCAATGCCGCGACTGTTCGGCGTGCACGTGGTCGGGCAGGTCGTAGGAAATCCGGTGGTCAAACATGGACGCGCTGATGAGCGCTTCAAAGTTGGAGGACCGGGAGAAATTTGGGTTCAGGTTGCTAATCAAACGCTTGGTCTTTACCCTGAGCCGGTACAGGGGCAGAACTCCAAAAGTATGGGTGGCAGGGTAGCGAAGCTTTCCGGCCAGTTCCTTCCCGATCAGCGCCGTCGAGACCGTATAGACGTACTTGACCAGGTCTTGCCTGGCGGCGGAGTCTTGAATACCGATAACCAGCGGCGCCGAGTTAATCAGTGCGTTGGCCATGATTATGGAACTGAAGGAGGGCTCCGGTTCGCAGGTCATGGCAATCCGCCTCAATTTCAGGGCATCCGCTTCGTCCGTGTACAGAATCGTATCGGGGACTCCCATGAGGTGCCCCGAAAAGCGCCAGACCTGCATGAAACTGGCCCGCTCCTCGGCGGTAAAGGATGCCCCAAGAGAAGTGGCGTGCTGGAGCAGCCTGGCGGAAAAGGATGATATGGCGAAGCCCATGTGGGCAGCGCTGATCGGCGTTCCCAACTCGCCCAGGTCCCAGTCCATGGGAGAATTTTCCAGAAGATGCCGAATCCTCGCGTGGACTATGCGTATCCTGACTGACAGTTTCCAGCCGTCTCCAAACCGCTCCAGGCCGCCGGGCAGGAAGATTTCCAGCATGTGACGGTTGTTCTGTTTTAGCCGCCGGACTCCCTGGTCCCGCAGGCGGCCGGTAATCAGGAAGGACTCGCAGATGGCGGTGGAGAAGCCCTCCACCAGCACGCCGCCAACCATTCCGCCAAGAATTTCGGGAGCATTTGCGTGAAAGCTGCGAATGCCGGCGGTTAATCCCTCCCGGTCCAGCCACTTCGGGACAACATTCACATCGTTGTAAAGGTCCTGCACTGACTGGGGAGCGCCGGCGAGAACGTCCTCCTCGCTTTCCATGACGGCGTGAATCATCCTTTGGCTCTCGGCGGGACTCATCTGAGAGATGTCAGCGACCATCGCATCCGCCAGCGGGTCACCTATGGAGGCGTGGCGGATGTATTTTTCGGCCAGCGCCGCGTCAATCTTCCTGGCATCGGCGTAACCGGCCGTGTACATGCTGGGCACGACCAGTTCGCTGTTCAAACCCTGCCCTGAAGCGTCGTTTGCCGGTGATGTCATAGAATCGCTGCCTTCAGGAGTATAGTCATTGGTAGAAGACATTGCTCTCGCGCTTAAGTCAAGAACTCTCTAAACGGTTGGCTGCACCCTAAAGGGTAGCTATTCCAACTCCCCCTCCCCACATCCCCTTGCCAACACCCACGCCTCCGGGTCTCAAAGCCACAGGCCGCCGCCCTGGCGGTTCAGCCCTCCAAACTGGTGAAAAACATTTCCGCTCACCCTGAGCTTGTCGAAAGGACGTCCCTTCATGGTTCGACAAGCTCAGCACAACCGGACTATCAGCTACTGCAGGACCACTAGCCCAGGGTCGGCACAACCTCCCTGACGGCGTCCAGGGTCCGGTCCACGTCTTCGTCGGAGTGGGCCAGGGATGGGTAATACTTCTGGGGCCAGCCCTTGAGGATTCCCCTTTCCAGCAGGCCGTTGTTCAGGCGAGCCATCAGCGCGCCGTCCGCGGCAAGGCCGTCCCGGTAGTTGTTGACCGGCTTGTCGGAGAAGTAAATGTCGAAGATTGGGTCTTCTCCGCTGCTCTGGACCGTGTACCCGTGTTCCGCGCAAATCTCCATCAGCCCTTCTCTCACCCTGCGGCCAATGCCCCACAGCCGCTCGTAGGCCCCCGGCTTGCGGAGTTCCGCCAGCGTGGCCAGGCCGGCGGCGCAGGCCACCGGATTCCCGTTCAGGGTGCCAATCTGGTTGACGTAGTCGTCCGAGTCCACCAGGGCCTGGTCGTAAACGGACATTATGTCGTCTCGGCCCAAAACCGCCGCCAGGGGATATCCCCCGCCCATAATCTTGCCCATCGATGCCAGGTCGGGGGTCACCCCGTAGAGGACCTGAGCCCCGCCGTAGGCCAGCCGGAAGCCGGTCACAACCTCGTCGAAAATGAGGGGAATATCGTAGCGCAGGGTAATGTCCCGCAGTCCCTGCAAGAAACCGGGCTTCGGGGCGATAATCCGCTGCACCGGCTCCACGATTACGGCCGCCAGTTCGTCGTGGTGGGCGTCAATGATGGACGCGGTGGTCTCCAGGTCGTTAAAGGGAGCAACCAGCATCAGGTCCTGGATGGCGCGGGGAATGCCGCCGCTGTTGGCCACGGCCACGGGAAACTCCTCCGCCGTCGAGGGAGTGACGCTCATCAGCGCATAATCGCTGGTGCCGTGGAACCCGCCCTCAAACTTCAGGACCTTGTCCCTCTTCCGGTAGGCCCGGGCCGCTCTCATGCACTGGAAGCAGGCGTCCGTGCCGCTGGTGGTGAACCGGACCTTGTCGGCGCAGGGAACGGAGTTTACCAGCTCTTCGGCCAGCAGCACCGCCTTCTCATTGGTGGTGAAGAAGGTGCTGCCCTGGGACACGGCCTCGGTGACGGCCTCCACCACTGCCGGGTGGGCGTGACCCAGCACCATGGGGCCGGAACCCATCAGCCAGTCCACGTACTCGTTGCCGCTGACATCCCAAATGCGGGAACCCAAGCCCTCCCGGGCCAGGAAGTTCACCGATTCAGGAAAGTTCGTATTGCCAGACCCACCGCCTGGCAGATAGCGGGCTGCCTTTTCCAGGAGTTCACTTTCCCTGGAGCTTCTTCCGGCCACTTCTCTTCCCTCCCACCAAAATTTACCGCTTATATCCATTTTACATTAAAGGTTACAAGTTTGTACTATCATTGCGGTCGGCTTCAAGCCATAATTGGCCGGAAACCGCCAATTGCCCCGGTGCTGCGCCGCCAGTGGCACTAACGCAGGTCCCGGCGACGAAGTAACCTCCCTTCCTTCCATGGTACACGGAAACCGTTGCCGGTGTCCGCCAGGGTTTCGCCGCACCTTAGCAAGCCAACCGTTTTGAATTGAAGTCCCATGCACCAAATCATCATTCCTGAGAAGGCAGGAACCCGAACTCCACCATGTCGAGCTTCCCGCCGTCGCGGGAACGACGGGTTGGACCGATTTATTCATCATTTTAATAGCGTTAGCCTACTGGCAGGTTAGACTATGGAAAAACAGAGTCGGCCGCCAGAATCTGGTTAGTTATTTCCCCAGATTCCGGCGACCTACGTATGGCCTGACAAAAAGGACCGGCATTGGCTTTTCAGGAGACTCTGCCTGACGGGCCAACTTCTCCGACACGATGGGCAACACGCCTGCTCGCCCTGAGCCAGAACAAGGGTCGCGGGCTTGTGATACGACAAGCTCGCCATGAGCGGACACTTGCGTTAACCCATCAATGCACAGAAGTCGGACTACTGGGAACCCTGAGCCTTGGCGTTCCTCATCACCTCCACCAGTTCCTGCACACTGGCCGCGGAGGCTTCCAGGGCACGCTGCTCTTCGTCGCTGAGCTTGATTTCTATCACCTGCTCCATGCCCCCGGCTCCCACCTTGACCGGCACCCCAACGCAAAGGCCGTTAATGCCGAACTCGCCCTCCAGGTAAGCGCAGCCGGGCAAAATCCGCTTCTTGTCCAGGAGAATAGCCTCCACCATCTGGGTGATGGAAGCTGAAGGAGCGTAGTAGGCGCTGCCGGCCTTGAGCAGGGCTACTATTTCGCCGCCGCCCTGGCGGGTGCGCTGCACCAGCGCCTCAACGGTCTCTTCCGACATCATTTCGCTGATGGGAATGCCGCCCACGGTGGTGTATCGGACCAGGGGCACCATGTCGTCGCCGTGCCCGCCCAGCACGTAGGCCTGCACGTCTTCCACCGATACATTCAGTTCCTGGGCGATGAAGGTGCGGAACCGGGCGGTGTCGAGCACTCCGGCCATACCAAAGACCCGGTTGCGGGAAAAGCCGCTGGACTCCAGGATGTTCTGGCACATGGCGTCCAGAGGGTTGGTTACGGCCAGGATAATGCAGTTTGGCGAATACTTGACCACCTGCTCCGTTACGGCGGTCGTGATGTTCATGTTGGTCAAAAGCAGGTCGTCCCGGCTCATGCCGGGCCGGCGGGCTATGCCGGCGGTGATTACCACCACGTCGGAGTTGGCGGTAGCCTCGTAGTCGTTGCTGCCGATAACCCCGGCATCGGACCCGATTACCGGCCCCGACTCCAGCATGTCCAGGGCTTTGCCCTGGGGAAGGTCCTCCACCACGTCCACCAAAACGGTGTCCGCGTAACCCAACTGGTGAATCCTCTGAACGGTAGTGGCGCCCACGTTACCGGCTCCAACTACTGTTACTTTGCTTCGCATTTAGACTTTGCTCCTCGTTTGAATTGGTTTGCCTTCCATCCCTCCGCAATTTTGCTCGCAAAGGGGCGGGGTAATGTCATCCTTCGCCGTTGTCTGCTCTCCAGCACCCGGTTGTGACGGCCGACGACGGCTGCTGCCCGCGCTGCCGCCTACAGCGAATCAATAATCGCGTTGAGAGTAGCGCTGGGACGCATGGCGCTGGCGGTCATTGAGTTGTCCGGGCGGTAGTAGCCGCCGATGTCCACCGCCTGTCCCTGAGCTTCGTTCAGTTCCTGGACGATTTTCTCTTCGTTGTCGGCCAGCTGCCGGGCTATTTCCTGGAACCGGCTCTGCAGTTCGGCGTCCTTGGACTGATTTGCCAGGGCCTGCGCCCAGTACAGGCCAAGATAAAAGTGGCTGCCCCGGGTGTCCAGTTCGTTTACCCGTCGGGAGGGCGCCCGGTTGTGCTCCAGGTGCTCGCCGATTCCCTGGTCCAGGGTCTCGGCCAGAAGCCTGGCCCGGTCGTTGTCGTACACCTCGCCAAAGTGCTCGAAGGAGGCAACCATGGCACAGAATTCACCCAGCGAGTCCCAGCGCAGGTGGCCCTCCTCAACAAACTGCTGCACGTGCCGGGGCGCCGACCCGCCGGCGCCCGTCTCGAAGAGACCGCCTCCGTTCAGCAGGGGCACCACCGACAGCATCTTGGCGCTGGTGCCCAGTTCCAGGATGGGGAAGAGGTCGGTCAGGTAGTCGCGCAGCACGTTGCCCGTAACGGCGATGGTGTCCTGGCCGGCCCGGCTGCGCTCCAGCGTGGCCTTCATCGCATCCAACGGGGCCAGGGTGCTGATATCCAGCCCGGTAGTGTCGTGGTTGGGCAGGTACTGGTCAATCTTCTTGATTAGCTCGGCGTCGTGGGCCCTGGTGGAATCCAGCCAGAAGATTGCCGCCTGGCCAGTGAGCCTGGAACGAGCGACTCCAAGCCTGACCCAGTCCTGGATAGGGGCGTCCTTGGTCTGGCACATGCGGAAGATGTCGCCTTCCTCAACGGCCTGGTCCATCAGGACATTACCCGAAGCGTCAACCACCCGGATGCGCCCATTGCCCGGCGCCTCGAAAGTCTTGTCGTGGGAGCCGTACTCCTCGGCAGCCTGGGCCATGAGCCCCACGTTGGCAACGCTGCCGATGATGGAGGGGTCAAGGGCGCCGTTCTGCTTGCAGTCATCTACCACCGCCTGGTAGATGGTGGCATAGGACCGGTCCGGAATCAGGGCCACCGTGTCGTGCAGTTCGTTGTCCGGCCCCCAGCTGCGGCCTCCGTCGCGGATAATCACCGGCATGGAGGCGTCAATGATGGTATCGCTGGATACGTGCAGGTTGGTTATTCCCCGGCTGGAGTTGACCATGGTCAGGTCGGGGCGCCGGTCGTAAACCGCCTGTATGTCGGCCTCGATGGCCGCCCTCTTGTCTTCCGGCAAAGCCTGAATCTTGGTGAGGAGTTCCGCCACGCCATTGTCCGGGTCCACGGCAACCGAAGCCAGGTCGTCCGCATACTTGTCGAAAATCTCCTGGAAGAAAACGGATACGAAGTGGCCGAATATGATCGGGTCGGAAACACGCATCATGGTAGTTTTGACGTGGAGACCTATCAGCAGGTCTTCGGCCCTGGCCGTTTCCAGTTCCCGGGAGTAGAACTGGCGCAAAGCCCGGACGTTCATTACGGCGCAGTCCAGGATTTCCCCGGCCTGCAAGGGGATGTCGGACTTGAGCGGGGTGGCAGCGCCGTCGGCGGCAACAAACTCGATGGTGGCCGAGCCTGCCTCAGTGGTGGTAACCGCCTGCTCGCTGCCAAAGAAGTCATTCTCGGTCATGTGGCCGACGCGGGACCTGGACACGTCCGGCCAGTCCTGCATCATCCGGTGGGGGTTCCGCTTGCCGTGCTCCTTCACCGCAGTGGAGGACCGCCGGTCGGAGTTTCCTTCCCGGATGACCGGATTGACGGCGCTTCCCAGGACCCTGGAGTACCTTACCTGGACTTGGCGTTCCTCGTCCGTCGCCGGTTGGTCGGGGTAGTCGGGAACGTCGTAGCCCTTGGATTGGAGCTCCGCAATGGCGGACTTGAGCTGGGGGATGGAAGCGCTGATGTTGGGCAGCTTCACCAGGTTGGCCGACGGCTCCAGGCACAGTTCCCCGCACATCTGGAGGTAGTCTGGCAACCGCTGTTCTTCGGTCAGGTTTTCAGGAAAATTCGCAATGATGCGGCCGGACAGGGAAATGTCCCAAGTTTCCAGTTCTATCCCCGAGCCCTTGGTGAAGGCCTGGAGAATGGGCAGCAGTGAGTGGGTGGCTAAGGCCGGAGCCTCGTCGGTTTCCGTGTAAATAATCTTGGCGGCTTCTGCCATCGTCGTCTCCTAATCTGAGCTTGTATCCGGGGCCCCAGCCGTCCCCGGTGTTGGCCGCCTTCCGGCTTTGGCCGGTGGCTGCGTGGGGCCAGGTTTCGGCGCTTGAACCGTGCTGGCGACGCCCGTTTTGCGGGCACACAACATTCGTCCTCCAAATGGGGACAAAGCTCGCACATTATACAATGATTGCCGCCCGCCCGGTAGCCCCGGCCTTTACGTCCTTACTTGCGGGAGCGTTTCCGCACTGAACCGACTGACTTGAACCTCTGGACCCTTCGGTCGGCATTGGGTTTTACTTCGGCCTTTCATTTGGGTGTCCGGAAGCTGTATCATTTAAGCATACAGTTAAGCAAGTGCGGAATGTCCTTGCGCGTTGAGAAGCGTCGAGGCAGCCAAAGAGCGAAATACGGCAGCGGAAACCGGTCAGGAAGGGGTCAGGGATGAGAAATCTCGGCAATCTTCTGGTCCACTTGTTCGGGCGGCACGGGAGAATGGATAGAATCTTCCCGTCATCCGTCCATGACAGTTGCTTTTTCTGCGAAGAAGACATTAACGAGTCCGCGGCCTACCAGCACTACCGGGTCTGTCCCTACTGCCGGTTTCATTACTCCCTGTCCGCTCGCCAGAGAATACAACTGCTGGCTGACCGGCGCAGTTTCAAAGAGTCCCACAAGTACCTGAGCTCGGTGGCACCCATTTACTTTTCCCAGCGGGGCTCATACCGAAACCTGGTGAGCAAGGACCAGAGCCGAACCGGCCTGACCGAAGCCACCGTCACCGGCAGTTGCCGCATAGACGGTATCCGCACCATGCTGGTGGTGCTGGACTTCGGGTTCATGGGCGGCAGCATGGGCAGCGTGGTGGGCGAGAAGATTGCCCTGGGGCTGGAGGCGGCGGCCAGGCAGGAATTGCCGTTGGTGGCAGTGGTAACCGGCGGCGGCGCCCGCATCCAGGAGGGGGTGCTCTCCTTGATGCAGATGGCCAAGACGGTGTCGGCAGCCAACCGTTTCAAGGAAAAGGGGTTGCCCTTCATCGTGGTGCTGGCCAACCCGTCAACGGGCCAGGCCTACGCCAGCTTCGCCAACCTGGCGGACGTGATTTTGGCCGAGCCGGGTTCTCTCATTGGCCTGTCGCCCCTGCGCGCCTTGCGGGAACTTTCCCGGGTGCCGGTGCCGCCGGACGCCCATACCGCCGAGTCTCACCTGGAACACGGCCTGCTGGACAACGTAGTGGACCGGGAGTCCCTGAAGTCGCGATTGTCCGTCCTCTTGAGAATGTTGTCCGGCCAGAAGCTCGGCAAGGGGGAGTTTGACTCCCCATCCCGCGACCGCACCGTTCCCGGCCCCGACCCTGAAATCTGGGAAGCCGTGGGTATTACCCGGAACGCGGAGCGGCCCTCGGCGGCTTTCTACATCCGCAACATACTCGGCCAGTTTTTTGAATTGCACGGCGACCGTCTGAGCGGCGACTCCGGTTCCATCCTTACCGGGGTTGGGTACCTGTTTGACCGGCCCGTGGCCGTCATTGGGCAGCCGCGGCCCTACTCCATGGACGGCAACAAGTACCACCTGAACCCCGACGGGCTTCGGAAGGCCCAGAAGCTGATCAAGCTGGCGGTGAGGTTTCAGCTGCCCATAATCACCTTCATAGATACCCCCGGCGCCGACCCGGGCATTGAAGCCGAGGAGCACGGCATCGGCAATGCCATTGCGACAACCCTGTCCATGATGCTGGAAGCCCCGGTTCCCATCATCTCGGCCATAATCGGCGAGGGAGGCAACGAGGGCGCGCTGGCCCTGGGGCTGGCGGACCGCATTGTCATGCAGCAGTACGCCATCTTTTCGCCCATTTCCCTGAACCGCACCCCCGGCGGTCCCTACGGCGACCCTGCCCTGGAACGGGAAGCGGCAGAGGCCCTGATGCTCACGGCACAAGACTGCCTGGAACTGGGCATAATTGACTCGGTTGTAGCCGAGCCCAAAGAGGGAGCGCAAACCGGCCCGAAGCAGGCGGCCAACGTCTTGCGCGGCGAGATTTTCCGGCGGCTGGGCGAAGTGTCCCGCCGGTCCGAAGCCAAGATGCTGCAGGCGCGCTACCGCAAGTTCCGGCAAATGGGCGAGACCAGTTCCTATTCCCAGGAAGCCATGGACCGGGAAGTAGAACTGCTGTTGCGGATAACTTCCGGCAGCCGGCAGGTAAACGCGCCGCCGGCCGGCCCAAGAAGAAAGGCTCCGGAAAGTGCTTCCGAAGCCCCGAAAGTTACTCTGGAAGTAGATTAGCCGTGAATTTATTGGCGGTTCCTGGGTGGTCGCCCAACTTCAGGTCAGGCAGGTTCCCGGCCCAGGGCCCTCAGGCTTTCCTTCATTCCTGAAACCAGGTTTGCGTATTCCTCGCCCACCTCCGAATCCAGCAATGCCGTCGGGCAGGCGCTGTTGCGGTAGGCTGACCGCAATTCCAGGGCGCCCAGATAGGGAGCATCCACTTCCCGGGCCAGATTTTCTCCACCGCCCTGGCCGAAAACGTCCCCGGTGTAGTTTTCCACAATGCCCACCACGTTCAGGTTGAGCTTGCGGATCATGTTAATGCACCGCTTGGCGTCAATGTTCGCCAGTTCCTGGGGAGTGCTAACCACCACGAACCCGTCCATCGGCAGGGTCTGCATTACCGTCAGCGGCGAGTCGGAAGTGCCCGGAGGCATATCAACGATGAGGTAGTCCAGTTCGCCCCAGTCGGTGGACTGCAGGAATTGGTTGATGGCGTTGTGGATCATCGGCCCGCGCCAGATGATAGCCTCCTCCTCGTTCTCCTGGAAGAAGGACATGGATATAACCTTGACGCCCCACTTTTCCGCCGGAATAATCTGCCCGTTAACGTAGTCGGCCTTGTCGGTGAGGCCCAGCACCTTGGTAACATTGGGGCAGTCAATATCCACGTCCAGCAACCCGACCTGGCTGCCGTCCTGGGCCAGGGTTGCGGCCAGGTTCACTGCGACGGTCGTCTTGCCCACACCGCCCTTCCCGCTGTAAACGCCTATCTTGGTCTTGATGGTGGAAAGGCGCTCAGTAATCTGTCGTTTTTGCTGCCAGCTGCGCTTAATCTGCTCCAGCCTGGCATTTTCCTGGGGCGAGGCCATATTTCCTCCCAGCGTCGGCCGGTATTTTTGCTGCTGCCCAGAAAACCCGGCGCGACTGATGCGCGCTAGATTCCCAGCATCATCCGCGCTTCTTCACTAATCATTTCGGGGGACCAGGGCGGGTCGAAGGTCAGCTCGATTTCAACCTCCTCAACGCCATCCAGGTCCTGCACGGCCCATTCCGCCTGTTGGGCGATGTGGGGGCCCATGCCGCACCCCGGGAAGGTGAGCGTCATCTGCACGAACACGTTATTTTCATCAGTGACCTGTACGTCGTAAATCAGACCCAGGTCAACTACGTTCACCGGAATTTCCGGGTCGTAAACGGTCTTGAGCGCCTGGTAAACTTCCTCTGCGGATACGTCGGCCGGCATGTCGCCTCCTGAGTATGCTGTATGGGTTCGCTATCGTATGAGTTCAACGCTGTATGCGTTCAGTATATGGAAGCCGGCCCCCAGGGTCAACGACCGTTTACCCCACCGGAACCATCTGGCCGTGGGCAGCGCCCCCTGGCAATTTCTTTGCTGCACTGAGGCGCCGCACCTAAGTACTAGCAGTCCAACCACTTTGGATTGACCGGTAACTATCGAAACCCGTCATTCTGGCGCAGGCCAGAATCCAATCAGAATCCAATAAGGTTGGCGTTGGACATGGCTCCTTACCTTTAGGACTTCTGGGTTCCGGCCTTCGCCGGAACGACGGTGAGAAGCAATTTCACCCATCATTTCGAAGTTGTCGGACTACTAGCCTTAAGCGGCCCGCTAGTGGGTAACTTTGCTCATGCCATAGGTAATTATCCCGATCACCCTGAGCCTGTCGAAGGGCCGCTCCTTGATGGTCCGACAAGCTCACCCTGAGCGGACTCTCAACTCATTCGTCGTTCCCGCGAAGGAGGGAACCTCGACCGACTTTAGTTGAGATGCCTGCGTTCGCAGGAACGACGGTGTGTTTGGCGCTACCCCTTTAAGGAATCAGCAGCAGCTTGCCGGTGGTGGCCCGGGAGGCCAGTTGCCGGTGGGCTTCAGCCGCCTCCGCCAGCGGGAAGACGTGCTCCACACGGAGCTTCAAGTCCCCGGACAGCACCCAGCTCAAAACGTCGCCCGCCCGTTGCCGCAGCTCATCCGTGGTAGCGGTGTAGTCACCCAGCCCCGGTCGGGTGAGGAACAACGAACCGTTCCCCAGTATCCTGGGGTCCATGGGCGGCACCACGCCGCTGGCCTGGCCGTAAAGGACCATGAAACCCCGGCGGGCCAGGCAACTGACGCTCTTGTCAAAGGTCGTCAGGCCCACGGCATCGTAAACCGCCTGCAGTCCCTCGCCGCCGGTGGCTTCCTTGATGACGTCGGCAAAGTCCTCCTGGGTGTAGAGTATTACGTGGTCCGCCCCGGCGCCCCGGGCCAGTTCCGCCTTGTCCTCGGTGGAAACGGTGGAAAAGACGTAGCCGCCCAGCCGCTTAATCATCTGTATCAGCAGCAGGCCCACGCCGCCGGCTCCAGCGTGCACCAGCACCTTGTCTCCCGGCTGGACCGGGTAGGTGGAATGGCAGAGGTAATGGGCCGTCATCCCCTGGAGCATGACCGCCGCTCCTTCCCTGGCGCCCAGTCCTTCCGGCATCTTCACCAGCCGGGCTGCCGGAACCACAGCCTGCTCGGCGTAGGAGCCCTGGTTGCTGCTGTAGGCCACTACGTCACCCTCTTTCAGGTCGTTGACGCCGGACCCAACAGACCGCACCACGCCCGCTCCCTCTACGCCGATTATTCGAGGCAGGGGAGGGCCGGGATTGATGCCGGCCCTGCTGTATATGTCGGTAAAGTTAACGCCCACGGCCTGGATTTCCACCAGGGCATCGCCGTCGCCCGGCGTGGGGTCGGACACGTCCCGGTACTGCATCACCTCGGGGCCGCCAAATTCCTCAATCTGGACTGCTTTCATTTCCTTCTCCTTCTCTCCGACCGAAATGTTCATGCAACATTCTTGTATAGACGGACTGCCTTCCCGTAGGGAAAGCTCCGGTGCTTGCTCGCTGATGGCGGTAGTATAACACCGCGGCGACCCCTAATTGGGGTGGCGCCTTTTCAGCAGTCATCCGGGATAGTGAATGGGCCGGGACAGGTGATGATAATAGAGATACAACCCGCTTGTTCGGGCTGGCCAGAGAGGTCAGGCCGGCCCGGCTCCAATTGCCAGTGACTCGATTTGCTGATACCATGGGAGTGTATTGGAGAGGGTTGATTCCCTCGGCGCCATTACCCTTTGAAGAGGACACGAGGGCTGTGAAGAAGCACCCGCTTTTCCGAAGGTTACTTTTCCTGTATTGTCCCGCCACCCGGGGAATGGTATCCCCCATTCCCGCCAGCCTTCGCCTCCCCTCTTTTTCCGGTTCTCTTCCAGCCCTTGCCCACCCAAACCATTTATCACCGGCCACCCGCCGCGCTCGATTGCGGGTCCAGGACTGACTGGTAGCCGATACCCTATGTTTTAGCGCGCGGGGCGTGCGTTTCCTGCCCAGGAAATAATGGCAAGTTGGATACTCTTACCCATCTGCAACTTGCCCGACAGGTTTAAGGAGGTACGTATCTTGGTTACGCCCAATATTTCTTCCGCGGAAACCGTGGCCGCTCCGGAGACGGCAACTCAGCAGGATGGGCCTACCAACTTGCACGACGCCCTAAGTATGTTTGTGACCGACAAGAAGAGTGGCAAGGGTTCGAAACGGTCAATGGAGGGGCACCAGGAAATAATACGTTTCATTGACTGGTACGGGCGCGACCGTAAGATAGACGACCTTTCCCCCAGCCTGGTGGAAGATTATGCCAGGGAGTTCTCCCAGCGCGGCGCCGACGCCCAGAAACGTCTCACGCCGGTCAAAGAGTTCCTCGTCTTCCTTAGAAAGATTGAATGGATAGAGGTAAATCTGGCGGTTCACCTGCGGGCCAGCCGCTCCCGCCGCACCGCTTCGGGCCGCCAGGGTACCGCGGCCAACGGCCAGGCCACAGGCCCCCGCCTCAGCAAAGAAGGCTACAACAGGCTGCTGGCGGAGTTGGACAAATACAAGGATGAGAAAGTCAAGGCCGACCAGGAAGTGAAGGAAGCCATGGCCGGCAAGGACTTTCGGGAGAATGCCCCCCTGGACGCTGCCAAGGAACGGCAGGGGTTTGTGGCTGCCAAGATTCGCGAGCTGGAATCAGAGGTCTCCAACGCCCAGATACTTTCCGGCGAAGCCCAGGCCAACGCCGGCAAGCGGGTGGTGGTAGGCAGCAACATCACCATCAAGGACGTATCTTCCGGCAAAAGGATTTCCTACATCCTGGTGGACAAGCGGGAAGCCGATGTCGCCTCCGGCAAGATATCCACCGTTTCCCCGGTGGGTCAGGCCCTGCTGGACCGCTCGGTGGGAGACACGGTGGAAATCACCGTTCCCAAGGGCACCCTCAGCTACCTGATAGAGAAAATCGGCGCTTAAGGGTGGGTTCTATAGCCGAACCCCATCCCTGGCGGTCAGGCCGGGCTAAGGATTAAAATAACGTCATTGGCAACTTAGGCGGTTGCCGATGAACGCTTGAAAGCACAAAACAAGGGGGCGAGATAATCTCGCCCCCTTTTTCTCTTCCGGTGGGAAATCTGGCCCACCGTAAGTGTGGCTAGCCGGCCTAGTCCAGCCCGTTCAACTCACTGAGTACCTTCTCGGGGTCTGGCAGGGTTCCGGGGGCGTAGGTCTCCCGGAAACGCACGACGCCTTCCTTGTCCACGATGATAATGGCGCGGGTACCGGCGCCTCTTTCCTCGTTCCACAACCCGTAGGCGGTGGTTACCTCGCCCTTGGGATGCCAGTCGGAAAGCTCCGGGTAGGGCAGGCCGCCCATGGCGGTGCTCCATGCCCGGTGAGCGGCTATGTGATCGCAACTGATGCCCAGCACCTGGGCATTCGACTCCTGAAACCGGTCGTGGAAGGACCGGAATGAGGTAGCTTGCGTCGTTCAACCGGCGGTGAAGTCAAAGACGTGGAAGGACAGGACTACCCTCTTCTCGCCCTTGAACTGGCTCAATGTAAAGTCGCCCTCGCTGACCGAAGGGAGCTTGAAGTCAGGCGCGACGTCGCCAATTTCTGCTGGCATAAATCACCTCTGCTTGAGATTATGTACCGCCGAACT
Organism: Dehalococcoidia bacterium; assembly: GCA_034423215.1. Taxonomy (GTDB): domain Bacteria; phylum Chloroflexota; class Dehalococcoidia; order Lucifugimonadales; family UBA3495; genus Bin22. The sequence goes on from DAOUIY010000009.1 coordinate 215,278, forward strand.
GGCGGCGGACGCCCTGATTATACTCCATGCGAAAGGTCCAGGTAACCAACGGCATGTCTATTCTTTCGTGCCCCTTCGCTCCCTTGGTGGATCAAGAAAGCAACCGGCCCCTGACCCGCTCCCCCGGTCCCGAAGCATCCGCTACCGGTGAATCCCACGGGGGGCCTGCGCTACCCTTTGGCCCTTCCCCATGCCATAATGCTCTTCAGTCGCGCCCCGCCGGCACCCCCGGCGCGGCAGCAATCGTTGGGTCCAGGCTTATTGGGCACAGGAGGAGAGAATGGAAGTTTACGAGTGCATTCGGTCCCGCCGGACGGTAAGGCAATACAAGCCCGACCCGGTTCCGGAGGAAGTAATCCGCAAGATACTGCGGGCGGGACGGTGGGCCCCCAGCTCAAGCAATTCGCAGCCGTGGAACTTTGTGGTGGTAACCAGCCCCGAGACCATTGCCAGGCTGGCGGAGATAGCTACCCAGGGACCCTTCATCGCCCAGGCGCCCCTGGTTATTGCAATTATCATGTTGCCGGATGCGCCGCGACCCCAGTTGGACGCCGGCCGGGCGCTGCAGCAGATGGAACTGGTGGCTTGGGACGAGGGCCTGGGCACCTGCTTCGTGGGAGTGCGCGCCGAGGAGCAGCAGGTGGCGGTCAAGGAGGCCTTGGGTATCCCTGCCGATTACCACCTGATTACCCTGATGCCCTATGGATACCGGACGGGCCAGCCTTCCGGCCGTCCCAGCGTGCCCAGAAGACCCATGGAGGAAATCGCCCACAGCGAGCGATTTGGCGTCCCATACACTATCGGGTAAGTCCCCAACCAAACAGATACGGAGGAAAGCACCATGCCTTACGCCAATGTCAACGGCATAAATCTCTACTACGAGGCCCATGGGCCCCGTACCGGGCCCGCGGTCATCCTTACCCCCGGTGGCCGGAACGACACCAACGGGTTGCGGCCTATCGCCGCCCTGCTGTCGGCCAAGTGCCGGGTCATCCTGCACGACCGCCGCAATTGCGGCAAGTCCGATGTGGTTATTGACGGCGAGCCTTCGGAACAGCACAGTTGGGCAAAGGAGATGGCTGAATTGCTGCTGCAGTTGGACGCGGCCCCGGCTTATGCGGTGGGCGGCTCGGCCGGCTCCCGTACCAGCCTGACCATGGCGGCGCTGCGGCCCGATGCGGTAAAGGGCGTCTTCGTCTGGGAGGTCAGCGGCGGCCCCAACAGCGCGGCGGAAACGGCCCCCAACTATTACGGACAGTTCATCAGCGCGGCGCAGCAGGGCGGGATGCAGGCCGTTGTGGAATCGGAATACTTTGCCCAGCGCATCGCGGACAACCCGGCCAACCGGGAAAAGCTGCTGTCCCTGGACCCGGCTGAATTCATTGCCGTTATGAGCCGGTGGCGGGATGCTTACTCAGTACCCAACCCGGTGGGCGAGCTTACTGAAGAACAACTGGCCGGCATCAGCTGCCCGGTTGTCTTATTTGAGGGCAACACGCCCGACGAAGTACACCACAAGTCAGCGGCGGAAGCGGCCCAACGCCTGATACCCAATTCCGAACTGCGTCCCTCAGCCTGGACCCACGAGGAATGGGACATAATCGGCCAGCACGACCACACCTTCCCCGGCATCGCCGCCACCAATCGCTACCACATGAAGGCCACCTTCTACGCGGCGCAACTGCTGGAGTTTATCGCAAAGGTGGAGGCCATGGAGCCGGTTAGGGTGGGGTAACTGTCGCCCGAAATGGGGAGACCAGACAAGGTAACAAGTAGGGGCGGGCTTGAAACCCGCCCCGATTGTTTTGCTGAAAACACCGGTGAACCTCATTGCAGTAAATGTTCCGAGAGAAAATCTCGGGGAGATACAATAGAGACGGCTTGAAAGGGATTCAAGACGAGCAAGTCAACATCCCCGGTAATAACATGGGTAGCTTGCCCACTAACAGCCAGTTCCAGGAATTTGTTGTCTTTCGGGTCGCGACAGGCTGTTATTGTCTCGTTTACTGTTATCCAATCAGCATCTCTCTCATATTTGGCCAACAAATTCAGCCGAGTTTCAATGGATAAGTATCTTTGGAATCTGGGACGCAACAAAACATCAGTCAATTCTTCAAACGTGTCTGATGAGAGGAGAAAGCTACCCTGTTGGACTACGTAATCTAGGGCTCGTTGTGGAGAAGTTTGGTCAGTTAGCATTGCGCTGACTATCAAATTAGTGTCAGCTACTACTCTAAGGTTACCCAGGCTCATTGAGCAAAGAACCCAAAATTTCAGGTGTCAGCCCATTTGCCGTAGCTTCTTGCCGGGCTTGATCCATGGCTTCTTGCAACGACTGGTCAGGCAAACCCGTCAAATGACGCATGTAATACCCAATCAGACGTTGCATTTCTTGCTGTTTTTCGCTGGAAGCAGCGGCAAAAGCCTCGGCAATTGGCGCTTCAACTTCAATCGTCACAAGTTTGGTATTCATGATTTGACTCCACGCAGGCCAGCCAACTCAAAAGTTCGATACACGAATAGGCGAGAATGTTTATTGTGCTTTTTGAGCCCATTCTCGCCTATCCGTAGACTAAACTTACAACAGGCTCCTTAATCCTTATCCCCCTCCGCCATTGCCTCCAACACCGCGCCAGGGGTTATGGGGAGCTTGCGGACCCGGGCGCCGGTGGCGTGGTACACGGCGTTGGCCACGGCGGCCAGCGGCGGGATGATGGGGCCCTCGCCGACCCCCCGCAGGCCGAAGGGATGGCGCGGGTTGGGCACCTCTATAATCACTGCGTCTATCATCGGCATATCCAGCGTTGTAGGCATCCGGTAGTCCAGGAAGCTGGAATTGGCCATGGTCCCGTCGGGAGTGTAGAAATACTCTTCGTTCAGCGCCCAGCCAATGCCCTGCACGGTAGCCCCCTGGATCTGGCCTTCCACAAAGCTGGGATGTACAGCCTGGCCGGCGTCCAGGAAAGCAGTAAAACGGAGTATCTCCACCTTGCCGGTGTCCGGATCAACCTCCACGTCGCAAATGTTGCCGGCGAATATGGGGCCCACGCCGGTGGAAGCTGCCGAGGATGAGGCGGTAACGGGCCCGCCTGTCCGCATCAGCCTGGCAGCCAACTCCTTGAAGGAGAGGCGGTCTTCCGTCTTGGGACAGACAAAGGCCCCGTCCTGGAACTCCACGTCTTCGTCCTCCACTTCCCACAACAGGGCGGCCCGGTGCTTCATCTTGACCTTCACTTCCTCGGCGGCGGCAATGGCGGCCAGGCCGGTGTCGAAGGCGGTACGGCTGCCGCCGGTGTTGGCCGTATATCCCACGCTATCGGTATCGCCCACGGAGGGGAACACGTCCTCCGAGGATATGCCCAGCACCTCGGCCGCCTGCATGGCGATGGCCGTGCGCGTCCCGCCGATGTCCACGGATCCGGTGATGATGTTGATGGTGCCGTTGCTGTTGACGTTAATGGTTGCTGAGGACGTCTGGCCGCCCTGCGCCCGGAAGGCCACCGCCACGCCGCGACCCCGGTTGGGACCGCCCAGGGGGGCGTTGTAATGGGTGTGGTTCTTCATGGCTTCTTCCAGTTCGATGCAGCCAAAGACGGAGTGGGGCACGCCGTTGGGCATCCGGTCGCCCTCCTTGACGGCGTTCTTGAGCCGCAGGTCCATGGGGTCCATGCCCAGCTCTTCCGCCAGTTCATCCATGGCGCACTCAACAGTGAAGGCGGCCTGGGGCTGGCCCGGCGCCCGGTATGACTGGGCCTTCTGCTTGTTGCAGACTACGTCGTAACCGTCCACCAGCACGTTATCCAGGTTGTAGGAACCGAACCCGGTGATGGCGCCGCCGCCCACCGGGGCGCCGGGGAAGGCCCCGGCTTCATAGACCATGTATATCTGGCCGGCGGTCAGGGTGCCGTCCCTCTTGGACCCTATCTTCACCTTCATGTAGGTGGCGGAGGCCGGGCCGCTGCCCTCAAATACTTCCTTGCGGCTCATGGCAATCTTCACCGGGCGGCCGGCCTTCTTGGCCAGCACCGCCGTGACGGGCGCCAGGTAGGTGACGCCCTTGGCGCCGAAGCCGCCGCCAATCTCCATGGGGACTACCTTGACCATGGACTCGGGCATACTGAGGATGGAGGCCGTCGTGGACCTGACGGCGAAGGCTCCCTGGGTGCTGGTCCAGACGGTCAGGCGGCCATCGGTGGACCACTGGGAGGTGGCAACGTGGGGTTCAATGTATCCCTGGTGCACCGTCTGAGTCTCGTATTCCCGCTCAATGACCACATCGGCTTCGGCGAAGCCCTTTTCGACGTCCCCGAGCTTGTGCTGCAGATGGCCGGCAATGTTGCTGCGTTCGCCGGTATCGTCCCCCGGGCCGAACCTTTCCACCCGGAAACGGGTTGTCATAGCGTCGTGCAGCAGGGGGGCATCTTCTTTCAGGGCATCGTGCAGGTCCAGCACCACCGGCAGGACTTCATACTCCACTTCGATGAGATCCAGGGCCTCTTCAGCCACGTGGGGGTTGGTGGCGGCCACGGCAGCCACCGCATGGCCCCGGTAAAGGACTTTGTGCTCTGCCAGGATGTTCTCCGCAATGATGCGGGGGTTCTGCTGGGCGTTCTCAAAGTCTATGTTGGGCCGCTGCTGGACGATGGGAAAATCCCGGGCGGTGGCAACGGCAATTACACCCGGCAGGGCTTCCGCCTTGCTGGTGTCAATGTTGAGAATCCTGGCGTGACCGTGGGGACTGCGCAGTATCTTGCCGTGCAGCATACCGGGGAGATTGAGGTCGGCGCCAAAGCGGGCAGCGCCGGTGACCTTATCAAAACCGTCGTGTCGGGCCGGTCGCGTGCCAACGACGTTGTATTTGTTCTCGGCGGTGGTCGTCATGGAAAACCTCCTTTGCCTGTTTGAGCCACGAATAAGCGCATAGCGGTTCGGGGTTCAGAGTTCGTGATTGTTAGGGAATTGATCGGTGGCCTTAGTCTAGGCATCAGGGAAAAGGGTGTCAAACCTGCCCCTCCGGTTTCAGCCCATACTTTTGTGTCAAACACGGGAAACGTGACGGGCGCATGTGGTAAATTAGGCCCCATGGACGTTATCTTTGACCGGGGCATTTACCTGCCCGAACTGGACCTGTGGCTGGACTCACTGCGAAAGAGGGAATTTGGGCTCATTTCCCACGCCCACTCGGACCACACTGCCCGCCACGAAAGGCCCGTCCTCACCGCCAACACCCGGATTCTCCTGAAGGACTACTTGAAGCGCTCGGAACCGGTTACCCTGGAATACGGGGAGCCTCTGGACCGGGGAGACTATTCCGTGACCCTTTACCCGGCCGGCCATTGTCTCGGTTCGGCGCAGGCGCTGATTACCAGCAAGCTGACCGGCGAGCGGCTTCTGTACACCGGCGACTTCAAGTCCCGCCCCAGTCCCATCAACGAACCGTTGCAAGCAGTGGAGTGCGACACCCTGGTAATTGAATCAACCTACGGCAAATCCGAGTATGTTTTTCCACCGGAGGAACAGGTCTTTGAGACCGCCTTTCGCACCCTGGAAATGTGGCTTTCAAGGGGAGAACGTCCCGTTGTTCAGGGCTGGAGATTGGGCAAGGCCCAGGAAATCATGCACCACCTGCTGAAAGCCGGTTTCGACCTGGTGGTGGAAGACGGCATTTTCCATGTTGCCGAAGCCTACCAGGAGGCGGGCGTCAACTTCCCCGGGACGTTCCAGCCCCTGAACGGACACTGGGCGGAGGGTCAGGTCCTGGTCTGCCCGCCCGGCTTTCGCAAAGCTCGCGAAATGAACCTGGCCCTGGGAAAGCGGTACATGGAGTTAACCGGCTGGGCCTCGGGCCGGGGTGGCGGTCGCCGCTGGAGCCGCCGGGGCGACGCCAGCCTGGCATACAGCGACCACGCCGACTTCAACGACCTGGTGGAGTACGTTAAGGCCGTTCAGCCGAGCCAGGTATATACGGTTAACGGATTTCCCGATTTGGCCGCCCACCTGCGCGGCCTGGGCTATCCCGCCGTCCACCTGAACGGCAAGAACGAAGAGCGGGATAACGGCGGGTTTCAAATGAAGCTGGTGTAGGGGGAAGAGCAAATTGACGAAGGTGTGGATAATAGCGCCCACTGACAGCCAACCGCTGGATGAATTCCAACGGATATGGTCGTATCAAAGGGACAACGGTATTGTCGCTATTGGCTGGGATATGGGAGACAATTCCTTGCTGTGTCGGCAGCAACTCCACGATAAGTTCCTGAGGTATGCCAACAATTACGGCTGGAACTCTCGAGAACGTCATCAAGTTGCTAAGTTCTGGCTAGACATTAGGAAGGGAGACTATATCATTGCTCGATGTGGACGAAAGCACATCGTTGGAATAGGTAGAGCTACCTGCCGAGCACGTTACGAACGGCACAAAGAACTGCAACGAAGTGGCGAGCCTGGAGACCCTTTAACCAGCCTCATTCCCGTAGATTGGCAATGCACTCAAGAGTATGAATTCAGTGAAACAGTTTTCAGCATTCTGACGGTTTCCCAACCCAGAAAGAGATGGTCTCAAATCAAGAAGGCCCTAATTGAGGTTTATGGAGTTTCCGATAAATGTCTAGGTTAAATATGGCAGGGCGAGAACACTATTGATTCTGCGGTATTCCGCGCGATCGTCCCATTGAGTTAAGAGGGGTGGGATAAAATCAAAGGCCAGCTTCGATAGACTGAATTGCTACCAGGCTACGTTGAGAGTTTCGTTTATCAACAACTCACAGGAGTTTGGCAATGTCGTGGCGCCGGAGCTTTGCAGGCATGAAATAAAATTAAGCACAACTTGCTGAAAGCTCAAATAAGCTGATACAATTGCGTCATTGGCACATCGGCATAGGAGAGTTGCAACCATCCATAATCGGAACTCATTGCTTTACCAACACCCGGAGCTGGCGACACATATACTGGCCATTTTTATTCTAGCCGGAACTGTAGGGGCCATCCTTCTGCGAATAACGGAAAGCTACCCTTGGTGGTACACTACCTGGGTCGCCATTACCGGCGGCACTGCCACCGGAACCATTGCCTGGTTGACAGCCGTCACCTACACTACCTACGAGGAGTTTGAAATCATGGTGTTCTCCAACATTGTACGCCAACGTGACAGAAAAGCCTCTGAGGAAGTATGGCAGAGAATTGAGTCAGAGAGGCAAAAGATAGCGGAACAGGCAGAACTACTTGCCCAGCAAAACCAGGAACTTGTGGAGAGAGACCAAGAACTTGTGGAGAGAGACCAGGAACTTGTGGAGAAAGGCCAGGAACTTAGCGAGAGAGACCAGGAACTTAGCGAGAGAGACCAGGAACTTACCAGTCAAAAGCAGGAACTTGCCGAGAGGGAACGTGCGATAGCTGAGAAGGAAGAAGAGCTTGCCCGAAGGGAGCAGAACCTGACACAAGAGTAAAGAAAGTATCGAAATTAGGCGATAGCACCAAGTTTGTTAAGAACATTAGGGGCGGGTGCCAAACACCCGCCCCGCCTTTTTCCCCTGATTTGTTGGCTACCTTAGTCCGGCGTGGTTCCCACGGCCGGGAGGTTGGCCTCCTCATCGGCGGCCAGCATACGGTTGACCGCGCTCAGGTAGGCCTTGGCGCTGGCCACTATAATGTCCGTGGAGGCGCCGCGCCCGAAGAACGTCCTGCCGTCGTTCTCGATTCGGACCGTTACCGTGCCGATGGAGTCCAGGCCCTCGCTGACCGACTGCACATTGAAGTCAACCAGCTTGGTGGAACAACCGATTACCCGGTCAATGGCCTTGCAGGCGGCGTCCACCGGACCGTTGCCCGTTGAAGCGTCCACCGACTCGTTGCCGGAGCCGTCCACCAACCGCACCGTGGCGGTGGGAATGTCATGGTCGCCACTGGAGAAGTGGATGTGTTCCAGCGTGTAGTTGACGGCCTCGCTGGTGTTCCGCTTCTCCTCGTCCATCAGGATTTCCAGGTCCCGGTCGGTGACCTCGCGCTTCTTGTCCGCCAGTTCCTTGAAGGACTCGAACACGTTGGAGACTTCCTCGCGGGACAGGCTGTAGCCCAGGGCTTCCAGGCGGGCCTGGAGGCCGGCCCTTCCGCTGAGCTTGCCCAGCACCAGGCTGTTGCCAGGCACACCGACGCGTTCCGGCTGCATAACCTCGTAGGTCGAGCGGTCCTTGAGCACGCCGTCCTGGTGGATGCCGGAGGCGTGGCGGAAGGCGTTCTCACCCACCACGGCCTTGTTGGCCTGGACGGACATGCCGGTGATGCGGCTGACCAGGCGGCTGGTGGGATAGAGCTGGGTGGTATCCACGTTGATGTTGACGCCGAACAGGTCCTTGCGGGTGTCCAGCCCCATGATAATCTCTTCCAGGGAGGCGTTGCCGGCCCGCTCGCCAATGCCGTTGATGCAGCCTTCCACCTGGCGGGCGCCGGCTTCCACGGCGGCCAGGCTGTTGGAGACCGCCAGGCCCAGGTCGTTGTGGCAGTGGACGCTGAGGGTAACCTTGTCCATGCCAACGACCTTTTCCTGGATTTCCTTTAGCAGCCGGGCAAAGTCCGAGGGAATGGCGTACCCGACGGTGTCGGCGACGTTAACCGTAGTAGCGCCGGCGCGTATCACAGCTTCCAACATCTCGAAGAGGTACTCCGGGTTGGTGCGGGTGGCGTCCATGGGAGAAAACTCCACGTCGTCGCAGTAGCCCTTGGCCCGCTCGACCATCGAGACGGCCATCTCAATGACCTCTTCCCGGTTCTTGCGCAGTTGGTGCAGCACGTGAATGTCCGAAGAGGACAGGAACACGTGAATGCGGGGCGACTCGGCGTGCTGAATGGCGCCCCATGCCTGGTCCACGTCATTGGGATGGGCGCGGGCCAGGGAGCAAATCACCGGCCCTTTGACTTCCCTGGCGATGGTGCTCACCGCCTGGAAGTCGCCGGGGGAGCTGGCGGCAAACCCGGCCTCGATGATGTCAACATTCAGCTTGCCCAGTTGCCGGGCAATTTCAACCTTCTCGTCCACCGTCATTCCAATTCCGGCGGACTGCTCTCCATCCCGGAGAGTGGTGTCCAGGAACCTTACACTTTCTATAGCCATAACCTTACCTTTCCTCGCTAAAAATGTTGATACGGATCAGCCTGTGGTGACGGAAAGGGAGGCCAGGGTCACGCAGTCCACCGCAGCCAGCCCAGCCAAGACCAGCGTGCGATGGTGAACTGCTATGCAAGTTACCTCCGCATTCATATTTGTACCTCCTGCCGGGGAGCCTCTTTGAATTGCCATATTGTTCAAGTTCTTTCCGGCTTCCCCTGTTGCCTGGGTAGCGTTCTTAAACGAACCGCGCCCGTCTATTTCGGGTCCATCCACGGCATCATGGCCCGCAGTTCCTTGCCTATGTTCTCGATGGGCGCGTTCTGTGCGGCGTCGCGCATGGGGCCGAACCGGGGACGCCCTTCGTGGTTTTCGGTAATCCACTCCCGCGCAAAGGTGCCGTCCTGGATTTCCTGCAAAACCGTGCGCATGTTCTCGCGGACGTGCTCATCAATGATGCGGTCGCGGCGGCTCAGGGAGCCGTACTCCGCCGTGTCGCTGACCGAGAAGTGCATGTAGTTGTGGCCGCCCTGGTACATCAGGTCAACGATCATTTTCAGTTCGTGCAGGCACTCAAAGTAGGCGATTTCCTGGGGATATCCGGCCTCCACCAGGGTCTCGAAAGCCGCATTGACCAGGGCCGTGACGCCGCCGCAAAGGATGCTCTGCTCGCCGAACAGGTCGCTCTCCGTCTCGTCCTTGATGGTGGTTTCCAGCACGCCGGCGCCGGTGCATCCCACCCCCTTGGCATAGGCCAGGCCAATCTGCTTCGCGTTTCCGGTAGCATCCTGGTGCACGGCCAGAAGGCCGGGGACGCCGACGCCCTCGGTGAAAAGCTCGCGCATCCGGTGCCCGGGGGCCTTGGGAGCAACCATCATCACGTCCACGTTGTCGGGAGGAACAATTTCCCGGTAGTGGATGCTGAAGCCGTGGGCCACCATCAGGGCGTTGCCGGGTTTTAGATTGGGGGCAATCTCGTTGCGATAGGTCTCGCCCTGCACGTGGTCGGGAATCAAAACCATAACCACGTCGGAGGCTGCGGTAACCTCGGCAACGTCGGCCACCGCCAGACCCTCGCCGGCCGCCGTTTCCCGGCTGCGGCTGCCCGGGTAAAGGCCAACCATCACCTTCTGCCCGTTATCCCTGAGATTCAGGGCGTGGGCGTGGCCCTGACTGCCATAACCGATTATTCCAACAGTTTTGCCTTCAAGCGCTCCCAGGTCAGCGTCCTGGTCGTAGTAAACATTTACCATTGCTCTAAAGTTCCTTCCTCGTTCAGGTTTTCTTTGGTTTGTCCCGCCAACGGCGGCGGTGAATTTTCGAGAACTGCTTCAAAACGGTTTTGGAGACGCTGCCGGCCGGTGAACATCAAAGCCAGAGATTTCTCCACCATTCCGGTTTTCCCCCATCATGGGAGAAGCGAATCCGCGATATACCCTCGAATCAATCCCTAGTAAGACCCGACTTCGTAGGCTTCGCTTGCTTTCAGATGGTCTCCGTGGTAGTCCAGCACCAGGTCGTCGCTGACCTTGCCCTCGGACAGGCCCCGGACCATGGCGACCCGGCCGGTCCGCATCAATTCCAGTATCCCGAATGGCTCCAGCAGGTCGTAGAGAGCCCTTATCTTGTCCCCGCTTCCCGTTACCTCGATGACCATAGACTTGGCTCCCACGTCCACGATCTCGGCGCGGAAGGGCTGAACCAGTTCCAGGATCTCGCCCCGGGTGCCCGGAGTTACCTTCACCTTGATGAGGGCCAACTCCCTGGAAACAATTTCCTCCTCGGATATGTTGGCCACCTTTACCACGTCTATCAGCTTGTCCAACTGGCGGGTTGCCTGGTCAACGGTGTACTGGTCTCCGTCAACCACGAAGGTCATGCGGGACAATCCCTGCTGCTCGCTGTTGCCCACCGCCAAGCTTGATATGTTGAAACCGCGGCGTCGAAACAGTCCCGCAACCCGGGTAAGGACACCGGGCCTGTCCTGTACCAGGGCAATTATCGTATGGTGCCGACCATTTCCGTTCATTTAGAAAATCCTCTCCGGGACGGGTTCTTCCATTATTTCCTTGACCGACTCGCCGGCCGGTATCATCGGATATACCTGCTCATCCTGTTTGACGATGAAGTCAACCACCACCGGGCCGGGGGTTTCCATGGCCTGGCGAATAGCTGCGTCAACCTGGGCCTTGTCGGATACCCGGATGCCGGTAATCCCGTATGCCTCGGCCAACTTCACAAAGTCGGGGTTGCCGGAGTAAACCGTGGCGAAGAAGTCCCGGTCATAGAAGAACTCCTGCCACTGGTGCACCATGCCCAGGGTGCCGTTGTTCAGGATTGCGAATTTCACGTCAATGTTGTTTTCTACCGCCGTGGCCAGGTCGCAAAGGGTCATCTGGAAACCACCGTCGCCCGCAATGGACCAAACCACCTTGTCGGGGCGGCCCACCTTGGCCCCCAGGGCCGCGGGCACCTCAAAGCCCATGGCTCCCAGGCCGCCGGAGGTCAGCAACGAGTTGGGCTCCTTGTAAGCGTAATGCTGCGCCGCCCACATCTGATGCTGCCCCACGCCGGTAACGATGATGGCGCTGCCTTCCGTAATGTCCGAAAGTTGCTTCATCACGTACTGAGGCAGCAACTCGTCGCTCTGGCGGATGTAAAGCGAGGGATGTTCGGCTCGCAGGGTGTCAATGTACTGCAGCCATTCCACATGGGTCTTGCGTTCCACCCGGGGAAGCATCTGCTGCAGCACCTGCCTCAACTCGCCCAGCACCGGCACCGTGGCCTTGACGTTCTTGTGGAACTCGGACGGGTCCACGTCCACGTGCACCACCCGGGCGTTGGGAGCGAAGTCGGACAGACGCCCCGTCACCCGGTCGTCGAACCTCATACCCAGCGAAATCAGCAGGTCCGCCTTGTCTATGGCCAGGCTGGCATAGGCCATGCCGTGCATACCGGGCATGCCAGAGTGGAGAAAATGGTCCGTCGGGAAGGAACTGATGCCCAGCAAGGTCGTAATAACCGGAATCTGCGCCTTCTCGGCCAGTTCACGCAGTTCGGCATAGGCATGAGAAATCAACACGCCGTGTCCGGCGAGAATCACCGGGCGCTCAGCCTGGTTGATAAGTTCAATGGCCTGGGACAACTGGATTTCGTCGGCTTCACCCGGCGGGTAATAGCCCTGCAGGTCAAGGCTTTCCGGCCAGACAAAGGGACGGCGCTGGCCGGCCAGAACATCCTTGGGAATATCCAGCAGCACCGGCCCGGGCCGCCCGGTACGGGCGATGTAAAAGGCTTCCTTGATGGCCGGGGCAATTTCGTCCACCTCCATGACCAGCATATTGTGCTTGGTAATGGGGAGAGTAATGCCCGTAATATCCGTTTCCTGGAAAGCGTCGCGGCCGATGGCCGGCTTGGGAACCTGGCCGGTAATGGCAACCAATGGAATGGAATCCATCATGGCCCCGGCGATTCCGGTAACCAGGTTGGTGGCGCCGGGGCCGGAGGTTGCGGTGCAGACACCCACCTTGCCCGTGGCCCGGGCGTACCCGTCGGCGGCCATGGCGGCGGCCTGTTCGTGCCTAACCAGGATGTGACGCAACTGCGGGTAGCCACTGAGCGCCCCATAAAAAGGCAGGACCGCCCCGCCAGGCAGACCAAAGATGACATCCACCCCCTCTTTCAGGAGGCTTTCACATACAATTTCTGCTCCGGTAAGTTCCATTTTTTCCTCAAACGCACCAAATAAAAAAAGCCCGTCCCCGAAGGGACGGGCATCTAAAAGCGAAAGCCCGCGGTACCACCCTTCTTTTCCGACCTGCACTGTCCAGAGCCCAAACCACCCAGGCCGGAACAACTCTTTTCGACCGCTAACGAGGTCAACCGCCGCGCCCTACTAATTCAACATTTCAGGCGGGCCGCTCCAGGGCGAGTTGGGAGCCTTGCTGTCGCCGGACTTGCACCAAACGCCGGCTCTCTGGGGACAGGATGCTCTTATTACTCCCTTTCACAGCGGAAACTACAACGAATCAAAATGCTACCAGCAAGCACCTTGATTGTCAATGAAAATTCCACCAATTCAGGCAGAGTTGCCAGCAATCGGCAAATGTTCCAGACCAGCCCGGTTACCGGGCTGGTTCTCCACCTTCCGCACCTTCCGCACCGTCCGCATCATTCCGGTTGACCTGGTACGCGGTAGGCAATTCCCGCACCAGGGCACCCACGCGCCGGTCGGCCTGGGACAGGTCGAACTGGCTCTGCAGGTTGAGCCAGAACTCGGGTTCCGTTCCGAACCAGTGTCCAAAGCGGAGGGCGGTGTCCCCGGTTATTGACCGCTTGCCTCCAATAATCTGGCTGATTCTATTGGGGGGCACGCTGATTTGGCGGGCAAATTCTGTTGGCGAAACCCCCAATTCGGTGAGTTCGTCCTTCAATACCGATCCTGGATGAACCGACCTCCTGAACATATCTACCTCTTGCATCAATTTGCGCCAATTTCGTTAATGGTAATCTACGATTTCAACGTTGGAAGGGCCCGAGTCCCCGGCAAACCATTCAAAGCAGATGCGCCAATGCCGGTTAATCCTTATGGGATACTGACCGTCCCGGTTGCCTCTCAGAGCTTCCAACCGGTTGCCGGGCAATGCCCTGTGGGTCTGCAGGGAAACAGCGGCATTCAGGATTGAAAGTCGCCTGGCAGCCTGGTCCTCGAAACTACGGAACCTGCCCACAAATTCGCCGGCGGCAAACTCTGCCGTATTCCGGTCTCTATAACTAACGATCATGTTTCCACCATGATACCATTGTTGTACGCCTGACGTCAATCATATATCTTCTCCCGGCGACAGGCCGGCACCCGGTCTCTTTGCGCTGGCGAACCGCTTACTACGATTCCCGATTTGTGCTATTCTATTGCAGCGCCAAATACAGGCCAAATCAGGGGCTGGCAAATTTGCGGCCCACAACCCTTTCGACCCGCAGGTAGTCCGTTGACCCAGAAAATTTTCATCGGCGTTGCCTGGCCCTACGCTAACGGCCCATTGCACCTGGGCCACGTCGCCGGTTGTTACCTGGCAGCCGACGTTTTTGCTCGTTACCACCGTATGCGCGGCAACGAGGTGCTGATGGTGTCCGGCAGCGATACCCACGGTACGCCCATCACGATTCGCGCCGACCAGGAAGGCATAACCCCGGCCGAGGTGGTGGAGCGGTACCATGCTGACTTCCTGGATACGTGGGAGCGCCTGGGCATTTCCTTCGACCTGTTTACCCACACCAACACGGAAAACCACGAGCGAGTAGTCCACGACATTTTCCGCACGCTGCTGGAAAACGGGTACATTTACACCGACAACATGCTGCTGGCCTACTGTCCCGGCTGCCAGCGTTTCCTGCCCGACCGGTACGTGGAAGGCGTTTGCCCTCATTGCAGCTACGACCGGGCTCGTGGCGACCAGTGCGACCTTTGCGGTCGAACCCTGGACCCGCAGGACCTGCTGGAATCCTTCTGCATACTTTGCCACGGCTCCCCGGAATTTCGGGAGTCCGAGCACTTTTTCCTGAAGTTGTCCGCCTTTCAGGAACCCTTATTGGAGTGGATACGGGAACAGCCCCACTGGCGGGCCAATGTGTCCAACCAGACTCGCAGCTTCCTTGAGGGCGGCCTGAAGGACCGGGCCATAACCCGGGACTTGACCTGGGGCGTTCCCATACCGCTGGACGGCTACGAGGAAAAACGCATTTACGTCTGGTTCGAGGCGGTCATCGGGTATCTCTCCGCCGCCGTGGAATGGGCTTTCCGTCGCGGGCAGGGAGACCAGTGGGAAGACTTCTGGAAGGACCCGGATACCCGCAGCTATTACTTTATCGGCAAGGACAATATTCCCTTTCACAGCATAATCTGGCCCGCCATGATTATGGGCTACGGCAAGGGGCTGAACCTGCCCTACGACGTTCCGGCAAACGAATTCCTCAGCCTGGAAAACCGCAAGTTTTCCACCAGCCAGAACTGGGCCGTATGGGTGCCCGACTACCTGGATCGCTACGACCCGGACCCCTTACGTTACCTCCTCTCCATCAACATGCCGGAGACGGGCGATGCGGATTTTTCCTGGTCCGAGTTCGTGCGAAGGAACAACGAGGAACTGGTAGCCACCTACGGCAACCTGGTAAATCGCGTTCTGTCCTTCACCTATCGAAATTTTGACGGCAAGATTCCCGCCGCCGGCCAGACCGACGAAGTTGACCGCCAACTGCTCGGCGCGGCCAGAGAAGCGCTGGACGAGGTCGGAAACAGCCTGGAACATACCCGCTTCAAGGCGGCCATTGGGCAGGCATTTGGCCTGGCCCAGGATACCAACCGCTATCTCGACGCCAAGGCGCCCTGGCGGTCCATCAAGGAAAACAGGGACGAGGCCGGCAACACCCTGAACGTGGCCCTGCAGGTAATAAACTGCCTGAAAGTCGTCCTCGCTCCATTCCTGCCCTTCAGTTCCCAGAAGGTTCACGGGTTCCTGGGCTTTGATGGCGCCGTCGAACAGGAGCGGTGGGACTTTGAAGCATTGGCCGGCGCAATCCAGGGCGGCAACGCCCTAAGGCAACCGTCGCCGCTGTACACGAAACTTGATCCCCAGGTCGTGGAATTGGAAAGCCAGCGACTGGGCAATGAAACTTCCTAGAGGCAATCTTTAGAGGCTATTTTGGCACAGGGACTCGACGCGCGCGCCGTCACCATCTATTCCCCCATCCTGGAAGAACTAGCCCTCGTTGAGGAACGCCTCCAAGACTTGGCCCAGACTTCCATTCCCGAACTGGAACCCCTGCTGGAGCATGCCCTTTCCCACGGGGGCAAAAGGGTCCGCCCCGCCTTGACCCTGCTGGCGTCCAGCATAATCCCCCTGGGCTCGGAAAACCCGGTCCGCATGGCGACGGGGGTGGAGTTGCTGCACCTGGCCACTCTTATCCACGACGACACGGTGGACGACGCCGATACCAGGAGGGGCAGGGCCTCGGTCAGCGGGCTTTGGGGCAAGGAAGTTGCGGTGCTGCTGGGTGACTACCTGTTCGCCACCTCGGCCACCCTGGTGTGCGACACCGGCAATCTTCGCGTTGTGCGCCGGTTTGCGGAAACCATAATGGAACTGGCCAGCGGCGAAATCATCGAGTATTTCAACACCTTCAACCCGCAGCAGGAGCTGGACCGGTATTATGACCGGATATACCGCAAGACCGCCTCTCTTTTCCGCACCGCGTCGGAAACGGGCGCCGTCCTTAGCGCGGCCAGCGAGGAACAGGTACGGTCCCTGAGCGATTACGGCTACAACATCGGCATGGCCTTCCAGGTTGTGGACGACATGCTGGACATCCTGGGTACGGAAGCGGAACTGGGCAAGCCGGTGGGCAACGACCTCAGGCACGGTGTATTGACCCTTCCCAGCATCCTGCTGATGCAAAGGTACCCGCAGGACAATCCCATTCCTGCCCTTTTCCGCGACCCGGAATTGGACGGACAGCTACAACGCACCCTGGATATGATTAACAACTCCGGCATTGTCGCCGATTGTTTCGCCATAGTCCGGGATTACTGCGACCAGGCCAACCTCTCTTTGAAGTCCCTGCCGCCCAGCGAAAGCCGCGAGTCCCTGGAAACCCTGGCAGACTATATCCGGGAACGCAGCCGCTGAATTGGTTGGGCCGGATGCCCGGACCCACCTGTGAAGGTTGTTTACTCACCCAGCCCGTCCTGCCAGGCCACCTTCCCTCCCACCACGGTCAGCCTGGACCTGGTTTCAAGGATACTCTCAGGAACCTCGCCAGCGGCGTCCAGGTCCACCACCGCCAGGTCGGCCAGCATACCAGGCCGTATGGAGCCCTTGAACCGTTCCATGCCTTCCGCACTGGCGCCGGCCCGAGTGTAGGCGGAAAGAGCCGAATGGAGTGCGGCCGGCAGACTTTCAACTTTCCCGTTATCAGAGTCCCGGCCTCTTTTCAGGATGCTGCCCCTTACCGTGCGGGAAGTTACTGAAGCATAGATTCCGGGCCAGGGTGAGGGTTCAATCACCGGTGCGTCAGAACTGAAGGCGACGGTGATTTTCCTCCGCCGCATCTCATTAAAGTTGTAGAGGTGGGGCAGCAACTCCGGGTCCACGAATTGCAGGTAGATGTCCCCTCGCCAGTAGATGAAGCCGGGTTGCGTCACCACCGTTGCGCCTGAGGCAGCCAGTCTTTGCATCAAGTCCGGTGGACACTCCGACGCATGTTCAATCCGATTCGGCGGCGGCGCTACTTGGAGTGCCTCCCCGTCCGGGCAGGGTCCGGCCATGGCCGCTGTTTGGAATAATTGCGGCAGATTAAGCGCCGCACCCAATGCCTCCCTTTCCACGGCGTGGACTGCAAAGGGGAAACCCGCGGCCAGGCAGCGGGAGGCCAGTTCCGCCAGATCCCGTTCGCCGGGCTGCAATGCGCCCGTGGTCAGCGTCAGCATGATTTTGGCGTGCCCCAATCTCAACCGATTGTCTCCCGTCCCCCAACGCAACCCCGACTCAAGAAACTGGTCCAGATTCCGGGCGCCGGCCATCATGGTCAGCCGGGGCGCCAGAATATCGTTCGAAGTGAGGCTCCGGAATGTGCGCCACTGTTCCAGGCCGTTATTCGGCCCGGCGTCCTGCACCGAGGTTATGCCCCAGGCCAGGAGCTTCTCGTTCAGCCGGGCGACGTCCTGTTCCAGTTCTTCCGGCGGGCGGGTACTGCCAATACGACGGCGCAGGTAGGCCGACATTTCGTAAAGCACGCCCGTGGGTTCGCCCGTGGCAGCGTCCCGGTCAATTACGCCGTCCGGCGGGTCCGGTGTAAGCGCGTCAATTCCCGCGGCTTCCAGGCCGCGCCGGTTCAAAACAACGGCATGGCCGCTGGCATGGTCCAGTCTCACCGGATGTTCCGGGGCCGCGTACTCCAATTCTTCAAGGATAGGGAACCGGCCCTCGTTCAACTGGGCCGGGTCAAGGCCAAATCCCCTCACCCACCGGCCCTTGGGCAACTCTGCGGCGCGGCATCTTATGGCTCCCAGCAAATGGCTGATGGAACCAACCGACTCCGGGCGGCAGTCAAGGGCGGAGAGGCTGGACGCGGTGGACAAGAGGTGGCAATGGGCATCGTTGAGCCCCGGAATCAGGGTTAGCCCCCGACAGTCAACCAGCCTGGTACGTGGGGAGCGCAGGGGGAGAACTTCCGAATCGGCGCCAACGGCCGCTATACGCTCGCCGGCCACGGCAACAGCCCCGGCCCGGGGACGCAGCGGGTCCATGGTAAGCGCCCTGGCGTTGTGCAATATGAGGGTAACGGCTTGGGCCATGCTCGCCGGTTCCTGTTTCAAGTCCCGTGCCCCTTGACTGGGGAAGTTCAGAAGGAAGTGACCCTTTCTTCGGTTCGCTTCTGCAAAAAGCTAACAGGGCGCTGAGACACTTTGAAACAGTTTCCAGGCAACCTGCTGCCAATGGGATTTAGGGCCGCGGCAGGTAAAGCAGACCGGCTTACCAGTCTAATGAGAAGAGTGCAGAAACGAGCCCGTTAGACGGTCAGAACGGCAGCGTCGTGCTGCTCGTCCGCATGGTACGAACTTCTGACCAGCGGGCCGGAAGCCACGTGCTTGAATCCCATTTCCTCGCCGACCCGGGCCAACTCGGCAAACTCGTCAGGATGATAGAAGCGGTCAATGGCTATGTGCCTGGCCGAGGGACGGAGGTACTGCCCGATGGTCAGCAAGTCGCAATCTACATCGCGCAGGTCCTTCATGGTTTCAACCACTTCCGCCATCTTTTCGCCCATGCCGACGATGATGCCGGACTTGGTAACGGCAGCGGGGTCAAGCTGCTTGGCATCGGCAAGAAGGTCCAGAGAACGCTGGTAATTGCCCTTGGGCCTCACCCTGGGGAAAATACTCCTGGTGGACTCAATGTTGTGATTCAGGACATCCGGTCCTGCATCCATGACCCGGGCCAGCGCTTCCCGGGAACCGCCAAAATCCGGTATAAGGACTTCAACCTTGCAGCCGGGAGACTCCTGGCGTATCCGGTTGATGCACGCGGCAAAGATGAAGGCGCCCCCGTCGGCCAGGTCATCCCGATTGACCGATGTAATGACACAGTACCTCAGGCCCATTCGCTTTACCGTTTCCGCCAGGCGTCCCGGTTCGTTCAGGTCCAGCCCTTGCGGGCGGCCCGTCGTTACGGCGCAATAGTGGCAGCGTCGGGTGCAGATTTCACCCAGAATCATGAAGGTAGCGGAGCCACGGTCCCAGCACTCGCCGATGTTGGGGCAGTGGGCTTCCTCGCAAACGGTGTGCAGCCGGTTCCCGCGCATCAACTGCTTCAGTTCCAGGTACTTGGGACTGCCCGGCATGGTAACCTTCAGCCAGGGGGGCAACTTGGGTCTAACCGCCGTGTTGGTTCCTTCACCAGCCAATTTTCTTCCTTCCTCGACACCGTGTTTACCGTCAACGGACACTTTTCACTGCATCAGCAACCGTTGGCCCTCTACCCAGCCCTCAACGCCCCGACGTCCAAGCCGGTCGCCAACGATTAATCACGGTTGGCGCAGAGTGACCTTCCTGGGGTTAACCCGGCGTTTTTCCGCCACGATAATGGCTTCAATCTCCGAAACCGCCTGCTCCAGGCGCCCGTCGCGGTTGACAACGCAGTATTCGTAGCGGGAAATGTGCTCCATTTCCTGACGGGCTATTGCCAGCCGCCTCTCTATTTCATCGGGGCTTTCAGTCTGTCTTCCGGCCAGGCGCCCGGCCAGTTCTTCCAATGAACTGGGGGCGAGAAAGATAAACAAGGCGTCCGGGGCCAATTCTCGGATAGACTCCGCGCCCCTCACGTCTATCTCCAGGAATACGTCAGCGCCTGCGTCCAGTCCCTCTTCCACCTGACTACGCGGGACCCCGTACCAGCGGCCGGAGTATTCAACGCATTCCAGCAGGCCGTTATTGGCCCGCAGTTCTTGAAACTCGCCGTAATCCAGAAAGATGTAATCAACGCCGTGCTGCTCTCCCGCCCGGGGAGCCCGGGTGGTGGCGGTAACGGCGAAACGCCCGGTATTTCCCCTCTTTTTCAACTCAGCGACGACGGAGTCCTTGCCCACCCCCGAGGGGCCGCTGATTACAACCAACAAGGGATATGAAGCGGGAGCCTCGATCGCCGTTTCTCCGGTTTGCTGCGACAACTTCTACTATCCAACTTTGGCTTTAACCAACCCTGGTACTATCAACACTGGCGCTATCCAACCTGGACACGCCGGAAACTTCAGCCGGCTAGCGGCCCGGATCCCGCCCGCCTGTGCCCCGGAAAATACGCCGCTGGGCATCCAGCAGCTTTCGGCCCACGAACATGTCGCCCATGCTCTGGGCAAAGGTGGGCATCTCTTCATGGGGGTTGTACTGGCGAGCCTGGGCGCCGTAGTCGCCGGCCAGCCACTTGGCCCGGGCCACCCTCGCCTCTTCAAAAACTCTCAGGATGGCCGCCGGGTCCACGTTCTCTGAGTCTGCCAGTTCCTGCCGCAGCCGGTAAAGCTCGCGGATGAACGAGTCAATCCAGGCGACGATGGGTTCGGCGTTGGTGACGCAAATGTCCCGATGCATGACGGTATCGCCGGAGGCCAGGCGCGTCATGTCGTGATAGCCGCTGGAAGCCACGCGGGCGATATCGTCCCAGTTGGCGCTATTGGAAGTGCAGCCCATCAGGGCAACCGAAAGCATAAAGGGCAGGTGGCTGACCGCAGCCACAAAACTGTCATGTTCTTCGCTGCTGATGTAGTAGGGAACGGCCCCGATGGCTTCCGCCAGGGTGGTTATTTCCGCCGCGGCCCGCTCGCCGGCCCTGACGCTGGGAATAATGCAATATGCCTTCCCTCGAAAGAGGTCGGGTTCAGCATTCTCCGGGCCCGGGGTCTCTTTGCCTGCCATGGGGTGGCCGCCCACGAACTCGACGCCCGGAGGGAGGAATTGGTCGGCCCACTCCATAACGACCTTTTTCGAACTGCCTACGTCGGTGACTACGCAGCCTTCGGCCAGGTGCGACCCCATGACCTCCATGAGTTCCCGCATTGCCACGATGGGAGTTGCCAGGACCACGATGTCGGCGCCTTCCACCGCGTTCAGCAGGCGGTTCTCCATTCGGTTGAAGCCACCGGATTTCTGGGCGCCGGACCTGGCGCCCCCGCTGGCATCGGTGCCAACCACTTCCAGGTTCATCAGCTGGGAGTTTCGCAGGGCCAGCCCCAACGAGGTGCCCATCAAGCCCGTACCCACAATTGCGATTCTAGGCATTACTCTTCTCCCAGGTAAGGTTCGGCGGGCCCTTGCCCTTTGGATATCTAATCTTACACCATCCACCAAGGCAGGCAAATGCTCCGGCAGCCTCGGTTTCCGAACGCGACGTGGTTAGCCCACCGGGTAAACTCCGGTTGAATCTCCGTAGGCCCTCAATCGCCCGCGCGCCGGGCTGTCAGGGTTGACAAATCCCTGTCCGAAACGTAGGGTATCCACAGCGTAAGCGACTCGGAAGAGGTAGGTTAACATGCCAGCCGATTGCTGCTTAACGCAATGGCGAAAGTGGTTCAATCTCCTGTCCGCTTCAAGGGACTCCCGTTCCGCATTTGTTCACCGCTCCGCTTTATGTAAACCTCATCCCTCCTCAATCCCTTCAAACGTTACGTTTTCCACTGCATTAAATCCTTTCAGCATTAAGTTTTCGTTGTCCCGCAAACCCGGTGCGCCGGAACGGAGCGTTTTCTTCGCCGCGCACGTGAGAAGCCCAAAGGGAGGACACGACTATGCAGCCTCAAGCTATGAAGCCTGAAGATAGCTCCGACACACCGCCAAACGACACTGCTGCCAACGATACCGCAACGGATAACGGAAATGTAGCCGCCGTGGCGGTTGTGGACGACAATGAAACGGGCGCGGCTACCGAAATCGGAGAACCGTACATTACGGTCCGTTCACTCTGGAAGGTGTTCGGCAGAAATCCCGAGCGGGTGCTGTCACCGGAATACGCCGACAGGGACAAGTCCTTTTTCCAGAGTGAGTTTGGAAACGTGGTGGGCTTGCGGGACGTCAATTTTGAGGTCAAGAAGGGCGAGACTTTCGTAATAATGGGACTGTCCGGCAGCGGCAAGTCAACCCTGGTCAGGTGCCTGCTGCGGCTGATTGACCCGACCGCCGGCGAGGTTTTCATTGACGGTGAGGACATCACAAAGATGTCGGACAAGGAACTGGTGGAGTTCCGGCGGGACAAGATCGCCATGGTTTTCCAGCACTACGGCCTGATGCCGCACCGGAATGTCCTGGACAACGCCTCCTGGGGCCTGGAAGTGCAGGGAGTGGACAAAGCGGCAAGGTACGAGCGCACCCGCAAGTCGCTGGAACTGGTGGGGCTGGCCGGTTGGGAGGACTCCTACCCCCGCCAGCTTTCCGGCGGTATGCAGCAGCGGGTGGGCCTGGCCCGGGCCCTGGTGGTGGATACCGACATCCTGCTCATGGACGAGCCCTTCAGCGGGCTGGACCCACTGATACGCCGCCAGATGCAGGACGAACTGCTGAACCTGCAAACCGAACTGCAGAAAACCATCGTGTTCATCACCCACGACCTCAACGAGGCCCTGAAGCTGGGCGACCACATCGCCATCATGCACGACGGCGCCGTTGCCCAGATTGGCACTCCCGAGGACATTGTGCTGAGACCCGAGGACGAGTACGTGGGCGACTTCACCCAGGACGTGAGGCTGGAGAGCGTTTTGACCGCCAGCAAGGTCATGGTCTCTCCCAAGGCCACGGTCATGGGCCGGCAGGGGCCACGGGGCGCCCTGCATACCATTGGGCAGAGCGACGGCGACGTGGCCTGGGTGGTGGACAACCGCGAAAAGTACGTGGGTCTCCTCTCCATCGGCAACGCCGAGCGCGCCCTGCGGTCCGGAGTAAGACGCCTGGATGAAGCTTGGGACTACGTGGACAGGAACTACCTGCCCGTGTCGCCGGCGACGACCTTTGACGTTTTAATACCCATTGCCATGTCCAGCGATTATCCCATTCCCGTCGTTGACGATGGAAACACCCTGGTGGGCGAGGTCCACCGCAGCGCCCTGGCCGAAGCCCTGGCCGAAACGTCCACCGTGGACCCGGACTACGAGGCCAACGCGGCCATGAACGCTGCAATAGCCGCCGAGAATGAATCCACGGAAAACTAGCCAGGGCAAGAGGGATGGATTGATTTTCAAGTACATTCAGGGCTGGCCTCCCGTCGCGGCTGGCAAATGCCATGTCCGCCCCAGCCCGGCTTCACAGGAGACATTATGGCATCTATAACCAGAAATGATTCCGGCACAGATGAAGTCGGCAACCAGAATGACACAAAGGAAACGGCCAACGACCAAAGCGCGGGCAGGTCTTTGATTTCTGGCCTCAACTCTATCCCCACCGTCTATAAGATTGTCGGGGGTATAGCGACACTGGCAGTGGTACTGCTAGTTTGCCTTGCTTTAGGCGGCCCTGGAATGGATTTCCCCAGTACCATTGAGCAGAGTCAAGCCGACGGAACCACTAAAGATGTTCAAATCAGCAAGGTCATCTCTTCCGAAATCAAGAGCGGTACCACATGGCTTGTGCGCAACTGGGGCGGAATGTTCGATGGCGTGGATTTTGCCATTACCTACGCAATGGTCGGACTGGAAGATGGACTCAGGTGGATACCGTGGCCGGTAGCAATACTGGCAATAGCGGGCGTTGCCTGGCTCATGGGTGGCTGGAAACTGGCCCTGTTTTCTATTGTGGGGTTAGCCTTCATAGGAGTTATGAATCGCTGGGACAGCGCGGTAGAGACCGTGGCGATCATCATTTTCTCAGTGGTGGTTTCGGTCCTTATGGCTATTCCGCTGGGCGTATTGGGTTCCAGGTCAAACCGTTTTGACGCCACCATAAGACCTATTCTTGACGGTATGCAGACAATGCCCAGTTATGTTTACCTGGTCCCGGGTATCTTGTTTTTTGGCCTAGGCTATACCCCGGCAGTTATTGCAACGGTAATCTACGCGGTTCCTCCTGCGATCCGGTTGACCAACCTGGGCATCAGGCAAGTGTCGGCGGAGACGGTTGAGGCCGCCAAGTCCTTTGGTGCGTCTCCTCTTCAGCTATTGACCAGAGTACAAATACCTATGGCGCTGCCGACAATCATGGCGGGAATCAACCAGACCACCATGCTTGCGTTGTCCATGGTAGTCATAGCCTCTCTGGTTGGCGCCAGCGGCTTGGGAGAGGATGTCTTCCGGGCGCTGCAGCAACAAGACCCTGGCAATAGCGTAATTGCCGGAACAAGCATTGTGCTGATTGCCATCATAATAGACAGAATAACTCAGTCCGTTGCTCGTAGTCGGCAGGAATCAATGGGTATCGGTTAGGTTAAGCGGAGCGGTTACCGGTTTAGCCTAAGTTTGACAGTGCATAGGGACGCTGATAACATTTGCCATTGTCTCTAGGCCAGTAGATGGCAGGAATCATATACTACAACAAATGGGAGGTAAGTTAGCTTGTTTACAAAGTATCGGTTAGCCTTGTTGATGGTGGCCATGTTTGCGATTTTCGCATTGGTCGCCTGTTCACCGGCTGCTCCCGCACCTGAAATTCGAACTGTTGAAGTCGAAAGGGTGGTGGAGAAGGAAGTTCCGGTTGAAGTCGTTCAGGAGAGGGTGGTTGAAGTTCCCAAGGAAGTGGTGGTCGAGGTTGAAAAGGAAGTCGTCGTCGAAAAGGAAGTGCCGGTCGAAGTCGTCTCCGAAAAGGTAGTTGAAGTACCGGTCGAGGTTGAGAAGGTCGTCGAGATCGAAGTAATGGCGCCGGAAGGCCCGAAAGACACGATAGTTTTCAGCGATCTTAACTGGACCAGCGCCCAGGTACAGAACCGTATCGCCCAGTACATTGTTGAGGAAGGCTACGGTTTTCCTACTGACCTGATTTTCGGTGGTACGCTGCCCCTGTTCCAGGGTCTGCGGGGTGGTGACACCCATGTAACCATGGAAATCTGGCTGCCCAATCAATCTATCGGTTGGTCTGAAGCCGTAGAGTTGGGTGAAGTTGTTTCCGTGGGCAGGAGCCTAGTAGGTGACTGGCAGAGCACATTTGTAGTTCCCACTTATATCGCGGAAGAATATCCGGACTTGAAGACCCCCCAAGACCTCATTAAGCCGGAGTACCAGGAATTGTTCGCCACCGCCGAAAGCCGCGGCAAGGCCAGGCTTGTTGCCTGCGTTCCTGGCTGGTCCTGCGAGCTGGTCAACGATGAGCAGATTGAGACCTATGGTCTGGGTGACCATCTGCATGTAATCAAGCCTGGTTCCCAGGATGCGATGTTTGCGGAGCTTTACGGCGCGTACGAACAGCAGGAACCCTGGCTGGGCTACATGTGGGGTACCGGCGACCCCGCGCTGAAATTGGATTTGACCCTTTTGGAAGAAGCTCCTTACACCAAGGAGTGCTGGGACGCTGACAAGGCTTGCCACTTCGACGAATCTCTGGTGTTGGTTGCCGTGCATCCTTCTCTCCTGCCCAGGGCTCCTGAAGTCATAGCCTTCCTGCAGGAATGGGAGTTTGACATCAATACCTACAAGGGCATCTTCCAGTGGATGGATTCCCAGGAAGGCGCTACGCCCGAGGAAGCTGCCCTTTGGTGGTTGAACAGTTCCTCCAACGTCTGGGGTGAATGGGTGACTGACGATGCCAAGAGTTCTATCCAGAGTTCTCTGGGCGCGGGAGAAATCCCCGAAGGTTGGCCTGAGAATTAGGTTTCCGTTGT
The DNA here is from genome assembly GCA_034423215.1 of Dehalococcoidia bacterium. Classification (GTDB taxonomy): domain Bacteria; phylum Chloroflexota; class Dehalococcoidia; order Lucifugimonadales; family UBA3495; genus Bin22. Next base: position 241,210 of record DAOUIY010000009.1, read on the forward strand.
TTTCGATTGGCCTGGTTTAAGTCCAGGGGGGCGGCCCGTAGGCCGCCCCTCTTTTCTTTTGGCTGATATAATGGCCTCGGCGCTGGCCGACTCGGTACGCCCCTGATTTTTCCTCGAGGTGCTGTATGACTACCCGCGAACCAATTTCCGATGCAACGCTGGAGGTCCTGCGAATAATACCCACCCAGACCCTGATAGACGGGCTGTGGGTGATGGGCTGGCCCATGAGCTACATTGAGGGAGCGCGCCCCTTGCAAAGAGGGCAGAGCATGGCCGGCCGGGCCGTCACCCTCCGGTTTGTGCCCCATCGCCCGGACCTGGTGCAGGACAAGCCCAAGGGCGACCAGTCGGCGGAGTACGTGGCCTTTGAACTCTGCGGACCCGGCGAGGTAATCGTAATAGATGCCATGGGCTGGACCTACAGCTCCATCGGCGGCGACATCAAGTTCATGCGGCTGCACCAGCGCCAGGTGGGCGGCCTGGTCACCGACGGCTCGGTGCGGGACAGCAACTCGCTGCTGGAATACGGCTTTCCCGTCTATTCCGCTTCGACCACCGCCAAGCAGGGCCCGGCCGAGTTCTGGCCCTGGCAGGTGAACGATGCCATCCAGTGCGGCGGCGTGCTGGTGCGTCCCGGCGATGCCATCGTAGGCGATGATGACGGCGCGGTGGTGGTCCCCCACGCGGCGGTGGACCAGGTAATCGCCATCGCCCACGAGCGGGAGGAGGTTGAAGAAGTAATCAAGGCGCAGTTGGAGGTGGAGCGCTGCTCCCCGGGCAAGTATTACCCCTTTAATGACCTGACCTGGCAGCTATTCGAAGAGAAGACCGGCAAGAAACGGCAGCAATAACCGCGTTAGACTTTCCCTTATCCACGAATCCGCACGAATGTTCACGAGTATTTTATTATTCCCTATTCATCATTCGTGGGCATTCGTGTCTATTCGTGGACGAAGACTTTAGGAGGATTAGATATGCCCAGATTGCCGATAGCGACCCGCGACAGCGTTCCGGCCCACCAGGCGGAGATATTTGATGAGATAGTGGGGGACGGGCCGGTGCCCAACCGGGGCCCCGGCTCCGTGACCATCCACGCGCCGGCCGCGGCCAGGATCGCCACGAACCTGAACCAGTACCTGCGCCGGGACTCCTGCCTCTCCGACAAAATACTGGAACTGGCCATGCTGGTTACCGCGCGGGAAATGGACTGCCAGCACATCTGGAACGCCCATGCGGCCTCAGCCCGGGCGGCCGGCGTGCCCGACGAGCTGGTGGATGCCCTGCGGGAAGGCGACGAACTGGCGGACCTGGCCCCGGATGAGGCGGCGGTGGTCAACTACGGACAAGAGTATTTCCGCACCCACCGGGTGAGCCGTGGTTCTTGGCAGTCCGCCTTCGAGCAGTTCGGCACCCAGGGCATAGTCGAGTTGACCCTGGTAATGGGCAACTATGCCATGTTTGCCTTCTGCATAGACGCCTTCGACACCGAACTGCCCCCAAACCGCAATGAGAAACTGCTGCCCATCTAGCGGTTCAACCATTTTGATGCGAAGGCAGGAATCTAGACTCCAGCCTGGCGAGGTTCCTGCCGGCGAGGGAAGGGCAGGTTGGGGCAGTCGAGTCATCATCTCGAAGTTGCCAAACCAATGGCAATTGACTCGAAACCCCCGCTAACTTGAACGGAGCAGTTCAGGTTGGGATGGCCGGCTCAGGCGGGACTAAAGAAGAGGGGCAGCGCGGTTGGCTGCCCCTCCTTCATTGGGCGGTTGTATTCCAATACCGGCGGGAAACTTCTTCAGTTCCCTGGCCGGTAAATCTGGATTCTATGGCGCAGGCTGTCCACCACGTAAACCAGGCCATCCGGGCCAATCTTTACCGACGTGGGACCCCAGAACAACTTCTCCACGTTGGCCGACCGCTCCCATTCATAGCCGCGGTGCGAGTCGTACTCCGGCCTGTGTTCAATGGCGGGCTCCAGGCTCGCGGAGCGCCGGGCCGCCGCCTCGTCCGGGTTGGCGTTGAAATAGTCCTGGGCCCACAGCGAGTCCCGGGACTCGCCCCGGAAAGAGGCCAGGAAATCGCCGTTCCGGCCCAGCATTTGAACCCGTTCGTTGCCCCAGTCGGCCACGATGATGTTGCCCCGGTCATCCACTGCCAGACCTGAAGGCCGGTTGAATTGCCCCTCACCTTCCCCGGACCCGCCATATGTTGCCAGGTGCTGTCCCTCAGCGTCGAACTTCTGGATCCGGTCATTGCGCCAGTCGGAAACGTAAACATTGCCCTGCCGGTCCGTGGCCAGGCCCCAGGGCATGTTGAACTGCCCGTCGCCGTCGCCCGGTTCGCCCCACTGCTGCAGAAACTGGCCGTCCCGGGTGTACCGCTGCACGCGGCTGTTCAGGCTGTCGGCCACCAGGACGTTGTCCTCCCGGTCAAAGAGGATGAATGAGGGCCTGTTGAACTGTCCCGGACCCGACCCGGAGACGCCCCACTTGCCCAGATAGTTGCCCTCGCGGTCGAAGACGGAAATCCGATTCAGCGCCTCGTCGGCAACGTAGAGCAAGTCTTCCCGGTCGAAGGCCAGGGAACTGGGCCACCACAGCCCGCCGTCGCCCGTTCCCCCGGCGCCGAATTCGCCCAGGTACCTTTCGTCGGAAGTGCAGCGGGTTATGCGCTTGTATGCGATCCGGACGCCAACTTCGGGCCCGGCTCGATTCAGGACAAAGACCACGCCCTCGGAGTCAATGGCCAGGTCAACCGGGTTGTTGAAACCCCTGCCCTGGTTGGCCATGAACCCCAGGGTGTGACTGTATTGCAGCGCCGCTACCGTTGTCATGGAAACTTCCCCCGGTGTGGGCAGAATCTAAAGTTGAGAGACTTAGAGGGCGTCCCATCCCTGGAATCAGGCCAGTTGGTACTCCCTGGTGGCTACGATAAGTTGCAGCATTTCGGCAATCCGGCTCTCCGCGCAGTCCGCCGTACCCCTCTCACCGAACTCCAGCGCCCCATCCTGCCGGGCGTGGGCTACCAGGCTGTCCCGGGTCGCTTCCGTGGTTTCAAACAGGCCGACGGAGTCCAGGCAGGCATCCACCAGTTGCTCGGGGGTAAGGCTGGCGCCGGCAGCCTTGATCCGGCGCAGGGCCGCCTGCACTCCCGGCTGGCCCAGGTCACCCACCTCCAGGGATGAGGCGTTCACCCGCTCCACCAGGTTGCCCGTGTCTATCCACTCCCGGCCCGTGTGCCAGCCCTCCACCGTGGGCGGGTTCAGGATTTCCTGACCCATAAAGCTGACGTCCATCGCCAGGTTCACGATGCTCCAGTCGGGGAAGCGGTGGCTGCCGGCGAGCCGTGCCGTGCCGGCGACAACTTCCGTTGGGCTCTTGACCTTGGCCAGCCTGGCTTCCTCCCCGCGGAAGAAGTCGGAAAGGAACAGGGCCCGCATGACCTGGCGGATATCTCCGCCGGTTGCGGTGAACCGGTCGGCCAGGTATTGAATAGACTCTTCGCGCGGCGTGTCGGATACGAAGAACTCGTAGAGCCTGGAAGCAACGAACCAGGCCGTGGCCGGCTGCTGACAGATTATGTCAATGACATCCTCGCCGTTGAACGGCCCGGTGTGCCCCAGGAAGGTCTTGTCACTGTCGTCGTGGTCTGCGGCCAGGTACTCAAACTGCCAGTCCAGCCGGCCGTGAGGCCAGATGGAGTCCCGGGAGGCCCTGATGCTCATGTAATCGGCGTTGGCGATGGTCCAGCCGGTGAAGGCCCGGGCGCAGGCCTTGACATCATCCTCCGTGTAGTTGCCGATGCCCATGGAGAAAAGCTCCAGCAGTTCTCGGCCGTAGTTTTCGTTGGGAGCGTCCTTGTGGTTGTCCTTGTTGTCCAGCCAGAAAATCATGGCCGGGTCGCGGGACAGCTCCAGCAGCAGGGCGCCGAAATCGCCCAGCCCGCAGCGGCGGAAGGTGTTGGTCTGGTTAACGACGGCCTTGGCGTGGTTCAGCTTGCCGTAGGCGGTGGCAAAAAGGCTGTGCCAGAAGAGGGCCATCTTCTCTTCCAGGGGACGCTGGGTGTTGATGATGCGGTACAACCAGTATGCCTGGGAGCTTTCAATCAGCATCAGGCTGTTCTGGTCCACGTGGTAGCGGCGCAGGATGTCCTCATCCATGACCGGGGCCTGTTCCGGGTGCAGCAACTGCTCCACGGTGGCTTCGTAACCCCGGGCTACGCAGGCGTCCAACTCGTCCCGGGTGGCGCCAAACCCGGCGCGGCGCATGAGGTGGGCCATCAATGCCAATTCCGAATCAGCCATCAGTTGGCCTCCGTAGAACTATAAATGTGGGCAGAGCAGCGTTGAACGGGATTCGCTCGCTGCAGGCCAGCGCGCAGCCCTAGTCTGCCTCAATTTCTCCGAAGTATAGCATCTGGACCGAGGCCCTCGCACAAGGCAGGGCGATCGCGTCTAAATTGAAACTGCATACCCAAGCCAAAAGTCATGTCGCCCTGAGCTTGCCGAAGGACCTAAAGTCCATCCTCCAAGCGCGGTTTCGGGGCCGAATGTCGGTTTTATTGGAGCGAGTTTGGATTCTTCACTTCGTAACAGAATGACAGCTTTGGTGATTCAATGTGACAGTTCGTTAAGGCGCGATTGCCCTGTCGCACAAGGGCAAACCCGGGCCAATCCAGGAAAACTCTGAACAAGTCCCTTTTACCATGTCGGGAGTGGGCTGGGGAGAGGGGAATTCCCCCGCAGCAAGCCATCTCACCGCCATACAAATCCTCCCCCATAAGGGGAGAAGGGACCTTACTCAAAGGCTCACCAGAACCCTTCCCTGAAATCGGCAATCGAACCCAGCTCCTTTTGGCGGGAGAGGGGCACTACGTTGGGGTTGGAAGCAGGCAGCAGACGCGTGCCGATAACCTCCAGGGCCGCCAATTCCGCCAGTTCCGAATCTGTAACGCCCAGAAGCCGGCCCAGGATTGCTTCGTTCTGTTCGCCCAGCTTGGGCGCCGGGCCCTGGATTCGGGGATTTCCGGAGAACAGTCTCCACCCTCTCCCCAGGTACTCCTTGGTACCTATGCCGTCAGCTTCCGGATGCTCAATGCTCTCAAAGAAGCCGCGCTGGGCCAGGTGCGGGTCGCTCAGCAGTTGGCCGGCCTCCAGCACCGGCGCCGCCGGAACGCCGGCTTCATTCAAACGGGCGACCACTTTTTCCTGCTCCAGGCCCCGGGTCCAGCCGGTAATGATGTCGTCCAGCGCATCCTGGTTTTCGTACCTGCTCGATTGCGCCCGAAATCGGGGGTCTTCCGCCAACTCCGGGCAGCCCATGCTTAGACATAGGGCGCGCCAGTCCTCGTCGTCCCGGGCGGCCAGCGCCACCCAACGGTCCACGCCCCGGCAGGGATAGCAACCGTGGGGCGTCATGGATTCGTGCCTGTTTCCCAGGCGGCGGGTGCGGCGGTCGTTGAAAGCAAAGTCCAGCAGGCCGGCCCCGAAAAAGGAGACGCCGGTCTGGTACATCGCCAGGTCTATCCACACTCCCCGGCCATGCAGCGCGCGGCGATAGAGGGCGGCCAGTATGGCCAGTTGGGCCGACCAGCAGGCCAGGAAATCGGTGTAGGAATTGCCAATCTTGTTGGGCGTCTCGCTGGCTGCCATATTGCCTTCAGCGTCGGGCTCCAGGTAACCCATGAAAGCCCCGGAGGCGTGGGTTGGTTCCAGGGCGGAGGCCATGGCCCCAAAGTCGCTCCAGGGGCCGCTGTGCCCATACCCTGTATTGGAGACCAGAACCAGGTCGGGCCGTATTCTTCTAAGGCCCGGATAGTCCAACCCAAAGCGGCGGGTGACCCGCGGCGTGAAATTCTCCAGCACGACATCGCTGACGGCGACCAGTTCCAGCAGCAGTTCCATGCCCCGCTCGTCACGCAGGTCGAGGGTAACGCTCTGTTTTCCCCGGTTCAAAGTCTGGAAGGTGCCGGCCCGGTTCCAGTAGTCTTCGCCGGGCAGGTTGCCCGGATAGGGACCGGTCAGGGTTCGGGTGGTATCTACAAAGGCGGCGTGGTGGGTGTCCACTTTGATGACTTCCGCACCCATGTCAGCCAGGTAGGCCCCCACGTAAGGCATGGCAAAGACCCGGCTCAGGTCAACTACCCTGATACCGGCCAGAGGCAGATTCGCCGGGGTTTTTCCTATATCGTTCATTGCGCCGACGGTTCTTCCTTAAATCGTGAGCAGGATTTTCCCTGCGCCCTGGACCTGCTAAAGCGTTGCCCGCTCATGGACTGTCATAACCCACAGCGGTGGACTCCCGGGAGCACTCTCGGACATTCGCACCGCCAGTTTGGGCTCAACTCCACACCAACAGCTGAATCCACGCTCTTAAATAATGCCATTGGCCCTCAGGCTGACCAAGTCCCGGTCTGAGATGCCCAGCAGGTCACCCAGTATTTCCCGGTTGTGTTGCCCCAACAGCGGTGCAGGCGAATCCACCGGATGCGCGCCCTCCGACAAGCGGGGCCCCAGGCCGGGGTAGAGGGCGCAACCAGCCTCGGGATGGTCAACCTGGACAAAGAAGTCCCGCTCCTTCAGGTGAGGGCACTCATAAATGTCGCCGGCGTCCTGCGCCATTCCGAAGACCAGCCGCCGCTCACCGGATGCCTGGAAGAGGGGCTTCCGGTCCCACTGGGCCAGTCCCCGGACCAGCAGTTGCTTGAGCTCCTCGCCATGTTCAATTCGCCCGGAACCGCTGGCAAACCTCTCATCCTCCAGTTCCTCCAACCCGATGAGGTCGGCCACGACCGACAAGGGCTGGGAACCCTGGACCGAAGGCACAACGTAGCCGTCCCGCGCCGGCATGAGTTCCTCGAAGCCGGAACCGCGGACCGGCCGGCGGCCCTTGATTGCGCCCATGTAGTTGAAATAGGGCACTGCCTGCACTAAGTGAGTCGCCAGGCACTCCATGGCCGAAACTTCCACCTGCTGCCCCAGGCCGGTGGACAGCCTGAGGAAGAGGGCAGCCATGCTGGCCGTGGCGGCATTCACCCCGGCAACGTGCCATGCCTGGTCCAGCGCGTTTCGCAGCGGCTCCCGGTCCGAGTCTCCCGAGTGGTACAGGTGTCCGCTGTAGGCGAAAACGCTAATGTCGGTAGCTGGATAGTCCCGGTAGGGGCCGGTCAGTCCGAAGGGCGTAATGGACGCGGCTATTATCCGCGGCGAGGCTTCGGACAGTGCATGGTAGTCGAGGCCCAACCGCTCGGAATCCGCGGGTGGGTAATTCTCGACCAGGATGTCTGCTTCCTTGACCAGCTTGTGCAGAATGGAACATCCGGTGTCGGTGGCAATGTTCAGCGTGATGCCCCGTTTTCCGGTGTTGAGATACAGGAAGGGCAGGCTCTTTTCCGGGTGAGGGTCGTCGCCGGCGAAGGGGCCCTGCCGGCGGGCGGGGTCGCCAACACCCGACGGCTCAATCTTGACGACATCCGCGCCGTACTGGGCCAGCAGCTTGCCGCAAAAGGGGGCCGAGGTGTGGCCGCCCAGTTCCAGGACACGAACACCCGAAAGCAGTGGCATGGCTACCAGGGTTCCTCTTCCCAGACCAGGGGCAGGCTCTGGCCCCGCCGGGGCAGCGCCACGGTGGCCTGGCCGGCGGCCGTCTGCCCGCCACGGCTGTTGGTAAGCTCCACGGCGCAGTCCACCAGCCCGAATCCGTCCAACTCCCGCTTGCCGGTGACCACGCCCGATGCCGTGAGCACGTCGCCCGGAAAGTCCATGCCCCTGTGCTGCACGTAAAAGCGCCGGAACCAGCCCTCGTCGCCGGCAAAGTCTATCATCAACTGGCCCAGGTACTGGTTCTTCAGCGAACCATTCACCACCACGTTGGGCAGGCCCTGCTGTAGCTGGGCAAAGGGCAAGTCCCAGTGTATGCGGGCGTAGTTGCCGTTGGCGGCGGCCCAGCGCACCAGGTGGGTGGTGGTCAAGGGCCCTTTCACCACCGGGGGCAGGGTGTCTCCCACCGCGACGTCCTCAAAGTGGCGCTGCGGGGCGCCTAGCGCTCCCGGCTTGGCCAGGATGGTGTCCGGGGCCGGGGGCGCAACCGGCACGGTGGTCAACGGCGGGGAGTCGGCGTCCTGAGGGTTGGCAACATCCACCTGGTCCGGCAGGCTGCGGTGGATGCTGACCCGCTTGGCCAGGCTTATCACCTGTCCCAACTGGTTGGTCTGGGTTTCCTGCCTCACGATGAAGACCAGCAGGCCCGACCGGCCCGGCTTCTCAAAGATCTCCAGGACCTTGAACTGGCGGGTTATCCAGCTGCCGCCGTAGGCGGGACGCAGGAACTGCCAGTCGCTGCCGCCGTTTAGGCCGTAGCTGTTGAAGGGCAGGGGCACCTGGAAATGCGACTCCTGCCCGGCTCCGAAGTAGCCGATGGGCGGCCCAATATCCTTCCACGTAGCCAGGGGAGGGCAGATGATGCCGGCGTAGCGGGACCGGCTGGCATATTCGGCATCCCGGTACAGCGGGTTGCCGTCCTCTATGGCGTCCGCCACGTCAAAGGCCATCTCCTCGCTTATGGGAAAGCGGTTCTGCTCGGGCTCGGTTTCAGACCCGATCAGGGCTCGTACTTCATCCGTTATCAATGTTTCAGGCATTGGCGGCCTCTCCAGGATTACTGGTCCGGGTTATCTTACCGGACTGGCTACCCCGTCCACGCGCGGGGAGCAATGCCTTCGATGTCGGTGACCACGTCCACCACCGAGGGCTTGCCGGAGGCGGCCGCTTCCGCCATGGCCGGCTGCAGGTCTTCGGGACGGTCAACGCGGATTCCGAATCCGCCCATGTCCTCGGCCAGCCTGGCAAAGTCCGTGTCCGGGAACACCCACAGTTCGTCAACGTTGCCGGTCACGCCCACGCTCTCATAGGCCCGCTCGTTGCCCCGCTTCTCCTGGTTCAGCGAGTGGTTGTTGTTAATTACGGTGACGGTGTTGATGCCGTAACGGACCGCCGTTTCCATTTCGCTGAGGTGGTACCAAAAGCCGCCGTCGCCGGTAAAGCAGATTACGGGACGGTCGGGCGTCGCGCACTTGGCGCCCAGGGCCGCGGGAAAGGCCCAGCCCAGGGAGCCGGCGCACCGGAGGTAGGTCTGGGTGGGTTTGTTGAGGTCAATCATGGTGCCGGTCCAGATACCCGAGTGGCCGGTATCGGAAAGGAGTACCGCATCGTCGGGCAGGTAGTCCGTGATTTCCTTGCACAGCCGCTCCGGCCGGACTGGTGAACCGTCGGAGTTGGCCAGGGGGGCTACATCATCGCGCCACTGGCGCACCAGTTCCTGGGCCCGGCCGACCCACTCCGCCCTCGGCCCCAACGGCTCCGCCAGATCAATCAGCTTGCGGAGCGATGCCCTGGCGTCGCCCTGCAATCCAACCTGGATGGGATAGCTGCGGCCCAGTTCCTTCGGGTCAATGTCCAGCTGAATAACCGGCGTGCCCGGCCGGGGAATCTGCCACTCGGTGGTAACCTGGCTCCCCGTGTGGCTGCCGATGAAGAACACCAGGTCCGCTTCCGAAACCACCCGGTTGGCGCACCAGCGGGAGTAAGTCCCGCATACGCCCACCGAAAGGGGGTGATTGTCGGGAATGGAGCCCTTGGCGTTAAGCGAGGTTGCCACCGGAATAGACAGCATTTCCGCCAGTTCCACCAGTTCCTGCTGGGCGCCGGAGGCAGGGACGCCGCCGCCGGCAACTATCACCGGGCGGCGGGCTTCGGTCAAAGCCCGGACCGCGTCCCGTACCATCTCCGTTTCCGGCTCCCCGCGGAAGGGAGGAACATGGGTGAAGGGCGCCTCCACGATTACGTCCAGGTCGGCCTCCACGTCCATAATCAACGCGCCCGAGGAGCCTTGCAGGTCAAGGTGGGTGGGCCCCGGCGCGCCGGAGGTAGCTTCCCGGAAAGCCTGACGCAGCATCCTGGGCAGCTCTTCGGGGCTGTCCACCAGGGCGTTGAACTTGGTCACCGCATTGAAGGGCTGCACGTGGTCAACTTCCTGGTAGTAGTTGCGGTCCTGTTGGGCGGGCGCGCCCCGGCCCGTAAGCGCTACCACCGGCGAGCCGCCCAGGAAGGGGTCCTGGAGGCCGGCCGCCAGGTTGGCCGCTCCCACGTTCTGGGCCATGCAAACGCCCGGGCGGCGGGCGGCGCGGGCGTAGCCGTCGGCCATGTAGGCCGCCGCCTTTTCACTGTGGGCCATGATTCGGGCAATGCCCACCTGCTCCATCTCCACCAGGGCGCGGGTGACAATCATGGGCATGTAAAAAGCGTGCGTCACTCCGTAGGCCCGCATGGTCTCCACAAGAAATCGGGCGCCGGTCATTCTGGGCATGGCTCTACCTCCTGGGCTTTCAGTCTGTTTGGCTGGGCCGCATAGTTCAGATTGGATAATAGCGTTGGCCTGGAACACTGGCAAGGGCAGTTGACCCTTTGTGCCCGGCAATGTTGAACAGCCCCGGAACCTGAACCCGGCGGGACAGGCCAGCGGTCTGCCCTGCTTCACCCGAGTTCCCTGCAACCTGCTCGCCTTAAAGGGCAGGGCCGGGCCGGAGACTACCCATTTCCCGGCTAAAGGGGTATAGTTTGGGCTAACGGCAGAGACACATTTAATTCACAGGAGGCGACATCATGGCAGAAATCCTGGGCCTGGGGCTCACCCATTCCCCTTCCTTGATCAAGCCTGATGAAGAGAAGGACTTTTCGGTCCACCGGAGCATGCGAAATCCCAACCTGCCGGCCGAACTGAAAATCCCCACCAACTGGCCGGAACCCATGCGCATTGAATACGGAGAAGATGAGGGCCTCGCTGCTGCCATCAGCGCGCGGGAACGACTGGTAAACGGTTTCCGCAAGCTGCGGGAGGAGCTGGACGCCTTCAACCCCGATTTCGTGGTCATCTGGGGTGACGACCAGTATGAGAATTTCAAGGAGGACATTATTCCTCCCTTCTGCGTGCTGGCCTACGACGAAATGGAGTGCCAGCCCTTTGCGTTGAAGGACGGCGGCACTCGACTCAACGTCTGGGACGAGCCCGGCGAAAAGACCTTCAAGTATGCCGGCCACCGCACGGCCGCCCGTACCCTGGTGCGGGGCCTGATTGAACAGGGCGTGGATATGTCCTACTCATACAAGCCCCTCCACGAGAAGGGCGGCCTGGGCCACGCCATCCTTAACACCCTGCTCTACCTGGACTACGACCGCAAGGGTTTTGACTACCCCGTGGTGCCGTTCCTGGTTAACTGCTACGGCAGCCGGGTGGTGCGCAACCGGGGCGGCGCCGTCCAGTATGAAGAGGACTTCGACCCGCCCGGGCCTTCACCCAAGCGCTGCATGGAAGTAGGCGCGGCGGTGGCCAGGGTTTTGAAGGAAAGCCCCTACCGGGTGGCGCTGATTGCCTCTTCCAGCTGGTCCCATGCCTTCCTTACCGACAAGAACCACTGCCTGTACCCCGACGTGCCTTCCGACCGGGCCAGGTTCGAGGAATTGCGGGACGGGGACTATGCGGCCTGGAGCCGGCTGTCCACGGACCAGATAGAGGACGCCGGCCAGCAGGAACTCCTGAACTGGATGTGCATTGCGGGAGCCGCGCAGGAACTGGAATACAAGACCGAGGTCATTGACTACGTGGAGACCTACATCTTCAACTCGAACAAGTGCGTGGCGCTGTTCAAGCCGTAAGACTTATACAGGTTCAAAAGGGAGCGCATAAATCAGGGGGCGGACTTTTGTCCGCCCCCTTGCTTTCAGCAACTATTGGGCCATCGCCATACGGTTGACGGGTAAACCTGGAGCCCGCCCGTGGTGAGCTTGCCGAGCCATGAGCGGGCGGCCCCTCGACAAGCTCAGGGTGAGCGGCAACACTACCCGTCAGTTCAAAAAGTTGAACCACTGGGCGCCCGGCTATCCCTCAAACACCGATTCAATCGGCTGATGGCCGGCATTCTCGGCGTAGGGCTCTTCCCGGTAAAGGGACAAGGCCTTCATTACCGGTATGTCCTGGATGGAGAAGAGGATGGCCTCCTCGTCGGTGTCGTTGGCGTGCTCGTGCCAGGCCCAGGACGGGACTACCAGGAAGTCTCCCTCGCCCCAGTCGAACCTCTGGCCGTTGATGACGCTGTGACCCCTGCCCCGGAACACCTGGTAAACCTTGCTGGTGGTGTGGCGGTGGGCCTTGGTGTTGACGCCGGGCCGGATCATCTGCACCCAGCAGGCCATGGTGCGCAGCACCGGACCGCCCGTGGCCGGGTCCGAGAATTCCATGGCCACGTCATCGAAGGGGCTGGCATCAATTTCCGCCAGGCTGTGCAGGGCGGCGTGGGTCCTCTCCCACTTGTAATGCCACAGGGGCGAATAGGGAATATTGGGGTCTTCCCAGGCCGGCCGCAGCGCGCCCGATGCGTACTTCCGCTCCGACTCGCCAACGCCAACGATGGGCTGCTGGTCTTCCGGGAACTGTTCGTAGAAGGTGGCTTCCAGGTTATTAACCAGGGGAGTGTCCAGACCATCCAGCCAGATCATCGGCCCGTCGCCCTCGTTGTTGTGGTCGTGCCAGGTCCACGAGGGGGTTAGCACCAGGTCGCCGGGCTCCATGTAGCACTTGTCGCCTTCCACGGTGGTGTAGGCGCCAGTGCCTTGCAGCACCCAACGGATGGCCGTGGGAGTGTGGCGGTGGGCCGGGGCGTTTTCGCCGGGGAGCAGCAACTGCAAGGCCGCCGATATGGTGTGGGTGGTGCCGTGGTCCAGGCCGGGGTTGGCCAGGCGCAGGACCCGCCGCTCTACGTCCCGGTCCGGGGTAACAATGTCGCCGCTGCGCAGGACCAGGGGCTGGGCCTGTTCCCACCGCCAGGCGAAGGGAACAACCTGGGGCTTGCGCTCCAGCCGGCGGCCCATCCAGGCCGCTCGCAGGCCGGCCGCCTCGGTTCCTTCGTAGAATCGTTCTTCCTCTTCAGGACTGACTCTTCCCAACAATTGAGTCATCACTTGCCTCCCATTTCAGACTGGATGCTATTTTCGGAAATTCTAAATCCGCCCTGCCGGCAGTGTCAAACAAAGGCATGGTGTATAGTCTTCCCGTCTCGTCCGGTTTTCAGTGCTTGGCGACCACTCCCGACCGTAGGGTACCGAGCTATTTCATTCTGAATTGGGGGCAAATCAAAATGGCTGAAGACTTCGGCAGTCTAAAGACCACCGTTCTGCGCAATGGGAAGATAATTGCCGTGGATGGCAAGGATTCCATTAACCAGGCCATCGCCATTCAGAATGATCGCATCCTGGCCGTCGGCAGCAATGCCGAGGTCACCCGCCTGGCCGGTGAGGACGCTGCCGTCCTTGACCTGGATGGACGGACTGTCATCCCAGGCATTGTGGACATTCACGCGCACATGGACCGGGAGGGGCTGAAAACCATCTACCCATCCCTGGAAGGCTTACGTTCGATAACGGAAATCCAGAACCGGATAGCCACGTTGACTGATAGTGTCCCGCCCGGGGAATGGGTAGTGACCATGCCCATCGGCGACCCGCCCAACTACGCCGATATGCCCCAGTCCCTGGCTGAGGGAAGGTTCCCCAACCGACGAGACCTGGATGCGGTGGCGCCCAACCACCCCGTTTACATCAAGGGCATCTGGACTCCCTGGAACATGCCACCGTCGGTTTCCATAGCCAATAGCGCGGCCCTCCAGTTGGCAGGGATTGACCGCCCCGAATCACCGGATTCCAGCGTAGTCATCGAAAAGGACCAGAACGGCGAGCCCACCGGCGTTTTCATTGATACGGGAAGGTACCCGTCGGTGGAGTTCACGTTGATAAGTTGCGTACCCCGCTTCTCGCAGGAGCAGCGGGTGGATGCTCTGCGCGAGTCCATGCGCCTTTACAACTCGGTGGGCACCACGGGCACCTACGAAGGGCATGGCGTGGCCCCGGAAGTAATGCAGACCTACAAGACTCTGTGGGACCGGGGAGAGATGACGGTGCGTTCCAACCTCACCGTCAGCCCCCACTGGCAGTCGGTAGAACAGGCCGCCGCCGAAATGGAGGCCTGGGGCCACTCCTTCTCCGGGCCCGGCTTTGGCGACGATTTCCTGCGAATCAGCGGCTACTTCATCCAGTACGGAGGCAACCAATATACGGCGCGGGCCCGGGCCAACCTGCTGCCCTATACCGGGTGGGCCGGCTTCGTTCAGAGCCACCACTCCCCCGACTTCTTCCGGCAAACGGTCCGGCTGGCAGCCCAACACAACCTGCGCGTTAATACCCTGGTCCGCGAGCCACTGGAGGAGGTGCTGGCCGTATTTGAAGAAGTGGACCGGGAGTATCCCCTCCACGGCCGCCGCTGGACTTTGGCCCACGTGCTTCAGACCTCCGACGCACAACTGGAGAAAATCAGGCGAATGGGCCTGCTGGTTGAGACCATTCCCCTCACTGAGCTTTGGCTGCGGGGCAGTCCCTACCTGGAAGACCAGCAAAGGGCGGACGGAGCCGTGGCCCACCGCAGGTACCTAGAAAGGGGGGTGGACTTCAGTTTTGGCACCGACAACAAGCCCTACAACCCCTTCGCAACCCTCTGGGCCGCGGTGGCCCGCCGGGAAAGGGTCACGGACAAGGTTCTGGGCCCGGCCCAGCGCCTCACCCGCGCGGAGGCGCTCCGGGCCTTCACCCTCGGCGGCGCACGTTTTTCCTTCGACGAGACCAAGCGGGGCTCACTGGAGGCGGGCAAACAGGCCGACCTGGCCGTTCTTTCCGACGACCTGCTGGAAATGGAAGAGGCCGCCATACCGGAGCTACGTTCCCTGCTGACTATGGTGGGTGGTCGGGTGGTCCACCAATCAGCGGATTTCTGACCTTCTCGTGGATGGCGTGGCCTTCTTGGAATCTTAATGTGAAGGTTAATCGTCATTCCTGCCCGTGCAGGAATGTGAACCTTAGCCTGTCGAGGTTCCCGCCTGCGCGGGAACGACGGGTTAGGCCGGTCAGAGGCTTCCACGCAGGAACGACGGGTTAGGTTGGTCTAGGACTTCCACGCAGGAATGGCGGGTTGGGCCGGTCAGAGGCTTCCACGCAGGGACTACGGGTTAGGCTAGTGCTTCAACTTATTTGAAACTTTGGATAATATTTCCGCTCACCCTGAGCCTATCGAACCATGGGCGGGCGGCCGTTCGACAAGCTCAGGGTGAGCGGAAATATTGCCCATAGTGCCAGTTGTCGCAGTCCGCTAGTCCACCACGGCTATGGCCGCCAGTTCCACCTTCAGCCTTTCGTGGGTGGCCAGCCGGGAAATCTCGATGGTGGCCGTTCCCGGCCGGTGGTCGCCGAAATACTCCCACCAGACCTCGTTCATCTGGTCCTGCTCGTCGGCGTTGGTCAGGTACCTGGTGACCTGGACAATATCGCTGAAGGTGGCCCCGCAGGCCTCCAGCCCCCTCTTGACGTTTTCCAGGGCCATGCGGGTCTGCCCGGCCATGTCGTCGGGGATGTCGTCAAACTCCGATTCAATGTGGGGGTGACTGTGGTACACCTTGGCGGCATTCACGCCGGCCAGGAATAGCAGGGACCCGCCGGTCACCTTAACGGCCGGGGCATAGGGCAGGTTAACCGAGGGGTCGTACTCGCTGGTGTGAATAACTTCAATCCTGTCGGACAACTTGGAAACCTCCGGGTGTCTTGTAGTTTGGCCGCGGACCTCCGCAACCGTCCCAGGTATTATAGTCCATGCCTCCTACCGCCGTTTCTGCCCCCGCCCTCAGGCATGGCTGTTACGCGTCATATCTGGTCCCGTCCGGCAGTTTGCTTGGTTGGACAGCGCAAAGTTAGGGCTGAACGGGCCTCCAATAATGGAACGACGGGTTTACCCCCGTTCGTTGGCTAAAGGGCTCGGAACAATTGCCGAAACACGAGGCAATTGCCTCGTGAGATTGCCGAAGCGCCTGAAGTCCTGCCGGTAAACCATGACCCGGAAACCGAAACCTGTCTGATGGGTTGGAGCTTGGATGCTTCTGCTTCGTTCAGCATGACATTTCTCCATAACCCAAACGCCCTGGGGGCGATAAAGTACCCGGTTGACAGGCGCACAGCCCACGAATAAACTTCCGCAAGCCTTGGGCTGCCCCGGTTTTCGACGGCCCGCAAACATGGCGTGAAAGGTGATGGCAGTGACTCAGATTAAGAGTTTCGGAACAATGAATGTTGACTGGGAGGAACGGGTGAATTTTGAGCGGCTCCGCACGGAAAGGCTGAACCGCATCAAGGGGCTGCTGAAGAACTCCGACCTGGGCGCCATTCTTTCCTTCGACATGAACAACATCCGGTACCTCACTGCCACCATCATCGGCACCTGGGCCCTGGACAAGCTGGTGCGCTTCTGCCTGCTGCCCCAGGACGACGAGCCAATTCTCTGGGACTTCGGCTCGGCGGCCCGTCACCACCAGCTTTACTGCCCCTGGCTGGGTGAACGTTCCCGGGCCGGCATTTCCACGCTGCGGGGCGCCACTCCTCCTTCCGCCAACCTGGCCGAGGACGTGGCGAAAAAAATCAAGGCCGAGCTGGAATTGCGGGGCCTGCAGAACGAACCCATCGGCGTTGACGTGGTTGAGCCGGTGGTGCTGTTTGCCCTGCAGAAGGAGGGCCTGAACGTGGTGGACGGGCAGCAAATCATGCTGGAAGCCCGCCGCATCAAGACCCAGGACGAGATTACCCTGCTCAACACCGCCTGCGCCATGGTGGACGCAGCCTACGACGTTCTCTACCAGGAACTGCGGGCGGGCATAAGGGAGAACGACGGGGTTGCCCTGGTCAATAAGGTGCTCTACGAATTGGGCTCCGAGTTCGTGGAGGGGGTGAACGCCATAGGCGGCGAGCGCACCAGCCCCCACCCGCACATATTCGCCGACCGGATTCTCCGGCCCGGCGACCAGGTATATTTCGACATTCTCCACAGCTACATGGGCTACCGTACCTGCTACTACCGCACCCTGGCCATCGGCAGCGCGTCCCAGTCTCAAATAGATGCTTACAAGAAATGCCGCGAAATACTGGACGTCTCCATAGATGCGGTAAAGCCGGGCATCACCACGGCGGACATAGTGCAGCACTGGCCCAGGGCTGAGGAATTCGGTTTCGCCAACGAGGAGGCAGCCTTTGCGCTGCAATACGGGCACGGCGTCGGACTGAACATCTGGGAAGCGCCCATCTTCAGCCGCCTGTTCTCGCTGGAGCACCCGCAGCCCATTGAAGAGGGCATGGTCTTCGCCCTGGAGGCCTTCTGGCCGGCTTCCGACGGCTGGTCGGCCGCCCGCATTGAGGAGGAGGTCGTGGTCACCGCCGACGGCGCCCAAGTAATCACCCGCTTCCCGGCTGAGGAGTTGATGGTTGCGGGGGTCAAGTACTACACGGCCACGGGCCCGCTGCCCACGACCAGGGATGCCCAGTCCCACAAGAACCGGCCGGCCATGCCCGCGGCCCATTCCTGATAGCGAACAGCGGCAACTCTACAGCACAAATGAAGACAGGGAGGGGCGCATCCCCTCCCTGTTCTTTTGCAGCTATTCTCTTGGGTGAGCCCGTTGCGTCTTGCTACTGGCCTTCGGGTGAGTCTGACAGTCCTTGCAGAATGTCCTCCAGGGCCCGGTCCAGGCCGGGGTCCAGTTCCACCGGCTCCACGTAGGGGACCACGTTGTAGTCGGAGCGCACCTGCTCGATGATGCGCTTGGCCTCGGCATTGTTTTCGGCCACCCGGTCCAGGTTGGCCTGCAAGTCCCGCGACTCGGATTCGCCCAGGGAAAGCAGTTCGCTCAGGTCAATATCCAGGCGGAACATGGCCTTGAGCCGCCGCATAATGTCGTAGAAGGAGCGATGGTCCCGGAAAATGCCCATCTGCTCGTTGTTGGAAACCACGAAGGGATACATGGGAGCCATGGCTCCCAGCCTGAACATCTTGACTTCCGGGTATTGGAAGTGGGCCAGGGATACCATGGCCATGCCAATGGTAGGCCCCCGACGGCCTTCCGAGCCGCGGCTGGACATTATCAGGCCGTGGCGCTCCAGGCGCTCTTTCATTTCCGGGCGGCTGTAAACGCAGTTTATCCGCCGTTCCAGTTCCGGGGGAGCCGGCCCGTTCACGCCTTCCACGGCCACCGTCTCTTCAATGCCCAGTTCGCGCACCACCTGGAAGAAGCCTTCACCGTACAGGTCAATGCGACTCCAGGGTTCCTCGCCCAAAAAAACTATGAGGCCGTTTCCGGCGTCGTAAATGTCGTTCTCCCTGGTCATGGGGCTGGACGGCAGCCCGTCCTGGAATGCCGCTCCCGGACGGAAAGTGTCGTGGGTCCCGGCAACCTGGAAGGGATAGCAAAGCTCCGATATTCTGTCGCCCAGCTGGCCAATCTTCCGGGCGCCAAGCTTCTCAATCAGGTAGCGGGGAAGTCCGCTGGAAATCCTGCCCCCGTTGGACCACTGGCGCCGCCAGCCGGCAATCATGTATTTTGCTTCGGGTTTCTCGTGGAGGACTATTAACTCGTCGGCCATGAAAACTTCCTCCTGTGGTGGACATTCAGCAGAGGGTAATTGTCCAAGCGGCAGCGACACTTCGGCGAATCGTCCCAGAGCAGCGCCCGCTTCTCGGTTTCGTTCAAGGCGCAGACATCCTCATGGATTACAGCGCCTTATACCTTTTCCAATTATAGCAGGATGCCACGAACACGCTGGCATGGCGACTCACGCCGGCGGGGGCGCCACTAATGGTCAATCGGCTCACGAATGACCAATAGGCTGAAAGTCCGCCCGTGATGAACTTGTCGAACCATGAAAGGACGGCCCCTCGACAAGCTCAGGTTGAGCGGCAAACTCTACCGACAATTTCCAATAGGTCGGCTCCTTTTAGGGCAACCGTTTTGAAGCGATGCCTATAGCCTAGATCGTCATTCCTGCGAAGGCAGGAATCTGAACTCTTAACTGTCGAGGTTCCCGCCTGCGCGGGAAGGGCGGGTTGGGCCGGTCCTTTCATTACTTCAGATTTGTCAGGGCAGCTAATTCCCCAATTCAATGTCGTGGGCAATTTTTTCCGCGAGCATTATCACCGCCGGGTTGATGGGCGCCCTTACCAGGTCGGGCATGATGGAGGCGTCAACTATACGGAGACCCTCAACGCCGTGAACACGCCCGAAGCGGTCAGTTACGGCCAGGGGGTCGCCGGCCGGGCCCATGCGGCAAGTGCAGGAAATATGGGAATAGGTGGTAACCTCTCGCAGCAGCCAGTTATCCAGCGCCTCATCGGTGGACAGGTCCCCGCCGGCAGGTTCTTTGAGTTGCCCAATGTACGGGGACAACTCGGCGCGACGGGACAGGTCAAGAGCCAGCCTGACGCCCTCCCGCATCCTGCTGCGGTCAAAGGGGTCGGCGAGATAGTTGTAATGCATGGCCGGCTGGTCTCGATAATCGGCGGTTGCCAGTCTGAGTTCGCCCTGGCTGAGGGGCAGCAGCAGGGTGACCATCATTTCCGTGTAGCGGGCCACCGTTTCCGGGTCCCGGTCGCCGTCGGTCATGTTATGGGTGCGCGGCGGAACGTAGCAGGAAAGGCTGATTCCCAGGTCATTTCTGAGGTGGGAACCGGGCGCGGTCAGGCGCAGGGCCGCTCCCCCGGGCGCCGCCCTGGCCTGGGTAGGGGCGCCATCGGGCAACTGCCATGTGAGGTAGGCCTTGGGATGGTCCTTAAGATTCTTGCCCACCCCGGGGCTATCGTGGACTACCGGAATGCCCACTTCCGCCAGTTGCGGCGACGGCCCTACGCCGGACAGAAGGAGCAGTTGCGGCGAACCCACGGCCCCGGCGCTGAGTATGACCTCACCAGCTTCGAGGCAGAAGGTCTCGCCTCCCGATTCAACCTCTACCCCCACCGCCCGCTTGCCCTCGAATCGCAGCCGGACCACCTGGCAGTTGGGCCTGATGGTCAGGTTCAGGCGGTGTCGTGCCAGGTCCAGGTATCCCAGGGCGGTGCTGAAACGGATGCCGTGATGGTTGTTGTTTATGCCGGGCCCGATGCCTACCGAATCGGGATTGTTGTGGTCATCGGTTTCCGGTATTCCGCTGGCAACGCAGGCATCGCGAAAGGCCCGCTGGGAAGGGTGCCAGGATTCCCGACTGGAATGGTGTACGTAAATGGGGCCCTCAGTGCCGTGAAAGTCATCCTGGTGGTCGGCGTCCGTCTCCAGGCGCCGGAAGAAGGGCAGGACCTGCTCGTAACTCCAGCCTTCATTTCCCATCGCAGCCCAGGCGTCGAAATCATCGGCTGTACCCCGAAAAAAGGCGGAGGAATTTATGGCGCTGGACCCGCCCGTCGCCTTACCCCGCGGCACCAGCATGGGCGGGGCCTGGTCGGTTGCCGTAGCCGTGTATTGCCAGCTATACGGGGATGCGGCGAGCCAGGTAGGATGGCCGCTGGGAGTCCTGGCGGCGGGAGGTGAGGGAGCCGCACTGAAGCCATATTTCAGCTCGTCGGGCAGCCGCTCAAAGTCCGGGTAGTCCGGCCCTGCTTCGATCAACAGGACCGACTTTCCGGGATTCTCAGACAGGCGGCAGGCCAGCGCCGAACCGGCCGAGCCGGCGCCAACTATTATGTAATCGTACTTCATGGTTTTCCTCGTCTGATCCTGTGTCGCCCCGCGGTTGGCGCCTGGCAACTGCCAACCCTGAACGGCTCAAATGTCTGCACCGCCCAAGGAATTGTCAAACTGCGCAAGGCCGGCCGGGACAATTCCCCAGCCGGCCTTCTATCGTTTCCCGGTGGTTGCCCGGTTGGGCGCGGCCGCTCAGTCGTCGGCCGGCGCCGGTTCCGCGATGCGGTTGTCCACCAGGTCGGAACTGCAGGCGGCGCCGTCCAGCAGGCCCCACTTGACCATCCAGTGATATGTGTCCTCGATAATCTCGTCGTTATAGGGGGTGTTGTAGGAGTACCGGATGCGGGACAGGTGGAAATCCTCCGGCGTAATGCTGCCATACTTGACCGCCACGGAGGCAAACCTGGGTTCGTCAATCAGGTAGTGGAGATATTTCCGCTTGTCGGCGTTGATTATGTCAACGGCCTTTACCACGGCCCGGTTGATGGCGTTGAAAGTCTCCTCGTCCATGTTGTCGCTGGCGTTTTCGGCGCCCAGGTAGTGGCCTTCACAAACGGGCCGGCAGCCGAGCTTTTCCGCCAGGGTAATCCAGGGTTCCATCAGGGCTGCGGCATCCACATCACCGTTCATCAGGGCCTCAAAACGGTACTGGGGAGACCCGTAGTGGACCAGCTTTATTTTCTCCTCGGGCAGGTACCCGGACAGCAGCCGCAGGGCGACGTAGTGGGAGCCGGCATGGAACTGGACTGCCACCGATTTATTGCCCAGGGTGCCGGGATAATAGTGAGGCGAGTCCCCCCGCACCAGGATGGCCTGGCTGGCGACGGCAGAGCGCAGGGCAATAATCTTGGCGCCCTGTTTGCTTTCGTAGGCCCGACGGACCTGACCCTCTTCTCAAGCGCGGTAAATTGAGACCTTGGCATCCTCAAAAGCCACATGCCCCAGAATCGGGTTGACCTCCTCCGGGTTCTCGGTATGGGCTACCTGGCCGCTGCTGACCGCGGTCACAAACTCCATTTCTATGCCTTCAGCCTCGAAAAGTCCCTCATCCCTGGCAACCAGCCAGGGCAGACTGAAAATCGCCCCGTTGATTTCGCTTACCACTTTCTTCATGTTTGGGACCTCCAAACGCAGCTTCTTTGAGACACCCAGGTTCTCTATGGATCTAGTTCTTCTAATGCCACTTTGCCCTTGCTTGGCACTTGTGGTTAGTTTAGCAAAGGTAATAGGAAGCGTCCATTTTTGGCCGCCGGCAGCCGGCAGTGTGCCATGCGTGATTATGAATGACTGCTGCGACCGTTGCAACGAAGACAAAGCGAAGACCGAAGGGATTGACCGAAGGCATACCAGAGGGGGTCCTTTTGCCAGTTCTTGTCCTCTCCAGCCCCTCCTCCAACAACCGCTCGTGGTGAACTCGTCGAACCATACCCAAGTACGACCAAGTCCTTCGACAGGCTCAGGGTGGGCGGGAATATTTGGCGCCAGCCCGCATTTCAGCCGTCCTGCTTACTCTCCCTGGCTCAACTTGACGCTGCCGGGCGGCGCAACTACAATCCGGTTCACCGCAAACTGGAGAACCTAGTTGCCGGCCCATATTTGCACGGCCTGGCCGGCGCGGGTCAACAACGTAAAAAGGGGAGCAATATGCCTGAGATGACCGGCGGCCAAGCCCTGGCGAGGGCCCTGTATCTTGAAGGGGTGCGGGTCATTTTCGGCCTGCCTGGCGTTCAGCTTTACCATGCCCTGGACGGCCTGCAGGGTGAGCCGGGAATCCGGTTTATCACCACCCGCCACGAGCAGGCGACGACCTACATGGCTGACGGGTACGCCCGGGCCGGTGGGGGCATTGGCACCGCCATGATGGTCCCGGGGCCGGGCCTGCAGAATGCGTCCGCCGGCATCGGTACCGCCTTTGCCGCATCCTCCCCCATCCTGGTGGTCTCGGGCCAGATTGAGCGGGACCTGATCGGCGTTGACCGGGGAATACTCCATGAAGTGAATGACCAACTGGATACGATACGCCCCGTCACCAAGTGGGCCAAGCGTATCCTGGACCCGGCCGAGATTCCCGACGCCGTGCATGAAGCCTTCTACCACCTGAAGACCGGAAGGCCGCGCCCGGTGGAAATCGAGATTCCGCCCGAGACCCTGGCCGAGGTAGCCAACGTTGACCTGCACGAGCCCGAAGAGTACCCGAGGCCCGTCGCCGATGCGGCCAGGGTCCGCGAGGGGGCGCAGATAATGTCCCAGGCCGTCAATCCGCTTATTTGGGCCGGCGGCGGCGTCATATCTTCAGGGGCGCAGGAGGCGCTGCTAAGGGTCGCCGAACACCTGCAAGCCCCAATAATAACCACCCCCGAGGGGAAGGGGGCTATCTCCGAAAAACATCCGCTGGCCCTGGGAGCGCACCGGCTGCGCAACGACCCAGTGGCCAGGGAGGAACCCCACTTTGACGCAATCCTGGCCGTGGGGACCCGCATGGCCAACCCGGCCTGGCTGGGAGGGCAGCGCATCGTCCAGATAGACATAGACGATGCTGAGTTGGGCCGCAACTACGAGAATACCTTTGGCATTCTCGGCGACGCCCGCCTAACCCTGGAAGGCTTGAACGAAAACCTGCGGCAAATGGGGCCGGCCCGTTCCAGCAGGGCTGAGGAGTTCGATGCCCTGAGGCAGCGGCGCGCCGAATCGGCCATCCGGGTTGAGCCCCAGGAGTCCATCACAGCAACCATCCGGGATGTAATGCCTGATGACGGCATACTCATTTCGGGCATGACCCAGATTGGATACTACTGCCGGGCCTTCTTCCCGGTTTACGAACCCCGCACCTTCCTGACCTCCTCCTATGCCGGCAACCTGGGGTATGCCTTTCCGGTGGCGCTGGGCGCCAAGGTAGCCCAGCCCGACAAGGCAGTGGTGGCCGTCTCAGGCGACGGGGGATTCCTGTTCAATTCCCAGGAACTGGCCACGGCGGTGCAGTACGGCATCAACGCCGTGGTGATAGTTTTCAATGACAATGCCTACGGCAACGTACTCCGGGACCAGGTCAACCGCTTCGAGGGCCGGGTTTACGGGGCGGCCCTGCATAACCCGGATTTCGTGAAGTTGGCCGAGGCCTACGGCGCCCGGGGCGTCAGGACTGACATTGACGGTCTCGGCGCGGCCTTGGCCGAGGCGCTGGCCGTTGACGCCCCGACTCTCATTGAAGTGCCCGTACAGGGAATGCCCACGCCCTTTGAGTAGCCCTCATTGGCGGCAAGCGGCGCCCAACAGCGCCTTTGGCTGAACGACTTGGTCTGAACGGGTTTTGGAGGTAGCTCAACTTGGCAGGTTCGGACGGAGCTTCCAGGGTAAATTGGCCGGTCAAATTTGGCATTTTTGACTGGATTGATGGCAATGGCTCCTCGCCTTACGAATTGTACGAGCAGCGTCTGAGGTTTCTGGAGTACGCCGACCGGGCCGGCTTCTATTGTTACCAGATGGCCGAGCACCAGGGCACACCCCTGGGCATGGCTCCCTCCCCCAGCGTTTTCCTGTCCGCGGTGGCACAGAGGACCCGCAACCTGCGGTTTGGGCCACTGGTTTACCCCCTGCCCTTCTAC
Source organism: Dehalococcoidia bacterium (assembly GCA_034423215.1). Lineage (GTDB taxonomy): Bacteria > Chloroflexota > Dehalococcoidia > Lucifugimonadales > UBA3495 > Bin22. The sequence goes on from DAOUIY010000009.1 coordinate 265,449, forward strand.
AATCCCCTCCGCCTGATAGAAGAAATCTGCATGTTGGACCAGCTCAGCCAGGGACGGCTGGAGGTGGGAATTGGCCGGGGAATTTCGGCCTACGAACTGGGCTTCTTCGACATTGACGTTGACCGGTCCCGGGAGATGTTCCGGGAAGCCCTGGACATCCTGATTATGGGGCTCAAGACGGGCAAGGTTTCCTACGAGGGCAAGCACTACACCTTCAAGGACGTTACCCTGCCGCTGGCGGCCTGGCAGAAGCCCTATCCGCCCCTTTGGTACCCGACAGCCAACCCCGAATCCATTCGGTGGATTGCCGGGGAGGGCATAAGCACGGTCACCCATTACCCGCCCATGGAGGAAATGCGGGAGCACATAGACCTGTACAAGTCCGTATGGGAGGAGAATCGGGGGAGGGACGGCCGGTTGAACGGCCACGAACCGGAGCCAAAGTACGGAATTACCCGGCACATATATCTTGCCGAAACCGACGGGCAGGCGCTGAGAGAGGCCAGGGCAGGCTTCGCAGACTTCATCGCCAACTTCAACCACCTGCGTATCTTGAACGGTGACGACACCGGGCGCACTGCATACCTGGCCGATTTCGATGGACGTCTGGCCGACGGGCTGCACATAGTGGGCTCGCCCGAAACAGTCCGAGATACCCTGGAAGAACACCTGAGCATTACCGGCTCAAATTACTTCGTTGGCTCCTTCTTCTTCGGCTCCCTTACCGCCGAACAGACGTTGAACTCCCTGCGCCTGTTCGCCGAGCAGGTGATGCCTCACTTCCAAACCGGGCCAGTCTCCGCGTGAATGAACGGAGTAGTTCCTCCGGCGGCGCGCGGCGACCGAGCAACCCCGGGGGAATCAGTTCACTCCCCGAACTCCACCGGCGCATAGTTGGGTGCCGTCTTTGTCCCCGCCTGGTCGCCCACCGGGAACACATTGCCCAGGCCAGGGTAGCCAGGTTTCGGGAGCAGGAATACTGGGGACGGCCCGTGCCGCCCTTTGGCGACCCCAATGCCAGAATTCTCGTCATGGGGCTGGCCCCGGCGGCCCACGGCGGCAACCGCACCGGCCGTTCCTTTACGGGAGACCCCAGCGGGGACTGGCTGTTCGGCGCCCTCCACCGGGCCGGATTCGCCAACCAGCCCAACTCCGAGTCCCTGGACGACGGCCTGGTATTGACCGACGTGTACATCACCAACGCGGTACGGTGCGCCCCGCCGGACAACAAGCCCAACCCCGCAGAGAAGGCCGCCTGCCGGCCCTTCCTGGTCCGGGAGTTGGTATTACTGGAGAAGGTGAGGGTAGTAGTCGCCCTGGGCAAGTTTGCCTTTGACGCTTACCTTCAGACCAGGGCCGCTGCCGGCCTGGCCAACCCAAAGCCTCTGCCCAGATTCGGTCACGGGCAGACCTGTGAACTTGAAGGCGGCATTACCCTGGTTTCTTCCTACCACCCCAGCCGCCAGAACACGCAGACGGGCAAACTTACCAGGGAAATGTTTGACTCGATATTTCTGCTGGCCCGCGACACGATAGGGGGCTGAATCCCAAGACCCGACTTCACACCGCCAGACGGCAATCCCCTCTACGGCACAGCATGCGGCAACAGGAGCCGCGACAGCAAAGGCCGCTGCCTAAAGGGCACCGGAGGTTCAGTCCCGTTCCAGGAACTTCCTGACCGCCTCCATCATGGGGGTGCGGTCGTAGGTGGCGTACATTATCTGGGCGTTGCGCACCAGGTCGCCAGCGAAGAACCGCTCGTAGTGCAGGCTGCGAGAGCCAAAGGCGCTGCAGGAAATGTCCCAGGCCAGGTGGAACAGCCGGGTTCGCTCCAGGCCGGATGCCGTATCCGTGGCCATGTAATGCTCCAGGTCGGCAGCCAGCTCCGTGTCAAAGTCCGACTGGCTGGGCAGCGCCATCAGGCTGCTGGAGCCCAGAAGCTGCATTATTTCAATCATCCGGGGATAGAAGCTGCGGGCGTACATATTCTCAGCCACGGTGAGAGGGAACCTGGACGGCGTAAGGAGGCCCCATTCATCCGGGGCGGCATCCACTTCCGCGGTGCGCAGCAGGGCCTTGATTATCTCCAGGTTCATCACCATCTCGGCGATGCGTTCCTGGACGTGGGCCTGCTCGCCGGAACCCAGGGTTTCCACCATCAGCGACGCAGTCCCCAGCAGAAACTCGGTCTTGGCAAGAATACGGGTAACCACCTGGTGAAAGCTGTGAAGAATCCAGCCGGTGCGGGCCGTCATGTTGTTGCAGCTTTCGACGTTGCCCAGCAGGAACACCCGCTCCCAGGGCACCAGCACGTTGTCAAAGATGGCGACTGCGTCCATCTCCTCGAACCTGGCCCCCAGCGGATGGTCGAAGGGGCTGCGACCGTAGTCGAAACTCTCCCGGCAGATATAGCGCAGGCCGGGCGTATCGCTGGGAATGGAGAAGGAGACAGCGTACTGGTGGGCATTGTCGGCAGTATGGTGGGAACGTGAGGGATAAACGGCTATCTCATCGGAGAGAGGCCCCAGGGTGGCCAGCACCCGCGCGCCCTTCACAACTATGCCGGCGTCCGTCTCCTTGATAACCTTGAGGGCCACGTCCTCGGCCAGGGAGTCGGTTATGTAACGCTGAGGGGAGCGGGACCGCTGGGGATTGACCAGCGTGTGGGTAAGGCAAAGGTCGTTCTCGCGAATGTGCTCATAGTAGCGGCGCACATTTTCGCCAAAGCCCTCCCGGTCCTGGTCGAAAAAGGGCGCCGCGGAGGCCATGGCCACAAAGGCGGCGTTCATGTAATCCGGCGTGCGGCCCATCATTCCGCCGTGCCAGGCGGCCCAGCGGTAGAACATGCCGCGCCGCCTCTCCAGGTCCTCCAGGCTGTCCGGCATCATGAAGGAGAGGCCCACCTTGTCGCCGGTAGTGGGAGAGGGATAGGTCATGTCCGCCACCAGTTCGGGGTCGTGCTGCATGTCGTACAGGGCCGCCACCGATTTGGCCCCGTTGGCAAATCCGGGGTGGCTGGTGACGTCCTCGACGCGCTGACCGCCAACCCAGACCTCCGGCGGCCTGTCCCTCAACCCTTGCAAATATTCCTTTCCCGTACGCGCCGGCATATCGCTGGACCTCCCAAACCCTTTGTTCCAGTATAGCAGGGGGAGCCTTCAGCGAGACACTTGGCGATTGCCGCCGGACTGCCCAGGGTTTAGTATAGGCGCGAAGCGGGCGCCGAATCGAAAGGGCGCCGGTTGGCCCCGGCAATACCGCAAGTCCGCATATCAAAGCTGCTACCGGAGATAACTGGAGACAGAGGAGGTATCAACCATGCCCGGCCACACCATAAGCATTGGCAACGTCGAGTTGGTCTCCCTCAGCGACGGGGAACCCATCCGGTCGCCGTTCATGCCTTTCCCGGATACCACAATCGAGCAATGGCGCGAGTTTCCCGAACTACTGGACAGCGATGAGCAGATCCGCAGCCGCTACGGCACCACCGCCGTCCGGTCCGGCGGCAAGCTGATAATCGTTGATACCGGCCTGCAGGCCCCGGACGGCACGTTACTGGACGACATGGAGCGGAAGGGCGTGGACCGCAACGCCGTGGACCTGGTGGTGTTTACCCACCTGCACCCGGACCACGTGGGCTGGAATCTTATAGACGGCCAACCCACCTTTCCCAACGCCCGCTACCTCCTGCCCCGCAAGGACTGGGACCACTGGACCCAGGAGTCGGTGGCTGCCAACGCGCCTCACATAACGAGCCAGGTACTTCCCCTGGCAGACCTGAAGGTAATGGACCTGATGGAGGACGACTACAAGATAACCGGCGAGCTAACTACGGTGTCCACGCCGGGGCATACGCCGGGGCACATATCCATCGTGATTGCATCCCAGGGGGAACGGGGTTATATTCTTGGTGACGTGGCCCATACGCCGGCCCAGGCCCACTTCACCGACTGGAATCCCATATTTGACGTTCAGCCGGACCTGTCCCGCAGCACCAGGCACCAGGTGCTGGATATGCTGGAAGCAGAGGGTATCCTGGTGTCGGCAGGACACTTCCCGGCGCCCGGGTTCGGTCACTTTGTCCGGGTAAGCGGGCGGCGGCAATGGCGGGGCATCTAACTGCCCTCGCCGTGAGCCTGCCGAGGGACAGGGCCGCACACTCATGGGCTGCCCGGTCGGCGGCCCGTTTCAACAATAATTTGCGAGGAGCAAGCATGATATACGAAGTAAGGACCTATACCCTGGAGCCCGGAACTGTGCCCCAGTTTGAAGCCAGCTTTGCCGAGGCCCTGCCCCACCGGGAAAAGTATTCTCCGCTGGCGGCATTCTGGCACTCGGACATCGGCGTACTCAACCAGGTGGTTCACGTCTGGCCCTACGAGAACCTGCTGCAGCGGGAAGAAATACGCGCCGAGGCCGCCAAGGACCCCAATTGGCCGCCCCGGGATACCAGCATGATAATGAACATGGAGTCGGAAATCTGGAATCCCGCATCTTTCATGCGCCCCATGGGCGGCGGGCAGGAACTGGGCAACGTCTATGAAATGCGCATCTACACCTACAAGCCCGGTTCCATTCCCGAACTGCTGAGCCGCTGGGAGAAGGCCCTGCCCTGGCGTGAGCAATTCTCTCCCTGCGTGGCGGCCATGCATTCCGAACTGGGCGGTCTTAACCGCTGGATGCACATCTGGCCGTACAAGGACCTCAACCACCGGGACGAAATCCGGAAGGCTTCCAGCGGCACTCCCAACTGGCCGTCGGGCGCTCCCGGCCGCATACGCCAGGAAAACAAGATTCTCATTCCCGCTTCCTTCTCTCCCATGCGCTGATCCGGCATTGAAACGCAGGCCGCCGGCCGGCCCGGTTGGGCCGGCCGGCGGCGCCGTTTCGAGTTTCGCCCGATGCTGATTCAAACCCCCTTCGACTTGGTGGACACTCCCGCCTTTGTTTACGACGAAACCGAGGTTAACCGGGTGCTGGAAGTGGCCCGGCGGCTGCGCGCCGAAACGGGCTGTGAAATCTGCTACTCCATCAAGCCGCTGAGCCTCCCGACGTTGATGCGGCACATGGCCCCAAGCCTGGACGGTTTCGCAGTCAGTTCGCCCTTCGAGGCCAGGCTGGCCCGCGCCTGCCTGCCGAATGACGGGGCTGTTCATTTCACCAGCCCGGGAATACGTTCCCGTGAAATTGCGGACCTGGATTCCCTCTGCGATTATGTCTCCTTCAACAGCCTGGGCCAGTGGGAGCGGTTCGCCCGCCAATTCGGGTCGGGAACCAGCCTGGGAATACGGGTCAACCCGGAACTTTCCTTCCTGGAGGATGAACGCTACGACCCTTGCCGGCCATACTCCAAGCTGGGCGTGCCGCTGCCGGACCTGGCCGCCTGGCACGCATCCCAAAGTGCACCCGATGAACGCCTGGAAGGCATCCTGGTGCATAGCAACTGCGAATCAACCGATTTCAGCGAACTGGAAGAGACGGTCAATTGCCTTAAAGATGGGGTTCCCGGCTTGTTGGAACGAATCGGCTGGATTAATCTGGGCGGTGGCTACCTCTTCCCTCCCGGAACAGACCTTGTACCCCTTCACAGGTTGATTGGTAGCCTACGCAGTGAGTACGGGCTGCGGGTTATCATGGAGCCGGGGGCGGCATTCGTGCGCGGCGCCGGGTTCATGGTTTCCTCGGTGCTGGATGTCCTCGAAAGCGGCGGGAAGCGGGTGGCAATTCTGGATTCGACAGTCAATCACATGCCGGAACTGCTGGAGTTCGACTTTGAACCCGACGTGGCCGGCCACGACGACTCCGGGCCCTGCGAATACGTGCTGGCCGGCTGTACCTGCCTGGCCGGGGACATATTCGGGGAGTACCGCTTCCTTGAACCGCTGGAGACCGGGAGCCGGGTCGTCTTTTGCAACGTGGGCTCCTACTCACTGACCAAGGCCCACATGTTCAACGGCGTCAACCTGCCCAGCATCCACGTCCTCAGGAGCGACGGACGGCTTGAACTGGTCCGGGAATTTGGATTCGACGACTACGCCTCGCGATGGAACGCCTATGCCTCCAGTCCTGCATGAAAGGGAGCTGATAGTTCCCCGAAGCTCCCGCGGCAGCAACCCCCTGTTCGCCCTTGAGGGCGCGCTGGCTTCCCAACTGGAACCCGGCGACGTTCCCATCCGACTGGCCGTCACCGCTACTACGGGCCGGGAGTACCGCTGCGACATGGGGCTGCTCTCCGGGTGGGACGGCAGATCCTTGCCCTCTCTGTTCCGGTTTATTCCCCGCCCGTTGGAAAGCGCCGATTCGTTCAACTGCGTGCTGCTGGTGCCCACGGGAATCGGGGCCGAAATCGGGGGACATGCCGGCGACGCCACGCCGGTGGCCTCCCTGCTGGCGGCCGCCTGCGACACCCTGGTAACCCACCCCAACGTGGTCAACGCTTCCGACATCATTGACCTGCCCGCCAACGCTCTTTACGTGGAAGGCAGCGTCATAAGCCGCCTCATTATGGGCAGCATCGGCCTGCAGCGGGTGAGAAGCAATCGGCTGCTGGTGGTGCTGGGGCACCACGAGGACAGTCTCTTTATTCATGCGGCGATTAACTCGGTGAATGCCGCCAGGGCAAGCTACGGCCTGGCGGTGCCGGTCATCAAAAAACTCGGCCCCGAGTTTGAAATGGAAGCGAGCTACGTCGGCTCAGGCCGGGCCGCGGGCAAGGTGAAGGGGCTGGACCACCTGCTCAAAGAACTGGAGCCTTCAGCGTCGGCCTTCGACGCCCTGGCCATCACCTCCCAGATTGCGGTCCCCCCGGGCTATCACGCCGAATATTTCGAGAGCCAGGGAGAGATGGTCAATCCCTGGGGAGGGGTGGAGGCCATGCTGACCCACGCGGTCTCAACCATCCTGGACGTGCCTTCGGCCCACGCCCCCATGCTGGAGACGCAGGAAATAGCCAACGCCGACCCGGGCATAATTGACCCCCGCATGGCCGCGGAAGGGGTTTCCCTGGCCCTGATCCAGTCCGTGCTGAAGGGATTGCAGCGCAGCCCCCGGATAGTCAGCGACCCTAAGGGCATGAACCACCCCAGCGTGCTGACCGCCGCCGACATTTCCTGCCTGGTAATACCGGACGGTTGCCTGGGCCTACCCGTGCTGGCCGCCCTGGAGCAGGGCATCAGGGTCATCGCCGTCCGGGAAAACCGCAACCTTATGCAGAACGACCTCACCGAATTGCCGTGGCGGGACGGGCAACTGCACGTCGTGGACAACTACTGGGAGGCCGCCGGGGTCTTGACTGCCCTGCGAGCGGGAATAGAGCCGGCGGCGGTGCGCCGACCCATCCTGCCGGCGCCCGTGGTGGGCTGCCAATAAGTGCAGAGGCTGGTAGTTCAACCACTTTGGATTGACGGGTAACTATCGAACCTCGTCATTCCGGCGCAGGCCGGAATCAAATCAAATTCCAATAAGGTTGGCGTTGGACATGGTTCCCTACCTTCAGGACTTTTGGGTTCCGGCCTGCGCCGGAACGACGGAGAAAAGCAGTTTCAATTATCGTTTCAAACAAGCTGAACCACCAGAGCGTTTCGTCAAAAGCACCGTCATTCCTGACCGAGCCGGCGGGGACCTCGACAGGCCGGGGTACAGATTCTTGCCTCCGCAAGAATGACGGCAAAGTGTATTGGCCATTATTTCAAATGCGTTAAGCCACTACCAGCCTGCGGTTACTGATCGGCAAACGAAAGGGGGACGCCGAAGCATCCCCCCATTAGACCGGCAACAAAGGGCGGTATTCAGCCGGGCAGCAAGCCGTCCCCAATGAAGATCTGCTCCGCCTCCTCCAGGGTAAGGTCCGTTTCTGGAAGAATCAGGTCGGACTCGACAAGCTCATCCAGCGGCAGGGGCGAGCCTTTTTCCCGTACCAGCGCAACCATTTCTTCCAAGTGGGCGCGCAACGCTTCGCTGTCCTCGGCTTCCACTGCAGCCACCATCCGGTTGTCTATTTCGTTTAGTTCGTCAATTGCCGCGCCGGGCAGATTGAACTGACCCTCACCTAGAATGCGCACAATCATTCTCTCGACACTCGCTCCGTTAGTTTTGGCCGCCGCCCCGGTTTCGCAGGGCCTCCAACTCAGCGTCCACCGGGGACTGGGAGGCCTCCGGCAGGGCCCGGACCTGGGTGGCGCCGGCAGGAGGGCCGCCCTTGAGCGCGGCCAGTTCGTCCTCAACGCCCTGGGATATGGAAAGCTGGGACAGTTCCCGCTCAATGTCATCCTGCGGGCCGGAAAAGTCGTCCAGAACGCCGGTAGCTACCAGTTCATCAATGGCCCCCGCCTTGGCGCGCATCTGGTCCGTCTTGTTTTCGGCCCGCTGCATGGCCAGGGAGATGTCGCTCATTTCCTCGGAAATGCCGCCCAGCGCGGAGCCTATCCTCACCTGGGCCTGGGCAGCGGTGTACTGGGCTTTAATAATTTCCTTCTTGTTCCGGAAGGCGTCAACCTTCGCTTGCAGCCGCTGTTCTGCAACGGTCAGCTTCTGCTGTTCCTGCTCCATGCCCTCAATCTGCTCGTCCAGGCCCTGCAATTCGATTAAGGCATTCTGCTTGCGCTGCAGGGCCAGCCTGGCCAAATCTTCCCGGTCTGCGTCCAGGGCCTGCCTGGCCTGGCGTTCCAGCCTGGCGATATTTTCCCGAACTTTGCTGGCCTGCTGCTGAATGCGGCGCTTGGCGGTAACCATTTCGACCACGCCGCGCTTAACATTTTGCAGCATTTCCAGTTGCTTTTCGTAGGAGTAGTCCAGGGTTTCCCGGGGGTCCTCGGCGTTATCGAGCATCCGGTTCATCTTGGACTTTACGATGGTGGACATCCTGGAGAACATTCCCATGTTCAACACCTCCCGGGGATGCGTTCGAGTTTACGGAAACAGGGGCGGCTTCCGGCCGGGCACTAGCCTATAGACTTTGCACAAGTGTCAGTACCGGTTCCTTTTACCGAAAATAGCCATTGCCCCGATAATGATTCCCAAGACTATGCAAATCACGCCAAGAATCCACAGCAGAACGTCGAGGATTCCCGAAACCAGCAACACACCCAATATCAACAGAATAATGGCAATTAAAATCCCGCCGAATGGTCCAGACATATTACACCCGCACCTGCGCCAGAATAGAAGGGGAGTCACCGGGCCATAGTTTGCCCCGGAGCGGGGACACTGTCGTTAAACCAGCCAACGCCCGCTACCCATTTCGGCATCCGCCGATTCCGATACAGGCCGCCCCTGGCAAATGCCGCTTACGCCGCTGTCTCAACCATACCTGCCCCGCCGGAAAACCGTCAAGGGGAAAGGCTCACCACAACCGTGTCAGTCGGGCAAGTCTTCAACCAAACAGGCTGCAAGTTGGCAGAATGGGGCCACCAGGGGAGGCCAATACCTTTCTAAGTTTGGCGCATCTTACGCAAGGTTCTTCAGCTCAGGGCAAGCGCGTCTTAAATTACGCTGTCCACCTAAGCTGGAAGGGATGTCGCCCTGAGTCCTTCGGCTTGGCTCAGGATAAACTTTGCCGAAGGGCCTGAAGTCCTGCCCCTTAGCACGGTTGCGGGTCCCAAAGTCGGTTTTATGGATGGAGTTTAGATTCTTCAATCCGTTCAGAGACAGTCTTGGCCGTTCAGGAAGACAATTCGTTAAGACGCGATTGCCCTGGATAGGGCCGCTTACGGCAGGCCAATACCATGCTATCATGTTAGCCAATAGGACAGGTGGCAGGGTTGGGGTTTCAATACCCCGGTGTGCGGTACGCCTAAACTCCAGCTTGTCTTCAATAACGGCAGAGATTCTCCGGGGCCCGGGCTCCGGCTAGTTGCATTGACCGGACCTGGCAAGCCCGGACTCCGGCATACCTGATTCAGCAGTCCCACAGAAGGTACCAATATGCTCAGATCCTTATTTGGCAGAGGCAGGAAGAGACCCCAAACCGGCAGCGTCCCGGTGGAAACCACCATCAGGGAAGCCCGGGTTGGAGACGTGGTGGTAATTCAGGGGCTGGCCCTGGAATATGACGACTGCTTCTTCGTCGTCGAGAACGTCCACAGGTATGGCGGCAACGGAATCATCTGGTTCGAACTGGTGGTGGCCGACGCCGACAACCGGGTCTGGCTAGAGTGGTCTGACGACGGTACGGACTTGTTCATCACGGCAACGGATGACCGTCGGCCGGTGGGCCTGGAATCCATCGGCTTGACCGAATCGGCCCTGATGCAAATGGACGAGCAGCGGTCCATTGACCGGTCCATAGTGGTGGACGGTTTGAGGTTCGTGTACCGCAACAGCTTTGAAGCCTTCTACTTCAGGGACAATCGCCCCTCCGACGGCGAGGGCTTCTACATGTGGGAGTTCCTTTCCGAGGACGAGCAGCGGACCTTGGCCATAACCAAGTTTGAAGGCGCGCCCTTCGAAGCCCACTTCAGCGAGATAATTCCCCCGGAAAATGTGCACCTCTACGCCGCCGAGCGGCCGGAACAAAGGAGCCGGTGAGTGATATGTTGGAAGCTTTGCTGGATGCCCTGATTTTCTTTCCCCGCGGCCTGGTGTACGTGGCCCTGGGGGTGATTGTATTGCTCATCGCAAAACTGGCCCGGGACCTCATAACCTCCCACCGGGAAGACGAAGAGGTCGTCGAGAAGAGGAACCTGGCCGAGGCCCTGCGCCTGGGGGGTTACCTTTTCGGCGTGGTGCTGGTTTTCGTGGGGGCCGTTTACGAACCCGCCCTGGTGTATGCCGGTATAGGGTTTGATGCCCAGTTCGCCTGGGAGGTCCTTCGGGTTTTCCTGTACTCGGTTGGCGGCATTGTGGCCCTCAACCTGGTGCGCGTTGTCATGGACAAGCTGGTGCTGTTCAAGTTTAACGTGGAGCAGGAAGTGCTCAGGGACCAGAATGCCGGCACGGGAGCGTCGGAATTCGGAATCAACGTGGCTACCGGCCTGATGATTGCCGGCGCCATTTCCGGTTCCGGCAGCATGGGGGAACCCACCGAGGCCCTGATTTCCGTGGCCTTTTTCCTGATGGGCCTGGCGGTGCTGATAGCCTTTGCCCTCTTCTACGAGATAACTACATCCTTCGACATTCACGAAGAGATAGAAAAGGACAACTACGCCGTTGGGGTGGCTTTCGGAGGGAACTTGATTGCCATCGGCCTGGTGATGCTCAAGGCGCTGTCGGGCGAGTTCGAGGGCTGGACGGCCGGGATAATCGAGTTTGTCGTCTTTGCCGTAATCGGCTTTGTCCTGCTTTATGTCCTGCGACTGCTGGTTGACTTGCTGGTTCTTCCCAGGGTGCGGGTTTCCCAGGAAATGGCCGAGGGCCGCAACGTGGGGGTAGCATTCCTGGAGAGTTCCGTGGTGGTCAGTTCGTCGCTGATTTTATTCTTTGCCATTTAGCCTCGTCCGCGGAAGCCTGACGCAGGACCCGGAGGTCCAGACCGAGGGCTTTTCCGGTCAAGCAGGGAATTTCCCTAATATTTCCCCCGAAGCAGCGCCGGCAGCTTCCGTGTCCAGGGATTCAGGAATCTGAACTGTTCGCCCTGGAGGTAATTCGGGCCAGACGGCGGGACTCTCTTTCGGACTCGGCCGCGTCTTCCAGAATGGCATAGCCCTGCTCCAGGACTGCCCGTACTATTTCCTCGTCCGACACGCAGCGGTTGACAACCGGCTCCAGGATTTCGTCAAAGAAGGTTTCCCGCCCGACCTGAGCCTGCCATTCATCCACAAACGGGTCGCAAGTGCCATCGTAAAGACGCAGCAGGAAGACGGTTCGGAGCGGGTCCAGCCCCTCAGCAAGATAGACCTCAACTCTAAGGTCATCGCCGGCGCCGGTTCCGAACTCTATGGCGCCGGTCTCTTCTTCCCACAATACGTCCTTGAAAATGTCGTAGCGGTCTATGTAGTCCTCGGTCTCCCTCAACAGCCTGCCGATAAATCCCCGGCCGGCCTGAGTTATATGCGATTCGCCTCCCGGCGAGGCAAAGGACAGGAGGCCCATGTCTTCCAAACGGCTCATTACTTCGCAGACGGGGTGACTACACGGCGCATCTTCCTGCTCCACCGCCCCGGGACACACTGCCGGCGATTGCTCGTGCTTGTCTATGAAGTACATGGCCAGGCATTCCTGGAGCCAGGGAAAGAAGGGCTGTTCCGGGGTATCCCAGCCCATGCGGCGCCCGTATTCCAGGGCGCTGTATCTGGGGCTCAACGAGAGGGAGAGCGGCCGGTCTCCCTCCTGACCGGAGTCCGCCGTGATGTGAAACAACCGGCCGACGGTCGTATCCGGGGCTGCCGGGCTCCCACCAAGCGCCGTGACTTCAAGCCGGCACAAGTCCCGGCGGAATTGCGCGAGCACGCCCGTAAAGGCCCGGTAAATCTCAACAATGTCCGGGTTCTCGTACAGGTCGAAAGACTCTTCCACCTCGGCCTGGCCCTCCCCGTCCGGGGGGAATACCTCATCCAGAAGCTGGGCCAGGTCCCATGACCTAGCGGCATTGGGGAGGCGCACTTCAAGATAGGCGTGTTCAGGCAGTCCGGACAGCCTTAATTCAAGGCCAATGCCCTTTGCGTTGTGTTCTAAGTAAGCCTGTTGGCCTTCGCTGTCTTCCATGCCGTTAGCCGGAGTCCTTTACTCGCCAGTGTGACCTGCTTGCTTAGAGAACGGGTCTATGGTGAAGCGAGAGCGGGCAATTGAAAGCGCGGTGCGCGTGAGCGCCCATATTCTTAATAATGACGCGTTCCCTTGAGGGCATCCTTGCAGCGGGTAGGGAATCTCCCAATCGGACACGCCGGTAAAACTTGGGGCTTCCCTGAAGCGTCTTGCGTTTCGCCTTGACCCCGGCGTTATTTCCTGTCTATGCCCAGGTTGACGGTCCCGCCGCCGCCGCTGAAACTGCCGCTCCGGGACCTGACAGATGATGATCCGAAGCCCCGGCCGGACCCGGACCTGGATACGGCGCTGCTGGACCGGAAAGCCCCTGAACTTCTCTGCGTCTGCTGGTAGGTCTGCCGGTTGGAGCTCAGGTTGCGGCTTGAGTCCTGGTAGCGGGAGCCGGCGAACCCCTGCTGCCGGGTTGCGTACCGGCTGTTGCGGGCCACCTGGGATCCGTACCGATTGGAACTGCGGTAGCTGGCCCGCTCCTGCCTGATTACGCCCCCGCGACTTACCGGCGTAGCGTAGAAATACGGCCCCGGCATGAAAGCGGTGGCCACCATGTAACCGAAAAGGAAACTGCCTGGGCCGAAGCTGCTGTGGTAGTAGCTGTTGGCGTGATACCCCTGCATTTCGTGGCGGTCGTCCCGCTCCACTATGGTGAATAGCAGGTCGTCCCGCTCGTCCTCAATCTCATTGCTGGAGTTCAGGTCTTCCCAACCTTCAAGGGTCAGCGCCTCGCCATCCTGGAGCGCGCGGATGAGAATTATCCCGTCGCCCTCGTAAATCTCGTTCACCCGGGTCTCAAACTCGGTGGCGCTTTTGGAATCTTTGAAGGCTTCCTGGACATCATCCAGGTTGATGCGCCCGGCAGCCCCGTCGGTGGCCGCCCAGTTTTCGTAGGTGGGCCCGCTGCTGCACGCCGCTACCAGGGGAGCGCCGGCGACCATGGTACCCGTAAATAGGGCTGTGCTGAGTTTCTTCATTCTTCGAGCCATGTCATCTCCTGTTCGCCGGTAGGGTGGTGATGGGCGCGCCGTCGCTCGCCCTGGCGCGGGCATTTTCTTCAACAGAGTTGAATAGCGCCTCAAATGCCGATGAGTTCGGTGATTTCCTTGTCGTTTTCCTGGTTATATTCCAGGTTGTTGAACCCCTGCTGGGAGAACCCCAAGTCATCACCGCCGGCAACCGGCGCTAGCGCCTGGACCGGAAAGAGCAACAACCGGGAGACAAACTCGTCCCGGCAAGAGGCGCGAAACTCGGACAAAAGCTCCGAAGAATGCAGGATGTAATCCGCTACCGCAGTCTTATGGCCGTGGAGACCCGCCAGCGATGCGAGCAAGGTATCCTGCAGGTGAGCCTGGTGGGCCACCCAAAGTTCGTCGCTGCACTCCAGGAATACCTGCCGCGCTAGTTTTCCGAACCTGCGCTCGCCGGCAACGCTCTTGAGTTCTTCCAGCTTTTGCATCAGCCTTGCAGACAACAGGGCCGGCAGCAGATCCACCGGCTGCCCGTACAGATCGGGAAGGGCGAGACCAAATGAATCCGACGCCTGCCGGCTGAAGTTTGAGAACCTGGCCGAATAGTCGGAGCAATCCAGGCCCGGAAAATGCTCTTCCACCAGGGACCGCGCGGTTTCCAGAACCGCGGGAGGCAGTTCATCCAACAGGCCGGCGCCGGCCAGGACGGTTTGCCTGAGCCGGTAATAGGCATCTGTCTGCAAGTCCTGAACTGCGGCGAAGTCGTTGGTCAAAGTACGGCTGGTGGCCGCCTCCCGGTCCGCGATATTCTCCTGTTGGCGAAGGTACCTCTCCACTGCCGGCCCCTGCCAACAAGGGTTGCCGGACGGGTCCCTGCTCAGGCAACCGGCCAGCCGGCGGATGCTCTTCCCCGGCGGAAACAGGTTGCGGTCTTCCAGGGAAAGCAGGAACCCGGTGGAGCCGAAACTGCCCTGGCGGCCGCTCCTGCCCCGTAGCTGCATCGCCACCCTGGGAAAGCGGTTGAACTGGGTGCTCAGGACATGCAGCCCCAGGCACAATTCCAACGGAGCATCTGCCGGCGTGCCGTGTGAGGAGCTACCTCGTTGCACCAACGCGGACACCCGGAATGTCACTCCCTGGCTGGTACCGACTCGCTCCACGGCAAGCTCCCTGGCCTCGCCCAAGGCCCTGTCCAGCAGGGCGGCCTCGCCCACCGTGGATACCTGGACCTCTACCACCGGGCAGCCGCCGGAAATCCTGTTCCTGACAACTTGGAGGCAACGGTCAACCATCCTTTCGGAAAGGTCGTCGGCCAGGGTGATGTCGGTACCGCGGCCGGCCATATTGGTCGCGACAGTTACCGCTCCGAAATCGCCTGCGGTCTTTACTTTTCGCTCTTCATTCTGGCTATTGACCGCGTTCAGGACTCGATGCTCTATGCCCGCTTCCTTCAGCTGCCGGCTGATTAACTCCGACTGCTCAATGGAGCGAACGCCAACCAGCGCCGGCTGCCCCATTTCATGTCGGCGGGCAACCTCGGCAACGACCGCCCGCAGCAGTTCAGCATCACCTTCGTAGATGCGGCTCGGCAGGTCCACCCGCCGGGCGCCGTGAGATGAGGGCACGGCCACCGTTGGAAGGGAATACTGGCGCTGAAACTCCTCGGCGGCGGGCATGGCCGTGCCGGTTATGCCGGAAAGAAAGCGATACCGGCGGGCAAAACCCTGGACGGAAATCTGCGCCAGGCTTTCCCGGTCGGGCTGCACCGGTACCCTTTCCCTGGCTTCCAGGGCCGAGTGCAGGCCGTGACGATATGCGCTGTCGGGCCTTACCCTGCCGGTGTACCGGTCCAGAAGATAGACGGCGCCCTCATCCACGATGTAGTCAATCCCCCTTTCCAGGAGGAAGTGGGCCCGGAGGCCCTGGTAAACCCGGTTGGCCATGGCCAGGCGGCGGGCGTTCTTCCTGGATAACGAGGCCCCTTTACCCTGCCGTGCGTCGTCATCGTCGGAGCCCTCGGTGAACCGGCCCAGTCTTCCTTCCAGGAAGTCCAGACCTTTTGGGGTAAGGGTTACAGTGGAGGCGTCCAGGTCTGAAACGAAATAGAGGTCGCTGACCCACTCTTCCCCGGGATAGTCGGTCCCTTCGCCGTATATCACTTCCAGGCCATGCCGGTACGCCTGGGGGTACTCCCGGCTGGCGGCTGCCAGTCCCCGGTGGCGGGGCAGGGCGAGCAGGCCACGGCAAAGCAGGACGCCAAATTCTCTGCTGCCGGCCTGGACTGCGCCAAGCCTGGAAACGTATTGCTGCCCTACCGACTCCTGGAGGGCTGCCAGTTCACGCACCGTCCGGTCCACGCCGGCAACAGGCAGAAATCCATGAACGGGCTCGCCGGAAATTATCAGGGGGGTTGCGGCCTCGTCTATCAACGCCTGGTCGGCTTCGTCAACTATGGCCACGTCCAGCGGGGGCTGGACCTGCCCGTCAACGCAGTGGGCCACGTTATCCCTCAAGTAGTCAAACCCGAACTCCCGCAATGTGCCGTAAACAACGTCACAGCCGTAGGCGGCCTTTCGCTCATCGGCGTCCATGTAATCCAGAACGGCGGCCACGGAAATATCCAGGGACCGAAAAACCGGCGCCATCAAGCGGCAATCCCGGTCGGCCAGGTAGTCGTTGCCGGTAATCACGTGCACCGAGCGACCCTGGACGGCGTGCATAACTGCCGCAAAGGCAATGGCCACCGTCTTGCCCTCGCCGGCCTGCATTTCCACCACCCGGCCGCGGTGCAGATGAAGAGCAGCCAACAGTTGCTGGTCTGTAGCGTCAAAAGTGAAACGTCCCGCCGTATCTGCCTCTGCAACTGCTCGGTAGAACCCGGCGGACAGCATCAGGTCTGAGCCATACCGGCCCCTTCCCGACCACTTAACGGCTTCGATCGCCTCCAGGATGGCAGCGGAAGCGGCAGCGCCGGACTCTAACGGGATACTCGCCCCCCATTCTGCGCCGCTCCCCTCACTTGACCCGGATACAGCCGAGTCCAGAATCCTCCATGCTCCCAGCCTACGGCGAATGGCCTCATCCACGATGGCAAATACGGTAACAACGCTTTCCTCAGTCTTGCCGGCGGGAGCAGACTCCCGGCATCGCGCCGCCAAATCACCCAAGGCATCGCGCAGTTGCAAGTCGGAAAGGTTGGAAAGTACCAACTCTCTGCCGGCATCTCGAATCCGGCGCACCAACGCCATTTCCTTGCGGTGTGAAGAAAAGAAGGGGTCAAAGAGGGCTGACCTGGCAGCGGTAATAAACTCGGGGGTGAAAAAGCGGGCCGGCCACCTCCTTAGCCCCGGCGCCCGATCTTTCAGGCGGCCAGGGTTGGCAGGGTTGTAAAGGCGCGGGGAGATTGCCGCCATGCCTGCAGTGCGCTCCAGGCTCCGGGACTATGACTAGGCCAACCGCATAACCACCAGGCCCGCGTCATGCCCGGGAATGTCCCATTCATTATACCTGAGCAGCAAGTAATCCCTGGAAGCCAGGATGCCCGCCGCGGCCACGGGTTCATTCCGGGCGAATTCCCGGCCCAGTTCAGTGTCCAGGGACCAGCCCCTGCTGACCTGGCAGCCATAGCCGGCCCGTCGGGCAATGGCCTGGTACTCGCCGGCCAACCGCTCAAACTCAGCCTCGCCGCGAAAGGGCAGGGGCGCCACGTAGAAGTCGCGGGAGAGAAACAGGCCCAGTTCGTTCTCGAATACCTGGACCATATCTGCGTCGGTAATCCACCCTTCCAGGGCAAAGAAAAGATTCAACGGAATGTCCTGCGGAACTCGGTGGTAGTAGTAGTGCTCTTCCGCTTCCACCATTCGGACCTGGACGAATTCCTTGTCCTTGTCTCTCAGCAGCGCTTCGGTCTGCTCACCTTTGAGGAACAGGAAGGGGATATTCCCGTTGGTGGCGTCCACCAGGACGTGAGCGCCGTCCAGGTGATAGAGCAGGGCCGCGTGCTGCCAATAGCGCATGTAGCGTCGGCCAAACCTGAAGTCAAAGGTCAGGAGCATCTCACGCAGGCGGTCAAGGGGAACCGGGCCGCTGGCTCCATCACCGCCAATCAGGTATTCCGCTTCGAAACCGTAATGGTCGGTCAGAAACTTGAGCGCCTGAACCTTCTCGGTGCAGATACCCCCGTGGCCCTCGCCTATGCTCCTCACGGTCTCGTCACCCGCCTTTGAAAGCAACTGTTCGCCGGTAAACCGGGAATAGTTCTCAAAAGGGGCCTCCCAGATCCTGCGGGCGAGGGTTTCAAGGAAAGTCAGGCGGCTATGAGGGTCGTCCAGGGCCAAAACACGCCGGGCGCCGGCCTGGCCCAAGGCGGCTTCCAAAGTTTCCTGGACGAAATTGGTGAAACAAGCGGCGTCCCGTTCCCACCGCCGCCGGTGGAAGCCCGCCCAGTTGCGGTCATACCCAGCGTTGGTGCGATCCACCGTGATTTCAACCAGGTCGGCGGTAGCCCCCACCAAGTTGGCTGGCCGGGCATTGGGCAGTTCTTCCAGGGCCAACGGCTCACCGTCCTGGCGGAAGACAACACCGGAAAAAATGCCTTTGAGCTGGCCGGCATCGTCGCAGGAAAATACCAGGTCTTGAATGGCGAACAGGGAACGCAGTGACTGGCTGGAGATTGAACCCGACTCCAACAAGTCCTCTGCCGGCAACCGATGCAGGTATTTTTCGAGAAGCTGCGACAGGTCAAACTGCCGGTCGGCCTCCTCCAGCTTCAACGTGGCAGCCCTTCGGGTAAAGGAGTCGGTTATTCGCAGAATCAGGGGAGGGCTGTCCAAGACTCACCTGCAACGGGAGAGGAGAATATCGGTGTGGAAGACACTACGGTAAGCCGGGGATGAAAGGGGGCCGAAAAACGGAGGAAGGCGGGTAAATCTGGTGCGGAATTGGAGGGAAGCTCGCAAACCACACGCCCGACCGGCGGCGCATGGGCCGTCAATGAACCAAAATGGTCGGGGTGAGAGGATTCGAACCTCCGACCTCTTCGTCCCGAACGAAGCGCGCTAGCCACTGCGCTACACCCCGAAATTTTGCCCAACCCTGGCCCTTGTGGAAGCAAGGTTGGAAATGCCCCCTAAGTCCACATATGGTCCAATCAAAGAGCAGGAATTATTATACTACAGGCTAAACGGAACCAACAGGCAACTGCCATCAGGCTACTGGGCAATCGCGTTTTAACGAATCATCGTCCTGAGTGGCCAAAACTGTCATTCTGAACTGAGTGAAGAATCCAAAAACCTTCCCAAAGCCCGGTTACGGACCCGAAAGTTGGCTTGGGGGGAAGGATTTTAGGCCCTTCGGCAAGCTCAGGGTGACATGACCTCCAGCACGGGATGTATAGCCCACTTTAAGAGGCTATTTCCCTATCCAAATGTAGCTGTAAGAAACTTAAGGTAAGGAACAACCCAAGTCCGTCGTTCTTGCGCAGTCGGGGTCCTCGACAGGCTAAATTCAGATTCCTGCCCTCTCAGGAATGACGAATAATTGCATCAGCCCATCATCCCTACGTCAATTAACCTCTAGCCCTGCTGCTGCTCGGCCAGCATTTCCTCGGCTATTTCGGTGAGTTTTTCCAGGTTCAGCACCCCGTCCCACTTCTTGTAGAGGAGTCCGTCGGCGGTGACGAAAATGGTCGTGGGCAGGCCCAGGACCCGGTGGCTCTCCACCACCTGGGCGTCATCGGTAAAGCCGGCGGCGTAGGTTACTCCTAGCTCGGCCAGCAGCTTTCGAGCATCATCCCTGGAGCCCAGGCCGAGGAATTGGCCCAGGTCAACTCCTATCAGGGTCACCCGGCCTTCGAAATCGTCGCGAAACTCCTGGAACTCGGGCATCTCCGCACGGCAGGGCGGACACAAGCCGGCCCAATAGTTAAGGACAACCGGCTTGCCCTGCAAATCCGACAGCGCGATTTCCTCCGACCCCAATTCACCCTGTCCCTGGTAGAGGCTGATGCGAAAATCCGCAACGGTGTCCCTGGCAACCTCTTCCGCCCCTTCCTGCTGCCCGGTGCAGGCGCCGGCGATGCCCAGCAGCAGCGCCGTCACGGCGAGGCATGCCCAGGCCCAGACGCTAAGCCATCGCCGATTTCTCATTTGGTGCGCGTTAGCCTTCCCGTTTCGACTCATCCTGGCTCCCTTGCTGGAAATCCCGACCATACCTGACGGGGCATGTGCCCAATCTCTTCTACCTGGAAACTACGCTGCGATTGCGGCCCCGGTTCTTGTCACCCGGCGTCCTGAAAGGGAAGAAACAGGTTTAGAAATTCAGCACGCCGGCCGCCAACCGGACTTGCTGCCGCGCTGCCGTCTATTCAGTTGATTCAGCTGTACAAAGGGCTGGCCCGGCTCGCGGCCAGCCAGACCTCTATTGTCAGACCTCTACTGCACCGGCCCCTGGCCGTTGACCAGGGACTTGAGCCTCTCCTGGAAGACAGTTAACCGCTCCATGGTCTGGGTCAGGCGGCGCAGCCACCGGTCGCCCAGGGCGCGCTCGCTCAGCCTAATCTGCCGGTTCCCTACCGTCGCGCTGGAGCCGAGCGCCCGCTGCAGGGGCACCTTGGCGCTCCCCACGTCCTGGACCAGGGAAAGGGTGACGCCGCCGGAAGACCTCAGCACCGATTCAACGCCGGCAGCCATGGCAAGAGACCGGAGTTCCAGCAGGGTCAACAGGTTTTCCACCTGCTCCGGGGGCGGGCCAAAGCGGTCCCTCATTTCCTCCCTGAAGGCCGGCGCCTCCTCGCGCTTGCGGGCCCTGGCCAGCCGCTGGTAGAGCGCCAGGCGGGTGGGAGTGTGCGGGATGTAACTTTCGGGAATATTTGCGGCAACGGGCAACTCGATGCGGGGCAGTTCAACGGGGCTGCCCGGCGACAGCGATTCGGCGTCCGGGTCTCTCCCCTCTCTCAACTCAGTTACAGCTTCCTCCAGCAATTGACCGTAAAGTTCCAGCCCTACGGCGTGAATCTGGCCGCTCTGGGCGGCGCCCAGCAAGTTGCCGGCTCCCCGGATTTCCAAATCGCGCATGGCTATCCGAAAACCTGAGCCGAGGTCGGATGCTTCCAGAATCGCCTGTATTCTCTTCTCAGCCGCCTCGGTTACCCTTTGGCCCCTGGGCAGCAGCAGGTAGGCATAGGCCCGGTGTTCCCCTCTACCCACCCGGCCCCGGAGCTGATAGAGCTGGGAAAGGCCAAACCGGTCCGACCGGTCAACGATGAGGGTGTTTACATTGGGCATATCCAGGCCGGACTCAATGATGGTGGTGCAGACGAGAACGTCGGCCTCCCGGTCTGAAAAGGCCTCCATGACCTCTTCCAGTTCGGTCTCGGCCATCTGGCCGTGGCCAATCATGAACCGGGCCTCGGGCACCAGTTCGGCCAGTTCGGCCGCCGTTTGCTGAATGGTGCGCACCCGGTTGTGCAGGAAGAATACCTGGCCGCCCCGCTCAATTTCCCTAAGTATGGCTTCCCGGATGGTCTCATCGTTGTATTCGGAAACGAAGGTCTTGACCGGCAGCCTGGCCTCGGGAGGCGTGTTCATCACACTCATGTCCCTGATGCCGGTCAGGGCCATGTGCAGCGTCCGGGGAATGGGCGTGGCGCTCAGGGTCAGGACATCCACCTGGCTGCGCAGCCGCTTCAGTGTTTCCTTGTGCCCCACGCCGAAACGCTGCTCTTCGTCAACCACAACCAGGCCCAGGTTCTTGAACTTCACGTCCTTCTGGAGCAGCCGGTGGGTGCCAATGACAATGTCCACGGAGCCTTCCTGCAGCCCCTCGATGACGTCCTGCTGCTCCCGGGGCGTCCTGAACCGGCTCAGCACCTCCACCTGCAGGGGGTAGGGACTCAGCCGTTCGCTGAAGGTGGCGTAGTGCTGCTGGGCCAGCACGGTGGTGGGCACCAGCAGCCCCACCTGCATTCCGTCGGAAACCGTCTTGAAGGCAGCCCGGAGAGCCACTTCCGTCTTGCCGTAACCCACGTCGCCGCAGATGAGCCGGTCCATAGGCTTGGACTGTTCCATGTCCGTCTTGACTTCTTCAATGGCGCGCACCTGGTCCGGCGTCTCCTGGTAGGGGAAGGAGTCCTCCAGTTCCCGCTGCCAGACAGTATCGCCGCCGAACTCGTGGCCCTCGGCCGCCTGCCTGGCGGCGTAGAGTTTCAACAACTCTTCGGCCATTTCCCGGGTCGCCCCCTTGACCCGCTCCTTGATCCTCGCCCACTCGGCCGTACCCAGCCGGGTCAGGGTTGGCGGCTGGTCCTGGGCGCCCACGTAGGCCCCCACCCGGTCCAGGTGCTCGGTGGGGACGTAGAGCCTGTCGTTTTCCGCATACTCCAGAACCAGGAATTCCTTCTCTTCCCCGTTGTCGTCCATCTGGGTGGTGCCGGCGAACCGGGCTACGCCATGGTCCACGTGGACGACGTAACTCCCGGGCGCCAGTTCGGAAAGAACGATGTCCTCGCCCAACTGCTCTCGGGTGCGCACGGGCCGGTAGCGGCGTTCCTTGACGGTGCCGAACAACTCGGAATCGGTAAGCAGGACCATGGGCGGGTGGTTCGCGCTGCCGTCGGTATCCCAGCCTTCGGTCAGCAAACCGGGAAGCAGGTGGACCTGCCCCGGCAGGGGCGTCTCTTCCAGCGATTGGGACAAGGCTGCGCCGATTCCGGCTTCGTTCAGCACCTCGTGCAGCCGGCGGGCATGCTGAGAAACGGCAACAACCACCTTGCCCTGGGACAACTCGCGGCCAACCTCTTCGGTAAACCTCTCCAACTGGCCAAAGTAGGACGCCGGCTGGCGAACCCGGTCGTCGGCTGCTTCACCCAGCCAGCTTTCCATCCGGGCCTGGTAGGGATGTTCCTCCAGGCGCGCGGACAACTGCTGCCATGACAGGTACGGGGACGGGAAATTGGACGGCAAGTCGCCCCTGGTTTCCCGGCTCTCCCGCATACGAAAGAACTTTTCCTCCAGGTCCTGGGCCTCTGTGGCTATTTGGTCCTTTCGGTCCAGGAGCAGCACGCCCTCGCTGGGCATGAAATCCATAAGGCTATGGCGGTTCAGCAGGCCGTTGTAGAAGGACAGTGTTTCAACATTTGGAGCAGCCGTGAGTTCCGCCAACTCTTCCTCAAAGCGTTCCCGGGTCCACTCGGTGCAATGGGAGAAGTCCAGGGCAGCCCTGCGCTTCTCAATTTCGCCCGGGTCGGCCAGTTCGGGCAATTGCTCCCGGGCTGGAATGACGTTCACCGTCTGAACGGCGCCGGCCCGGCTGTCAGCGGGAATGGACCTCTGGGTGTAGGGGTCGAACAGCCTTATGGTGTCAATCTCGTCGTCCCACAACTCCATGCGGTAGGGAAATTCCGATTGGGGCGGGAAGACGTCTATGATGCCCCCTCTCAGGCTAAAACATCCCGGGCTTTCCACCACGGGCTCGTGGCGATACCCCAGCTTTACCCAGGCAGCAAGCAGTTCTTCAGTGCTTCTTATCCTTTGCCCCGGCGCCAGCCGGAAACGCCCCCCTTCTTCGAAGGTATCTTCAAAAGCCGCCGGCGAAAGGGTGAATCGCAGGGCCGCAGCCACGGAGGCAACCACCAGCGGGGGGGCTGACGTACCGGGTTCGCAGGCGGCCAGGGCGGCCAGGGCTACCAGCCGCTGGTTAACGGTGCGGGAGTCCACCGCCAGCCGTTCAAAGGGAAGCACCTCCGGTTCGGGCAGGAGAAATGCCGGGGCAGACTCGCCGCAGTAGGTAATCAACTGGTCATGCAAGCTTCTGGAGTCGTCGGCCCTGGGAGTTACAACCAGAACCGGCCTCCCGGATTTTTGCCATAGGGAGGCCACGTACAGGGGTCTTACGCCCCGCCGGGCGGCGAAAGACGGGACGTGGTCCGGCGACTTGGTGCCGGACTCGCCGTTCCACAGGGGCAGGTCACCGGAAATCAGCGGTATCAGGCCGGAAAGGGACATTTCGAGGCAGATTCTCCAAGCATTGATTTTACGAATTTCACTTGAACGATGTTGCCAACCGGCGAGCCAATCCGCCGGACAACAGCTAAAAGGGCTAACGGCCTCCGTTAGCCCCGAAGCCACTCTATTTTAGGGGGAGTGCCGCTCACAAACAACCCGTCGCCCCGGCTTGTCCGGAAGATTTCACTATAGAGAACGGTCGTCCTGAGTCCTTCGGCAAGCTCCGGGTTACATGACCTTAGGCTTGGCGGTACGTCTCCTAACTTAAGAAGCGATTGCCCTGCACGATTAAGACCGATGCAGGGTAATGCGCCCGCCTCTGCTATAATTGGCTTTGCGCGGGAAACAGACCCGACCGAGGGCGGACTTCTGACTCACAGTGTACGAATTGGCCGTTCTCATCCGGGATTTCGTGACTTCTCCCCGATCTGAGTTGAACGAAGCGCCCTATTCCATGAGCGAGCCAAACTACAGCGGACAGTTCAACCCTCCGGCGTACCATCGCATAGTGGTCAAAGTTGGTACGGGAGTTCTGACCGAGACCAGAAATGACGGCGGCCTGAACCTTCCGGTCATGGAGGACCTGGTCCGGCAAATCAGCTTGCTCAAGCAGCGCTACTCCACGGAGATAGTGCTGGTTACATCAGGGGCGATTGCGGCGGGCAGGGAGGAACTCAGGCAGTCGGGACTCAGCCTGACCGAAAGGGACATTCCTTCGCGGCAAGCCCTGGCCGCCATTGGGCAGGGCGGGCTTATCCACACCTATCACCGGATGTTTGAGGCTTACGGCGTCCACGTGGCCCAGGCCTTGTTAACCATTAACGACCTTGCCGACCGGCAGCCCTACCTGAATGTCCGAAATACGCTGACCGCCCTGCTGGAAATCGGAGTGGTGCCGATACTCAACGAAAACGACGTGGTGGCGGTGGACGAAATAGGGGCGGTCTTCGGCGACAATGACCGGTTGTCGGCCCTGGTCACCAACCTGGTGGATGCCGAACTGCTCATTATTCTCACCGACACCGAGGGTTTGTACACGGCTGACCCCTTCCGCAATCCCGACGCCACACTGATTTCGGTGGTGGAACAGATAGACGACCGGATTCAGGCCGCCGTGGGTCAGCACCGCAACCCCTGGGCGCGGGGGGGAATGCCCACAAAAATAGACGCCGCCCGCCTGGTAACCACGGCGGGCATAGCCATGATAATGTGCAGCGGCCGGGCGGAGAACGCAATACTGAGGGCGGCTGCCGGCGACAGCATCGGTACCCTGTTCCGGCCCACGGGCGAGAAACTGGAGGCCCGAAAGCGGTGGATGCTGAACCGGGTCATGGATTCGCAGTGGGGCGAGATTGAGGTGGATGGCGGCGCCGCGGATGCCCTCTTGAACCGGCACGTCAGCCTCCTGCCCGCCGGCGTAAGGGGCGTGCGGGGCGACTTCCACCGCGGCGACATCGTATATATCGTGGACGAGCCGGGTCGCCAGATAGCCTGCGGGATCGCCAATTACGCCGCCACCGACATTGCCAGGATTAGAGGGTTTCGTTCGGACGGAATAGCCGCCATTCTCGGCTATCATTTCGGGCAGGAAGTGGTCCACCGAAACAACCTGGTACTCATTTAGGCGACTCCGGGAAATTCCGGCGCAGCAGGGCAATTCGTTCTGGCGGGTTCTTCGGGCAGCGAAATGAAGCGGCGGTTTCCGCTGGCAGGGCCGGATATTTCCCAGGCCGAGACAAGACCTACCATTCTCACGGGACACAACGCGCGGAGTAGCATTTATGGCAATCGTTAATGACCGAGACTCGCTTCTGGAACTGGGAAAGACGGCGCAGAAGGCGGCCCGTGAGTTGTCGCGCCTTCCCCCCGAGCCCAAGAACATGGCGCTGCTGAATGTGGCGGCTTTGCTGGAAACTGAACAGGAAGCCATCCTGGAAGCCAACCGGGAAGACTACTCCGGCGCAGAATCCGGTGGCATGAATGCCGCAATGCTGGACCGCCTGCTCCTGACCTCTGAGCGATTAAACGGCATGGCGCAGGACGTCCGGACCATTGCCGGCTTGCCGGACCCGGTGGGCGAGGTCATTGAGTCGGGCACGTTGACCAACGGCCTGGAGGTGGAGCGGCGCCGGGTGCCCCTGGGGGTGATAGGCAGCATCTACGAAAGCAGGCCCAACGTCACCATTGATATTGCTGCGTTGACCCTGAAGTCGGGCAACGCTTGCGTCCTCAGGGGCGGCAGGGAGAGCCTGCACTCCAACCTGGCCCTGGTGGACTTGCTGCGTCGCGCCGTTGGAGAGACGGGGATTAACCCGGACGTAATCCAGTACATTGACAATACCGACCGGGACCTGGTTGATGCCATGCTCCAGATGAAAGACTACATCAACCTGGTGGTGCCCCGCGGCGGGCCCGGGCTCATCAATTTCGTCGCGGAGAATGCCGCCATGCCCGTCGTGGCCGGCGGCGTGGGTGTATGCCACGCCTATATTGACCGGACGGCGGATTTTGAAAAGGCGGCCAGCATCATACTGAATGCCAAGGTCCAGCGGCCCACCGTTTGCAACGCCCTGGATACGGTGCTGCTCCACGCCGAAACCGCCCCCGGACTTCTCCCGGTCATCGCGCGGGAACTGAACGAGGCGGGGGTGGAGTTGCACTGCGACCACCGGGCCCTGAGCATCCTGGGGCCAGAGGCCGGGCTGAACACCCAGCCGGCCACCGAGGAAGACTGGGGCAAGGAGTATTTGTCGCTGACCGCGGCCATCAAGGTTGTTGATTCCCTGGACGAGGCCCTGGAGCACATCGAGACCTACGGCTCCGGCCACACCGAGGCCATCATTACCGGGGACGCCGCGGCCTCCGAGCGCTTTCAACGGGACGTGGACGCCGCCGCCGTCATCGTGAACGCCAGCACCCGCTTCACCGACGGTGGACAGCTGGGATTAGGAGCGGAAGTAGGCATCAGCACCCAGAAGTTCCACGCCCGCGGGCCCCTGGGCTTGAAGGAACTGACATCTTACAAGTGGGTAATTATCGGCGACGGGCAAATCAGGGAATAGAAGGCCAGGTCGCAAGTAGAGAAAGCCCGCTGAGAGTCCGCTCGTGGTGAGCCTGTCGAACCATGAACGGCCGGTCTTTCCACAAGCTCAGGATGTGCGGAGAGTTTTTTCATCGGTTCAAGAAAAGAGTTGGGCAGGCATGGAGCCTGCCCAGCTTTTCTTTTCAAGTAACTAGCGGAAAATGCCTGGCGTCTAAGCCTTGCGACTGACCGCCTTCAACGCGGCGTCCCGGACCTTCTCGGGGGTCAGCCCGCACTTGACCATCAATTCTTCGGCTTTCGCGGACTCGCTGTAACCCTGGAGCGCTACCATTTCCACCGGAACCGGAAGATGTTGCCCCACCACCTGGGCGACAATGCTGCCCAGCCCACCGTGGAAGTAATGCTCTTCCGCAGATACGACAGCGCCCGTTTCCCTGGCCCCGGCCACGATGGCCGCTTCATCAACGGGCTTGAGGGTGTGGACGTTGACTACCCGGGCCTGCACTCCCTCTTCAGCCAGCAAGTCCGCCGCGTCCAGGCTAACGGACACCATGACGCCGGTGGCGAAAATGGTCACGTCGGAACCGTCGCGCAGTTGCTCGGCTTTGCCCAATTCAAACCGGTAGTCTTCGTCATGTACCACCGGAGTGGCGGCCCTGGAAAGGCGGATATAGAAGGGGCCGTCCTCGCTGGCCGCCGTTTTCACCGCCTGCACCGTTTCCACCGTGTCCGCCGGGGAAATTACCGTAAAGCTGGGCAGGGAGCAAATCAGGGACAAGTCCTCAATGCCGTGGGCGGACATCCCGTCCTCGCCGGTCAAGATTCCCGCGTGGGTACAAACCAACTTGAAGTTCAGGTTGCCCTGGGATACCAGCACCCTGAGTTGGTCGAAGGGACGGCCCACCCCGAATACGCTGAAAGTGCTGACGAAGGGAGTCTTGCCGCTGGCCGCCAGCCCGGCGCCCACGCCGACCAGGTTCTGCTCGGCGGGACCAAAGTCAAAGAAGCGTTCGGGGTACTTGTCGCGCCAGAGGTGTGTAAACACCGAAACATTGAGGTCACCACCCAGCACCACCAGGTCCGGGTGGGAATCGGCCATTTCCAGAAGGGTCTCACCGTAAATCTGCCTGGTAGAGGCCATTTTTCGCTGCGCCGCCATTAGGCCAATTCCTCCATTGCTTTCTGAAACTCTTCAGCGTTAGGAGCTCGCCCATGGAAGCCGGGATTGTTTTCCATAAAGCTGACGCCCTTGCCTTTAACCGTATTCGCGATGATAGCCGTGGGCCTGGAGCGGCCGCGGCGGGCTTTCTGGAAGGTTGCAACCAGCTCTTCCAGGTCATGTCCGTCTATCTCGTAAACCCGCCACCCGAAGTCCTGCCACTTTCTTCTCAGGGGCTCCAGACGCATAACGTCGTCCGTGAAGCGGTCATTCTGAATCCGGTTCCGGTCAACGATGGCCACCAGGTTGGTGGCGTCGTGGTGGGCCGCCGACATGGCGGCCTCCCATATCTCGCCCTCGTCGCACTCGCCGTCGCCCAGGAGGGCGTAAACCGTGTACTTCTTCCTGTCCAACCGGGCCGCTAGAGCGCACCCCAGGGCAAAGGAAAGACCCATGCCTAATGAACCGGAGTTCATCTCGACGCCAGGGGTCATGGGGTGGGCATGGCCCTGAATCCGGCTGTTTAACTGCCTGTAGGTTGCCAACTCTTCCCTGGGGAAGTACCCGGCCCTGGCCAGGACGGCGTAAAACCCCGGCGAAGCATGGCCCTTGCTCAGAATGAACCGGTCCCGGTCGGCCCAGCCAGGGTTGGCCGAGTCGTAGTTCATCACGTTGAAATACAGGGCTACCAGTATTTCCAACTCAGAAAGAGAACCGCCGGGATGACCACTTCCGGCGGTGTAGATGGTCTGAATAATGTCCCGGCGCAGTTCTTTGGCTATTTCCTGCATTTCAGGAATATTGTACTTTTGCCCCTTCGCGGGGGCGGCTGAACCCATCATATCGGCACTGACTATCTCCCCAACTGGTATTGCGGCCTGCTTTCGCCTGCTCTGCCCCAGGCAACCGTCCCCGATTATAAGTCCCACTCTTGAGGGTGTCTAGGCGGCCCATTTGTTATATAGTCATATTGGTCAAATGTTCCGGCAGCCGGTCCGGCCAGGCGGCCCAACTTTCCGATGATTATAGACTTCCACTGTCACATCCTGCCTCCGGATTTTCCGGGGAGGCACGACGAGCTTGCCAGGCGCGACGCCACCTACGCCACCCTGTTTCCCGAAAAGGGCGCGCGAATGGCCACGGCGGAATCGCTGCTTGGGGCCATGGACAATTCGGGCATTGACCACTCGGTAGCGCTAGGATTCGGCTGGACCGACCCTTCGGTTGCCCGGGAAGTCAACGACTACCTGATAGAATCGGTCAAAGGGCGCAGCCGGCGGTTGACGGGTTTCTGCACCGTCAATCCGGCGTGGGGCGATGCCGCCCTGAAGGAAGTGGAACGCTGCACGGCGGCGGGCCTCAAGGGCGTGGGGGAACTGCATCCCGACAGCCAGGGGTTTGACTTGACAGACAGCGACGCCCTGGCGCCCTTCATGGACTTGACGCGCGCGCTGGGCCTCCCGGTGCTGATTCACGCTTCCGAACCGGTCGGGCATACATACCCCGGCAAGGGCAGGACAACCCCCGAATTGGTCTATCGTTTCATAAAGAGCTTTCCCGGCAACACCATTATCTGCGCTCACTGGGGCGGCGGACTGGCCTTTTACGGCCTGATGCCGGAGGTTCCAGGGGAACTCGGCAACGCCTATTTTGACTGCGCCGCTTCCCCCTTCCTGTACCGGAAGGAAGTGTTTTCCGTGGCTGCCCAGGCCATCGGGGCGGACCGGATACTCTTTGGCACCGACTTTCCCCTGCTCCGGCACAGCCGGGTGTTAGAGCAGATAGCACAGGCCAAGCTGGATGATGATTCTCGAGCGGCAATCCTGGGCAAGAACGGCGCCGCGCTGCTGGGCTTGCTCTAAACCGCCCGGTCGCCGCGGTCTAAACCCAAGAGGGGGAGACATAGGGAATGGAGAATACCATTGGCTGAACCGACGGACAGCGGGTTTGAAACCCTTACCGATTACCTGGCGCCGGGGCTGGAGATAGTTTTCGTGGGCCTGAATCCGTCCACCTACTCGGTACGCGTCGGCCACTATTTCGCCAACCCCCGCAACCGGTTCTGGGCCGCGCTCAACCGCTCGGGCCTTGTGGCCGATGAACTGTCGCCCGAACGGGATGCAGAACTTGCGGATTACAGGATTGGATTTACCGACGTAGTGAAGAGGCCAACGCCCCAGGCTTCGGGCCTGCGGGCTGCCGATTACCGGCAGTGGGCCCCGGTACTCAAGCAGAAACTGGAGCAGTATCAGCCTCTGATCGCCTGCTTCCACGGCATGACCGGCTACAAGGCCTACCTCAAGTACGGGGAAGGTGTGGAGGAACGGCCAGAATTGGGTCTCCAGGACAGGACCATCGGCAGTTCCCGGGTCTTTGTCGTACCCAACCCCAGCCCCGCCAACGCCCAGTACTCACTGGATGACCTGGTTTTCTGGTACCGGCAACTGGCGCAGTGCCGGCAGGACCTGTTGGCATGAATACGCGCGGGGAGCAGGTACGGGTATTTGTGGCCCTGGACTTGCCGCAGCACGCCAAGGAAACGCTGGAGGCCGCGGCCTCTGACTTGCGGAACACCTTGCCGGCAGGAATACGATGGGTCCAGCCGGCCGGCATTCACCTGACCCTGAAATTCCTTGGCGACGTGGACTCAAACATGGTTGGCCCCCTGCTGGAGGCTATGACCGGCGCCACCGCCCCGGCAACACAACGGCCCTTTGACCTGAAACTGTCCGGCCTGGGTATGTTCCCCAGTGAACGGGAGCCGAGAGTGCTGTGGGCAGGCATAAACGGGGACCTGGCCGCCCTTAACGACTTGCAGCAGTCGGTGGACCGGGCCATCTCTGCCCTGGGATTTGCCCCGGAGCGGCGTCCCTTTCGTCCGCACCTTACCCTGGGGAGGGTGCGCGACCAGGTTTGGCCGGCGGACCGCAGGAGAATTGGCTCGCTGATTTCCCAGGCGCGCCTTCCGGATTCACCGCCCTGGCAGGTGTCTGAAGTTCACCTGATAAAGAGTAACCTCACGCCCCAGGGGGCAATATACAGTTCTTTGGGTACGTCCAGCCTGGCGAATTGAAAGCGGTAAGAGCAAATGGAGCGTTACACGTTAAACATCCAACCGTTGCCTCCCTACGATTTGGGACTGACCACCGAAAACCAGCCCTACTTCCGCCGGGGAGACGATCCCGCGCCCGACGCCTACCAGCGGCTGCTGGATTTAGGCGAGAAGCTGGCGCTGGCCACCGTCACCTCAACCGGAGACCTGAATGGGCCTCAACTGGCGGTCACCCTGGAGGGCGACCAACTGGACCGGGACGACCTGGGGGCCGCCCGCGACCAGCTTGAGAAACTGCTTGGCTCAGGGCAGGACGTGGGGACCTTTTATCGGATGTCGGATGGAGACCCGGTAATGGCAAACCTGGCCGAAGTCTTCCGGGGAATGCACCAGTCAGGCGCCGTGTCCGTATTCGAAACTGTCGCCCAGGCAATTCTGGGCCAGCAACTGTCCGCTAGCGTGGCCAGGGTAATTCGCGGGTTAATGATTGAGACGTATGGGCCCCGCCTGACCGTTGACGGCAGCACCCACTACGCCTTTCCCCGTCCCGCGTCCATAGCCGCCGCCTCGGTGGAAGAACTGAGGGCGCTTAAACTCAGCCAGCGGAAGGCCGAGTACCTGCAGGGTGTAGCCCGGTTCGAGGTGGAAAACCCCGGCGCCCTGGAAGCCCTGAGCGCGCTGCACGACGAAGACGTGGTCAAAGAGGTCACCAAGCTGAGGGGAGTGGGGGCCTGGACCGCCCAGTGGGTGCTGTCGCGCGCTTTAGGGAGGCCCGACGCTTTTCCCGTGGGAGACCTGGCGCTGAAACGGATAGTATCCCAGCTATATTTCGGCGGCGAGGCCATGACCGACGTTCAACTGGCCGAGTTTTCAGTGCGGTGGTCGCCCCACCGTTCCCTGGCCACATCCTACCTGTTCGCCGCTCTGCGCACCGGAATGGGTCAGAACGTGACCTACGTTCCCTGATTTGCTGGATATAGCAGCTCGAAATGTTTGAAATGAAGGATATTGATTCCACTCAAGGTGAGCTTGTCAAAGCATCAAGGGCCGTCCCTTCGACAGGCTCAGGGTGAGCGGAAGTGCTTCCTGTTATTTCAAACAACTCAATCTCCTAACGGAGCATTTTCATCAGGTTGCCCGGGTTGCGGCTGCGTGAGAATTGCCTCATCAGCTTCTGGGTCTGCTTGAACTGGTTCATCAGCCGGTTGATATCCTGGGGCGTGGTGCCGCTGCCCCGCGCAATCCGCCGGCGGCGGCTGCCGTTTAGGATTTCCGGCCGGCGCCTCTCTTCGGGAGTCATGGACCGGATAATTGCCTCCACCCGCTTAATCTGGTCGTCGTCGAAGTCCGACGGCATTCGCTTGGAGAGATTGTTCATTCCGGGAATCATTTCCATTATCTGGCTGAGCGAGCCCATCTTCTTCACGCTTTGAATCTGCTGCAGAAAGTCCTCCAGGTCGAAGGTGGCTTGCCGGAATTTCCTTTCCAGTTCCTTGGCCTGCTTTTCGTCAACGGCCTCCTGCGCCCGCTCGATAAGGGTCAACACATCGCCCATAGCCAGTATGCGGGACGCCAACCGGTCGGGGTGGTAAGCCTCCAGGCCGTCGGGCCGCTCCCCGACGCCCATAAACTTGATGGGTACGCCGGTAACCCGGGTTACGGAAAGCGCCGCGCCGCCGCGGGCGTCGCCGTCCATCTTGGTCAAAACAAGGCCGGAAAGCCCGATTCGCTCGTTAAATTCCTGGGCGGCATTTACCGCATCCTGGCCGGTCATGGCGTCAACCACCAGGATAGTCTCATGGGGCTGGGCGACGGCCTTGGCTTCTTCCAGTTCCTCCATCAGTTCGTCGTCAATGTGCAGCCGGCCCCCGGTATCAATGATGGCCCAGGTCAAACCCTGCTGACGGGCGCGCTCCACGCCGTTCTTCACCACCTGCGGAACCGTGGACTGGCGGGGTTCCTCCGAATAAACGGGCACGTCCAACTGGCGACCCAGGGTCTCCAGCTGGGATATGGCGGCCGGCCGTCTCAGGTCAGCGGCTACCAGCAGGGCGGTATGGCCCTGGCGCCGCAGCTGCAGCGCCAACTTGGCGGCGGTGGTGGTCTTGCCGGAACCCTGCAAGCCCACCAGCATCAAGACAGAAGGCAACTGGCTGGACGGCGTAAGGCGGTGGTCTCCCCCACTGAGCATGTCGGTCAGCTCTTCGTGGACTATTTTCACCACCTGCTGCCCGGGGGTGAGGCTCTCCAGCACGTCGGCGCCCAGGGACCGCTCCTTGACCTTTGCCACAAAGTCCCGGGCTACGCGAAAGTTGACGTCCGCCTCCAGAAGCGAGCGGCGTACCTGGCTGAGGGCTTCGTCAATATCCTTTTCGGTAAGACGCCCCCGGCTGGACAAACGGTTGAAAATTCCGGTCAATCTCTCGGACAGATTCTCAAACATTGAACACTCCCGGTTGGCCGCCGGGTCCGGCTTCAGAGTGGGCCGGAAATGCGGGGCCAATCCTCAATTATCACATTTATTAACCCATATTATCAGACAGGCCCCTTCATTGGCAGGGAACGGTGGAGCCGAGAAGAGGAGGGAACGTTTCGCCGCTGCAGGACAATACGGTTATGACAACTGCCCTGTGCTAGAATGCCAGTGGAAAATGCGAGCCCCAACCTGCCGGAGGCAGCCCACCTTGATCCCCCTGAAACTCACCCTTAGAAACTTTCTTTCCTACCGGGAAAACGTGCCATCATTAGACCTGGCCGGCGTTCATGTGGCCTGCCTTTGCGGCGACAACGGGCACGGCAAGTCTGCCCTGTTGGACGCCATTACCTGGTGTCTTTGGGGAAAGGCCCGGGGGCAGGTGCAGGACGACCTGGTCTCCTACGGCGCCGATGAAGCCCGGGTGGAACTGGACTTCATGGCAAGGGACAGTTGCTTCAGGGCGGTACGCAGCCGGCGAAAGGCGGGCGGACGCCGGCGGCAGGGTTCCAGCGACCTCCAGTTGCTGGCCCTGGACGAAAGCGGCCAGGGAACGCAGGTAATCTCAGGCAATTCGGTCCGGGAGACCCAGGCCAGGATAGAGCGCCTGGTGGGAATGGAGTATGACACCTTCATAAATTCCGCCTTCCTGCTGCAGGGAAGGGCCGACGAATTCACCAACAAGAGCCCGGCCGAACGCAAGGCGGTGCTGTCCTCCATCCTGGGGCTGGAGGCCTACGACCGATACCAGGCCAAGGCGCGAGAACGGGTGGGAGAGAAGCGGAGCGAGACCGACCGGCTCCTGGGCATCATCCAGCAAACGGAAGCGGAAATTGCCAACCTGGGTAATCCTGCTGCAGAACTGGCGGAAGTAAACCGTCAATTCGCTGCCCTGGACTGCCGGCTCACCGCTGGGCGGAAGGCAGTCGAAGGGCTGAGCCAACGGCTGTTGCAGGTGGAGGGCATACGAGCCCGGCTGGCCGAACAAGCGGAACAGGCTTCCAGGGTCCGGGCAGACATGGACCGCGTCCGGTCAGCAATGGGCGAGGCGGAGAACCGCATCCAGGAACATCTTTCCCTGATGGAAAGGTCAGGGGAAATTGAGGCCAACGCTTCCCGGCTGGAGGATGCCAGGTCGCTGCTGGCAACCCTGGAAGAGGCGCGCCAGCGGCACGAGGCACTGCGAGGCGAGAGCAATCGGCTGAACGGAATCATTGAAATCGAGCGAACTCGGCTGGAATCTGAATACGACAGGTTGACACGGAAGATCGAGAAGGAACTGGCTCCCCTGGTAGAAGCGACGCCATCCCTCCTCGCCGCGCGGGAGGAAGCCAGGGCGAATATCGACGCATTAGGAAACGGTGAGGCGGAGCTGGCCAAGTCCCGGGTGCGGTTGCAGGCCCTGGCCCAGGCCATTGGCGAGGCCCAGACCACTTCCGCCCGCTACCAGGCGGAAGGCGAGCAGCTCAACGAGAAGCTTCATCTGCTGAACGGTTCCGATACAACCAGTACCACTAACGCCGCCAACGCCGGAGCCGTCTGCCCCTTGTGCCTTTCTCCCCTGAGCGAAGATGGCTGCCAGAGGCTGTCCGCAGCCTACCAGGAGGAAATACAGGAAAAACGCAATCTCTTTCGCAGCAATCGCGCCCGCCTCAACGACCTGGAAGGCCAGAAGACAGACCTTGAAGAGAACATACTTGCCAGGGAAGGGGAACTTGGCCGGGCCGGCGATACCGTCAGGAACCGGCTTGCCCGCCTGGATTCCCAGATTGAAACCGCCAGCCTCGCCGACGCGGAGCTCAAGCAGTGCCGGGACCAACTGAAAGCCCTGACCAATCTGCTGCAATCCGGTTCCTTCGCCGGTGAAGCCAAGGTGCAACTGGCGGATGTCCAGAGCCGGCTCAACTCACTGGGGTATGACGAGGAAGCGTTTCGCCAGACCTTCCAGGTCGTCCGCGAACTGGAGCCCTTTGCCCAGTTGAAGGTGCGGCTGCGCCAGGCCACGGACCAACTTGCCGCCGATAAAGCGGCCCTGCAACAGGGCAACGAACTGCTCGCCGAAAGGAGTCAACAACTTGAGGTTCTCCTGGACCAAACGGCTCTCATGGAGGCGGCGGTATCGGAATTGCCAGACATGGAAAGGACTCTTGCCCGGGAACGTTCGGCGCTGGAGCAACTGGAGGCCGACGGCCAGGCGCTGCTGGCAAGGCGCGGTTTGCTGGAAGGTGAGGTAAACAGGCTGCAGAGTTTGCAGTCCGGCCTGGGCCAGAACCAGGGCCGGCTCGCCGACTTGCAGGAGGACCAGGGCGTTTACCAGGACCTGGTCAGTGCCTTCGGCCGGCAGGGAATCCAGGCCATGCTGATTGAGACGGTGGTGCCCAGGCTGGAAGAGGAGACCAACGTGCTGCTGGGCCGCATGACGGACAACCGGATGCACGTCAAGCTGGAAACCCAGCGGGACCGCCGCTCCGGGGCTGGCGAGCCTATCGAGACGCTGGAAATCAACGTGAGCGACGAGCTTGGCACGCGAAACTATGAAATGTACAGCGGGGGCGAAGCCTTCCGGGTGAACCTGGCCTTGCGCATAGCCTTGTCCCGGGTGCTGTCCCAGCGCACCGGGGCGCCACTGCCCACCCTGTTCATTGACGAGGGGTTCGGAACTCAGGATGCTTCAGGGCGGGAACGGATACTGGACGTGATTAGCGCCATCGAGGACGACTTTGACAAGATTATCGTAATAACCCACCTGGACGATCTCAAGGATATGTTCCCGGTGCGCATTGAAGTTCAGAAGGACGCCAACGGTTCCACCTTCTGGCTGAGTTGACGGTAAACGAGGTACAACCGGACCAAAGGGAGTAGCTATGCTGGAAGACAATCTGAAGAAGTTCGTTGCCGAGAACCGGAGAGGGGTGCTGACCACATTCCGCAGGGACGGTTCGGCGCAGATGAGCATCATCACCTGCGGGCCGCTGCAGGACGGGGTCGCATTCACCACCACGGAAGACCGGGCCAAGCTGAAGAACCTGCGCCGGAACCCCCAGTGTTCGCTGCTGGTGGCGCGGGAGAACTGGTCGGCGTATATCGTGCTGCAGGGATCTGCACGGTTGCTGTCGGCGGATAACACTGATGCCGATGAACTGCGGATGGCGCTGAGAGACGTGTTCCGGACGGCGGCGGCCACCGAACACCCGGACTGGGAGGAATACGACCGGGCCATGGTCGAGCAGCGACGGTCAGCCATTATCGTAGTGCCTGAGCAAATATACGGCGGCAACGTCTCCTAAGGGGTTGCTCCCCATGGATGTTACCGGCTCTGAAGGGCGGCCAGCAGCTTCTCCGAACTGGCGGCAACCTCAGCTACGGCCAGGTCGAAGGCTTCCCGGTTGGCCCGGGACGGGGCGCGGTAGCCGCTGATTTTTCTGACAAACTGCAGGGCGGCGGCGTTAATGTCGTCCTCAGTCGCCGTCGGGTCCATCCCTCGCAGGGTCTTGATGCTTCGGCACATTTTGGCTTGTCTCCAATTTGGTTGGCAGGCATTCCGGCGGCATTATGACGGCCAGTTCCAGCGAAAGGTGGAATAGTGGCCGTTCTTGCCAGTGTTGTCCCACGTCATTCCGTGGTCGGTGTAAGCGCTGCCGGTGCCTTCAGCCAGGGCCAGGGAGGAACTAACCGGGTGGCCCGTGTTTTCCAGCCGCATGGCTTCGGGGTTGCGGCCCACCACCAGGCCCTTGACGTTGAAGTCAATAATCCCCGGGATAACAACGCTGCGCTCATGGCCGTTGTTGGTAAAGGTTATGGGGCAGTACTGGATGCCCAGGTAGTTAGAGGTTAGCCGCATCCACCGTTCCGAAGGCCCGCCAATCTCCCCGGACAAAATCCGGCCAAGCGCCGCCCGCTGGAACTGGTCCGCCCTTTCATCAACGTAGTTAGCCAGGGTCCAGTCGCCGTCTCCCATTATCCCGGGAGTGTACGCGACCACTATGAAGTTCAGGTCATCCAGCGCGACGCCCTGAAAGTCTCCCTCGTCAATATGGAAGGCAAAGGCCACGTCGCAGTGGCCCTCGGTGGGCACGGCGGGTCCGCCCCGGACAATACAGGGACAAAGAATCTCACAGTTGCAGTTCTCGAAATAGTCTCCGCTCAGGCTCCACCGTTCTTCCGTAGTCAATTCTCTCACCTCGTTGAACAGGCCAGATGCAATGTACGCCAGGGGGCGCCGTCAATTTGAAGGTAGAAGTCTCCGAATGATCCCTTTCGTCGTTCCCGCGCAGGCGGGAACCTCGACAGGCCGGAGTCGAGGTTCATGCCTGCGCAGGATGGACGTTGCTTTAACGACACCTTTGTAAAACCGCCCATGTGGAGCTTGTCAAACCCTTGCCCTAATTGAGGACAGTCTTTGCCAAGCTCAGGATGGGACGGTAGGCTAAACCGCCCTCGCCATTGCCATCGCCCTGCCTCGTCGCCAGGTTCTTGCTGAAAAGAGCTACCCCTGCCGCCGGCCGGCGGCAGGGGTAGCAATAACCTCTGAAGTTGCTTTGCTCCCTGTTGGTCTATTTGCTGCCGAAGGGTTGAATCAGGACCCGGAGAGTCCCGTCATCTTCCTTGCGCTGGGTCAGGAGGCGGTGTCCGGCCTGCTCGGCCCAGTAAATGACATCGTAGATGTTCAGGGCATCGTGCAAGATGGCCTCGACGAAGGAACCCCGGTCGTCGTCCATCTGGCGGCTTAGGGCGGCGATTACGCCGGCGCAGTTCTTGCCCCGGCCGTCAACCACGGCCCAGCCGTCGTGGTGGCCGTTGCCGTTGCTGTGGCCGTTGCCACTCACGGGCTGGCGGCGCGGGTCTATATGGCCGGACTTGCGCAGGTCCAACTGCTCCTTGAAATGGGCCACGGCCTCCCAGGCCACGGCCCGGTCGCGTTCGCCGCTGGAGCATACGGCGCCCCGCACGCCCACAATGTCGGGATTGACCCGGGCCAGTTCATCCAGGTTGTCCAGCTTCAGGTGCCCCGACAGGGCGGTGCTCAATCCGGCCTGCTTGGCCTCCATAACCATTTCCCGCAACCGGGACTCGGGAATGAAGTCAAAGAGGTTCCTGCCGTCCTTGGTCAGGGTATCAATCAGGAATCCGTCGCACTGGCCCTCTATGGCCAACTTGACCATCAAGTCCGGGTCCAGGCCGCCCTTGAACAGGTGATTGTCCGCAAACAGGGAGCCAATCAGCTTGGTATCGTAGCCCTTCAGGGCAGCGCGGGCGCCCTGCAGGATTTCGACCGCCGTTTCATAGTCGGCCTCGCAGAAGCCCACCTTGACCGAAGTGGCGTCCAGCATACCGGCAGCCTTGACCGCCATGGCCACGGTGCCGGCTTGATTGGGTACAACGCCCAAAGTCACGCTAACGTGCTTGTGGGCCGGGATGCGGCGGCGGACTTCCTCCACCAGGTTGGGATGACCGGACCCCACCAGCGCTTCCTGCAGGTTCTTGACGTCTATGATATCAGCGCCGCCCCGGTCAGCCTCCAGGGCCTCGGCCATGTCCTGCACGCTGACCAGGAGCATCATGCCGGAGCCTTCGGCGCCGCTGCCTATGCCATCGTTCAACCACGGGGCATGGGTCCTGGCCTGGGCCGGGGCGGGGGCCGCCAGTGGCCTGGGAACCAGGGGCATCAACTCACGCTTGAGTTCCGCCTTTTCGTCATCGGTCAGCGGCATCAGCGGGGGCCGGACGTGGCCGCCGGCCAGGCCCATAAGCTCGCCCCAGTATTTGCACATGGGGGCGGGCAGAACGCCGCCGGACTTCTTTACGGTGCCGCCCCACCACTTGTCGGAAAGGGCCTTGATGTCCTTCAGATGCTTGTCGTAGAACTCCAGGTCCAGGTCGCCGCGGCTGGCCCGATTAATAAACTGGACGTAGTAGTTGCACTCGGGGGTGTCGAAACGCCAGTCGGAGGTGTTGGCAAACATCACCTGCTGGTGGAATCCCAACTCCTTGGCCTTGGGATAAATCCACTCGTCGGGGGTGCTGATGATGGACTGCTTGCCAATCATCAGGTGGGTCTCGATGGAGGTCTGCTGGTTAAAGCTGGCTTCCTTCACACCCACCACGTTGGGAATCTGGCAAAGGCGCTTCAGGCCCTGGGGGCTCATAACGATGCCAAACTGGGGCGAATTGTAAAACATGATGGCCAGGTTGGTGTGGTCGGCAAGGGTCTTGACGTAGTCGTAAACCACCTCTTCGGTCTTGGCGACCATATAGGGAGGGGCCACAACCAGCAAATCGAACCCGTCGGATTCTGCCCGGTCTGCCAGGGCCAGCATATCACCAACAGAGGTGTGGGTAACGTGGGCGGCGATGCCCCACCGGCCGGCAGCTTCGTCGGCGACAATGTCCATAACCCGGGTACGCTCTTCAAAGGTCAGGCTCCAGAACTCGCCCATGCCCCAGGTGCAGCCGCCCCCGCGGGTACCCAGGCTGCGAATGTAGCGCATGTTGCGCCGGAGACCGTCCTCGTCCAGGCGGTTGTCAGGGGTAAAGGGCGTCATAATGGTGGTCCACTGGTCCTTCATGAACCCCCAAGCCCACTCCTGCGCCTCATGTTTTCTGTAGTCAGCCATCGAAATTCACCTTCCGAGTTTGGTTTGCGAGCGGCGGGCCCGAAACCGATTCAAGCCTGCAAAGGCTACCACGACGTTAGATCCGCTAATGGAAAGTTAGGCACATGTAAACCAGCCGCCAACAGCCGGCTTCTCATGGAAATAATTGTATGCAAGGCGTCGAATAGCGTCAACTGCGTCGATTTTCAAACCGCGGCCCCAGCGGCAATCCACAACCGGCATATTCTTAACGGTGTGACGCCGGGCGCTCCGGCCCGGTCGAGCAACCCACTGCCCTGGTTAGAATGACCGCAACTGGAAGAAGCTTGCATCGCAATGCGGGAATACTCATCCCTCGCTTGGCGAAAAACGAACAGTGTAAACAACGTATTGGCCCTTTGGGACAATGAAACGCGCGCCAACGTGCTATAATCCGGCCGCTATGCCTAACGTGCCGATGGAAAACACAGTGACAGTAAACGGGGAAGACGCCGGGAACGACCCGCAGAGCGCACCCAAGATTCACGACTGGGACAAGGTAAAAGCCGCCGCTCTGTCGTTGTTTGCGGTGGTTTGCTACTCGCTTATGCCCCTGTCCGTGGTCCTGTCGGGCAGCAAAGAGTTCCCTTTCCTGTTCAACATGGGCTGGCGAGCGGGCATTGCCATCGGCTACGCGTTGATCCTGGCCGTGTTCTTCAGGGAGTTATTCTTCAACCGGGCAATATGGGGGGAAATTCTCGGGAAGAATCTGTTTCTAGGGAAGGCGACTAAAGGCCAGCGTCGCTTTCCAGTGACCGACCTCCTTCTGGTAATGGTCGCCTATTTCAGCATTAGCCTTTTTGCCATGTCCATACGTTACCTGGACATTACTGCCGCCATCATGATGGCAGCGATATCTCCGGTGGTTATGGTTTTTATTGACAAGCTAAAGCTGTTCGGCAGGGATAGCTCCGAAGGCGGAGAGGTGAACAAGGATAAAGAGGACCTTCACTGGTCCCGGTTGTCCTTCATCTTCCTCGGCCTCATCGGGGCCGCATTCATCGTTTTCGGACAGTTGGCGATAGCAGACCGGGAACCGGGGTCTTCGCCCGAAGATTCGACAATGTGGTTATTGGCCCTGGGAATACTGCTGGCGCTGGGGTCGGCGGTCATTTACGGCCTCAACCGGCGGTCTAACACCTGGGGCAACGATGCGGAGAACAAGCTGCCTGAAAACATAAAGGACACTATAAAAGACAAGGACGACAACTACGATCAAAGAAGGGTCAGACTGTTCTTCGCCACCATCGCCGGCCTGATAGCGTCCCTGGCGGTTGTTCCCTTGTTCCTGGTGTTGGGTCTTGACTCCGGAGAAAATGCCGGGGCGCTGTTAACGACGGTGTCGGGTCTGGATGTCCCGATCAGCGACATTTTGCCCGTGGGCAGCCTGCTGTTTTTGATTGTAGCGGTGGGCGGCTTGACTTACGTTCCGGCCGGCATGGCATGGAGAAGGGCCCAGGTCTATGCCAGCAAGGCGGGAGAAGATGAAACGGAGGAGAAGAGAGCAACAGAGACAAGGAACGCGATTGCCGGGTTAAATGCCCTTGAGCAGCTAAGACCCGTTCTCAGCCTGCTGTGGTTCATTCCCTTCACTTTCCTGGCGGCGCAACCGGACCAGGCCCAGGCAGGCCTCGCGGCCATTGGAATTCACATCCAGGTTGACTACCTGATAATCGGCGTCATCTTCATAGTCATAGGCAATCTGCTTCTCAACTTTGACACTGAGAGGACTCGCTGGGGCTTCAAGGCACTGATGATGGCCCTGGGAGCTTGCGGCACTTTCGTCTATTTCCGGGCGGAATTCTTCGAAAAATATATTGGGGACAAATTCTGGATAACGGAGCATTATTTCGAGTCGGTCGGCCTTGCGGCTACCGTATTCACCCTGTTGCTGGCCTTTCGCGTAGCGAACCTGGTTACCCGCAGCCATTCGGAGGAAAGCCAGGCCTTTGAGCTGTTTCGAAAGCTGGAAATGTTCGTCAAACGGGACATCCTGGACCCCAGAATCCTCGATTGCGTAATCAAAATTGACGCTCCGGAAAACAGAGCCGCCCTGGAAAGCGCCTACCAGGAGGCCCGCGATTACTTCGCCAACGCGCCCCAGGTGGATGACGTTGAGGAACGACTGGCGCTGGCGGAGGCGGAAGGCGCCCTGGATGCCATGGCCCGTTCCAAGCAATTGGGGCTGGTCTTCGGAGAACTGTTCGCTCTCATAATCTTTGCCGCGCTCACCGTCTTCTTCGCGTTGCTGTCCCGGCCCGAAGGGAGTTCTCCCTTTTCCAGGTTCCTGATTGACCTTTTCGCTATGCTCATCTCCTCGGTTACCATTTTCCTGTTGACAAATGTCTGGGACCTGCAACGGGAGCGGGGATCGGAACAATTGAGCAAGCAGAACGGTCAGGTGCCAGAGGCGCGGCCCGGCTATGTGGTGCTGTTCCATGAAAGCAGGGTAGGGCCATTGGACAGGTGGCTTTCCATATTGTTCGGCACGGCCATTGTCCTTACCTACGGCGGCCTGCTGGGCCACCGCTACCTGGGCTGGTTTTCCTAGAACCTGTTCCAAAGCCTCTTCCCTTGGCGGAGGAAGGTTGGGGGGATGACATTCTTCCTCCGATATCCTCCCCTGGTGGACCATCAGCATGGGAATGATTGTATAAGCTGAGAGCCCGCACGCGTTGAGCTTGCCGAACCATGAACGGGCGGCCCTTCGACAGGCCAAGGGGGAGCGGAAATATCATCCTTCAGTCAGCTAAGGGAACCGCTAGGGGGTGTCGTCAAATTGAATGTGGGGGCTTCCTAGCGTCCCTTTTCGTCGTTCCCGCGAAGGCGGGAACCTCGACCGGCAGTAGTTAAGATTCCTGCCTTCGCAGGAA
>DAOUIY010000010.1:0-66532 GCA_034423215.1 Dehalococcoidia bacterium
GGGGGCTTCCTAGCGTCCCTTTTCGTCGTTCCCGCGAAGGCGGGAACCTCGACCGGCAGTAGTTAAGATTCCTGCCTTCGCAGGAATGACGGTGCATTTGACGACACGCCCTAATCGTCCTTCAGCGCCGGTATCACCTTCGTGCCCAGCAACTCCACCGAGCGCATCACGTCCTCGTGGGGCATATCGCCCTCGTTGCCGTAGATGAGCATGTACCCCGGGTCCAGGGACTCCTTGATGTAGCGCAGCTTCTTGATTACCGTCTCCGGGCTGCCCACGATGATGTTGTGGGCGTCCTGCAGTTCCTCGTAGCTCATGCGGCGGCCGATGGTGCCCGTGCCGATGGTGGGCCGGGACATCTTGATGCGCAGCGCCTCCCGCGACTGGTAGCCGGGCGGGTCATTGAACTCCACCGGGCCCCGCTGCCGGTGCATTTCCGTCCAAAGGAAGGTGCGGCCCACTTCCTGGGCGCGCTCGTCGGTGTCGGCCACCAGGCAGCGGATCAGGTAGCCGAAGTGCTCCGGACCCGGCTCGTAACCTTCCTCCCGCGCCGTCTCAAAGTAGATGTCCTTCAACTGCTTGGTCAGGTCCAGCAGGGACCCCAGGTTCATGTAGGGATACATGCGCTTGGCCGCCCAGATGACGCTCTCCGGGCTGCCGGTGCCGGGGAACCACACCGCGGGATGAGGCTTCTGGATGGGAACCACCCAGGGATTCACCATGCGGTGCGGGAAATAGCGGCCCTCCCAGCGGAAGGGCCCGGGGGTGGTCCAGCACTTGACGATAAGGTCGTGGGCCTCCTCGAACCGGTCCCGGTTCTCCGTGGGGCTGATGCCGGCGTGGAGGGTCTCCACCGCGGTACCCCGCACGAACCCGGAGATGATGCGGCCGCCGGAAATGCAGTCCAGCATGGCGATTTCCTCGGCCATCTTCACCGGGTCGTTCAGGGCGATGACGTTGCCCAGCATGGCAATCTTGACGTTCTTGGTGACCTTGGCGATGACGGCGGCATCCACGTTGACCGACGGCTTCATGCACCAGTAAGAGGAATGGTGCTCGTTGGACATGATGCCGTCGAAGCCCACCTCGTCGG
Organism: Dehalococcoidia bacterium; assembly: GCA_034423215.1. GTDB lineage: Bacteria > Chloroflexota > Dehalococcoidia > Lucifugimonadales > UBA3495 > Bin22. The sequence goes on from DAOUIY010000010.1 coordinate 1,094, forward strand.
CCAGGGCGTACTGGTCGTGGTAGTTGTTGTAAAGGACGTGGGCCTTCTCGGGGTCGAAGTAGGTGTTGGGAAAGTGCATCCGCCCCGATTCGTAGGGGGCCAGGTCATCGTCGGAAACGTGGCCGTAGGGTTGTTCCGAGAACCAGAATACTTCGGTCATGGTTTTCCTCCTGTCAAAAATGTTATCCACGAATGGGCACGAATTTTCACGAATGGGTTGTGGCTCTTGCTGAAGGGATGGCAATTTGTACCCTGCTGAGTTCCCTAGAATTTGAGCCAGCTAATACTTCGCGCATCGAGAAAGAATCTATCGTACATTTGCTGGGGCAGTACACGTCCTTCAGGCAATATGCCAACCACAGAATGTTCGTGACCTGCCACGAGGGTCGATACTTCTTGAATCTGTTCGTCCGATAGCTGTTTAGCCCAACGGGAAAGTACGATTTGCGAACGCCACAAGTAATACTTGTGCTTGACGAACTGAAGTACTTCTATTGATATTTGGTCCCCTCTCACTGGATGGTCCAAAGGTTCGACGGAATTGATAGCTGTTTCCCATTCAAGAAAAAACGTGCCCACCGCCTTGACCGCTTTCCTCCCTTGATACCATCCGTAGAAACCCCGCCAGCCCCATTCCAAGAGGATCACAACAATTCCCGCTAACACCCCACCGCCAATGGAAAGGATCAGTGATGCGTATGGGTCCGGCGGGTTCCAGTTCAAAGTCCCATCCTCAGGCATTTTTTCAATACAGCTATTTGGATTTCAGTCTTCGCCGGAATAACGGCATGCTAATCGGGCGGGCCAGTCTTTTTCGTGCCGGTTACGGTAGGCTCCCGGCACCATTGGTTGCGCAGGATGGCCAGTTGCTCCACCGCCTCGTCGTCTAGATCCAGCACTTCCGTCAGCAACCGGCGGTCCAGTTCCTGCCGTGCCGAGTCGCGCCAGGCTTCGTTTGCTGGGAGCATTGGCTTCTCGGCTAAGTCATCATATATTTTAGCCGCTGCCTCAACCCGCTTTGTCGATAACTTGGAAAAGTCCAATATGGGTATATCCGGAATAGCCCTAACAGTCGTTCCGCCGCGGCCGCTTTGGCTTCGATTGCTTCTAATCCAATAGGAGACAATTCCCAAGGTGCCATTTAGCCACACGCAGGCAGCCTTTTCCATCATGGGAGTCTTCATCAAGAAACTCGGCCAAGCCCTGCCACCCATGGATACCCGTTTGGTAAAAGCAGCGCAAAGGGAATTGGCGTTGAACTGGAAGTCGCCGGTTATGTGCAAATTACTTGCCCGACACCATATTTCATCGGCACCTTCATCCCACCCAGGCTTAATTCTTCCGTGGCTGTCCGGTGAAACCTCCATAGTCTGTTGCGCCTTGCTGTCTCGATTCCAGAGAAATGGCCATTCCGTCCCGCTATTTGCTCCTTCGTGTTTGATGAATGGCCCCCGGTCGGGCTCTCTCGGGCCGCTGGCAATGTCTCTATGCACAGGTCCAACTCTGCCTATTTTGCCCATCCGAGTCATCGGAACAGTAACGGCTCTCTTACGCTGAGGCAGCCGCAGACTTCCAACAGCCAACCCTTTCGCCGCTTGCACTAAATCCATATTGGCAACTCGGACCGTGGTCCACTTTTCCGTGGGACTAATCCTTTCTAAACCGACAGTGCCAACCCGCTCGTCACCTATTTTGATTTCAGAATAATCACTTGGTTTGGTCAACTCAGTGATAACCCGCTTAATAGCCCTGGCAGTCTCCTGAGCCGCCAGCTTACTGGACGGACGGTGGAACAAGTTGACGAAGTGTGCTCTTCTCCTGGGCCGCTCTCTTGAGGCCAACCGGCGGGCGATAACCAGAACTTCTGCCATGTCTGTGTCCGCAGAAAACGAAGAATCAACCTTCTTTTTCTGAGCAATGCTAACAATAACGATGTCGTTGTAGCTGTCGGCCAATAGACCTCGCAACTTTAGCCAGCTCCTAGCCGACGGATTATCACTTCCTCCCAGCATGGCAGATAAAGGAAGAATCAAGGCTATGCGTCCACCCCGTTTGACCATGTTATGAGCGATGGCGGTGAATTGGGTGCCCAGCCCGGCATTGCCGTCGCTGATTGTGCCTTGGGACAGCCGCTTCACCTTATCCGACATAGCCTTTTGCTCTTCCTGAGTGGTGTTGAAGGCGGCGTAGGCCGGGTTGCCCGGCTTGGCGTGGTCGGCGGCGTGGTTGGTGGGCGTGGTAAAGGGCGGGTTCATTATTACCAGGGACTGGCTGATGGGAGTCATCTCGACTTCTATGGCCCGTCGCTCTCCCGTAGCGCCCAGGGTCATCTGTTGATTCAAGGGCAGTACGGCCTGATAGGTGGTGGCATTAATGTCCAGCAACTCCAGGGAGCCAACGTCCACAATGGGTTTGCCCTTGTTATCAAATTCGCCGGTTCCGCCAAACGGGTAAAGGATATTCCTGGTTCCCGTGTAGCGCTCCCTGGGCGCCACCGACGACAGCAAGGATGACGTAAGATGCACGGCGGCCGGCATAATGTCGCACGCCGTGAGGCTGTTTTCCATCATATAGGAGTGGACAGAGTCAGGGTCGCCACCGTGGTTTCGATGCAGGTCTCGAGCCCGCTGGTAGGCTGCCATGACGAGACCGCCGGAACCGCATGCATAATCGGCAATACGGTAGTTCTTTAGAGTCTCCGGGCTGGCCCAGTCCAAGTTATCGGGAACGGCCAAATTCGCCATAAGTGTAGTGCTTTCTGGGCGTGTGTAGTAGGTTGCCAGGGTCTGACGGTCCGCGATGAGCCGCTGGAAAACGGTACCGGCTACGTCATGCACCTTAATGGCATTCTGGATGGCATCGGCTGTCCTGGCCATAGGTTCAAGAAGCTGAGTGGCCGCCGCGGACGGGATAATCTGTAACAACTGCCGGGCGATATGGAAAATTGGCCAGTAATTGATTGCCAGAATGTTGTCCCATTCTTCAATTACGGCAGACTTGGTGAGCTTTCCGCCGGGGGTGGCGTCCTGGACCTGTTCCAAATCCCTGATGCCCTCAAAGCCAGCCAGGTTCTGCTGATAAGCCAGAGCATTGATTAGCATGGTGGCGGTCATCTTCGCCGTCTGCTCCCTGGCGTTCTGGTCTTCCTTTTCCTGTTTTATATCAGCGGACTTGGTGGGAGTCTTCTTCGGGTAGGCAGGCCACTGCTGGCGTAGAGTCTTGGCGATGGTCTCGCCGATCTTAGTGTGGCGGGCGCGGCCCATAATTAGCATTGCGGCGTCTTCCACGCCCTGCTCAAATGCCTGTATGGCAAAGTTGATGGTGTCCTGGGGTTCGGCGGCGGGCCGGATGAAATCAACCAATTCTCGGACACTGCCTCGGATGTAGCCGGACTTTGGAAAACGGGTCGGCTCAGTTTCTTTTTCCTGATAGACTGCATACTCGATCTCGTGCCCGTCTTCCAACATTCGCTGAGCATCATCGCCGGTTAGGCATTGGTGTAGTTCGTCAGTGGAGCGAATGGCGATAACAGTGTTGACCTTACCGGAAGCGCCGGCGACGGACGGGTTTAGTTCCCGCCCTATGCTCTTCATGCAGTCCTCGGTAACGGTGGCAGCCGGTGGGTATTCGTTCTCCAGGACGACGGGTGGGCCGTCGGAGCGGGTAATCAGCACGTCGGGCTTGGTTCGAGGGCCCCGCAAGGCCTCCCAAAGTTCTTCACGGGCCTGCCAGCCTGCCGAGTTGGTCAGCTTATTGATGACACTGGCGATGCGACCGTTAAGTTGCGGTTCTTCTAACGCCATCAGCTAAACCCCCTCGTCCATGCGTACCCCATTCGTGCCTATTCGTGGATTAACCCTAAACCCCGCCCAGAAACTCCCCAACCGCCGCCAAAAACTCGGCCGGTTTTTCCAGGGCCGGGGAGTGGCCGCAGTTGGGGATGACCTTCAGCTGGGCGTTGGGCATGGCCTGCTCGAACAGTTGGCCGCATTCCAGCGGGATGATGGCGTCCTGCAGCCCCCAGACCAGCAGGGTAGGCGTGTCCACCCGGGCCAGGTAGTGAGGCAGGCTGGGGTTGTGCAGGTAGGGCCGCCAGCACAGGCGGGAGGCCATTTCCTGGTTGGAGTGGGCTACCAACTGCTCCTCGGCGGTGGGTTCCCGCTCGTATTGCTCCCGGTTGGGAACCTGGGAGATGTCGTAGAACCGCTGGTCCATGCGGGTCTGGGCCGATACCATGAAAATCTCCGCAATTTCCGACTCTTCGGGCTTGATTCCCGCGGCGCCCACCAGCACCAGGGCCCTGATGTTGGCCCGGCACATGGCGGCCATTTCCGCCGCCACCCAGCCGCCCATGGACGACCCCATGAGAACATAGTCCTCCAGGCCCAGGACCTCGACCATGGCCTGGTTGAAGTGGCAAACGTCGGTGATGGTATAGACCCAGTCGGGACGCTCGGTGCCGTTGAATCCGGGCTGCGACGGAACATAGACGGTGTAGGTCTTGGCCAGTTCCTCGTGGTAGGCCTGCCAGCCCGCGTTGCCGCCGGCGCCGTGGAGGAACAGCAGGGGCGGACCGCTGCCGCCGGAGAACATTTCAACCTGGGTTCCGGCTACTTCAATGGTGGTGCGATTGGCAGTTTCGGTCGTAGTCATGGGCAATCTCCCAGCGTGCCGGTTCGGTGGCCCGGCCGGTTAATAGAGGGGCGGGGAATTGCCTGCATTCTGTTACAAACGGGCAACAGTGTCAAGAATCTGAAAACTCCTTGCCCCATCAAGGGGCGGCCCTTCGACAAGCTCAGGGTGAGCGGAAAATGATGTGCAACCCGTGAGTTCGCTCTTGGTGAGCCTGTCGAACCATCAAGGGGCGGCCCTTCGACCGGCTCAGGGTGAGTGGAAATACTGCCGGTCATTACGTGGATTGAAATCGCCGGGCCACCGTTGGGTTGCCAGTGGCCGTTACCGTATTCGTGGGAGAGATGGTCAAGTGCAATTCAGCTTGACGCATATTGAAGCCCAATGCTAAAATCCCGCTACGAATTTCGCATCTTTTTGTATCTGATAAGCTAGTCCGGGTAGTTGGTCGCGGCCCGCATTGGGGGCGCACGGCACTCGGAAGGAGGATGGTTAATGGCCCCGGAAATTATGAAAGGTCTTAAGGACGTTTACCTGGACACCACCAAGTCCAGCTTTATTGACGGCGAGGTGGGCAAGCTCCTCTATCGGGGCTATAACATTCACGACCTGGCAGAGAAATCCACCTTTGAAGAGGTAATCTACCTGCTCCTTTACGGGCAGATGCCCAACCGGCAGCAACTAGCCGACTTTGACTCCGATCTCCGGGCCAACCGCCGCATCCCCGACGAGGTCATCCAGGTTCTTGAGCTGGTCAAGAACAGCCACCCCATGGACGCCCTGCGCACCGGCCTGTCGGCGCTCTCGGCCTTCGACCCCGATGTCAATGACAACTCCGTTGAGGCCACCCTGCGCAAGGGCATCCGCCTCACGGCCATGGGCCCGACCATCGTTGCCGCCCATCACCGGCTGCGCCAGGGGCTGGAGCCGGTGGCCCCCAATCCCGACCTCAACCATGCCGGCAATTTCCTGTACATGCTCTTCGACGAACTGCCCGACGATGAGACCACCAGGCTGCTGGACGTGGACTTTATCCTGCACGCGGAGCACGGCGCCAACGCTTCGGCCTTCGCCGCCCGGGTGACCGCTTCAACCATCTCCGACCTTCATTCGGCGGTAGTGACCGGCGTGGGCACCCTCAAGGGGCCGGCCCACGGCGGGGCGGCGGAAGAAGTGATGAAGATGTCCCTGGAAATCGGCCAGCCGGAGAATGCGGAGGAGTACTGCCGGGCCCGGCTGGAGAGCGGCGGCCGCATCATGGGGTTCGGTCACCGGGTGTACCGGGCGGAGGACCCCCGGGCCCGTCATCTGAGGGAACGGGCGCGGACACTCAGCGAGAAAATGGGGCAGCCCCACTGGTTCCAGATTCTCTCCTACGTTGAAGAGGAGGCCATGGTGCCCTACCGGTCCCGGGGAATCCACGTCAACGTGGACTTCTTCGCCGGGTGCATTTACTACCTGCTGGGCATCACCGACGACCTGTTCATCTCCATTTTCGCGCTGGGACGAATCCCGGGCTGGACGCTCCAGTGCGTCGAGCAGTTCGAGGACAATATACTCATCCGCCCCCTGCTGGAGTACACGGGCGACATGGACCTGGAGTACGTGCCCATCGAGCAGCGGGGCTAAGAAACCGTCTCAAACGTGCTCAATCCTTTTCCCGTCAGGAAGGAAGGGACTGTTGAGGTAGTTGCCGCTCGGCTCTCTGGCGGTGAAACAGATGCGGGGCAGGCCATGTGCCTGCCCCTCGTTTTTTTCGTCCTGACGGGGTGTACCTTGAAGCTGCCAGGGAGTTCGTTTAGTGGTTGCCTGCGAGAAAATAGTCCAACAGCCTTGAAGTGATGGTTAAAGGGGAGAATCGTCATTCCTGCCATCGCAGAAATGTGAACTCCAGCGTGTCGAGGTTCCCGCCTGCGCGGGAACGACGGGTTGGGCCGGTCCATTCATAGTTTCAAGTTTGAGAGACCACCAGGGCAGTGCGGTGCGTTTAGTCCTCTTCACCAGAACGTAGCTGCTCCATCCGCTCCACTTGCACCCCTGCCCAATGGCCCGCCCATTCTTCCCTCGTTTCCTGTTCCGTCTTCCCTGGCGTATAGCCGGGCGAGACCAGGGGCAAAGCCCGCTCCACCTTTACCAGCACGTAGGCTTTGGCCGGCAACCGGACCTGGTGTATGCCCCTTCCCCCGTTGTGAAAAGCGTCCCGGATTTCCCCGAACAACGCAGGTTCCTCTGTATCCTCGACTATACGGGCAACGCCCTTAAACCGGTAACCCTTTCGGGAAAATACGTCCACGATGTTGACTTCCAGGCCGGGGTTGTGCCGCAGGTTGTTCATTGTCACCGGCGAGGCCAGGTCGGCAAAGACCAGGTGGTCGTCATCCCAGACCGCCGCCGTACCCTTGGGCGACAGGTTTGGCGACCCGTCGGGGCACACTGTGGCTACAAAGCCCAGCCGCTGCTGCCGCACTATCCGTTTCATGTCATCATTCAATATGCCCATAATCTCCCGTCTTCCCAATTTATAGCCTCAACCGGATTCTCGAAAGCCGCATGGCGACCTCGAAAAATTCGGCCTGATTGTGTAGGATCAACAGTTTCAACGGCCTTCAGTATAAGCTGAAGCGCTCCCGCCTACTGCCCTGACTCCTGCAGGGCGGCCACGGCCGTTGCCCGGGCGTCCCGCATGGCCTGCGCCAGGCCATCCATTCTTTCTTCCGCCGCCATCTGCAGAAAGAGGAAGACCACTTCCTTGACCGGCCGGCCCGTTACTTCCGAAAGGGCGTGGGCATAGGCGCCTCCCTGCAGGCGATAACGTTCCCTGGCGGCGGCCAGTTCCTCGTTGCGGATGGAGTCGGTCTTGTAGTCAACGATCACCAGGCCGTCTCCGTCGTCAAACATCAGGTCAATAAAGCCGTGTAGGAAGCCGTCCTCCAGTGGTACGGCCACCGGGACTTCCCGCCACAGCCGGCCCGCCGCTACGGCCCGCTTGACCACCGGACTGTTCAGCGCCACCCGAACCAGGGATGCTATCTCCGGCTCGCGGCCGGGAATGCCCTCGGCCGCAGCTTGGGAACGGGCTCGGTTTTCCAGCCCCTCCCCCGTGGCCAGGTCAATGGACTGCAGCACGGCGTGAACGGCCCGTCCCACGGAGGTGCCGGCCCGTCCCTTCCGCCAGGGTTCGACAACGGTCATGGTATCCTGTTCCTGCTTGTCCTCCTGCTCCCCCTGGGCCTTTCCCAGGGACGTGGCCGAAACGAAGGAAGGCCTTGAGAGTTGCTGGAGCAGCGTATCCCGCTCCTCCTTCCAGGCCTCTCGCGCTTCCACCGAATGTTCCGCCAGTGAAGCCTCGTCCGGAGCGCCGGGCTGCAGACCTGCTTCGGCGGCATCGGGTGGCGGCGTCCGTCCTTGGTCCAGCGCGACGGGGCGCCAGAGTTCCGGCCAGTTGGCAAGATACCTAGAGATTGCGGTCGCCGGAGACTCGCCGCCTCTCTCCCTGGCCGGCCGGCGCAGGCTCAGGACCAGGTGGTCCCTGGCCCTGGTTGCGGCCACGTACATCAGCCGCACCCGCTCGCCGGCGGCCATCTGCTTCTCCCGTTCTTCCAGTTCAGAGTAGCCGGCCGTGGAGAACCGGTTGGCGCCGGAACCAACCCGGACTTCCACGGAACCCGCCTGCCGGTCGTAAAGCGCCGGGTCGGTCCTGTTGTTCGAAACCGAATTGATGCCGGTCAATATGACCACGGGAAACTCCAACCCCTTGGCGGAGTGCATGGTCATAATCCTTACCGCATCCTCGTCCGTTTCCGGCACCGGGGACTCGGTAACCTGCGCGTTTTCGGCGATTTGCTCGTCTATCCAGTCAATGAATCCCCGCAGGGAGTTTCCCTCGGCGGAGGCGAACTGCCAGGCGCGGTCCACCATGAACCGGTACCGCCGCCACTGCTCCCGCATTCTCCGTTGCCCGGCTGCTCCCTCCAGCAGTTGCCGGTCTCGAATGAAGCGTTCAACCAGTGTCCCCGGGGCTTCCCACAGCCTGGAATGGTGGAAGCTCCTCAACACCGCCAGACCTTCCGCTACGGTTTCATTGCCGCCGGATTGGGTACCGGTGGAACGGGCATCAGAGAGGTAGTCAAACCTGCCCCCGCCCTCGTAATGGAGCATGAGATCAACATCACTGCAGCCGAAGGCCGGCGAACGGAGAGCGGCCACGATGGCGACATTGTTTGCCGGGTCGTCAATGGCCCGAAGACAGTTCAGCAGATCCCGTACTTCCTGGGTGTTGAAGATCAGGGAGGCGCTTTCCAGCCGGTAGGGAATATCCGTGGATTCCAGCGCCCTTTCCAGCAGGGACAGGCCGTTCCGGTTGCGAATGAGAACACAGATATCGGAATACGTTACCGGCTTGAAGACCTCCTTCCCGGGGGCCTTTGTAGATTCCTCGTCCAGTTTCAACCACCCCTGGGCCACGATCTGCTGGAGAAGCGCCGCGATGTCTGCCGCTTCCAGCGCCCTTATTTCCCCAATGCGAGTGTCTTCCTGCACGTCGGACAGCGCCCATACCTGGGTGCCGAAGGCTTCCTCCCTGTTTCCCTGCCACCTGGCTGCCATCTGTTCGTAGGGCGTCTGGACGCTGGAGTCTTCGGCGCCGCTCTCCTCCATCCAGGGCAGGAAAAGACGGTTTACCCAGTCTATGATTGGCGGTTGCGAGCGGAAATTCTGCACCAGCTTTACCGTCTGCCCCCCGGAGCTTTCCATTCGCTGCTGCAGGGCGACCATTTGCTCCACGTCGGCCCGCCGGAAGCGATATATGGACTGCTTGGGGTCGCCCACCACGAACAGCTTGCCTTTTTCGGGCGTAACCTGCTCCCACCTGTCGGGCCGCTCCTCCTGCGGGAGACCATCGGGCACGGCTTCAGCCAGGAACATGGCTATTTCCGCCTGGATGGGGTCGGTGTCCTGGGACTCGTCAATCAGCAGGTGCGTAAACTTCTCCCGGAAATAGTCCCGCACGTCCACTCGACGGCGCAGCAAGTCCCGGGCCCAGACCAGCAGGTCGTGGAACTCGGCCCGGCCCTCGGCCTTCCGGCCCCGGGCGTAGTCCAGGACAAACTCCTGCAACGACCGGAGGACCCTCATCATGGCGTAGTCTCCGGCCTGGCCCAGTTCCTCGGTGAATGAGTTTTGCAAGTCGGACAGCAAATCCTTCAGGGCGGTGCAGGCGTTCTTGCCCGTTACGGAATCCACAGGCCAGTTTCTCTGGGATCCCCGGTTGGTAGCAACTCGCGGCAGCCGGCTCAGCCGCCGGAAATACCCAAAGGAACCCGGTTGTTCCTCGTCGAGGCCCATTATAGGCCCTCTGAGGTCAAATACGTGGTCGTAGAGAGGGTCCCCGGGACCGTTGTGGGACAGTTGGGCCAGGCGTTCCGCCTCTTGCCAGCCCTCGGTGAGCGTGTTGAAGTCCCGGTCCGGCGGCGGCCCCACTTCAGCAAAGGAAGCGTCGGCCAGGTCGGCGTAGTTGCGGTGAAAGTTCAGGGCCAAGCTCCGCAACTGGTCCAGCCGGATGTCCATGCCCAGGGCAAGGGCCAGGTGCCGGTCCAGGAGCGAATCACCGGACGTTGCCCAGTCCAGCCAGCCGTCCCAGGCTTCGGCAAACCTGATGCCGGCGACAATTTCGTCAGAGGTATCGAAGCCCGGGGGCAGTCCCGCTTCCAGTGGCCGCTCGTGGAGCAGTTGGGCCGCAAAGGAGTGCAGGGTGGTGATGGTAGCCTGGTCCAGGTCTGAAACGCCCTGCCGGCAAAGGTCCCTCTCGCGGTCTGAGAGGGAAGGCTTCTCGGCGGCTTCCTCCAGGCTCTGCCGCACCCGGTCTCGCAATTCGGCGGCGGCGGCTTCCGTGAAGGTGATGGCGGCGATGCGGTTCAGCGTGGCGCGCCCGGTGGCCACCAGGTTTACCATGCGTTCCACCAGGCTGGTGGTCTTCCCGGTGCCCGCGCTGGCTTCCACAAAGAGGGTGTCGTCCAGCCGGTCCCGGATTATCAGGCGTACTTCGTTGTCAACGGGTTCGGGGGCTACCATGGGTTCGGTGAGTTCTGCGGGTGCAACGGGTGAAACGGGGATACCGGCAGACCCTTCCTGCCCCTCCTGGCGCGCCACATCCGACATGCTATTTCCCCTCAGCGGCCTGTGCTGCCATCGGAGGCTCGGCCAGTTGGCGGTAACCGGCGACCCTGGGGTCCAGCTTCTTTGCATCCCAGGCTTCCGCCCGCCTGGAGGGGCAGAGGCTGTCAAAGTCGCAGAACCTGCAGTTGGGTGTTTCGTCGCTGCCCCCGGGCCCCGGACGGGCGGGAAATACGCCGGCCTCTACCCCATTTACTACGGCAGAAACCCCTTCCCGGAACCGCGCCAGGGTATCTTCGTCGTCAATTTCAAAATAGTCTTCCGGAACACGCTGGAAGTCGCCCCTCTTGGTGACGAACCAATAGGCGGCCTTCACCTGGGCTGCGCCCGGAACGAGTTTCCTGGCCGCCAGGGAGTAGATGCCCAACTGCAAGCGCTTGCCGCCGTCTATAGGGTCGTCCTCCAAATCCTTGTATGGCCCCGGCGAGCCGGTCTTGTAGTCGAACACCAGCGCGGTGAGCGGATTGCCGGTCATGTCCAGGCGGTCAATGCTGCCGCGAAACCGCAGTCCGGTGTCCGGGTCTTCCACGTCGGGAGTGGCCGCTCCGTAGCCAAACCGGGCTTCCACCCGGGTCCGCAAGATGCCCTCCCGTTCCCTTAGGTCCCGGTCCTTTTCCAGGAAGGCCAGCAGGTCGTCCCGGATGTTCAGTTGCTCCAGTCGCCAGAGAAGCCGCTTGCCCGTTACCCCGCTGAGTTCAGCCTGGTGAAATTCCTCATCCGCAATTCGCAGCAGCCTTTGCCGGTCGTCCTCATCCGAACCGCCGCCTTTTGAGTCGCCGCCGTATTGACGGGAATGGTCTCCGCCCGTGCTGCCGATGAACCTCTCGAGAATCCGGTGAATCAGGCTGCCCCGTTCCAGCGGGCTGATGGTGGCCGTGTCCTCGGGTGTTTCCAAGGCCCCCAGCCGCAGCAGGTAGCCGAGGAAGTAGCGGAAGGGGCAGGTCGCCCAGTTTTCCAGCCGCGTGGGAGATATGGGAGAAGCGGAGAGGCTGCGTCCGAACCGGGCGCGGGCCGCGATTCCCGACAGGTTTCCGTCAAATTCGGTAAGGGACCGGGAGTTTCGACGCCCGCGCATCAGGTTGGCCCGGTAAAGGCTGCCCGCGGCGGCCAGGGGGTGGTCGGTCGGTCCCTTCCTTGCCGCCGTCCACGAAAGCAACCGGTTCAGGTTGTAGTCCAGGGTATCGGCCAGGGCGTCCGGGGCTGCCCGCGAAAGGGCGTCCTGGCTCGAGACGGTTATGGTCAGCCAGGGCCGGTTGCCGAAGGCGGACAGGGTCCGGCTGTGGACCGCCTGTCCGGCCAGCGCCGAAGCCTGCTCCAGGAACCAGCGGGAAGGATGGGCCGCCCGTCGGGAAGCGGAATCGGCTACGGGATAGGACAGGACTCTACGGGGCGCCGTGGCGGTGGCGGACAGGTAGTTATACCGTTCCTCCGTGGCCAGCCTCGTTAGCCTGGAGAGTGCGCCGTTGGCTGGTGCGGAACTCTCGGGCAGCAGCGGGTCGGGTCTGACCGCCGGCGGGGCGCCTCCTTCCAGCATGCCCACCAGCCAGATTACGTCGAATTCCATGCCGGCGGCCATTCTGAAGGGCGAAACGAAAACGCCCCGGCCGGTGGCCCCCAGGTGACCCGCCGCCGCCTGCAAGGAGTCCGTCAGCGCCCGCATGAAATCGTCCCTGGAAGGTGAGGGTGTGATGTTGTCCGCCGAGGCCAGTTCTTCCAGCGCCTTGTTGATGCTCTCCAGTTCGCGCCCCAGCCGTTCGATAACTTCCGGCCCGTCGGCGGCAACGGACTCGGCCAGGTAGGCCTGAAGCAGTTCCCTGGCCCAATCGCTGTGGGCTTTCCACGAACTGCCTTCCGGCGGCGGCGTAGCGGCGGCGGCCAGGCCCTCAACAAAAGCCAGCAGCCGGATGGCGGCCTCGGACTCTTCCTGCATGTGGGCGGCCCGAATCTCGGTAATCTCCCCCTTCTGTTCACCCTGCACCGCCTCATCCTGCAGCCGGTTTGCGTAGGCAGCAAGGCGCGCCCGCCATTGCTCCAAGCCGGCAACCACACCGGCCCGCCGGCTGATGGCGTCCCACCGGCTGGGGCTGGGCTTTTCCCCGTTCCCCTGGGACAGGTTTACCGGGCAGCCGGTGAGCCAGGCCATAACCTCGTCCCTGCGGTAATCCCCGTTGACCAGGTCCAGCAGGCCCAGCAGGGTACGGCCCGTAGCCGATTCGGCCAGGGTGGTTCTGGCCGGCCCGGCCAGCGGGATGTCGGCCATGTCCAGTTCGTCCTGGATGAGGGACCCGTAGGGATTCTCCATTCGATACAGCACCGCCATGCGATGAAATGGTGTCCCCCGCTGGCGGGATTCCTGGAAAATCTGCCGTATGACCTCCCGGATTTCCTCGTGGGTGTTGGCAGCAACGTGCAGGGCGGCGTCTCCAGCCAGCGCTCCGGGGTCGGCATCCCCGTCCTCCAGCAGGACGGGTTGGCCCAGGAACGGCTCCAGGGCAGCCGCCAGGGCGCCGGCGGGTTCGTCGGCCAGTGGGTCGCCCGTGGCGCCCAGGATGACCGAGCAGAGTTTCGCCCGGGCCAGCGCCTGCATGAGTTCCACCTCGGCGCGGCTGAACATTCCCGGCATGAAGAACACTATGTGGCCCAGGTCTCCCAGCGCAAAGGCCCGCCCCGATTCGACGGCCTGGGCGGCTGCTGCCGTCAAGTCCTCAGCGTCGAACCAGCCGCCGGCCGCGTTTTCCCGGTAGGAACGGTACAAACGGACAACCTCTGCCTTCAACCCACCCTGGCTTTCCAGTTCTACCAGGGCTGCATCGTCCATGCGGCGTAGCTCCCTGAAGGAACTTCTCAGGCTTGCCTGGGTCTTGGGGTGGGAGCCCACGTCCGAGAGACTTTCCGGGGCCTTGACCAGCGCCTCGCGCAGGAAGATGCTCTGCAGTGTGGGAGTCAGCGGCCGGCGGCCTTGACCGGAGAGGGTTTCTCCACCCAGCAGTTCGGCCAGGACGGGCATCTGGATGAACCGGACGTTCACGAACCCGGACTTTCCCAGGTCCTGCCGCAGGCTCAGGCCGGCGTAGCTGCTGGGCGCAACCACCGTAACCGGCGCCATGATGTCGTCGCTTTGCACCTCGCGGATGAGCCGCCAAAGAGCTTCCCGGAGGGCGGGAGATTGTCTCCCCACGACCAGGCGGCAGGGATTTGCATTGTTGGCGGTGGCATCGGAAACCATAGTGACGACATGATAACCCGCCGCGGCCCCCATAGCCAAACCGGGCGTTATCGCCTTGAGGAGTTTAAAATTACAGGCAGATTCTCCGCTCGCCCTGAGCCTGTCGCAGGGTCGCCCGCTCATGGTGAGCTGGTCGAACCTTGAGCGGAATACCGGGTTTACCCGTCAGGGCAATCGCGTTTTGGGCCAGGCTGTACGTCCAGGCAGGAGGTCATGTCGCCCTGAGCTTGCCGAAGGGCCTAAAATCCTACCCCCCAAGCCAACTTTCGGGCCCGTAACCGGGCTTTGGGAGGGTTTTTGGATTCTTCACTCCGTTCAGAATGACAGTTTTGGCCGTTCAGGACGATGATTCGTTAAAAGGCGATTGCCCTGGTTTACCCGTCGATGCAAAGTGGTCAGACTACTGGTGGTGCGACAATTGGTCGTTCAACGAGTTTGAAATGACGGTTAACGCCCTAAACCGTCATTCCTGCGAAGGCAGGAATCTTAACCCTCGCCCTTCGAGGTTCCCGCCTGCGCGGGAACGACGGGTTGGGCCGTTCTAAGGCAACCCGGCTTCCATGCGAAAACGCATTTTCCTGTTGATTGACTAACCGGTTCCTGCGTGTTAAATTTAGCCGGCAAATTGAATAGGAACTGTTCTGGCGGGAGCTTGGGAAAGCCAGGCTGAGAGGGTAGCCGGGAGTCGCTACCGACCGTCTGTACCTGACCCGGGTAATGCCGGCGCAGGGACAAGACGCTGGAAAGGAAGCAACCGCCGATTAGTTTAACGGCGGTTTTGTTTTATTTTCGCAGGAAGTAAGGAGTAACAGTCATGTCGGACGACCTGGTAATCGGAGGCAAACACTTCAGTTCCAGGCTGGTTGTTGGCACGGGCCGCTACCGCACCAACGAGGAGATGGTGGATGCCATCGCGGCATCCGGTACCGAGATGGTCACCGTGGCAATTCGCCGCCTTAACCTGGACGACCCCACCGAAAAGACCATTCTGGACCACATTGACTGGTCCAGGTACAACATTCTGCCGAACACCGCCGGCTGCGCCACCGTTGAGGAGGCCATGTTCGTCGCCCGCCTGGGCCGTGAGGTGGCCAAGACCGACTTCGTAAAGCTGGAGGTCATTCCCGACCCCAAGTACCTGTTCCCGGACCCGGTAGGCACGCTGGAGGCGGCCCGGCAGTTGGTAAAAGAGGGCTTCATCGTCCTGCCCTACATCCACGCCGACCCGGTGCTGGCCCGCCGGCTGGAAGAGGTGGGCTGCGCTACGGTTATGCCGCTGGGCTCGGCCATCGGTTCCGGCCAGGGCATTCACACGGTGGAAGAGGTACGCATAATCATCGAACAGGCCAACATCCCGGTGGTGGTGGACGCCGGCTTGGCGGTACCCTCGGACGCCTCCAAGGCCCTGGAGATAGGCGCTTCCGCGGTGCTGGTAAATACGGCCATCGCCCAGGCGGCCAACCCGGCCCAGATGGCGGAGGCCTTCAAGCTGGGCGTGGAAGCAGGGCGCAAGGCCTACCTGGCCGGCAGGATTCCCGTGCGGACCTACGCCTCTGCCAGCAGTCCCACCGACGAAGTGCCCCAGCCCGTGGCGGCGGGCAGCTAGCCCTTGACTTTGAAGCTGCCCGACCCCTGCCTCTGCCTGGTTACCGACCGGCGGGTGGGCGACGAGTCAATCCTGGTCGAGCGGGTTGCCGAGGCGGTCCGCGGTGGCGTTGACCTGGTCCAGCTGCGGGAAAAGGACCTGCACGGCGCGCAATTGCTGGAATTGGCTGAGCGGTTACGCGATGCCATAGGCGACCGGGCGCTTTTGCTGGTCAACGAGCGGGTTGACGTCGCCGCCGCCCTGCCGGCAGACGGGGTGCAGTTGGGTGAAGATGCCATACCCGTCCCGGCGGCTCGCCGCATTCTCGGGCCGGAAATGCTGATTGGCCGGTCTGTCCATTCAACCGAGGGCGCGGAACGGGCCGCCGCTGATGGCGCTGACTTCCTGGTGGCCGGCACCATGTTTGCCAGCCGCTCTCACCCGGGAGAAGAGCCCGCCGGGCCGGGGCTGATCAGAAAAATGGTCAAAGAATGTTCCCTGCCGATTATCGGCATTGGCGGCATAACTCCGGTGAATAGTGGAAAGGTAATTGCGGCCGGGGCGGTGGGCGTAGCGGTGATAACCGGAATCCTGGCCGACCCAAAGCCCGGCGAGGCAGCCAGGCGACTGAAGGAAGCAATGTTGGAGGCGCGGAGTCCTCTCAATTCCCAGTAGCTGGCGGAAAACCGCCTGTTACTCAAAGCGGGGCGCCGCGGCAAGTTCCCGGGGGTCTGAGTAAAACAATGGCTGAGATGATAAACCTGACGGTAAACGGCAAGACCAGGGAAGTGGAGGAAGCCACGAACCTGGAAGCTTACCTCGTGGCCTTTGGGCTAGACCTGAAGTTTGTGGCCGTGGGATACAACGGGGAGGTCATCAAGAAAGAGGCCTTTGCGCAGGTTGTACTCCAGAACGGCGACAGCCTGGAAATCGTCCGCCCGGTGGGTGGAGGATGAGTTCCCCGCCACAGCCCCTGGACCACTTGCTGCTTACCGTAATTCAGGACCACAAGAGCCAGGCCCTGGCGTGGATGAAGGACGAGCCGGGCAGTTGGGGCTTCCTGGCCGGCAAAGCGGTCCTTGCCTGCCGCGAAAGCAAGGGCGGGTCACTCACCGACCAGGAGCGTCGGATGGTGTGGCACCGAATGTGGTTGCTCCTCTCCGAACTGAAGGAAAAGAGCTTCGGACAAACCGACTAGTGGTTTGATCACTCTGCATTGATGGGTAAACCGGGAGTCCGCTCGTGGTGAGCCTGTCGAACCATCAAATTGTCAATCTGCCAATGGGCGGCCCTTCGACGGGCTCAGGGTGAGCGGCAATACTATCCATCATTTCAAATAAGTTGAACCACCAGGGCGTGTCCTTAAATGCACCGTGATTCCTGCCTTCGCAGGAATCTTAACTTCTGTCGGTCCAGGTTCCCGCCGACGCGAGAACGACGAAATAGAATGCTCCGGGAATCATCCCTTCAATTAGACGACAGCCCCTGGCCTCCCCAAGAAGTACTAGCCAGCAGTTGCAGTGTTCTTGACTATCAGACCGCCACCGCAACCTCGATGGAATTTATGGGCGGCAGGTTTTCCAGCATCAACTCCCATCTGTCCCCCTCGTCCCTGCTGTAGAAAATCTGGCCGTTTACCGTGCCGACGTAAACCCCCACCGGGTCCAGCGAATCCGTGGCCATGCCCTCCCGCAGGACGTGAAGGTAGGCGTTTTCCTGGGGTAGCCCGTTGGTCAGCGGCTCCCAGTCCCGGCCGCCGGTGCGGCTGCGAAAGACCCGGAACCTGGCCTGCGAAACGTAGCGAATTCCCCCGCCCACGTCGGTTCCAAGCGCCTCATCCTCGGGTATGACATAGAGGGTATCCGGCTCCCTGGGGTGAAGGCCGGCCACGAAGCCGAAGCGGGAGGGCAGTCCCTCGGTGATGTCCGTCCACTCATCGCCGTGGTTGGCCGTGCAGTACACGCCGCAATGGTTCTGCTGGTACAGCAAGCCCGCAACGCCGGGATGGCTCAACAGCTTGTGGGGGCACTGGCCCCACTCGGGCAGAGGGTCTCCCGGGTTGAAGTCGGCCCGCACGCCCCGGTTGGCGGGCAGCCAGTTTTCGCCGCCATCGTCGGTGCGAAACACTCCGGCTGCGGATATGCCCACCCACATCCGGTCGCTATTTCCCTGGTCCAGCGCGATGCTGTGCAGGCACAGGCCGCCAAAACCGGGCATCCATTGGTCCCTGGTGGGATGCCGGGCCAGCCCTTCCACCTCTCCCCAGGTCTGGCCCCCGTCGGTTGACTTGAACAGGGCGGCGGGCTGCACGCCGGCGTACAGGGTGTCCGGCTCGCCGGGCAGGCCGGGCTCAATGTGCCAGACGCGGCTGACGGTGGGGCCGTCGTGTTCCGCATATTCGGGCTTGCCGACGAAACGGGGCTGCTCGCGCGCCTGCTCCCAGGTGTTTCCCAGGTCCCGGCTGTACTCAACCTGGGGGCCGAACCACATACTGTTGGAGGCAGAGTGTATGACGCCGCCGCAGCGCGCATCGTAAACCAGGTGGAACACATCGGTACCCGGGTTGAAGGGACCCGATAGCCGCCAGTTGCTCCGGGACTGGTCACTCGTTGCCAGGAAAGCCCCCTTGCGGGTGCCCACCAGCACCAGGACATCGCCGGGTCGAGAACTGCTTCCTTGGCTCATGCCTTTCGCTCCTTTGTCGGCCCCCGCCTTTAGGGCGCCGATGGTATTGACGGTACTGACGGCGGGAGGGCGTGCCGTCGGTTCGAGACTGAACGGTTCGAGGTTGAACGGTTCGAGATTGATTTGGAACCCGCTAAGGCAGCACGCCGTTGGCGACGTTGGCTGAAGTCACAAACAATTGTAGGGGCAGGTTTCAAACCTGCCCCTGTGCGGAAATGCCAGTTTTTCGTAATTCAGCCCGTCCTCAGGGGGTAAGAATAACCTTGCCGTGGCTGCCCCGGCTGGACAGGTGCTGGTGGGCCTGGGCCACGTCGGACATGGGCAGAACCCGGTCCACCACCAGCCGCAACCTGCCATCGGACAGCATGGGGAACAACTCGGCCATGGCCGCCGGGTGGTCCAGCCGACCAGCGGGTGACCGCCCCATGCTGAAGCCGATTACGGTTCGGTTGGCCGCGAATATGTCGCCGCCGGCCAGGTTGGCCGGGGTGCCCGAGGCATTGCCGTAGGAAATGAGCTTGCCGTAGGAGGCGACGCACCGGACGCTCTTTTCCAGCACAGGCCCGCCGACACATTCCAGTATCAACTCGACCCCGTTGCCGTTGGTCATCTGCCGTACCTCTTCCTCGAAGTCCTGGGCCACGTAGTTGATGGTCTCGTCGGCTCCCAGGGAGCGGGCCAGGTCCAGCTTTTCGGTGGAGGAAGCGGTGGTGATGACCCGGGCGCCGAAGGCCTTGGCAAGCTGAATGGCCACCGTTCCCACGCCCGATGCGCCGGCCTGGACCAGCACCGTATCGCCGGGCTGCACCTGGCCGCGCGTCTTCAGCAGGTGATAAGCGGTGAGGAAGACGATGGGCATACCGCCGGCGTGGACCGGGTCAACGGTCTCGGGGTAGGGAAAGACGTAATTGGCGTTTACGGAAACGAACTCGGCGTTGCCCTGCGGGCCCATGCCCATTACTCGCTGGCCCACGCTGAGACCTTCCACGCCCTCGCCCACCTCGGCGATGGTGCCGGCAGCCTCCAGCCCCAGGGTGGAAGGCAGGTCGGGACCCGGGTAGTTGCCCTGGCGGCGCATGATGTCGGCATAGTTAACGCCCGACGAATCCACCTTGATTATCACCTGGCCGGGTCGGATGGTTGGCTCCGGCACGTCGGCCCATTGCAGCACCTCCAGCCCGCCGAATTCCTCAATTCTTACCGCTTTCATATCGTTACTCCTGTTGGAGCCGGCCGGACGTTGCCGGACAAGGCTAAGGCTGGGAACGCAATTGGGGGGCCGACAGCACTTCCAGATTAATTACCCGCACCGGCTCGCCGGACGCGTATGCTCGGATGTCCTCTATGGCGCCGGCGTAAAAGGCCCGGTATCCCTCCTCGGTAACGTAGCCCAGGTGGGGCGCGATGATGGTGTTGTCCAGGGTGAGGAAGGGGTGGTCCTTGGGCAGGGGCTCCACGTCGAAAGTGTCCAGGGCCGCCCCGGCAATGGCCTTGCGGGTTAAGGCGTCCACCAGCGCGGCCTCATCCACAATGGGGCCGCGGGAAATGTTGACCAGGTACGAAGTGGGCTTCATCAGTCCGATTTCCCGGGCGCCCACCAGGCCCAGGGTGCGGTCGCTGAGACGCAGGTGCACCGACGCAATATCCGACTCCCGGAACAGGGTGTCCTTGTCCACCAGCCTGGCCTCACACTCGGCGGCCCGTTCTGCCTTCAGGTTCTGGCTCCACGCGATGACGTTCATCTGGAAGGCGTTGCCGACCCGGGCCATCAGGCCGCCGATGTGCCCCAGCCCAATGAGTCCCAGGGTCTTGTCCTTCAGTCCTACGCCCACGGTGGTCTGCCAGTGACCCTCCCGGGTAAGGCGGTCCTCCTGGGGAATCTTGCGAAGCAGGCCGATGATGAGGCCCCAGGTAAGCTCCGTGGGGCCCTCGCCGGCGCCGCCGGTGCCGCACACCACTATGCCCAGTTCCGTGGCGGCCTCCACGTCAAAGGAGGCGTTGCGGGCGCCCGTGGTAATCAGCAGCCGCAGGTCCGGCAGGCGTGCCAGCACGGAACGGGGAAAGGCGGTGCGTTCCCGCATACCAATGACGGCGTCAAAGCCCTGCAGCCGTTCCGCCATCGCGTCCTCGTCGGCCAGGTGGTCGCGAAAGACCTCCAACTCACTGTTGCCGGGCAGGGCCGACCAGTCGGCCAGGTCGCGGGCAACTCCCTGGTAATCGTCCAAGACTGCAATTTTCAAGGGAAAATGCTCCTGTCTGTCCTACTTGAAGTGGGGCGCAACGTCCTTGGCCAGGATTTCCATGCTGTGCATGACCCGGTCAGGCGGAATCAGGCCGCCGGGGTTGAGTTCGGCGATGACGCTGTTCAGGCCCAGGTCCTCCTGGAGATGCGAGAGCCGGTTGACCAGGCCCTCGGCGGAGCCAAAGGCGACCTTGGTTTCCAGCATATTCTCGAAGCTCATGGAGGCCAGGCGTTCCCCCCGGCCCTGGCGAAGTTCGGTGGCCTCGGTGCCGGCCCGGCCCGCCGAGTCCCGGTACAGGGAACTCATGCGGCTGAAGTAGGCGTGAATGCTCTCCGAGGGCTCTTCCAGGGCGGCCTGTTCGGTGTCGCCGGCATAAATGGGTATGCGCAGGGAAACGTCGCCGTCGCCGGCGTGGCCGGCGGAGTGCCAGGCCTCCCGGTATTTGCCAATGTTCACCTGCAGGTCGTTGACGTCCATGCCCCGCAAGCCGACGAAAATGGGCATGCCCTGGCGTCCCATGCGGGGAAAGGTCTCTTCGGTGGTGGCGGCCACCCGCAGAGGCGGGTGGGGCAGGGTATAGGGCGTGGGCGAAATGTGGGCGGACTCAATCTGGAAGTATTCGCCGTGGTAAGAAAATGGCTCGCCCTTCCACGCTTCCAGGATTACCTCCAGGGCTTCCTCGAACCGCCCCCGGCTTTCCTCGTAGGGAATGCCATAGACGTCGTAGGCGCGGGGGAAGGCGCTGCGGCCAATGCCGAAATCGAAACGGCCCTCGGCAATCTGGTCCACGGTGGCCATTTCCTCGGCGATTCGCAGGGGGTTGCCCAGGGGCAGCACGGAGACGGCGGTGCCCACCCGCAGCCGCTCGGTCCGGGTGGCAATGGAGCCCGCGATGACGGCCGGGGATGAAAGCACGGTGCGGGCCGGGGCGAAATGGACTTCGGAGAGCCAGGCTTCGTCTATGCCCCACTCCTCGGCGGCGTCCACCAGGGCGAATCCCTCCTTGAAGGCTTCAACCTGGGTGCCGCCGTCGCGGCGCTCAAACTGCATGAAGATGCCAAAGTCCATATTCCCTCCTGCTACCTTCCCCGCCCTTATCGGGAGTCTGCGACTCCGCTGTTTGCCCGGGAGGCGCTCATCGAGAAGCCTGCTGAAAATGCTGCCTTCAGATATGGGCAGTGCGCTAAAGTTAAACACACGGCCAATGTGGGGTCAAGGAGGAAACAAGCTCGGCAGCGGCCCTGGTGGCGTGGTCGAGTCTGGCGGCGTTATTTGGCCCGGCGCAGGGGCGGGTTTCAAGTCCGCCTGTACGGGGTAATATCCACCGGCATTGGAACGATGCCGAAAATGAGCGGGCGGCCGCCGGTGCAGGGTGCAAAAAAGGTGGGCCACCCCGCCGGAACGGGATGGCCCAAAGAAACCTAGACAGCTTGGCGAAGGCTATTCGCCGCCGGGTACGCCCTGGGTCTGACCGGAGAACCCGGAATCGTTGTAGTGATTGGGGTCAATCCACATGTGGGCCCACCGCAGGTGCGCGGATGTGGGGCCGGGGAAGTGGACGTAGCCCCGTACCTCAGGCCAGAAAGCGACGGCTTCCTGCTCCCAGAAGGACGGGAAATTCCAGTATTGCTGCATGAGCTCTACCTGGATTTCCTGGCCCAGCGCCTTCCGCTCCTCGAATGCAGTCATCTTGCCCAGTTCCTCAAATTTTGCCTCTACCGAGGAATTGCAATCTGAGCCCGGAGTCTGGAAGTTGTAGAGGCTGGCGCACCGGTGATAGTGACCGAGGCCCAGGAAGGGGTCATCCACGCCGGCCACGCCGCCGGTGGAAGCCATGAAGTCGCCCCAGTCACCGGCCTGCCTGGACTTCCGGTAGGCGATGGTCTCAATGACATCGAAGTCGGTCTTGATGCCCAGCAGCCGGAGCTGTTCCTGCATATAGGTAGCGCGAACCACCCGCTGGTTGTCGCTTTCCACCGTCAGCACGTAGGTCTTGTCGAAGTCGAAGCCTTCCTCCTTCAGTATCTGGATGGCCTCGGCCCGCTGCGCCTCCATGTCCTCCGGGGGGCACCAACCGGGTATGCTGCAGGCCTCCTCGGCGGATAGGGCCCAGGGGCTGCCCGGAGGCATAAGGCCCAGCCCGGTGGAACCGTAGCCGGACAGTGTCACCTTGATGCCGGTCACCTTGTCAAAGCCCATGGCGACGGCCTGCCGGATTCGCACGTTGTCGAAGGGTTGGTTGCGGGTGTTAATCCACAGGTTTTCGCTGGAGCGAGTGGCCCGGATGACCGTCTGTATCTGATCGTGATTTACGTACTGGTCGTACTGGCCGAAGTTCCTCACCCAGTGCCAGTCGGTCTGGTGAGCCAGCATGGCGGCCTGCTGAGCGGACTCATCCAGGATACCGAAGATTACCAGGTCGTAGATGTAGGGCAGGCCCTCGACGTGGTAGTTGGGGTTACGCGAGAAGTGCTGCTCATCCACGCCTACCTGCTGGCCCTCGTCCCAGGTAAAGGGCCCGGTGCCGACCGAGACATCCTGGAACATGGCCTCTTCGCCGCCGGCCTGGAACCATGCCTTATTGAAGATCATGGCGGCCGGGTTGCCGAAACTCAGCAGGGGCACGGCGGAGGGGTTGGTAAACCGGAACTTCAACGCCGACCCGTCCACGCACTGCAAGGAGTTCAGGTCCACGTCGGTCAGCCGGTTCTTCATGTAGGAACCGGTAATGCCTTCCTCCGTAATCATGATTTCGTAGCTGTAACGGGCGTCCTCACAGGTCATGGGTTCGCCGTTATGCCACATCACGTTGTCTTTCAGGAAGAAGGTTACGCCTTTCAGGTCGTCGTCCACGGTCCAGCCGTAGGCCAGGCCGGGTATGTAGGGCGCGCCCGGGTCATACGGGTCGTCCTGAATCAGGGTGTCGTGGGTCGGAACCCGGTACCGGATGGTGGTGCCGCTGCGGGCGCCCCAAACGTTGGCGTGTTCCAGGGGGTCTTCATAGTTGATTCGGAGAGTTCCCCCGTAAACCGGGTCGCCGTAGAAGGCCGTGGGCGGGTTCCAGTAG
This sequence comes from Dehalococcoidia bacterium, assembly GCA_034423215.1. Lineage (GTDB taxonomy): Bacteria > Chloroflexota > Dehalococcoidia > Lucifugimonadales > UBA3495 > Bin22. The sequence goes on from DAOUIY010000010.1 coordinate 24,703, forward strand.
GAAGCGAACTTGGGGGCTTCCTTGGGCCCCATGGCCGACTCGGACGCTGGCGCCAGGGCTGCCTGCGCCACGGTGGTGGGAGTAGGGGCGGGTTGCTGAGCCGGTTCCTGTGCCGCCGCCGATGAGTCAGTAGCGGAACCGCCGGAACCGGCGGCTTGCCCGGAGCCTGACTGCTGCTGTTGCGCCGCAGGTTGCGCCGGCGAAGACGGCTCCGACGCCTGGGCCGGGGCCGCCTGCTGCTGACTGGCGGCCGGCGCCGGCTGCTGGGCCGGCTGGTCCTGAACCTCGGTTGCCGCGCCGCAGGCTATCACAAACATCATGCTCACGAGAGCGCCGGAAAGGAAAAGCCGCCACAGTTTCCACTTCTTGAACATGCTCATCAGTTTCCTCCCAAATGGTAGTTGCCTGAGATTTCGGGTCCTGGCGCCATTGGTAAGAGGTCTGGTAGATGTGAGCGCTTGAACGAGAGGGTTTTCACATCAGTGCCGGGATACCGCGCATTCGCGAGTAAAAGAATAGCTTGCTAACGTGCGAGGACACTCTGACCATTTTCCGGGGCGGGTAACTTGGGGCCCCGTCAGGTATTTCCCTTTCACCTCCTTTGCTGGATTGCCCTGGCGGTTGGAATTTGCGGAATGTGCTCAGTTAAGAGCAGGTATGCAGTATTACTTGTCCCGTGCCGGATTTCTACAGACGATTTACGGCAAACAAAAAGCCGTAGGAGCAAATTTCCAGCTAGTTTATTGGAGCCGATATAGCGATGTCAAAAAAGTTACATATTTCACAAATGCATTTCGTATCTGTTCGCCGGTAATTTCTGGAATAGATGGATGTTTGGTCAGTTCATTCGTGGAATTCGCAGAGACTTTGGCAAGCGCGCACCCATGCCGCCCCGACCCGCCGGCGGCTCGGATTCGCCGGAATGGCCGGCAATGGGTTGAAAGGATCGAGCCTGCCGGGCCGGTACCGGATTTCGGAAAATTTACAACGAATACTGTAGGTGCTACTATTTCACCGTGTTGATATTCCTTTAACTTCTTGTGGAAGGCTTGCAGGGGCGAAGTCCCGGGAAATGGCAGACCTCGGTGAAATCTCACTGTGGATTGGACTGGCCCTGTCCTGTTACGCCTTTTTTGGCTCGGTAACAGGCAGGTTGGCGGGCATACCTGCCCTGGTGGACAGCGCCCGCCGCACGGTTTACGTGCTGGTCCTGGTAATGCTGGTGGCCACCCTCAGCCTCGTAGGCTCGTTCATAAACCGCGACTACGAGGTAGCCTACGTTGCGGCCCACAGCAACAACGCCATGGCCGACATCTATACCTGGGTGGCCTTCTACGCCGGCAATGAGGGGTCGCTGCTCTACATTGCCTTTGTCCTGTCCGTAATGTCGGCCATCGCCATCCGGTGGGCCCCGCGGCGTGTCTCCGACGCCCTGCCCTACACCACCGCCACCCTGATGGTAGTCCAGATTTTCTTCATCGCGGTTATGGCCTTTATGGCCAATCCCTTCGACAAACTTCCCTTCGTGCCGCCCGATGGCGAGGGCATCAACCCGTTGCTGACCCATTTCGGCATGTTCTTCCACCCTCCGGCCCTGATGGCCGGCCTGATCGGAATGAGCATTCCCCTGGCCTTTTCCCTGGGGTCCCTGCTGGAGGGCAAGAGCCGGGACGAGTGGGCCGATACGGGCCGCCTGTGGGGCATTATCACCTGGGCCCTGCTGGCCAGCGGCCTGCTGCTGGGTTCCTGGTGGGCCTATACCATACTGGGCTGGGGCGGATTCTGGTTCTGGGACCCGGTGGAAAACGCCGCCTTCATGCCCTGGCTGGCCTTGACCGCTTTCGTGCATTCCATAATGGTGCAGAAACGGCGCGGCATGTTCCGGATGTGGAACATAGTCCTGATAAACGTGGCTTTCGGGCTGGCCCTCTACGGTATGTTCATGAACCGGGGAGGGCCGGTGCCCTCGGTGCATTCCTTCGGCGCCTCCAACCTGGGTTGGGTCTTCCTGGTGTTCCTGGCCGTTGGGGTGATAGTCCCCTTCGCCATATTCTTCTGGCGCTACAACCTTCTCAAGAGCGCCCAGAGCCTGGACTCCATGCTGTCCCGGGAGGCGGCCTTCCTGGTCAATAACCTGCTCCTGCTGGGCATTGCCTTTGTCACCCTTTGGGGCACCGTCTATCCCCTCTTTGCCCGGCTGGGCGGCGGCGAGGAAATTACCATTGCCAGGCCCTTCTACGACCAGGTTAACGGGCCGCTGATGCTGGCCCTGGTGCTGCTCATGGGCGTGGGCCCCCTGCTGCCCTGGCGGCGCGCCAACTGGGATAGCCTGCGGCGGGCGCTGCTGCTGCCCGCCGCTTCGGCGGTAGTGGTGGTGGCCGTTCTGGCCGCGCTGGTCACCCGGCAGCCCTTTGCCCTGCTGGGCTTCGGTTTATGCGCCCTGGTTACCACCGGGATACTCATGGAATGGTGGCGGGGAACCAGGGCCCGGCGGCGCAACTCCGGGGAGTTATACCCGGTGGCCCTGTGCCGGTTGATTGCCGCAAACCGTCCCCGCTACGGCGGGTACATCGTTCACCTGGCGGTGGTGATGGTTACCCTGGGCGTGCTGGGCGGTTCCCTCTTTGAAATCCAGCGGGACGTGGTGCTGGCGCCGGGCGAGGCCTACTCCATTTCCGGCTACGAACTTCGCTACCTTGACACGAACCAGACGGTTTGGTCCGACCGCACCGAGTACATTTCCGAGTTGGAACTGCGCCGCGACGGGGAATTGCTGGAAACCATGCGGGCGCGGCGCAGCTTCTACCCGTCCTTCAACATGGCCTCAACCCTGGCCGCCATTCGCTCCACGCCGGTGGAGGACTTCTACGTAGTACCCAGCGAGAACCTGCCCGACGGCTCCGTGGGCTTTCGTATTCTGGTGAACCCGCTGGTCTGGTGGATGTGGGTAGCGGGGCCGGTGCTGGTGTTGGGGACGGTTATTTCCCTGTGGCCGGAAAAGGCGCGGGAGCCGGTAATCGTAACCCGCCCCGTCGCGGCGCAAACCCCGGCCGGGGAAACCCGCCCGTTTTCCGTCTGATGCCGCCCGTGTCTCCCGCCGTCCGGCAACCGGCCCTGCCCGTGGTGCGCCCATGGCGCTGATTATCGGTGCGGTGCTGGCCCTGCTGGCGGTGACGGTAGCGGCCTATCCCTTCCTTTCCCGGCGCGGCTCAACGAGGGCAGCTGACGCGCCGGACGTGAGCGGGCCGGAGGCAAACGGCACTGAAGGCCAGTCCCCGGGGCAGGCTTCGGCGCCCTCTGGAAGCGACGGCCCGGCAGTTCAACCAGTTCCGGGGGGGCCGGATGGGCCTGAGGGGTTGAATGCCATCTACGAGGCAATACGAACCCTGCAACTGGAGCGGGAATTGGGCAACGTGCCCGAGGGACTCTATCGCGAGCAACTGGACATTTACCGGCTCCAGGCCGCCCAGATGCTGCGGGAGTACGAACGGTTGCAGTCCGGCGACCTGGACTGGACCCTGGAGGAAGAAATAAGGCTGGCCCGGGCCGGGCTGAAGTCGCCCTCTGCCCCGGGCAGGACTTGCGCCAACTGCGGCAGGCCGCTGCCGGGAGAGGCTTCAGACTGTCCGGAATGCAGCGCCTCAGCCGGCACAGGGCCCGACCCAGGCCAGTAATCTGGCAAATTTGAAATTATGATTGGGCCGGCCCAGCCCGTCGTTCCCGCCTGCTCGGGAACCTCGACAGGCTGGAGTTCGGATTCCTGCGGAGGCAGGAATTACTATTCAGTGCCTTAGCAATCAGTTCCAAACGGTCAAACTACCAGCAGTGAGCCGGCAATCCAGAAGTTAACGTGGGACGCTGTAATTAATCGTGGCAGTTAATCAATGAACCTTCATCGCTCTCAGCACCCGGCCTTGGCGGCGGCGCTGGCCTTGCCCCTGTGCCTCTGCCTGCTGCTCGTCGGAATGGCGATGCAAGCTCCAGTATCCCTGTCGGCGCAGGGACCGGATACCTTTGCCGTACAGGGAAGGGCCGTCAACGGAACTTCCGGCGGGGCAGTTCCCGGCAACCTGCCGGTGACTCTTCACGCCATTGACGGCGTGGCGGGACGGGTGGCTTCCTACAATGCAATCACCGACGGCCAAGGATCGTTTCATTTTGAGGAGGTAGCGCCCCTTCCCGGCGGCAGCTACGTCCTCGTCATGGACTTTGGGGGCATGCGCTACAGTTCGTTGCTGGAGGAGAAGGAGCTTGCCGGCCCGGTTGAACTGGAAGTCTTCGATACCACCGGCGAGTTGGCGGTGGTGGAAATCCAGCGGCAGGCCATGATAATCGCCGACATTGACGAGACCAGCCGGGAAATTCGCGCGCTGGAAGTCCTGAGCCTGGAAAATGCCTCCGACCGGACCCTGCTGCCGGAACTTTCCAACATAACCAATCCCGCCGACATTAACTTTCTGCGCTTTTCCCTGCCCCAGGGGGCCGCCGACCTCAACGTCCAGTCCACCCTGCCCGGCGGGGACACCATCCCCATGGGCACGGGATTCGCCGTCACCGCTCCGGTGCCGCCCGGCAGCCACCAGGTCACGTACAGCTACAGTTTTCCCTACGAGGGCGACTCCACCACATTCAACCAGCGGTTAATCCAGGGGGCCACCCAGTACCAGGTGCTGGCGCCGGTAGCCCTGTCCCAAATGCGGATAGCGCCCCTGGAAGGCAAGCCTCGCATTGACGTGGATGGCACCCCTTTCCTGGTGTGGGAAGGCACGGACATTCCCCCCCGCCAGGGTGTTGTCCTCCAGTTCTCCAATCTGCCCCAGCCTGGGCCGGTCACGGTCGTGATGCAGTCGCTGTCCGGTACGGAACTCTGGCTGACGGTGATTCCCGTCTGCCTGGCTTCGGCTTTGGCGGCCCTGCTCCTCTACGGTTGGGCGCGGGGTAGGAGGGAATCGCCGGCCGAGTCCATCGAAGCAAGCGCGCCGGAGCAGCGGCGGCGGCAGTCCCTGGTCCAGGCCGTAGCCATTCTGGACGACCGCTTTGAACAGGGGCTGGTGGACGATGCTCAATACCGGGAGCGGCGTGAGGAACTGATGCGCAGCCTGCGCCAGGCCACTGCGCCGGCGGCGGCTAGGAACGAGTCCTCTTGAGCAAGCGCTACTGGATACTATTGTGTACGGCGCTGCCCATTGCCGCATTTCTCGGCATCCTGGTCTGGGCGTCGCTGCAAACCGGCGGCCAGCCGGGGGGACTGGGCGTCAACACCCAATTTGGGGTGGCGGAAGTTGACGCCGAGCCGGCCCGGGACTTTACCCTGCAGCTTCACGAGGGCGGGCAGGTGGACCTGTTGGGCCTGAGGGGCCGGGTGGTGATGGTGGACTTCTGGGCGTCCTGGTGCGCTCCCTGCCGCCAGGAAGCGCCGGCGCTGGAACAGGCCTACCGGGACTACGCCGGTTCCGACGTCGAGTTCATCGGCGTCAACATTTGGGACCTGGCAGACAATGCCGCAACTTACCTGGAAGAATTCGAGGTTAGCTACCCCAATGGGGTGGATGAGGACGGTCAGATTGCCATAGATTACGGGGTTAAGGGCATACCCGAAAAGTTCTTCATTGACCGCAACGGCATAGTGAGGCAAAAATTCGTCGGTCCCATCCGCCCGGAAAAGTTGAAGGAGACCCTGGACAAGCTTCTGGCCGAGGGAGGTTAACCTGGCCGGCGCCGGTGGGAAGCCGCCGGCCCTCTTGCTGCCGCCTTCGTCGCCCCTGCTCGCGCCGTTTCCTTTTTCGTCCACCGGGGATAAGATTGGTCAAATCGGCTGCCGCGCCTGACCCTGTGGGAAAATTGGTTGCAGGCTATTCAGCTGTGGAACTGCCGGCGCGGGCGCAGCCGGGCGCATCGAGGAAGGAAATATGACCCGCAATCCGGACGTAGCCCTGGCCATGGATTGGGGTGGCACCTGGTGCCGAATTGCCGTGATCAACCGGTTGGGCGACGTCTTGTGGCAGGCAAGGTTGCCCAACCCTCCCGGCGCCGGCCGGCTCGACTTGCTGCGGAACGGAATTTCGCTGGTGGGCGAGGCAGAAGACTGGTGCGGTCCCGACCGGGAAATAGCCGGGCTTGGCATCGCCATTGCCGGCCCGATAGATACGGTCACCGGCGCCCTGAAGGCGCCCCCCAACCTGCCGGCGCTGGACGGCGTTTCCCTCAGGGACGAGTGGCAGGGGGGCCTGTCCTATCCCCTGTTTGCGGGCAACGACGCCGATCTGGCGGCCCTGGGCGAGTTTGAGTACGGGGCCGGCCGGGAAGCAGCCCGCCAGGGCCGGCGTTGCTCCTGCCTGTTGTACATAACGGTCAGCACCGGCATCGGGGGCGGCGTCGTGGCCGGGGGGCGGGTGTTTCAGGGAGCCCGGGGCATGGCCGCCGAAGTGGGGCACATGGTCCTCGACCGTAGCATTGATGCTCCCCGGTGCCAGTGCGGCCGGCGGGGCTGCCTTGAGGCCCTGGCCTCCGGAACCTCCATAGCCCGCGCCGCCAGGTCCCTGGTTCAGGAAGCGACCGGCGATGCGTTGCCAGGTCAGACGGTTCAGCAGACAGTTCTGGCCAGGCTGGACCCCGGCCAGATTACGGCCGAGCAGGTCCTTGCCGCCGCCGGCGAGGGCGATGCCCTGGCGACCCGAATCCTCGACGGCGTCCTCGACAGCCTGTCACTGGGTTTTTCCAATCTACTCCACCTCTACAACCCGGACCTGTTGGTTATGGGCGGAGGCGTGAGCCTGGGCCTGGACCGGATGGGACTGCTGCCCAGAATTGAGGACGGGACGAAGGCCAGGGCCATGAGCGACGGCCACCGGGAGTTCAGCTTGGTAGCCAGCGCGCTGGGAGACGCCCCCGGTATGCTGGGAGCGGCCAGCCTGGTGTGGGCTGAGGCCGGGTGAACTTACTCCGGTAGTCTCCTCACGCTGGGCCAACCGGCCGGCTCGCCGCCGGTGTCACTCCTCGGCGCGCCCGGCCCGGTTACGGCCCCCCGTTCCGCTAGACTATGTAGCGGCCCCCCACCACGTTGATGCGGTCGCCGGTAATGTAGCCTGATTCGTCGGAGGCGAAGAACAGGCAGGCGTCGGCTATGTCCTGCACCGTGGCCTGCCGTCCCAGGGGTATCCCCGAGACGTGCTCTTGGGAACCCCGCGCCACTTCCTGGAACTCGGGGTACCATTCCGGGTGGGCGCGAGCGGTATTCGTGGAGCCGGGGTTAACCATGTTGGCCCTGATGTTGTAGGGTGCCATCTCGGCGGCAACCGCCCGGATTAGCCCCAGCAGGCCCGTCTTGGCGGTGGTGACCAGGGCGGTATCGGGCCGGCCCGTAATGGCCGACTGGCCTCCCAGGGCGATGATGCTGCCGCTTCGCCTCTCCATCATGCCCGGCAGAGCGGCCTTGATGAGATAGAAGGCGGGGAACAGGTTTATTTCCATAACCTGCCGCCACTCTTCGTTGGAAATTTCCAGGATGGGTTTGTGCGGACGGATGGCCACGTTGCTCACCAGGATGTCCACTTTGCCCAAAGCGGCGATGCCCTCGTCAACGATGCCGGCGGCGGTCTCGGGTTCGGAAACGTCGCCCATGGCCAGGTGCGTGTTGACGCCCAACTCCCGGCACTGCCCGGCGACCTCTTCCAGTTCCTGCAGGCTCTGGCGGGTGTTCAGTACCAGGTCTGCGCCCTCGCGGGCAAAGGTCAGGGCTATTTGCCGGCCGATGTTCCGGCTGGCCCCGGTAATCAATGCAGTCTTTCCTTCCAGGCGCATCACATCCCTCCGCGCGGCTTGGGTGTTGCTTGGGTATAGTCCGGGTGCGGCTCGGACACCGTTCCCCGCGCCCGAGTGCCGGCCCCTTCTGTCCGGTCCCTGGCAGGAAGTTAGCATAGAAGCAGTCCGGGGCGCAATCGGGAGTTACCGCTGGAGAGTTTCTTGACCTTTGCCCGCAATGGCTATAGAATGGCAACAAGTTCTGTAATTCGACTTTAACAATTGAACTAACCTGAAGGTGGCTCCCTACGGGAGTTGAAAAGGGAAGCCGGTGAAAGTCCGGCGTGGTCGCGCCACTGTGACTGGCGAGAACCCCTCCAAGCCAACTATTGGAACCACTGGTCTGAATGAAGGCTGGGAAGGTGGAGAGGTTCGTTATCAGCCAGAAGCCAGGAGACCTGCCTTCAGGCAAACGGAAATACGCTTCGCGGCAAGGTGTATGTGCGCTACGGCAAATTCAAGCCTGACCTCGAAGGTCAGGCTTTTTTGTTTCAGGGACCTTGTCGCTCCCTTTGAAATCCCCTCCGTTCGGTTGCAACACCGAACGGTCCATAGTTGCGGGAGACGACTGGGTGGTTTTCGGGTCGGCCGTGCAGGTCCTCCTCCCCTCATGGCCCAGCGGCGCAGTGCAAACTGTGCCACCGTGAACCATCCAGTCGTTTTCCCGACTTCGCCCAATAGGAACGAAAACTGCCAGCCCGTGCGCCGCGCCAGGAGGCGTAGGCTCGGACTGCTGGCATTATACCCGATAAGATTGCATAATGGGTCGCAACCGGAACCGGTCAGGAGGCAAGAATGCTTCGCCAGATTCTCGAAGAGTGTAACCAGGGGCCTGACCAGGTGGGATTCAACGAGGTGGTGCTGATGTTGTCGAACACGGCAGCCACGTCGGAAGTCTATATGACGCTGGACGACCTCCGTTTCAACGAGGACGGCGACATAGTAACTTTCATGGCCGACGGCGGCACCCATTTGCACATGTACCTTGACCGTATTCGGGAAGTCCAGTTCATTCACCGCATGAACGATGAGGGGCTTCCCAGTTACTCCGTCTGGTTCAAGGACGAGAACAACGACCCGGTGCTGCGGATTTACCTCCGCAAGTCCGAGCAGGAAGAGACCAACCAGCCGAGGCACGACCTGTTCATGGGGCTGGTTGACAAGTACGGGGCCAGCCTGAAGCTTGCCTGATACGGCATCCGACAGTGCAATCGCGTCTTGACTTACGTATACACCTAACCTGGAAGTCATATCTTCCTGAGTCCTTCGGATTGGCTCAGGATGAACTTTGCCGAAGGGGCTGAAATCCTGCCCCCCAAGCCCGGTTGCGGGTCAGAAAGTCGGTTTGTGGGAAAGTCGGATTGTGGGATGGAGTTCAGGTTCTTCACTCCATTCAGAACGACAGTTATCGCCCAGAACGACAGTTATGGCCGTTCAAGACAATAATTCGTTAAGAGGCTATGGCCCTGCGGCATCCGACCGCCGGCAAGCCGTGGGCGCCGGGAGCTTGGTACAATTTCAGACCATTGCAGACCGTCGTCGCTCCGGGGCCGGCTGCGCCAACGGTTACCCGGAGACTCTGCGCCGCCCGGTATCGGGAAGCTGAGGCCGCGAGCGCCGCCCCTCAATCGGGCACAAGCCTGGAAGTTGGCGAACCTGGAAGTTAGCGAAACAAGCGGAGCCCAATGACAAGTGCAGTCGTAATCGCCGGCGTTCGCAGCGGGGTAGGCAAGACTACCATCGCCACCGGCATCATGGGCGCCCTTACCCGGCGGGGTTACCAGGTCCAGCCCTTCAAGGCCGGCCCGGACTACATTGACCCCTCATATCATCAATTGGCCTGCGGCGTCCCTTCCAGAAACCTGGACACCTGGCTGCTAACCAGAGCGGCGGTGGCGGAACTCTTCCAGCGCGCCAGCGGGGACAACCGCATCTGCGTCGTGGAAGGGGTGATGGGCGTGTTTGACGGCCATTCCAGCCTCACCGAAGAGGGCTCCACTGCCCAGCTGGCCAAGCTTCTGGACGCTCCCGTCATCCTGGTGGCCGATGCGGCCAAGGTGGCCCGCAGCGTGGCGGCCGAGGTGCTGGGTTACCAACAATTCGACCCTGACCTTCGAATCGCCGGCGTAATTCTGAACGGTGTGGGCGGGCCCCGGCACCTGGAGTTCTGCCAGCCCCAGATTGAAGCCACCACCGGCCTGCCGGTGTTGGGCTACCTGCCCCGGCGGGATGAATTTGTTCAGCCCGAACGCCACCTGGGCCTGATTCCCACCGTGGAAGGCACGGTGGTGCAGGAGTGGTACGACGCCCTCATTGCCCAGATAGAGGAAACCATTGACCTGAAGGCCGTTCTGCGGCTGGCGGGCATGGCCAGGCCCCCGGAGGGGAAGCCTCAAATGTACCCCGCGGAGCCCCAACCCAAGAGGGCCCGCATTGCCATCGCTCGTGACAAGGCCTTCAGCTTCTATTACCAGGACTCCCTGGACTTGCTGGAAGCCTGGGGCGCCGAACTGGTTCCCTTCAGCCCGCTGGAGGATGAGGGGCTGCCCCCCCACGTTGGCGGCGTATATATTGGCGGTGGCTTTCCCGAAATGTTTGCCAGGGAGTTGTCCGAGAATCACGCCATGCTGGAGTCCATGCGCCGGGCCCTTGGCCGCGACCTGCCGGTTTATGCGGAGTGCGGCGGGTTGATGTACCTGGGCCGGAGCCTCTCCGACCTGGAGGGTAGCGACTACCCCATGGTTGGCGCTCTGCCCGTGGTGTCTTCCATGAGCAACAGCCGCCTCACCCTGGGTTACCGGGAAGTGGAGGCCCGCTCCGAGACGCCCCTGCTAAGGCAGGGCCAACGGGTTCGGGGGCACGAGTTTCACTGGTCGGTGCTGGCCGAGCAGCCCGTGAGCGAGCAGGCGGTGTACGACGTGTTGGACCAGCAGAGGCGGCCCGAGGGCTTTCATATTGGCAGCGTCTGGGCCTCCTACATTCACATTCACCTGGGCAGCGCCCCCGGGTTGGCCCAGAAGTTTGTTGAGACCTGCGTGCTAAAATAGCTGCCGGAGCAGCCCTGTAGAGTTCAGGGATGCTCCCGCCGCCCGGCAGACGCCTTCAGCCGGGACGATGCATAACTCCAAGAGGTTGAAAGCATGAGTACGGATTCCGCCAGCCAGGAAGGTCCCCAGTCGGTCAAGGGCCCCCGAATCAACAAGGGCCTGGTAATCGTCAACACCGGAAACGGCAAAGGCAAGACCACGGCGGCCATGGGCGTTCTCTTCCGTTCCTGGGGCCGCAATATGCGGGTGATAATGCTCCAGTTCATCAAGCACACCACCGCCAACTTTGGCGAGCAGCGGGCCGCCGAAAAGATTGGCGTGACGATGCGGGCCATGGGCGACGGGTTCACCTGGCGGTCGCGGGACCTGGACCAGAGCGCCGACTTGGCCCGCTCCCTGTGGGAAGACGCCAAGGAAGTTCTGGTATCCGGCGATTATGACCTGGTGGTATTGGACGAATTCACCTACCCGCTGCACTACGGCTGGATACCCACGGAAGAGGTCATTGAGGCGCTGCAGAACCGGCCCGAGATGCTCCACGTCGTAATAACCGGCCGCAACGCTCCCGAAGCCCTGGTGGAGTACGCCGACCTGGTAACCGAGATGAACGTGGTAAAGCATCCCTATCAGAGCGGAATAAAGGCCCAGCCCGGCATAGAGTTTTAGCGGGCCAGTGTCTTGCCTCCGTGCTTGAAGGTGAAAGGACGGGGAGAACGGCGAAGAATTCGCAACGGGACGTTGACGCCCCGCAGTGTCTCCCGAAGCGTGGCGTTCGTGTTGCTGCCCCCGTGCTGTCAACCCCTGGGATCGTCGTCAAGCCCTGGGGCCTGTCGTCAAATAGAAGGTAGAAGTCTTCGAGTGTCCCATTTCGTCGTTCCCGCGACGGCGGGAACCGTGAGCGGCTGGGGCCGAGAATCCTGCCTTCGCAGGAATAATGGAACATTTGACAACACGCCCGAAATTCGTGCCCCGGAATATTGCAGCGCTGAAGGGAAGCGGCGAACCAGGCACTCTTTACTACTCCGAGTATCAGGAGGCGACCCATGACCATTTCCCCCCTGGTGGACATGACCATTGAAGGCATTTCTCACCTGGATGAGACGGCGATGGCGGCGGCCCGCGCCCGCCAGGACACGTTGACCAAGCCGCTGGGCAGCCTGGGCAGGCTGGAAGACTTGTCGGTCATGCTGGCCGGCATGTTCGGCGACCCCATGCCCCGGATTAACCGCAAGTCCGTTATCCTCGCCGCCGGCGACCACGGCGTGGTGGCCGAGGGAGTCAGCGCATACCCCCAGGAAGTGACTCCCCAGATGGTGTACAACTTTCTCCGGGGAGGCGCCGGCATCAACGTGCTGGCCCGTCACGCCGGGGCCGAAATTGTGATTCTTGACGCCGGCGTGGCTTCCGACCTGGACCCCCACCCGCTGCTGCGGTCCGTCAAGGTAGCTTACGGGACCGCCAACATGGCCGTGGGCCCGGCGATGACAAGGGAGCAGGCCATACGGTGCCTGGAAATAGGCATTGACGCCGCCAGGGAGCAGATTGGCGAAGGGGCCGACCTGATTGCCTGCGGCGACATGGGCATTGGCAACACCACCGCCTCCAGCGCCATTACCTCGGTGATTACGGGCGCCGACCCCGCGGTGACCACCGGCCGGGGCACCGGCCTGGACGACCCCGGCCTGGCCCACAAGGTGGAGGTCATACGCCGCGCCATTGCGGTGAACAGTCCCGACCCGGCAGACGGTCTGGACGTTCTGACCAAGGTCGGCGGGCTGGAGATTGGGGTGCTGGCCGGGGCCATGCTGGGTACGGCTGCCAGCCATCGCCCGGTAGTGGTTGACGGCTTCATTTCGGGCGCCGCCGCGCTGGTTGCCTGGCTTATTTCTCCGGCGGCCCGGGACTATTTCATTGCCGCCCACCAGTCGGTGGAACCGGGGCACCGGGTGGGCCTTGAGGCCATGGGTCTCACGCCCCTGCTGGACATGGGCATGAGGCTGGGAGAGGGAACCGGGGCCGCGCTGGCGATGCATCTTATAGAGGCCTCGGCTCGCTGCCTTACGGAGATGGCTACCTTCGCCGAGGCCGGCGTTTCCGAGCGCAGCGACGACGAACCGGAATAACCTGCGTCGGGTTCATGCCCGTTAGTTTCCGTCAGCGCCCTTTCCAGGCTGCCCTTCCTTCTGGTAGGTCAACAGTTTTGAAATGTTGGCTGATGCGCTAAATTGTCATTCCTGAGAAGTCAGGTATCTGAACTCCAACCTGTCGAGGTTCCCGCCATCGCGGAAACCACTGGTTGGGCGGGTGCGGGCATCGTTGCAAGTTTGGCAGACTGGGTTTGCCATGCGCCCCGCCGCATTGCATCAATGAGCAAACCCAGGAACCCTGTTATGGTCGAGTAAACTCGGGAGTCCGCTCACCTTGAGCAACCCCGTTGTCCGCTCGTGGTGAGCCTGTCGAACCAGGAGCGGGCGGCCCTTCGACCGACGCGCGGCGAGCCGAAACGTCAACCGTCATTGCCACCCCGAATGGAAACCAATAACCCGCCGGAAGGAATAGCGCGGGAATGGGAAGGAATACTTGGCAGCTTTTCTCGCGGCCCTTAGCTTCTTGACCGTTGTCCCGTCGCGGCGTCCGGCCGACGTTACCCAGCAAGCTATCAGCAACTCCCGTGCCTGGTTTCCCGTGGTTGGCTTGCTGCTGGGGATTGCTGTCGTGGGGCTGGAGCAGGCCCTGAGGTTTGTCTTTCCCTTCTACCTGAACGCCGCGGCGCTTCTGGTCTTCATGCTGGCTGCCACCCGGGCCTTGCATCTTGACGGGTTGATGGACACCTGCGACGGCCTGTTTGGCGGCAGCACTCCCGAACGGCGTCGCGAAATCATGCAGGATCCCCACGTGGGTTCCTTCGCCGTTGCTGGAGGCGTCGCCGTACTGCTGCTCAAGTACGGCGCCCTGGTTTCGCTGCTTTCCCTGGACCATCCCGGAAAGGAGTGGACGCTGCTGCTTTTCCCGGTCTTCTCCAGGTATTGCATGGTCTTGCAGTTGATGACCTTCAACTACGTTCGCACCACCGGCCTGGGTACCTCCTTCCGTTCCGAAGACGGCCGGCTCCCATCCGCAATCGCGGCGGTGGTATCGGCGCTGGCCGCCCTGGCGCTGGGAGGCATCGGAGGCATGCTGGTCCTGGCCGGTGTTTGCCTGCTGGCCCTGCTGCTGGGCCGGGGCGTAACCGCAATGATCGGGGGCATGACCGGCGACACCTACGGCGCCACCAACGAGATTGCCGAGGTGGTGATAATCATGGCTGGGGTTGTTATGCTGCCCTACGGTCTCCTGGGTCCGGATGTCTGGCTCAGCCTGTTCTGACGGTAAAGGCCCGCCCGCCCCGCCGCTATGGATACTTTAAGCGCATACCTTACCGTCGTTTCTCAGGATGCTTACGTCCTGGTCCTGGCCGTGCTGATTGACCTGCTGGCGAGAGAACTGCCCTCCCGCCTGCATCCCACCGTTTGGATGGGGTACACCATCGGGCGGCTGGAAAGGTTGGGCCCCCGGTCGCGTCTGGCCGGACTGGCTTTTGGAGGCGCCATCGCCCTGGCAGTTCCGGCCTTCTGGGCCCTGGCGGCCTGGGCCGCGGCCACCGGCTTGCAGAGCATTCACCCCCTGGCCTACCTGCTGGGCGGGGCCGTTCTGCTGAAGTCCACCTTCGCCCTGAGGATGCTCCACCGGGTGGCCGCCGGTACCGGAAAACTCCTGGCCAGCGGCGACTTGCCGGCCTTGCGGGAAAATATGCGCTCGCTGGTCAGCCGGGACGTAACTGAAATGACCCCTGGCCAGGCCATCGCCGCCACGGTTGAGTCGGTTTCGGAGAATACGACGGACAGCTTTATCGGTCCCTGGCTGGCCTTTGCCCTTTTCGGCCTGCCCGGAGCCTTCGCCTACCGGGCCATCAACACCCTGGACAGTATGATAGGCTATCGAGGCGAGTACGAATACCTGGGCAAGGCGGCGGCCCGTCTGGATGACTTGGTTAACCTGGTGCCGGCCCGCTTGACGGCCCTGATGCTGGCCCTGGCCAGCGTTGCATTGCCTGGCCAAAGGGCCGGCCGGGCCTGGCGGATTATGTGGCGCGACCACGCCCGCACGGCCAGCCCCAACGCCGGCTGGACCATGAGCGGCATGGCCGGCGCCCTGGGGGTTGAGCTGGAAAAAGAAGGCCATTACCGGTTGGGCGACGCTTCCCGTCCCCTGGAGCCGGCGGATATCTCCCGCGCCTTGGGCTCCATGTATGCCGTTGCCGCCATGGGGTTGGCGGTTGCCCTGGGGGTTATACTGCTTCGGACCGCTCTGTTGGATTAGTGTCGAATGGTATCAGAAAGAAACTCTCCCGCGTCAAAGGCTCCGGTATGTGCCAGCGCCGGCGCAGATAGCCCCCATGTCGCTGAAATCGGTGAGGGCGAAGGTGACTCCCGTAAACACTCCCGGCCGGTGCATGGCGGCATTCGGCCCGGCCAGTTGCGCGAACTGGGCCTGGACGCGGGCCAGGCGCTGGACTTTAGCGCCAGCGTCAGTCCTCTGGGACCGCCGGAGGGATTGTGGGAAAGGCTGCGCTCTGTTGATTTGACGGCCTACCCGGACCCGGAGTGCCTGGAGCTGAAGGAAACCCTGGCCCGCCAGCACGGCGTTAGCGAGGACCGGGCGCTGGTGGGCAACGGCTCCACCGAGCTTATCCACCTGCTGGCCCGGGCGTTTATTTCCCCGCCGGCCGGCTGGGAGCGGCCGTCGGTTTTGCAATTGTCGCCGACCTACGGAGAATATGCCGGCGCCTGCTCGCTCGCCGGGGCCGAGGTGCTGGAAGTTTCCGCCGACCGGAACCGCGGCTTTGCCTGGGATTTGACCGCCGTAAAGGACGTCGTGCTGGCCCGCCAGCCCTCCCTGGTGTTCCTGTGCAATCCCAACAACCCCACCGGCGTTTACCTCGAAAAGGACTCGGTCGCGTCCCTGCTGGAGGCGGTGGACCAGGCGGGCGGTTTGCTGGTCCTGGATGAGGCTTACGTCAACTTTGTGGAACGCAGCTGGGATGCCTGTTCCCTTCTCGATGACGTGGGGGGCAATAGCCTGGTGGTTCTCCGGTCCATGACCAAGGACTATGCCCTCACCGGCTTGCGGCTGGGGTATAGTCTGGCCGGGTCGGACATTACTTCCAGCCTGGCCCGGCTGCAACCCGACTGGAGCGTAAATTCCCTGGCCCAGGCCGCCGGCCTGCTGGCCTTGTCCGATGCCGGCTACCTGCCGGCGGCGAGACAGGCGGTGAGCGACGCTAAAGCCTACTTGACGGCCGAGTTGAACGCCCTGGGATTTCGGGTATTGCCTTCGACGGCAAATTTCATGCTGGTTGAGGTTGGTGACGCGGCAGTCCTGGCGGGCCGGCTCATGCGCCGGGGCATATTTGTCCGGGACTGCGCCTCTTTTGGCCTCCCCGACTGCGTTCGCCTGGGAATACGGGCCATGCCCGACTGCCGCCGCCTGGTTGCCGAAGTCGCCTCCATCGTGCGCCATCAATGAACCCGTGGAGCGGCCCCAGACGGCCCCAGGCTTTGGTTGGCGATGGAGAGCAGAGGGCAACTTATCGTCTGTACATTATCATAACGCGTTTGCGCAATCTGATTGAGGAGACTGGGTAGAACAAATGGGTTCGGTGTATTTTGTACGTCATGGCGAAACCCTGTGGAATGCGGAGGGACGCATCCAGGGGCATACCGACATAGGGCTTTCCGAAAGAGGTGAAGAGCAGGCGCGGATGGTGGGTCGCCGTCTTTCCGGCGTCCGGTTTGACGCAGCCTATTCCAGCGACATGAGCCGCACCACGGATACGGCGCGGGCCATCCTGGGCGACCGGAACACGCCCCTGCAATCCGTTCCCGAGTTGCGGGAGTATAATAAGGGCGTTTTCGAGGGCCTGACCGTGGAGGAATACCGGGAGAAATTTCCCGGCCTCTATACCGCCTCTCTGGTCAACGACCCGGACTTTGCGCCCCCGGGCGGGGAGACGATTCGCCAGTGTCATGCCCGGCTGTCGGCCTTTATCCGGCAGGTATGCAGCCGGCACCTGGACGAGGATGTATTGATTGTCGGGCACGGAGGGTCCCTGCGCAGCGCCATTGTGGCCCTGCTGGACCTGCCCCTGGAAGCCAACTGGAAGTTTGTCATGCACAACTGCGCCCTGTCCCTGTTCCGCACCTACGAGAACAATGCGGTCATGCACCTGTACAACGACACTTCCCACCTGAAAGACATGGACTAACTCCACCCTTCTATATGTGGTCCAATGGGTAACGAACAGAATCAGCCGCTTCATCAGCCAGTTCAACCAGAAGCCAGGGGCAAAGTCCTCATGGTCCAGGGCACCGCCTCCCACGTGGGCAAAAGTGTCCTGGTATCGGCCCTTTGCCGCATTTTCCGGCAGGACGGTTTTCGCGTCGCCCCCTTCAAGGCGCAGAACATGTCAAACAACTCCTACGTCACCAGGGACGGAGGCGAAATCGGCCGCGCCCAGGCGGTGCAGGCCGAGGCCGCCGGCGTGGAGGCCCGGGTCGAGATGAATCCTGTCCTGCTCAAGCCGGAAGCCGACCACATTGCCCAGGTCGTGCGAATGGGAAGGCCCATGGTTTCCGCCCAGGTCAGGGACTACTTCGGTCTCAAGGCCCAGCTGTGGGAGTCGGTACACACTTCCCTGGACGCGCTGCGGCGGGACTATGACGTTGTTGTAATCGAAGGCGCCGGCAGTCCGGCAGAAATCAACCTGAAGGCCACCGAAATAGTGAATATGCGGGTGGCCCTGTACGCCGGCGCCCCGGTGCTGCTCTGCGGCGACATTGACCGCGGCGGCGTGTTTGCCTCCCTGGTGGGCACCATGGAACTGCTGGAACCCGAGGAACGGGAGCGGGTCAAGGCCTTCATTATCAACAAGTTTCGCGGCGACGCCAGCCTGCTCACTGACGGGCTGACGATGCTGGAGGAGCGCACCGGCATTCCAGTGGCGGGCGTGGTGCACCACTACCGGGACATCCACATTCCTGAGGAAGACTCGGTGGCCCTGGACATCCCCGTCCGCGACCCCGCAATAGAACGGGAGGCTTTGCTGGACGTAGCGGTAATTCAGCTGCCGCACATATCCAATTTCGATGATTTTGACCCGCTGGCCCGGGAGCCGGGGGTCAGGCTGCGATACGTAAACTCGGTTGGCGGCTTTGGGCAGCCGGACCTGGTAATACTCCCCGGCAGCAAGACAACCATCCCGGACCTGCACTGGTTGGAAGTCCAGGGGTTGGCTGACGCCGTGCGCCGCCGCCACCGGGAAGGAGGTTCCATCGTCGGAATCTGCGGCGGCTACCAGATGCTGGGAACGTACCTTTACGACCCGGACGGCATCGAGTCTTCCCTCACCGAAATGGCCGGGCTGGGTTTGCTGCCCCTGACCACCGTGTTCGCCGGAACCAAGGAGACCCACCGCATACGCGGGCAGGTTGTCGAGGCCAGGGGCCTGCTGTCCGGCGCCCAGGACGAAAACGTGGGCGGGTACGAAATTCACATGGGACGGACTACCGGAGAGGGCATTGGCTTGCCCTTCCGCATTGATGACCGGACCGACGTTGCCGTCACCCCGGACACAGCCTACGACGGCGCGATGGACGAATCGGGCCGGGTGCTGGGCACCTACATCCACGGCCTGTTCCACAACGGGGCCGTGCGCCGGGCCATGATTGGAGAACTGGCCAGGCTGAAGGGGGTGGCTCTGGCCAAACCCGGCCAGGAAAGCGCCGTTGACGCCGAGTTTGACAAGCTGGCCGACTGGGTGCGGGGCAGCCTGGACATGGACCTGATTTACGCCATGACCGGCCTCGACCGCAATTTCGACCGGGCCGACGAATAGCATCGTGGCCGGTCAGCTTACGCTGGTGCTGGGGGGCGTCCGCTCCGGCAAGAGCGCTTTCGCGGAAAGCCTGATACCCGGGGACGGCAGGCCGGTAGTTTACGTGGCTACCGGGCAGGCAACTGACGAGGAGATGGCGGAACGTATTAGCCGCCACCGGGAAAGGCGGCCCGCCCACTGGCAAACCCTGGAATCCCCCATTGACCCGGCGGAAAGCCTGGCCCACTTTCTGGAAACGACGGACCCTCCCGTTGTGGCGCTGGTAGATTCCCTGGATGTGTGGCTGGCTAACCTGCTCCTCGCCAATGTGCATGAGGAGTCTTCCCAAATCGAGAACCTAGCCTTGTCAGGACTAGACAATCTCCTGGCTGCCTCCCGCAATGCCGGTGCTGACCTGGTGCTGGTAAGCAGTGAGGTGGGGTTGAGCCCGGTGCCGCCCAACGCCCTGGGCCGCCAGTTTCAGGACCTGCTGGGAACGGTAAACCAACGGGCCGCCGCTGCCGCCGATGAGGTTTACCTGGTGGTGGCAGGTATACCGTTAAGTATCAAGCCGCAACGTAAGGAGTAGCCTGGCCTATAGCGTATAATGTCGCTGAGTTCCCGCTGGAGGATTTTCGTATGGAGTTCAAGTTTGTACTCACCGACTACATAGAACAGGCAATGTCCCAAGCCGTTTACGAGGAACTGGAGGATGGGACGTTTGGGGCTACCATTCCACCATGTTGGGGAGTTATGGCATTTGGATGCTCAACTTCTGAGTGCAAGGAAGAACTGCAATCAGTGTTGGAAGAATGGATTGTGGTTGGCTTGCGACTGGGAGACACGTTGCCAATTGTTGCCGGTATAGACCTGAATTTCGAGGTAGTCGGTGAACCGGTGGAATCCTTGTAGTCGAAGGGAATTTATTCGCCGGCTGAGACAATTAGGGTTTGACGGTCCTTCTCCCGGCCGACGCCATCAGAGAATGAATTATCAAGGTCGGCGATTTATCCTACCTTCAAACAACGAATATCCTGTCGAGCAGTTGCGAATGTTGATCAGACAGGTGGAGGAACGAATCGGCCGGAAAATTACTGCCGAAGAGTGGAACTCCCTTGACTGAAGGTTGGTCCCACTGCTTGCAGGACTAGAGCAACGCGGATTGAAAGAAGAACAATCGCCTACCCCCCAAGCTGCTCAGGGTCAACCGGAACCCCAAATAGGTTCCGCCACCGTCCGCGCCCCCGGTGTTTGCGGGGAACTGGTGCAGGGGATGTTGGGAGATTCCTACTTCCTGGTCACTTGCCCCGTGGACTTTTTCTCCCGGGTGCGGGTGGAACTGTGCCCCGAATCCGGCGCGGTGACGGCCCCGGGAGATTGCCCCAAGACCGAAAGTGCAGTGTCCCTCACCCTGGAGTATCTGGGCCGCCCGGACCTGGGCGCTCGCGTCACCGTGGGCAATCCCATCCCCCGGGGCAAGGGATTTGGCAGCAGCAGCGCGGACCTGGCCGCTGCCATAGCTGCTACGGCCCTGGCCCTGGGCGTGGAGTTGACTCCGCCGCAGATAGGCGAATTGGCCTTGCAGGTGGAGCCCACTGACGGCATCATGTTTCCCGGCATCGCCCTCTTCGACCATCGCTCGGGAACCCTGGCCGAGGAGCTTGGCCCACCCCTGCCCGTGGAGATTCTCGCCCTGGACTTTGGCGGAGAGGTGGACACCCTGGCATTCAACGAGGTGGACCGCCGCAGTCACTGGCAGGCCATCCGGAAGTCAACGGACGAGGCCCTGGCCCTGGTCAGGGAAGGTCTAAAGCGGCGCGACGTACGTCTATTGGGGAAGGGCGCTTCCCTGGGAGCGGAGGCGGCCCAGCAGGTTGCCTTCAAGCCCCGGCTGGCCGATGTCCAGGATTTCGCCGGCCAGGTGGACGCGGTGGGCATCAACGTGGCCCACAGCGGCTCGGTGATAGGGGTGCTGCTGGACGCCACCCAGCGGCGGGGCAAGTCGGCTTTTCGCCACGCCCAGCAGTCTTTCCCCGAGGCTGAAGCGATCCACCACCTGCGGCTGCTGGGCGGCGGCGTCCAGAAAATTTAATCCACGAATGAGCGCGAATACTCACGAATGGTTTATAGTTCATTACATTAGTGAACATTCGTGTCTATTCGTGGATAGAAATAGAAGGAGACTAAAGGGATGGCAGAGCACAACCTGGCAATAATAGGCGGCGACGGCATTGGTCCCGAGGTGGTGGCTGAAGGCAAGAAAGTCCTGGATTTCATGGCTTCCAATACCCCCGGCCTCAGCTTCAACTACACCGAGTTTTCCTGGGGGTCGGCCTACTACCGGGAAACCGGCCGCATGATGCCGGAGGACGGGCTGGACCAGGTTGCCGCCAACGAGGCCATCTTGTTCGGCGCCGTGGGCGACCCGGACATTCCCGACCACATCACCCTGCAAGGCCTGCTGCTGCCCATGCGCCGGGCCTACGACCAGGGCGTTTGCGTGCGGCCTGCCTATCTCCACCCCGGCGTCACCTCCCCGCTGGCCGGCAAGACCGCCGGAGAGATAGACCTGGTTATCTTCCGGGAAAACACCGAGGGCGAATACGCCCCGGTGGGCGGCCGGCTCTATCCCGGCACTCCCCACGAAACGGTGATGCAGACCAACGTCTTCACCCGCCGGGGCACCGAGCGAATAATCCGGGCCGCCTTTGAGTATTGTGTCCGCCGCAACCGGCGCATGAAGGTCACGTCGGTTACCAAGTCCAACGCCCAGGCCTTTGGCATGGTTTTCTGGGACGAGGTATTCCAGGCGGTATCCGAGGAATTTCCCCAGGTGGAGACGGAGTCCCTGCTGGTGGACCGGGTGGCCATGGACCTGGTGCGCTGGCCCGAAGACTTTGACGTAATGGTGGCGTCCAACCTGTTTGCCGACATAATCTCCGACATCGCCGCCGTAGTCACCGGCAGCATGGGCCTGGCCCCCAGCGCCAACATCAACCCGGAGCGGGAATACCCGTCCATGTTCGAGCCCGTGCATGGCGCGGCCTTTGACATAACGGGTAAGGGCATAGCCAATCCCCTGGCCACCATCTCGGCAGTGTCCATGATGCTGGACCACCTGGGCGAGTCCGAAGCCGCCCAACGGGTGGATGCGGCAGTAGTCCGCAGCCTCCAGGAACGCCAGGTAATGACCCCTGACCTGGGCGGTACGGCAACAACATCGCAGGTGGGGGATGAGGTGGTAAGGTTGCTGGGGGAGGGGTAGGGGCTGGGCCTTTCTCATGTCATGACTGACCGGGTCTCCACCCTTCGAGCCACGCTCTAGCAAATGTGTTGGCAATGTCCCGACTTATATGACATGCGCGGCTATTGGGTGTTTCCCCTTCCAATTCTTGTAACCACACTCCGATGAAAGGAGTCGCTTCCTTTGCTATGGCGTTCAGTTGAGGATGTTCGTTACGGTCAATTTCAGATATTTTTTCTCTTAGAAGACTCAGCTCGGCATACTTCTCCGCTTGGGCCAATTCTATTGTGAGCCTAAGACGCTCCTTAACGAATTGGTCTTCAAGCTCTTGTAGCTTGCCCCGTAGCGAGTAGCAGTTGCAACCGACATTTTCGAACGCTTTCTCGATGCACTCTCGCCAAAACTCAGAATCAAACTCCTCCTCTATTTCCTCGTCCTCAATACCAGATAAGACAAATCGGCATACGGAACCGCCTACAAGAGCTATCCTCAATAGGTAATCAGACTGACTATTGGTCGCTGGGCGAATCAGATCGGCGCCCGTCACCTCTTGCATTTCGTTTAGATGGCTTACCAATTCAGAGATGACAGAATCCTCGTTCCATTCTCCCATTAAGTGCTCGAAATGGTTCATCTCTTTGTTCTTCCTGTTTGGAGAGCTTATAACCGGACATCCCTGTCAAGACTGACTTTAGGCATCTGGCACATGCAACAAAGTATCGACACTTGCCAAACGACATGGTCCCACAACTAGCACTCGGCTCCATTTCCAGCTACGAGCCGGTACCAGGGGGAATCGGTTCGATGTTCATCATTGTTAGCCCGCACTGGCTGGCTTTACTGAACTTCAAGACTTTCGCAAGACTACTCTATTTTGATTTCTGCCAAATCCTCTATTTCAATGGGTTCATGGCATTCTGCGCAATAAAGTTTCATGATTGCCGGGTCCGTGAATTCTGACCTTAAGTGAACGAGTTTGTCATCTTCGGCGCGGTACACTTGATACGTGTCAAAATCCCCTCTGACTTCATCCGAACCACAATTGCGACAGGCATACTTGGGCAGGCTTTCGATGGCAGGGATACTTATGTGGATGTGGATGTTCATTGTGAGACCCCTTTCCCAATTCAGAAGTTGAGATCGGGATCTTTGATCACAATTATTCGTTTGTCAATACCCTGCCTGCCGAAGAGTCTTACATCAGTTAGTCGGTTCCCTAGTTCATGGTTCTGCGATAGATGCCCCCGCCCAAGAATTCCACCAACCCTAAATCCCTAAGGTACTGTAGTTGCTGCCTTAACTTTTCCCGCACCCTGTGGTTGTTGGGATACTCTCTCACAGCCATGGGCTGGCAAACTGGCAACAAGTCCGACATCTGGAAACTGCCTTCCGGCAATTCCAACACGCCTCGCATGGTCAGCCTTTTCCAGCCTGTTAGACCTTCGATCAGGGCAGTGTCGTCCGCTATTGAAAAATCCGCCTCAATTGTGGGCAGGCTGTCGGCGGAATATTCGCTATCTTCAGGCGAAGGGAAGACAGCATCAGGTAAAGATACCCTGATGGCTGCTACCGCTTCATGTAGCCCTTCAAGTTCTTTCAGTGTTACCAACGGAGGATGGCGTCTCGCCCCAAACCCCTTCAGCAGAGAGTCGGCCAGCCTGATTGAGACTTGCTTATCTTTCGTGGCCAGGCCGCATTCCAAGTTGCGGCTCATACCGGCAAACGTGGCATTTGCAGACGTTACCAATGCCGCGTCATCAAAGACGTACACTTTGGCGTGGAGTTTACTCAGGCTCCTGATATTGACGCCACTCCTGGAGAGGGTGCACAGACTATCCAGGCTCGAGGCTCTAACCGCAAAGTCGCGCAGGTCGGTTCGAGTAACCAGAGTACGTTCAGCACACGTGGGAACTTGGTCGGTTAGTGCAAATACGCCGTTATTGACGTATGGGCTACCTATGATCATTCGAGACCGGCAAACCTTAGCTTGTTCCGAAAGCCAAGCGAAAGTTGGTGTAGTAACTATTTCCATCCGGTCATCCAGCATCATCCAACAGCCCCCTCTCTCTTGAAGTAACTCTCTGTAATGATGGTTGGACCTTCTTGGCAAGGAACCCCAAACCTACCATCCCCCCACTCCCACGGTCAAGGCTCCCTTGTCACCATGCTAGAATAGCAGGGCAAGGTAGCACACCCGACGCGGCCCGGAGGCATTCCCAAAATGGCACTGTATTACAAGGACAAGTGGTGGGGCGAGTACCTGGAGGACTATGACTACGACGACGGGCGCACTTGCGGAAAATGGGCCTGCCCGTATGGGTCCTTATAGGCTATTACAGAGTCTATGAGGGAGATAAGGAAAAAGTCTGGAACAGCTATCGCGATTGGTTGACCATGGACGACGTCGAGGCCGCGTTAGCCTACTAAGAAGAGTTTCCTTACGACGTTGACAAGAAGCTATGGGAGAACGAGCATGATTACCCGTATATCCCCGAGCTATTTGAACTGATACGAAAGGTGGAAGACGTTCAACAGGAACTGACCATTCTTCGCCGGCGGACACGCAGCCGGCGGGAACGAATTGCCCCATATTCCCACCACCGGCGCCGACCAATAAGGTAGCCTACCCCCCTAAACCGCCCCCAGCACTACCTGCACTATCTTTCTTTCCAGGGCCAGGGCCAGTTGGCTGGCCAGGTCCAGCCGGTCGTGGTTGCCCACGGCGCCCACGAAGGCCACGCCCAGAATGCGGCCCACGCGGAAGTCAATCACCGTAGAGGACACCACTCCCTGCGGCCCGCCCTGCACCGCCTTCAGCGCCACCGCCTCGTCGAAAAACCCGGCAGGGTCCAGGCGGCTCACCGAAATCAGTTGGTGGCCTTCGCCAACGCTTTCCCCCACGTTGCTCTCAAAATCCTTCAGGAAGATGTCCTGCATCCAGCCCGTCACCGACTCGGAATTGTCGAACAGGTGGGCCACGGTGGAGCCCACAAAGTTGAAGCCGTCAAAAACGTTCATGTCCGCCGTGGGGCCGAACTCGCGCATGTAGCCGGTTATCCGGCCCGCCTGCCTGAACCGGTCCGCCGTGCTGCCGGTAAAGCCGTGGGCGGCCATGTTCTCATTGTCCAGCACGCCAACACGGACCTGCTGGTAGCCGGAAAACTCCGGAGGCAGGTCTTCCTTGTCCAGGACCATGTATTCCAGGTCCTGTTCCGATACGCGGTAGGTTGCGCGTTCCAATGCTGCGGATGTCAACTGAATCCCCTCTTGTCTATTGGAATGAAGTCCACGAATGAGCGCAAAGAATCCCTATTGATGATTATCCATTCTTATTGGTGACTATTCGTGCCCATTCGTGGAAAAAAGAAGCTAGCCGCAAACCATGGGATAGACGTGCTGCACCCGGGACATTTCTCCGGGCACGGTGGACTTGTTCCAGGTCTCGCCCCCGTCGCTGCTCCGGAACACCAGGCCGTCCCGGTCGCAGCAATAGACGTTGCTGGGAGACTTAGGGTCAATGGCTATCTGGAACATGCGGCTCGGGGCCATCTCTCCCAGTTCCACCCGTTCCCAGTTTTCGCCGGCGTCCCGGCTTCGCACCAGCACACCCGCCTCGGTGGTTCCCGGGGGAGCGCTGCCGCCGCCCGCGCCCGCGGCCAGGTACATGGTGTTGGGGTCGTCCGGGGCTACCACCAGGTCGCGGCAGTAGCTGCCGCCGGGGAACATTTCCTCTATGTCAACGAACTCCCAGTTGCTGCCCCGGTTCCGGCTCCGGAACATGGCCAGCTGGGTGATGATGTACACCAGCCCAGGCGATGCAGGATTTACCTGGACGCCGTGCAGGTCCACGGGCCCCGTTCGGGTATAGTGGCCGTCGGTAATGGATTCCCAGTTTGCTCCGCCGTCCCGGCTGGCAATCAGGCCGCCCACCTCGATGGCCCCGTAAACGTCCTGGGGATTGTGGGCGTCAACGGACAGGCCGATAACCCGCTTGCAGATGGGGAAGGGGTTCATGGTGATATGGGGAAAGGACACGTTGTCGGTGTTGCCCTTCTTCCAGGTGCTGCCGCCGTCGTCGGAGCGCGCTACCATGCAGTTGTCGTAGCCGGCAAACATGACGTTGTGGTCGTTGGGGTGGACGGCCAGGGACCAGACGTCGCCATCGGGAGAGTCCGTCGCCGTCCAGCTTTCGCCCCGGTCGCCGCTCCGGTAAACCCCGGCCTGGGTGCCCGCGAAAACCACCGACGGGTCATCCGGGTGGACCAGCAGGGCCCGCACCTGGGGCTCTTCGGGAAGCCCGTTGGTAATGCTCTGCCAGTCATCCTCCCCTTCCGCCTGCCGGAAGAGGCCGCCGTGGCCCAGGGGCCGTACTTCCTGCGAGTTGGTAATCAGGGGCGCTTCCCCGGCTATGCCTACATATAGGTGGGTTCGGTGCTGATTCGTAGTCATACTACTCCTCCTGTGCGCGTACGCGTCGCCGCCGAATGGCGGATTCTAGCGTCAAGGCAGGAAATTGCTCATAGGATTGTTCTGCTAATCCCCTTTCTTGTCAAGGGGTATTCGGCGCGGCGGGCGGCGCCCCGAGACCAGGGCCGCAGGGCTTAAGATAGCAGGAGGTATGGTAGGGGACGTATAGTGGCAAAGGGTATGGCAACAGTTGACGGTGTGCGGTAGTATGTAGGGCAGATTGCCTCCCAGGAGCAAGCCCAGATGAAGAACAAGATTTACAGCAATTTTGACGAGGCCGTCGCCGACATTCCCGACGGCGCCGTCTTCATGTCCCCCGGTTTCAGCGGCGTCGGCGTGCCCCGCAACCTGCTGGCCGCCTTGCACCGGCAGGGCGCCAAGGGGCTCACCGGCATTTCCAACAACTGCGGCACCCTGGACGAAAAGGTGGACGTGGGCACGGTTATCGAGTCCGGCCAGGTGAAGAAGATGTACGCCGCCTTTACCTCTCCCACGCATCCCTCCCAGATTTCCCCATTCGTCCGGATGTACAACGACGGCGAAATCGAGGCCGAGACCGTTCCCCAGGGCACCCTGGCCGAGCGCATACGCGCCGCGGCGTCGGGCATCGGGGCCTTCTACACGCCGGCCAGCGTGGGAACCGAACTGGCAGAGGGCAAGGAACACCGGGAGATTGACGGGCGCACCTACGTGCTGGAGTATCCCCTGCACGCCGATTACGCCTTTATCCGCGCCTGGCGGGCCGATACTTTTGGGAACTTGCAATTCCGCCTGTCTCAGCGAAATTTCAACCCCATCATGGCCATGGCGGCCAAAATCACCATAGTCGAAATCGAAGATGAAATCGTACCTGCGGGAGAGCTTGACCCCGACAAAATCCACGTTCCCGGGGTTTACGTGAATAGGCTGGTGAAAATTCCGCCCGACGGCATTTTTGACTAGAGAGTGTTTCAAGATTCCTTGCCCCGTCAAGGGGGAAGGTCAGGATGGGGGTGACGCCCTTCCTCGGGTCGCCTCTAAAAGCAGCTAACAGGACACTAACTGCTCTTAGAGACAGCTTCTGGCAAGATGTCCTCAAATTCCTGATTTTTTTACCGATAAAGTCCTCAAGGAGGCGTCCAAATGGCTGAAGAAAAACCCAAGCTGCAACGCCAGGCTATGTGCGACCGGTTGGCCATGGAGTTTCAGGACGAATGGATCGTCAACCTGGGCGTGGGAATGCCCACCCTCTGCTCCAATTACATTGACCCCGGCAAGGACCTGATATTCCACTCCGAAAACGGGGTAATCGGCTACGGTCCCTTGGCTCCCGCCGGTGAAGAGGACAGGCACCTGGTAAACGCCGGGGGGCAGAACGTGGTGCCCATCCCCGGCATGGCCATCGTCCACCACGCGGACTCCTTTGCCCTGATACGCGGGGGCATGGTGGATGTTACGGTTATGGGCGCCTACGAGGTGGCGGAAAACGGCGACTTTGCCAACTGGCGAATCCCCAACCGCAAGGGAGGCGGTATCGGCGGCGCCATGGACCTGGCCGCCTGCGCCAAGCAGGTGTTTATCGCCATGGAACACACCACCCGGGACGGCAAACCCCGCATGTTGAAGCGTTGCGCCCTGCCCATTACTGCCCCCGGCGTGGTTACCCTGGTGGCCACGGATCTGGGCCTGTTCAAGGTCACTCCCCAGGGGTTTGAGTTGCGCGAATACGCCCCCGGCTGGACTCCCGATGAAATCCAGGAACAGACCGAGGCTGAACTGATAATTGCGGCGGACTTGAAGGAGTTTCGGTTCAGGGATTAGCGCCGACTTTCAGTACCGCGGAGGGTTTTACTTTTGGTTCAAGCGATGAGGGCGGGTATGCTAACCCGCCCTTGTTTTGCGTCCCGCGGCTTTTGGACGGAAATCCCCGGGAGTGTCCCAGGGCAATCGCGTTTTAACGAATTGTCGCCCTGAAGGACCAAGACTGTCATTCTGAACGGAGTGAAGAATCTAAAATTCCTCCCAAAGCCAGGTTACGGGTCCGAAAGGCGGCTTGTGGGAAGGATTTTAGGCCCTTCGGCAAGCTCAGGGCGACATGACCTCCTGCTTGGACGTATAGCCAAACCTAAAACGCGATTGCCCTGGGGGCTGTCCCCGCCGGGTTGCTCCCACCGGCATGAAGTAACCGCCAAGGCTCGGACTGAAGGGGACGCAGGCGATGCTAGCGGACCAACTCATTTGAACCGATGGACAGTGCATCCGCTCACCCTGAAGTCGTCGAAGGGGCGCCCATTGATGGTTCGACAGGCTCACCATGATCGGGATCCTGGGTTTGCCGGTCAATCCAAGAACGATGACCTACCTGGCTCAAGCGCTGCCTTCAACCTGGACCGTAACGATGTCCACCCCGTGGAATTTCTGGTGGCGGACAGCGGAGGCGTGGTACCGCAGCAGCCGGAGCGACAGGTCTTCGATGGCCGGGGCAGCTTCTTCGTCGGACAGAAACGCCAACTGGTCCTCCAGGTTTTCCTGGCGCGTTGTTGCGAAGAATTCCAGCTCCACCCGGCTGGCCTGTGGCCGTGCCACAACATGCAGCCGCGCCCGGTCCGAGCCCTCCGCAGCGTCATCCCGCCACAGAAGGCTGGACAGCGTTTCTTCGCCGGCCGACCTCAGGCGCAGGGTGGAGCCTTCGTTCCAATTCAGCCTGGTTGCCACCCCGACGAGAAACTTGTCAATCTCCGGCAGCGAAGCCATATCCAGGGTTACTTCCAGCCGCTCGCTTCGCTTGCTCATCGTTTCCAGCAACAGGGTCATTCCAATAGCGACAACGGCGCCGATGGTGACGCCGCTGCCCAGCAACGGGCCCAGGTCTTCCCCCAGCAAGGCCCCGGTTATGGGGTGGCCCTGCAGTCCCAGGCCCAGGGCACAGGACAGCGAGACCACAGCCACCCGGCGGGAGTCGAGGCCATCCCGCATGACCGTCTGAAACCCGCTGACAAAGAGGATCCCCATGGCCAGTATCAGGTAAGCGCCCATTACCGGCCCGGGAATGGTGAGCAACACGGCGGTGAACTTGGAGAAAAGCGCCAGAGCAGCAACGAAAAATGCCACGCCGATTCCAGCCCGGCGGGCGGCAACGCCCGTAAAGTTTACCAGCGAAACACTGAGGGAAGAGATGACCATGGTAGGCAGTGTTACCGCAACGGCGGCAAGCAGCATCCCCAAGCCGTTTACGCTGACCATGCCCTGAACCTTGCGGAAGTCTATCGCCCGCGGAGTGCGGCGGGCATTTTGCTGAATTGCTATTCCGTCGCTGATGGTCTTGATGCCCAATACCAGCGTGAGGATTGCAAAGGAGGGCAGCAGAGCCCAGAATTCCCGGCCCGGCGTAAGGTCAAGGCTCAGGTCCGGCGCCTGGGGAATTCCGAACCAACTGGCGGCGGCGATCTGCTCCCCATCCAGCAGACCGAATCCCGCGGCCACGGCGCAGCCGGCCAGGATGCTGATGAGGGGCCCGATCAGGCGCCATCGTCCCCGGGCGTAAATCATCAAGACGACAGAGGTCAGCAGAGTCGCGCCGGCGATGGCCGGGCCGGAGACCGCCGGCGCGCCGGCCGGAAGGTCCTGGACGCTGTCAAAGGCTATGGGCAGCACGCTGACGGCAACCAGCATGGTGACTACGCCGGAAACAGTGGGGGTTATGATTCGCCGCAGTATCGGAAGCCACCACGCCAGGGCGACCTGGATAATGCTGCAAACCACCAGCAGGCTCGCATAAGTAGCTGGCCCCGCCGCGGTGATCGTGCCCACCATTATCGCGATGAACATCGCCGCCGGCCAGGTGAGGGCGATGTGGCCGGACCCGATTCTTCCCCACTGCGCTGCCTGGGCGGCGGTCAGCCCTCCGCAGGCGATCAGACCGGCAAAGACGCTCCACGCCAAATAGCTGTCGTCAAGTCCCGAAGAACGGAACGCGATCGCTATGTTGAATACCGTGGAGGCCACCACCAGTGCGGCGCCCTGAAATCCCACGATCAGGGCTATTGACGGAGGACAAGCCTCCTCCGGTTCAAATCGGATGGGCTGTTCTGCGTTCCTTTCAGCCAAGGGTCAAACTGCCTCCCAACTCGCTACGGCAGGAACATGCGCTCAAGTACATCGGTCGCCGGAGTCCCGGGGTCCCTGAAAGCCCTTCCAACAGATCCCTTCTCCTTTACATGGAAGGGCAAGATGGGGATACAAGCTCTGAATTTCCTCTTTCCTGGCTGGAAGCAAGCTTTTCCGGAGTCAGTTTTAGATTGCTTCCAACCAAGGGCCAAAACGGGAGGCGCTATTCCCTTACAGCGACTATAGTATGCCCGCCTTGATGGCGTGACGTATAAGACGAACCTGGTACGGCGCTTGGTCAGGGACGCATCGCCGCGCGCCCCTGCGACCCAGGAAAATCTGGACCGCTGCCATCAGCGAGGGAGGTTTCCCCGAAGCAGTTTTCGCGTTGGCTTTGGTTTAGAAGAAAGCGGCGCCGCCGTTGACGTGCAGGGTCTGGCCGGTGATGAAGCCCCCGTCATCGCTGACCAGGAAGAGGCAGGCGGCGGCGATTTCCTCCGTTTTTCCCTGCCGGCCCAGCGGAATGCCCGAGGCGTTGGGCGGGCGGCTCTGGGGATACCACTCCGGGTTGGCCCGGGAGGTGTCAATGCTGCCCGGGGACAGCACGTTAACCCTGACGTTGTTGGGAGCGAATTCGCTGGCCAGGCTGCGGGAAAAGCCCACCAGCCCCATCTTGGCGGCGGAAACGTGGCCCCGCTGCGCGCCGCCGGCCCAGGCGCCGTCGCCAGTGAAGAAAATTACTCGGCCGTAGTTGTTCTCCACCATGGAGGGCATTACCGCGTGGGTGCAGTAAAAGGCGCCGTCCAGCACCACCCCCCTCACGTACTCCCAGTCTTCCAGGGTCAGGTCCAGGAAGGGTTTGTGGGGCCGGATTGCGGCGTTGTTTACCAGAATGTCAATGCGGCCGAACTCATCCAGCCCCATCCGGACCATGCTGTCCACCTGTTCCTTGTTGGAAACGTCGGCCAGAATGGGCAGGGCGCGCCTTCCCAGGGCGCGAACTTCCTCGGCCACCGACTCCGCCTCTTCCCGGTTGCTGCGGGCATTAACAATTATGTCGGCGCCCTCTTCGGCAAATTTCAGCGCCGTGGCCCGGCCTATATTGCGGCCCGAGCCGGTTATCAGAGCTACCTTGTCGTCCAGTTTGCCCATTGTGCGTCTCTCCCTTGCAGTAATTTTGAAACCCTTTCGGACGGACGGCCTTCACGGCCCATCAACCGTCCTCATCCCGCCGGCCAGGCCTTCCCTGCCGAGCCGGGGACGCTATGCATAAAGGCGGTTCAGGTTGGCGTAACGGTCCGGGTCCAGGTCCTTGCCGATTAGCGCCGGATGGTCGGGCCCATAGCGGTGAGCGCGGAACACACCGTTCTGCGGCGGCCCGCCGGCAGTCTCACCGTAGAAGGGGCTGACGTACTCCCACGCTATTTCTCCGGCCTGGGTTACCTCAAATATGCGGCCGGGCGCTCCCTCGCAGATGACGGTATTGCCGTTAGGTTGACGCTCGGCGCTGCTGATGTTGTAGCTGAAGAAAGATATTTCCGGCTTGCCGGTGTACTCCCAGCCTATCTCGTTGGTGTTGGGGTCAACCTCGATAATCCGCGACCGGCTGGCCCCCCTCCGGTGGCAGCCGTTGTCGAAGATCATGACCCGGCCACTGGGAAGCCAGGTGGGATGGTGCTGGTGGTTGACCTCGCCCGGCCCCCACTTCCAGCGGAACTGGCCGCTGGCCTTGTCCACGATGCCCACGGTGCTGGTCTGCCGGTAACTGACCAGCAGGTCTCCTTCGGGGGTTATATTCAGGGCGTTCTGGTGAGACCACTCGTGGCGGCCCTCCATGGGACAGATAATGTCCTCGTCCACGTTCAGGAACTCCCAGGACTTCCATTCGTAGATGACCTCGCCCTCGGGCGTAACCTCATGGACCACGTCGCCCCACATCTCCCCCGGCTCGTCGGCCTCGTAGCCGCCCCTTACCTGCTCGGCCAGGTCCGCCGGCACGGGCGCCCAGAGCAGCGCCAGGGTGTTGCCGTTCAGCAGCCGCTCAAAGTCGTGGTGCAGAAACATGTCGGGACTTTCGTATTTCCAGACCACGTTGCTGTTCCAGTCCAGTTCAATCAGCGACATGGAACGGCCGCCGAATTGGGGCCCTTCGCTCTCGTTGCGGGCGGTCCGGCTGCGGAACAGCAGGTTGCCGTTGGGCAGCAGATAGCCGTAAACAATTTCCTCGGGGTGGTGCCAGCGATGGCAAATCCTGCCCTCCATGTCAATGAGGTAGGCGTAGCAGCTCCCCCGATTGGTGGCCACTATGGTGTATCCCCGGAAACTGAGTTGAGGGTTGTAGTAAATCAGGCCGTTCTTGTGGTGGCTGGACCAGCCCATGGTGACCTCCAATGGTGGAGTATTTGTGATGGTGGAGTATTGGTGATTGAGCATTGACGTGATACTGCCGTGGATTTTCGGTTAGATGGGCGGAAGTGTCAAACCGAATCACGTCAAGGTAACCGTATAACTTTGAGGGGATTTATCATTCTGATACCGCCCCACGGCCTAAAGCCGGCCATGGCGGCCAGCTTGTTCCCCCTAACTCTGAAAAGTTCGGCAGCCCTTTGAGAAAGTTCCTCAGAAGAAACCCAGCGCTCCCACGCCCAGCACTATCATGGCGATGGAAGCGAATTTCACCAGCAGCGCCTGCCGTGAAACGACTTCCTCCATCAGGTGCCATCGGGCCTGGCTCAGCAGGGTTGCCATGACGAAGACGAACAGGGGCGTCGTTGCCAGGAAGGCCGCCACCAGGGAAACGGGTCCCAGGTTGGTGGCCTGCAACGCTCCCGCCACCACCACCAGGGGCAAAACTCCCTCCCCTACTACCAGCAGGCTTACGGTCCAGGGACTCTTCATCGCCTCCACCAGTTGGCGTCCCACCCGGGGCCGGCAGAAGGGCAGGAAGACCGCCAGCGTTCCCAGTTGCTGGTAGATGAATACCGTGGGGAAAGAACTCTGCTCCAGGGCCAGCTTGGCCAGGAAGAAGCCGATGCCCAGGAACAGGCCGCAACCCAGCAGGGCCGGTGTCCCCTTGGAGGGCTTCAGGTCTGCCCACGTCCGGGGGCTGGAAGGCAGGGATATCGCCATGGTGCCCAGCACCACCAGGATGATTGCTCCCCATTGGACCGGACTGATTCGCTCCCCCAGCAGCGGCACGGCCAGCGAGGCCACGAAAATGGGGTAGGTCTGGGAAATGGCTACTGCGCGGGACGCCTCGCCAACCTTCAGACCCACGAACAGAAGAGCATACCCGATGCCCAGGCCCAGGCCCGACCCGACGGCTGCCAGCACGTAGGGCGCTGCTGTGTCCGACGGTATGCCAAATGCCAGCGTCGCCCCGACGATGTAGATGACCAGCACAAAGGCAATCCACAGGTAAAGGGTGGAGAGGTTCGGCAAGTGGCGGTCGAGGAGGCGCTTGTCGGCAAGGTTCACCACCGCCAGCGAGGCGGCCGAAACCAGGGCCAGGAATATCCACATCGGTCTATGTTCCTGCGTTCAAGAGAGGTCGGCGCCGACAACCGGCATTGGCCCCGCTGCGATGGACTGATACCCTGGGCGGCCTTCTATTCGTTCCCGCTGGCTCCGCCATTCGCCGGCCCGGGCCTTTAGCCACGGTTGTGCACGGGCTCAATCTGCACTCAGCCGGGGCCCGCCGACGGGCGCTCGTTTTTGGCTCCTGTAGTGAATTATGCCAACCAGGACCGGCAGGACTGCCGTGCCGGCTACCCGGCCCCGGGTGTACCCGGACACATCGAAATAGGCCAGAAAAGCGGCCAATGTGACCGTACCAACGAAGAACGAGGCCAGCCCCCAGGTGCCGCTGCGGTTCACGAACATCACCCCACTCTCCCCCACCATCCAATAAGGTTGCGGTTCCCGCTTCCATCCGTCCCGCCCCATATCTTGTAGCCATGCGGGTCACATATCGCCAATGTTCGGAATTTTTTTAATAGGTTCTGGCGAGCCAGGCCAGCCCTCACCCCCACCCGCCGCCCTACAGGCAACTGTGTCCAGGTGGACGCTGCCGCCTCGCCGCCTTCTTCTCCCCACCTCTCTTCCCCTCTCCCCCCGCCGCCGCCCTTTCCCCCAGCCGCCCAAGCCAAGGGGCGCGGCTGGGGCCGCCCGCCCCGCCCCGCGCCCCTTCTAACCGGGTCCCCGGGTGCCAAAGTCAGTAGATGCCTAAGTCCGTGGCTGCCAAAAACCCAGCCCTTTCCCCCCTACCCCTCCGCCCCTCCCGGCGCGGCCGGCGTGCACCAGTGCCCGTACTCTTCCCTCCGCCCGAACACAATGTCAAAGTACATCCCCTGCAGCCTGCTCGTTATCGGCCCCGCCTTCCCCTCCCCTATCCGCCGGTGGTCCAGCTCTACCACCGGCGTCAGGTGCGCCGCCGTCCCCGTCAAAAACACCTCGTCCGCCAGGTAAAGCTCGCTCCGGTCTATGCTCCGCTCCTCTACCTCCACCCCCAGTTCCCTCCCCGCCAGTTCCATCACCGTGTCCCGCGTTATCCCCGGCAGCACGTTGTCTTCCAGCTTCGGCGTCATCATCCGCCCGTCGCATATCACGAACAGGTTCTCCCCCGACCCTTCGCATACATGCCCGTCCTGGTTCAATATTATCGCCTCGTCAAACCCCGCCAGCGTCGCCTCCGTCTTCGCCAGGATGCTGTTGACGTAGATTCCGCATATCTTCAGCCGCGCCGGTATCATCGGGTCGTCCACCCGCCGCCACGATGAGGTGCAGCAGTGCAGCAGGTCCGACCCCAGGTAGTTGCCGAATGGTACGGTTATCAGCGTGAAGTCGCTCTCCAGTTCCTGCAGCTTCAGGTTCGCCACCAGTTCCGCGCTCTTGTAAACCAGCGGCCGGATGTAGATGTCCTGCCTGTGTTCGTTCCGCTCCACCAGTTCAACTGTGATTTCGCATAACTCTTCCACCGTATAGGGGATGTCCAGCATCAGCAGTCGCGCCCCTCTCAGCAGCCGTTCGTAGTGTTCCCGCAGCCGGAAGATGTTGACCACCCCTTGCTCCTCGTTCCAGTTGCCCCGTATTCCTTCGAATACTCCCGTCCCGTAGTGCAGCGCATGGGTCATTACGCTCACTTTCGCTTCCCTCAGCGGTACGTAGTTGCCCCGAAAGAAGGCCAGCAATTCACCGGCCCCCTCTCTGTCTGATGTCGTCTGTGAAGCCCTGTTCTGACCACTAGTCACGGCTTACCCCCAAATGCCTGGAAATACCCTGGACATACATAGTTGCCAAGATTATAAGGTTGCCCAGATTATAAGCGGCTTCTCCATATCAGCACAAGGTTAGGGGGTGTCGTCAAATTGAGTGTGGGGGCTTCCTGTTACGTCCTTCCCGCGCAGGCGGGAACCTCGCGTCCCCTTTCGTCGTTCCCGCGCAGGCGGGAAGCTCGACGCGTCCCCTTTCGTCGTTCCCGCGAAGGCGGGAACCTCGCGTCCCTTTTCGTCGTTCCCGCGAAGGCGGGAACCTCGCGTCCCCTTTCGTCCTTCCCGCGAAGGCGGGAACCTCGCGTCCCCTTTCGTCGTTCCCGCGAAGGCGGGAACCTCGCGTCCCCTTTCGTCGTTCCCGCGCAGGCGGGAACCTCGCGTCCCCTTTCGTCGTTCCCGCGCAGGCGGGGACCTCGCGTCCCTTTTCGTCGTTCCCGCGCAGGCGGGGACCTCGCGTCCCCTTTCGTCGTTCCCGCGAAGGCGGGAACCTCGCGTCCCCTTTCGTCCTTCCCGCGAAGGCGGGAACCAGGCGCCAAACTCCGGCGGCTGGAGCCAGCCTTCGGTCTTGTATAGACGGCCGGCGTAGAAGTGAAACCATGCATTTGACGACACGCCCTGGTCCCTGTGGCGTGTAGTCAATTAGAAGGGAATTATATACAATCCTGCAAAACCCGCCCTGGCAAAGCGTCATATATGTCTCTATCTCCATTGGAGGGTCCATGGGTCCAGTCAAACTTCTGGTCAATATCGTCCCGGTGCCTGGGTTCACTGTGCTGGGCAGGTCTTCCGGCAGAGGCGGTCGTGGCGGAGGCCGTCGTAGCAGCTTGCACCGGCCCGGTGGGCGAACTCCAAGGGACTCAAGAGGTAGGCGCGAAAGCGACTACGACTATGGGCCTCCAAAGCGGTCAGACGATAGTGGGCTGTCAAGGAACACCGGGGACGACGGTGACGGTTGCGGGGTGTGGATTGGCTTCATCATCCTGTGTCTGGTGGTTATCGTGGTCGCCGCCATCTGCGGATTCTGACCCTGAATATCCGCAGGCCTTGGGACGGGTTTTGTCCCCTTTCGTCGTTCCCGCGAAGGCGGGAACCAGGCGCCAAACTCCGGGCGTCCCTTTTCGTCCTTCCCCCGAAGGCGGGAACCTCGACGCGTCCCCTTTCGTCCTTCCCGCGAAGGCGGGAACCTAGACGCGTACCCTTTTCGTCCTTCCCCCGAAGGCGGGAACCTCGACGCGTCCCCTTTTCGTCGTTCCCCCGCAGGCGGGAACCTCGACGCGTCCCCTTTTCGTCCTTCCCGCACAGTCGGGAAGCTCGACGCGTCCCTTTTCGTCGTTCCCGCGAAGGCGGGAACCTCGCGTCCCTTTTCGTCGTTCCCGCGAAGGCGGGAACCTCGCGTCCCCTTTCGTCGTTCCCGCGCAGGCGGGAACCTAGACGCGTCCCCTTTCGTCGTTCCCGCGAAGGCGGGAACCTAGACGCGTCCCCTTTTCGTCCTTCCCGCGCGGGCGGGAACCTCCTGTCCCATCTCCCCTCTCCCTCTGGGAGAGGGGCCGGGGGTGAGGGCCCCCCTTCAACCCTCCACGCCTCAACCGTCCAGGGCTTTCAATGCTTGCCGAATATGGCTGGAAACGTCCAGTTCGTTGTGAAAGGCGCCCTGGATTGTGCCCTCCGGACCGATGATGTATGTGACGCGGGAAGTGCCCAGCCCCAGGCGTCGCCGGACGTCGTATAGCCGGCTCACCTCGCCCGACTTGTCGCTGGCCATGGGGTAGCCAACGCCGCAGTGCCGGGTGAACCGCCTTACCCAGTTTACGCTGGCAGTGCAAATTCCGATGGGCAGTGCGTTTCTTGCCGCCAGCTCCGCTTGAGAGTTGCCAAACTCCCTGGCCTGGGCGGTTCAACCAGGGGAAAACACCATGGGATAGAAGTAAAGCACCACGTTCTGCCCCCGGTGCTCCGAAAGGGTGAACTTGCCTCCGTCGCCCAGGGGAACCGAAAAATCGGGAGCTTTTGCGCCGACATTAAGCATATTGGTCTAAAATCTACACATCTGCTGAACGATTATCAACCTGGCGGGGCGAAAATCGCAATCAACTGCCGGGCTAAGGCCAAAGAATTAAGGATTTCGCAACTCAGTTCATGTATGTTAATTCTAATTATTTTGTATAATTATAAAGACAGGCATTCTTGAGCAAGCCTCAGCATGATTCACCAGGGATCTACACCAGGCATCTACACCAGGAATCTACAGGGGAGGTGACGAATATGCAACTCTTTGACTACATGGGCAAATATGGCTACGAGCAACTGGTAATGTGCTCCGATCCGGCCTCGGGCCTGCGGGCGGTTATTGCGATTCACGACACCACCCTGGGGCCGGCCTGCGGCGGCACCCGCATCTGGCCCTACGCCACCGAGGAGGAGGCCCTGGACGACGCCCTGCGGCTGAGTCGCGCCATGACCTACAAGTCGGCCACCGCGGGCCTATCCATGGGCGGGGGCAAGGGCGTCATCATCGCCGACCCCAACTCCCAGAAAACGGAGGCGCTGCTCCGTTCCTACGGCCGGTTTGTTGATACCCTGGGAGGCCGCTACCTGACCACCACCGACGTGGGCAGCACCGGGCGGGACCTGGAGTTCGTCAGCCAGGAAACCGACTACGTGGTGGGCCTTCCCCTCTCGCTGGGCGGCAGCGGCGATACCTCGATAATGACCGGCCTGGGCGTGTACATGGGCATGAAGGCCTGCGCCAGGGAGACCTGGGGGACGGACTCCCTGCGCGGCAAGCGGGTGGCGATGCAGGGCTTCGGCAAGGTTGCCTACAACACCGCCCAGCACCTCCTGGAAGAGGATGCCCAACTGGTGGTAACCGACGTTTACGACGGGGCGCTGGCCAAGGCCCGCGAACTGGGCGTCAAGGTCGTCTCCACCGAGGAAATCTACGATGCGCCTTGCGACATCTTCTCTCCCTGCGCCCTGGGCGGGGTCATCAACAGCCGGACGATTCCCCGCTTGACCTGCAGCATAGTGGCCGGGGGGGCCAACAACCAGCTGTTGACCGATGCTGACGGCGAGGAACTGCATCGCCGTGGCATCCTTTACGCCCCCGACTACGTGGTCAACGCGGGAGGGATAATCAACGTCTCCGCCGAGGTGGGCATGGCGTACAACCCCGACCTGGCCCGGGAAAAGACCGAGCGGATATACGAGATTATGGAGCGGGTAGTCCACACCTCCAAGAGAGAGGAGATTCCAACCTTCCTGGCCGCCGACCGCCTGGCCGAGGACCGGCTGAACTCGGTTCGGGGCGTCAGGAAAATGCGGCGGGCTGCCCGGTAGGCTCAGCAAAAACCCATGTCCCGTGCGGGGGCACAACCTACCATAAACGTCAACAAGGGCAGGCAACCGCAGCCTGCCCTTGTCTCTTTTTGCTTCGCCTGTATCAGCTGCTGGGCGCTTGGGAACTATCCAATTGTGGTACTGAATGGTCAGCCCCATTGAGAGGATGGCTCCAGCAATAACCCGTCGTTCCCGGGCAGGCAGGGACCTCGACCGGCCGGAGGTCAGATTCCGGCCTTCGGAGGAATGACGGTTCATTGCACTATGCATCAGCTCAAATAAGCTGAACCGCCAGATTACTCCACGGTCAGGGTGGCTTCACCCAGGCCTTCCACGGTTATCAATGCCCTGTCCCCCTGTTCCAGGAATTTGGGAGGGACGATGCTGCCAGTGATTACAATGCTGCCCGCCGGCAAAGTCTCCCCCTCCGAGGCCAGCTTGTTGGCCAGCCAGGCCAGGGGTTCAAAGGGATGTCCCATAACGTCGGAGCCGTAGCCTTCGCCCACTTCCTGCCCGTTGATGCTGGCCGCGCCCCGGGCTGCTGCCAGGTCGAGACTGCGCCAGTCGGCCACCGGTGGCCCCAGTACCGCGCCGGCGTTGGAAATGTTGGTTGCTACCGACGTCAAGGTGCGGGCCAACCCGTCCATGCCCTCCGGCAGCCTCATATCTATTACCTCGAAGGCGGCCATGACCGCTCCCACTGCCCCGGCCACCGATTCCCTTGTGTATGGCGCGCCCGAAGCGGGCAGGTCAGCCGACAGTTCCACTGCCACTTCGCACTCCATGCCCAGCCTCAGGTAATTGGAACCCTGTAGCGTGGCGGGCGAGCGGTAGATGGTGGTGGCCGTCAGCGCGCCCGCGCAGGGCTCATGCCAGCCGGCACGCTGCTGCATGGTTGCGGTGGTGTAGGCCAGCTTGTAACCGGCAACTTCACCCTGTACCTGGCATAGCAGCTTCAGGTATTCCTTCTGGACGGCATAGGCGTCGGGAATGGTGTCAATGTTCCAGGGTCCCGGCAGCGCGGTAAACGTGCGGTTGGACCGGTACTCCTCGAACAGACTGTGGGCAGCCTCAATAATGGTCTTTTGGTCCGGCATTTTGCTTTCCTCTCTGCTTTCCGGTTGATTGGGAATCCGGCTCTTGCGGCATTGGTTCAGGTCAGGCTGCGGGGAAGAGTCGGCACAGTGTACCCGTTCGGCCCGGGGAGGAAAATGCAGCCTAAGCCGATAGGGTCGGAAACCTGCCCTTTGCGGGGCTGTTCCCGACCCTCATGCCGTTGCCGGATTGGTTTGCAGTGCCGGCCGAAACGCTGCCGGCAGCCCATGTAGCTCTAGTGAGCTTCGCTGGGGGCCTCAAAGCCCGCGTCGCGGTGCCCGCCGTCGCAGAAGGGCTTATTGCTGGAGGCGCCGCAGCGGCACAGGGAAACCCACTGCCCCTCCGGAATCTCGTAGTTGTTGCCGGACTGGTCCACGATTTCGATGGGGCCAGTAACCCGGTTTGGGCCATTCGCTCGGATTTCGATCTTCACGTCTGCCATGAATTTCCTCCCCAAATATTGTGCTTCCCGGGACCGCTCGCAAGGCTGCTGCGGGCTTACTGTCAAGCAGGCAACCGCCGAGCCATTGCCCAGGATACGGGAACAGGCGTAGTCTGACACCTGGCATTTGGGGTGTCAAGACACCTTTCGAAGTCCCCTTCCCCCTTACGGGCAAAGGCCAGGCTGGACTGAAACCTCGCCTCTCTTTGCCGCTGCGGCGCCCGCACGACGCCGAAAGTAAGGGCGCATGGCCGTGCGCCCCTACGCCCTGACAAGCGTTTACCGTTGATTGGCCCGACCCAACCCGTCGTTCCCGCGCCGAGGTCTCTGACGACCCAACCCGTCGTTCCCGCGAAGGCGGGAACCTCGATTGCCTGGAGTTTCCGCTCACCCTGAGCCTGTCGAAGGGCCGCCCGTTCATGCTTCGACAGGCTCCCCATGAGCGGACTCTCAGCCTATCCTTCATCCCAATGCTGATGGGCCGCTCGCCCATAGCCTGGAGGTGGTTCCTGAGAAATGTCCTCAAAAGCCGAAGTGGCCGCCAATCAGGCGGCCACTTCAAAAACCGGTTCAAAACTACCCAGCCCGGAGCTTACCGGACCGACGAGTTGCGCAGAATGCTAGTGGAAGCAGCCGCCGCCACAGCAACCACCCCCGCGTATGGGCGGCGGCGCCTGGCTGAATTCGCCGCTGCTGGAGGAATCGCCTGCGCTGATGGATGCAAATACCGACAGGGCCCGCTTGGCCGGCTGCTCACACTTGGGACAATCGGCACCCGTAGCGCTCATTGACTGGAGCTTTTCAAACTTGTTGTCACACCTGGAGCAGTGATATTCGTAAATGGGCATGTTCTGGCCCTCCTGTTCACTCCGTTTCGATTTTTGTTAACTGCAAATGTACCCGACCTGTGGGCGGCCAGTCAAGAACTTGCCCGGGGCAATCGCATTACAGGCTGTCGTAACCTGCGCCAGGTTCTTCAACCGGAAGAGAATGTCACCCTGAGCTTGCCGAAGGGTCTAGGGGGTGTCGTCAAATTGAAAGTGGTAGCTTCCGAACTGCTCCTTTTCGTCGTTCCCGCGAAGGCGGGAACCTCGACCGGCAGTAGTTAAGATTCCTGCCTTCG
Organism: Dehalococcoidia bacterium; assembly: GCA_034423215.1. Taxonomy (GTDB): domain Bacteria; phylum Chloroflexota; class Dehalococcoidia; order Lucifugimonadales; family UBA3495; genus Bin22. Next base: position 66,525 of record DAOUIY010000010.1, read on the forward strand.
CAGGAATG
>DAOUIY010000011.1:0-5767 GCA_034423215.1 Dehalococcoidia bacterium
TCCTGCGAAGGCAGGAATCTTAACTACTGCCGGTCGAGGTTCCCGCCTTCGCGGGAACGACGAAAGGGGAGGCTAGGAAGCCCCCACATTCAATTTGACGACACCCCCTAGAATCCTTCCCATCTGCCCGGTTGCGGGTCCGAAAGATGGTTTGTGGGATGGAGTTTAGATTCTTCACTCCGTTCAGAATGACAGCCTTGGCCGTTCAGGACAACAGTCAGGTATGACGCAATTGCCCCGGAACCCTACGGCCTGGACGGGTGAAGCCGTGTCCGGTTGTGGTACATTAAGGGCGGCAGGCATTCAAACACGGTAAAACGTCAGGGCAATACCCCGGCGGCAGGGGCTGCCAGCCCGGCGTGAGGTGGACTTGAGAGGCGTATCCAGCCGCATATTCTATGGTTGGTTCGTGGTGATGGGCTGCTCGCTGGTGGCCCTGGGCACCGCCGGCACCCAGTTCTCCTTCGGCGTCTTCTTGCAGCCCATGACCGAGGAGTTCGGCTGGAGCCGGGGCACTCTGTCGCTGGCCTTTGGCATCACCTTCATGCTTTCCGGCCTGATGCGCCCCCTGGCCGGTTACCTGGCCGACCGCTACAACGCCAAGCTGGTGGTCCTGTGCGGAGTGGCGTTGCTGGGCGTAATGCTGCTTATCGTCCCGTCGGTACGCACCCTGGCCCAGCTTTACGCGGTCTTTGCCGTGATGAGCATTGGGCTTACCATGGGCGTGGGCCCGATTCTGACCAAGGTAATCAGCGCCTGGTTCTACGCCCGGCGGGGATTGACCCTGGGCCTGTATACCAGCGCCGGATCTTTCGGCGCCCTCATCCTGGTGCCCACGGCCTCCATATTCCTCATCCTGTTTGACTGGAGGGATGCCTACTACTTCCTGGGCGCGCTGGCCCTGCTGGTAATCCTGCCCATCGGCCTGGCATTCATCCGAAACACCCCCCAGGAGGTTGGCCTGGAACCCCTGGGAGACACATCGGACATTCGGAGACGGGGCGGCGCCGGCGGGGAGGACTCGACACCCCTTTTCGGGCGGGACGCGACCTTCAAGGAAGCGCTGGGCTCCAACCTGTTCTACCGGTTGACCTTCGGGTACTTCGTTTGAGGGTACTCGATGAGCTTCGTGAATGCTCACTTCGTGTCCTACGCCCGGGACCTGGGGTATCATCCGCTGGCCGCTGCCGGGGCCTTCAGCCTCATCGGCGCGTCGGCCGTCATTGGCAGCCTCCTCATGGGCCATCTTTCCGATCAGCACGGGCGGCGGTGGCTGCTGACCGCATCCTACTACCTGCGGGCCCTGGGGTTCGTGGTGGTCCTGCTGTCCATGGGAGTGCCGGCTTTGGGTATTCCATCGCTGGGCTTGGGGACTCTGCTGGTGGGCATACTCCTGGTCGGGTTCTCCTGGAACTCCGTTGTCAGCATCACCGCCGCCTACACCTCGGACCGGTACGGCGTGAAGAACATGGGCGTCATCTACGGCACCATGTTCGCGGTAATGCCCATTGGCAGCGGGCTGGGGGCATTCCTGGGAGGCCTCTTCTACGACTTCCGGGGCACTTACGACATAGCCATCTGGTCAAACATCATCCTGCTGCTGGCGGCCATGGCCCTGGTGGCCTTCAGGGGAGAGCGCCGGCCGCCCGAGTTGAGCCCGGCGGAGGCTGCGGCGTAGGGAAGTTGGGGCCCATGTAGTTGAAGGACGCCCTCACCCCCGGCCCCTCTCCCAGAGGGAGAGGGGAGTTGGGACTTCACTCTGACCTTTTGCCGTCGAGGGGTAAGGGAGTTTTTCGCAGGACAATGTCATGAAGCGTACTATGTGGGATTGTTCGGGTTTGTTTCAATTAGGTCGGGTCTGCTTCAATTAGGATAGATCTGCACCAGGTTCGAGGTTCCCGCCTTCGCGGGAACGACGAAATAGGACGCCCCGAGACTTCTATCCTCTATCTCAGTTTGACTACACCCCTAAGTGGTTCAGGCGGTTTCGATGCTGGCGGCGCCTTCCAGTTGGAGTTCCTGGATGGAAACGTCGCGCATGATGTATTTCTGGATTTTGCCGGTGACGGTCATGGGGAACTCGGAAACGAACTTGACGTAGCGGGGCACCTTGTAGTGGGCAATGCGGCCCCGGCAGAAGTCCCGCAGCTCCTCCTCGGTGGCATCCTGGCCGGCCCGCAGCAGCACCCAGGCCATGATTTCTTCCCCGAACCGCTGGTCGGGTACGCCAATTACCTGCACGTCGGCCACCTTGGGGTGGGTGTACAGGAACTCCTCGATTTCCCGGGGATAGACGTTCTCGCCGCCCCGGATAATCATGTCCTTGGAGCGGCCGGTAATCTTGTAGTAGCCGTCGGCGTCCACGGTGGCCAGGTCTCCGGTGTGCAGCCAGCCGTCGGGGTCAATGGCCGCGGCGGTGGCTTCGGGCATCTTGTAGTAACCCCTCATGTTCATGAAACTGCGGGAGCACAACTCGCCCTGGTCTCCCACCGGCGCCTCTTCGCCGGTGTCCGGGTCCACAATCTTCACCTCAACGTAGGGGAAGGGAGTGCCGACCGTAGAGACCCGCCGCTCAATGTCGTCGTCGGCCCGGGTCAGGGTGATTACCGGGGCCGCCTCGGTCAGCCCGTAGCCCACGGTCATTTCCCGGCAGCCCATGCGCTCGATAACCTGCCGCATCACCTCGATGGGACAGGGGGAGCCGGCCATCATGCCGGTGCGCAGGGAACCCAGGTCGAACCGGTCAAAATCGGAATGTTCCAGTTCGGCGATGAACATGGTGGGCACGCCGTGGATGGCGGTGCAGCGCTCTCGTTCCACCGCCGCCAGCGCCTTCTCCGGCTCAAAATACTCCGAAGGCGTCACCATGGCGGCGGCGGCGGTGGCGCAGGCCAGGGTGCCCAGCACCGAGCCGAAGCAGTGGTAGAAGGGCACCGGAATGCACAGTCGGTCTTCTTCGGTGAACCCCAGCCCCTGGCCGGTGTAGGTGGCGTTGGCCACCAGGTTGTGGTGGGTGAGCATTACGCCCTTGGGATTGCCCGTGGTGCCCGACGTGTACATGATGCAGATGACGTCATCCGGGTGGCACTCGGCCCGGCGCCGCTCCAGCGCGTCCAGGGACACTTCCTCGGCCAGGTCGCGAAGGGCAGACCAGGCGACCATTCCCGGGGGAGCGTCCGTTGGCGTTCCGTCGTGGGGCTGGATGTAAATGACGTTTCTAAGGTTGGGCAGCTTATCGCAATGCAGTTGGCCCGGGACGGAACCGGCCAACTCGGGCACGACCTCCTGAAGCATCCCAACGTAGTCGGAAGTCCGGAAGTTGCCGATGAGCATCAGAGCGGCGGCGTCGGACTGGCGCAGCAGGTATTCAAGCTCGTGGGTGCGGTAGGCCGGGTTCACGGTTACCAGCACCACCCCGATGCGCGCCGTGGCAAACTGGGCTACCACCCACTCGGGGTAGTTGGTGGCCCACAGGGCCACGTGGTCGCCCTTCCGGATGCCCAGGGCCATCAGCCCCCGGGCGATGCGGTCGCACTCGTCCCGGAATTCCTGCCAGGTGTAGCGCAGGCCCCAATCCACGTGGACCAGTGCGTCGCGGCTGCCGAACCGTTCGGCCTGTCGGTCCAGCAGGTCTCCGATGGTCATCCTGAGTTCGGCGGGGCTGGTCATGGCGGCCCTCCAATGGTGGGAATAGTGGGATTGAGGACAATATAGTCTGGCGGCATGAAATGGGTCAAATGGGGGCTGCCTGGGAGTCATAGCCCACAACCAATGCCCTTACCTCCGGCCTCTCTCCCTCAGGGAGAGGGGAGTTTGCGCCGACTGTGTTGGGGGTATGCCGTCTCCTTTTCCTTGACCGTTTGGCAATGGTGGGTTAGATTCGACATCAACACGGGTACCAACACGGGTACCAACACGGGTACCAACACGGGCCAACCATCAAGCTAAACTACTTTGGACTGGAGGAACGATGCCATGCCGTTCTACGAAAGAGGCGATACCAGGATTTATTATGAAGAGGTCGGCTCCGGATTCCCGCTGATGATTATTCCTGGCGGGGGCCTGAACTCCACCATCGAGGGGTTGAAGAATTCCCATCCCTTCAATCCCCTGGACACTTACAAGGACGATTTCCGCGTCATCGCCGCCGACCTGCGCAATGCCAACGGGGGGCAGTCCAGCGGCCCCGTGGACATTGACCGGCCCTGGGACTCCTTCACCGACGACCAACTGGGGCTGATGGACCACCTGGGCATAGACAAGTTCCTGGTCATGGGGTTCTGCATCGCCGGGCCCATGATTCACAACCTGCTCAGCCGGGCTTCGGATCGGGTGCTGGCGGCGGCCATGATGCAGCCCAGCGGTTTCAGGCCGGAAATGCCCGACCTGTTCTACCAGAACAACATCACGGGCTGGGGGCCGCCCCTGTGCGAAAAGCGCCCGGAAATCACCATGGATATCGTCCACGACTTCCTGACCAGCATGTACACCAACCGGGCCGACTTTGTGTTCACCGTCAGCCGGGACTTTGTGCGGAACCTGCGGACGCCCCTGCTGATTGCTCCCGACGACGTGCCGGCCCACCCCTACGAGGTCGCAATGGAGGTGGCCAGCCTGGCCCCCAACGCCGAGGTGACCATTTATCCCTGGAAGGACACCCAGGAACACATTGACCAGACGGTGGCCCACGCCCGCCGGTTCTTGAAGACCCACGAGCCGGTGGCTGCCAAGGCGTAGCCGCCGGCAAGCGCTGAAGGCCTGGCCCCGCCACATAAGTACGTCGTGCAGGCGTTTGCCTGCATGACAACTTTAGGGCAATCCCGGTGATCGGTTCAGGAATTTCCCTGACTTTCCCTGATGCGCCGTAATTCCTCTTCCAATTGCCTGGCTCTTTCCTCGGCTCGTTCGGCCCGTTCTATCGTCTCGTGGTGTCGCGGGACCGGCGCGTTGGTGGCCGGGTCAATCCACAGCAACTCCCCGCGTTCCCACCGGATTCTCAGGTTGAGGACTTCGCTGTAGCCTTCCAGGATACCGGGTCCAATTTCGGAGATAGGCATGGGGACGTAGGAATCTCCGGCCAGCCGGTCCCCGGCCAACCGCTGGCCGTGGAACTGCCCGGTTTCGTCAAAGCGCCAGTACTCGGGGATGCCCAGGGAGGCGTAGTAGTCCCTTTTCTCGCCGGTATCGGTGGCCGCCGTGCTTAAGGAGGCGACCTCCATGACGAAGTCTGGGGGTTTACCCTGCTCCGAAACAATGTAGCCGTTGCTCAGCCGGTAGTCCACCGGGCTGACGTTGAAGGCGATCAGGAGGTCTGGGCGTCGGGCGCGGGACTTGTCCTGCTCCGGGGAGGCCACGATCCAGCGGTCAGCGGTAACCAGGGTGGAATCGGAGTTGCCGAAGTGAAGGGCGAGGTTTCCCAGGTCTCCGATTTCGTAGATATGGTCGAAAGCAGTCACTTCGTCAATCTCTCTGGGAGGAGGGTCGGGCAGGCGGAACCTGTGCCCGAGGCTGGTATCCGGTCTGGTAGTCATGTCTCACCTGCCAAACGGTAGTTGATAGGGTAAAGGATTGTACCGTTGCCTGTACCGCTGCCTGCCCTGGGCAATTTTACCACCGCCAGTTCCCGCCCCGTGTTCGAAGCCTGCTGGATGGGATGTCTATAAAGCGGTTCAGGTATTGCCCTGGTTCTCCCGGATGCGGCGCAGTTCCTCGGCCAGTTGCCTGGCCGTGTCCTCGGCCCGCTCGGCCCTGGCCCTTTCCTGGTCCC
>DAOUIY010000012.1:0-57247 GCA_034423215.1 Dehalococcoidia bacterium
TCCTGCGAAGGCAGGAATCTTAACTACTGCCGGTCGAGGTTCCCGCCTTCGCGGGAACGACGAAAGGGGACGCTAGGAAGCCCCCACATTCAATTTGACGACACCCCCTAGAATCCTCATACGCGGTCCCGGTCTCGGTTGGGGGCCCGATACAGTCCTGCTGAGCAGGAGTTTGGGTGCTTCGGCTTTGCCCAGCATGACATTCTTTTGTAATGCAATTGCCCTGGCCCACTCTACTTCCGGCATGAGCAATGCTGCATCTTCCCTGGCGTAATCGGCCCGCTGACCTATAGCTTTACTCCAGCTTGTGGGAAACCTTGCCCTGGGAACGGGCGCTGATTGCTCCCTTCAACCTTGTGGTCAATCGTGCGGTTAGCGCCACCACGGTGGCTCCGTACAGATATCCTCCGGCAACGTCGCTGGGCCAGTGGAGGCCCAGGTATATTCTGGAAATCCCCACCGCCGCCATGGCCAGAAGCAGGGCCGCAACCAGCAGCCACCTGGCCAACGGGCGCCCCCCGTGTTCGCTCAGCAGGTAAATCAGAAAGCAGCCCAGCAGCGCGGCAAATGTGGCGTGCCCGCTGGGAAAGCTCAGGCTCTGGGGGACCTGTTCCAAAAGGGCGTAGTCGGGCCTGGCTCTTCCCACCACGTCCTTCAATGCGTAGGCCGGCAGGGCCGCCAGCACGACAACTGCCAGCAGCAGCGTCTCCGTCCAGAGTTTGCGGGCCAGCAGCGCAGCCAGGGTTGCGGCTGCCAGGCCCGCGGCTACGGGATACCACCCCAGGAGGGAGACGGCGGCAAAGATGGCATCCAGCAAGCCGCTCCGCCAACCCTGCACCCGCTGCAGCAGGGCCTCGTCCCCGGGCCATACCGGATAGGCCCAGGCCAGCACAAATGAAATGACCGTCGCTCCGAAGAGGGCTGCGGTCAGTACGTCCCGCCGAGTGAAGCGGCTGTTGGTGGTTCGGCAGCCGGTGTAGGCCAATGGTTCTTGCTCCTTTCAACTTGGGCGGACTTGGGCGGACTTAGTCGGACCTGGTCGCTGCGATTTTGATGAGTAAGGCAAAGTGTAACAGGCAGGCGGAACAGGGCGGTTGTGCCCGGCCCCAGGAGAATTTCGCTGCCAGACCCGGCATTTGATCAGGGCAATCGCGTCTTAACGAAATGTTGTCCTGAATGGCCATAACTGTCGTTCTGGTCATTCTGAACGGAGTGAAGAATCTAAACATCATCCCACATACCGACTTTCGGACCGGAAACCGGGCTAAGGGGCAGGATTTCGTGCCCTTCGGCAGAGTTTATTCTGAGCCAAGCCGAAGGACTCAGGGCGACATGCCTTCCGGCTTAGGTGTACAGCGTAACTTAAGACGCGTTTGCCCGTGACTGTTCAGAGTTAGGGGGAATCGGCTGCCCTCCAGCGCCGTCCTTCCGGCGAAGGCCGGAATCCAGGAGGGTAAGTGAACCAGCAACGCATTGATTGGCAAGAATTCTGGATGCCGGCTTCCGCCGGTATGACGGTTTCAGAATGGAGGTCTCCCCAAATCTCAACAGTTACGATTGCCCTGGGCATTTGATAAAGGGACGGGACAAGCCGTATAATAGTCCCGAATATAGCTTTGAATTTGGAGCTTTATCCCCAGTTGGAGGATATCGAAAATGGTTGACGTTCTTACCGGTACATTTACGGTCAAAGCGGGACACGCCCAGATGCTTAAGGGCGGCGTGATAATGGATGTGGTCAACGCCGAGCAGGCGAAGATTGCCGAAGAGGCCGGCGCCGTGGCCGTCATGGCCCTGGAGCGGGTGCCCGCCGACATCCGCGCCGACGGCGGCGTAGCCCGCATGACCGACCCGGCCATCATCCAGAACATTATGGACTCGGTGAGCATTCCGGTGATGGCCAAGTGCCGCATTGGTCACTTCGTTGAAGCCCAGGTGCTGGAGGCCATCGGCATTGACTATATTGACGAGTCCGAGGTGCTGACCCCGGCCGACGAGGTCCACCACGTTTGGAAGCACGACTTCCAGGTGCCCTTCGTCTGCGGCTGCCGCGACCTGGGCGAGGCCCTGCGCCGCATATCCGAGGGCGCGGCCATGATTCGCACCAAGGGCGAGGCCGGCACCGGCGACGTGGTGGAAGCGGTGCGCCACATGCGGGCGGTGCAGGACGCCATCCGCAAGCTGCAGAACATGCCCGAGGACGAACTGGTGGTGGAGGCCCGCAACCTGGGCGTCAGCCTGGAACTGTTGCAGGAAACCCGCGAGCAGGGCCGCCTGCCGGTGGTCAACTTTGCCGCCGGCGGCGTGGCCACCCCGGCCGACGCTTCCCTGATGATGCAGTTGGGCGCCGACGGCGTCTTCGTGGGTTCCGGCATATTCAAGTCCGGCGACCCGGCCCAGCGGGGCTACGCCATCGTGCAGGCCGTTACCCACTACAACGACCCCAAGATTCTGGCCGACGTTTCCAAGGACCTGGGCGAGCCGATGGTGGGCATCAGCGCCCGCTCCATCCCGGAGGAACAGCTCCTGGCTCCCCGCAGCATCTGACCTTCCGCGCCACTGAGGGGGCGAAGGACGAGGGGCTAGAGAAAAGGCAACGAGGAGACCCCGCCCTTCGCCGCATCAGGGCCCCGGGAGGTTCGGCGGGTATGACTCCGCCGGGAAAGCCGGGACGTGCGGGACGGAAAGGCAAGAGGTCCAAACTAAGCGTCGGACAGAATTGCATTGAAGATCGGGGTACTAGCCGTACAGGGAGATTTCGCCGAGCACATTGCCGTATTGAGACGGCTCGACGTGGAATGTTGCGAGGTGCGCCTGCCGGAACACCTGGAAGGTGTCAGCGGCCTGATTATTCCCGGCGGGGAAAGCACCACTCTGAGCCGGCTGATGAGCATCTATAACCTCAGGGAGCCTGTGGCGGCCCTGGCCAAGTCCGGCAAGGCCCTTTGGGGCACCTGCGCCGGTATGATAATGCTGGCCCAAGAGATAACCGAGGCCGACCCCGTACCCCTCAAGCTCATGGACATCGGCGTTCAGCGGAACGCTTTTGGCCGGCAGATTGACAGCTTTGAGCAGGACCTGGTCATCAGCGGGCTTGGAGATTGCCCCTTCCACGCTATTTTCATTCGCGCTCCGGTGGTTATTCGGGTCGGCTCGCAGGTGACGACGCTGGCGGCCCTGTCCGGCGGTCAGGCGGTGGCGGTGCGGCAGGGCAACATGATGGCCACCGCTTTCCATCCTGAGCTGACCAACGATTCCCGTTTGCACCAGTACTTCCTGGATATGGCAGCAGACCCGGCCGGCCCGCCCGGCCGGGAAAGTTAGTTATCGCGACGGCGCCGATGAAACCAAACTCAACCGTTCAGTCTTTCCGCATCCCTGACGCCATGCGTTGCTCCTGGAACGGCTTGCCCAGCGGACCCAACCTGGCCAGCCCCAGGGAGCAGTTGGCCGGCCCCGCCGCTACCCGTCCCGGCGGCATCATCTGGCAGGACGCGGTAATGAACTCCAGGAACCGGGTCTCCCTGGGCTATTGGGACGGCAAGAAGTTGATGGGCATGGTGTCGGCCCGCCGCCGCTCGGCGCACAAGGCATGGGAAATTGACCGGCTGTACCTGTACGGCAGTTGGCCTTCCCTGCAACACCAGGACTACGGGACCTTTGACGAACGCTGGGAAATGGGTTGGTACGAAGACTTCTCCGCCGAGGATGCGGAGCTTGAACTGCTGGAACAGTTGACCGCGGCCATAGGCGAGCGCGCCGCCCAGCGAATTTACCTGAGGCTGCCGTCGAACAGCCCGGCCCTGGCCATAGCCAAGCGCAGCGGGTTCATCGCCGGAGTCTCGGAAACCTTGCTGGAAGGTTATGGAGGCAATTCCGGCGGTATCCTGCCTTCAAAGGAAGGGCCACAGGGAATGAGACCGGTCAATCCGCCCGACGAATACGGCCTTTTCCAACTCTATTGCGCCAGCGCGCCGGCCAAGGCCCGGGAAACGCTGGGGCTGACCTTCGACCAATGGCAGGAACATCGGGACACGGGCGGCAGTCTTTTCGGGCCCGCCGGTTACAAGGAATGGGTGGCAGACGGCTCGGCCCGGCTGGCCGGCTGGCTGCGGATAACCAGGCGGTGGGTAACTGTTGACGTGCAGACCATGGTCCATCCCGACCACCCGGAGGCGCTGTATCCGGCCATGGATTACGCCCTGGCCCAACCCGGCATCCAGCGGTGGCTGGTCCCCGATTACCAGGAATCCGTCGCCGAAAGGCTGGGAAACCGGGGTTTCCGGCAGATGGCCCAATATACGTTGATGGTCAAAATGGTGGCCGTTCCGGCCTTGCGTTACGGAATGGCGCCGGTGGAGGCGTGAATTGGTAGCAGCGCAGGAGCTGGTGCAGGAAGAGATGGAACGCCTGCTGGAGATTCTTCCCCCGCGGGTCAAGAGCAACCTGGAAGCGCAGGACAACCTGCCCGACCTGCTGGAGGTGGTGCTTGACCTGGGCCGATTTCCCGAAGCCCGCTTCCCGGGCGGGGACGTGATTCTGGACGAGCGCGAAGTTACCCGGGAGGACCTGGACTACCTGGTAAAACAGATAGGCGACTTTGGCGACGACAACCGGGCGGGAATGGAACGCACGCTGCACCGCATTTCCGCTATCCGAAACCGCAAGGGCCAGGTGGTGGGCATTACCTGCCGCGCGGGCCGGGCCGTGTTCGGCACCATCAAGATTATCGAGGACCTGGCCGTTGCCAACAAGAACATCCTGCTGCTGGGCCGGCCCGGGGTGGGCAAGACCACCATGCTGCGGGAAGTGGCCCGAGTGCTGGCCGACGAGGCCCGCAAGCGGGTGGTCATAGTGGATACGTCCAATGAAATCGCCGGGGACGGCGATGTGCCCCACCCGGCCATCGGCCACGCCCGCCGGATGCAGGTGGCTACCCCCACCCGCCAGCACGCCGTGATGATTGAAGCGGTGGAGAACCACATGCCCCAGGTAATCATCATTGACGAGATGGGCAGCGAGGAGGAGGCCGCCGCCGCCCGCACCATCGCGGAGCGGGGCGTGCAACTGGTGGCCACGGCCCACGGCAACACCCTGGACAACCTCATTCTGAACCCAACCCTTTCCGACCTGGTGGGGGGGATTCAGTCGGTTACCCTGGGCGACCAGGAAGCCCGCTACCGGGGCACCCAGAAGACGGTGCTGGAACGCAAGGCCCCGCCCACCTTTGACGTGGTGGTGGAGATACAAAGCTGGGAGCAGGTGGCCGTGCACGATGGCGTGGCCCAGGTGGTTGACCAGTGGCTGCGGGGGTATCCCATTGTCCCGGTAATACGCAGCCTGGACGAGGCGGGAGAGGTTATTGAACGCCAGGGCGACCCGCGGCCCAACGCCGACCCGCCGGCCCCCTGGACCCAGGACTACGGCGGCGGTCGCCGCTCCGACCGGCGCCAGGGCAAGAACCAGGACAGGTACTATGACAGGGGCCAGGATAGGGGCCAGGAAAGAGGCCAGGACCGGGGCAGGGACAGGCAAATGGGTCAGCCGGCCGGTCCTCAACCGCTGTACCAGCGAAACTTTATGGACGATTTCGCCGGCGGGCCGGACCGCTCATTTGCGCCGGGGTCCCCACAAGGGATTTCACCGGGCGTCCCGCCGGGGTCTCTGCGGGAATCCTATGGGGAATCAACGGGGCCGGATGGCGCCCAGGCCGCCATGGCGGGGGACGGCAACGGAAACCGCACCCTGGAAGCCCAGGTCTTCCTGTTCGGGGTGAGCCGGGACAAGCTGGAAACGGCCCAGGCGGAAATGGGGCTGAATGTAAACGTGGTCAACGAACTGCGCCGGGCGTCGCTGGTGCTTACCACCAAGACCCACTATCGGCGCGGCGCCCAACTGGTGCGCTCGGCAGAATCCACGGGCACGCCGGTTTACGTGCTGCGCAAGAATACCATGCCCCAGGTGATGGACTTTCTGCGTACCCTGGCCCGGGAGCAGGGAATCGCGGTGCGAGGCGGCAGCCTCTCCCGGGAAGATGTCGGTTCCGACTCCGCTTCCAGGGATACGCTGGACCGGGCAATGCTGGAGGCTGAGGATGCGGCGCAGCGGGTACTGGGTGGCGAGTTCAGCGTACAGTTAAACCCGCAGCGGGCCTACGTGCGCAGGCTGCAGCACCTGCTGGCCCAGCGGTTCAACCTGGCCTCCACCAGCCGGGGCCGGGAGCCGGAACGGTCGGTGCTGATTTACCGGGCGTAGGGCTAATCCGCGCATAGACGGGAACAGACAGCAATAGACACGAATGTTCACTGATGGGTTATATTGGTGAGCGTTCGTGTTTGTTCGTGGAAACAGGTGAGCCGGGAGCTTATACGGGAGCTTATAGAGGTAATCAGTGGCCGGTTTGTTCATAGCATTTGAGGGCGGTGAGGGGGCCGGCAAGACGACCCAAGCCGGCATCCTTCACGGGAGGCTCAATGAGCTTGCCGTGAGTTGCGAATTGTTTCGTGAGCCCGGCGGAACCGCTCTGGGGGAATATCTACGCAACTACTTGAAAAGTCACCGTCCGATTACGCCGGAGGCTGAATTGCTCTTGTTCGAGGCCGCTCGCATGCAGTTGGTTACTACTGAAATTCTGCCGGCCCTTAAATCGGGAAAGACGGTAATCGCCGATAGATTCTCCTCATCAACAGTTTCATATCAAGGTCACGGTCGTGGTATAGACCTGAATGTTATTGCCAGCCTGAACGGGTTCGCAACCAAAGGAATAACACCGGACGTTATTTTTCTATTGGATGTGGCTCCCGCAGTCGGCCTAAGCCGCTCCATCGGTGGACTCCAGTTGCCTTTTGAGTTCGATTGGGCTGCTGGAATTGCATCTCCTCAAAGAAAGATAGACGACCGACGATTTGAAGACTTGGACCTTTTCTTTCATGAAAGGGTGCGGCAGGGCTTTCGTGCACAAGCTGATGCCAATCCCCAACAATGGGTAGTTATAGACGCTGAACTCAGTGTCGGGGAAGTTTCAGGCCAGATTTGGGAGAACATAAAGGACCGAATTAAGCACGGACATCGAACTGCTAAAATAACCCCGGCTGCTCCTATCCCTCAAGCTAAGTTCTGGCAGTCAAGTTCTGACGTTCCTGCAACTATCGAGTAAATCTGAGGCCATGCCGACCCGCATAAGCAACGCCCCTCCAAATTCGGAGGGGCGTTTCAATTCCCTTAGTTCAGTCGGTTGCCGAGGCGACCGACGTTATTAAAGCTAGTTATCAGCGGGAACAGGCTCCAGGTTGGCAATCCGCTCGGTGATGACTTCCTTCATCTTGCGAACCCGCGCCAGATCGGGGTAGGAGTTCCCTTCGGCCTTCTTGTCGAAGATCTTCTCGCCGTCAACAAAAACTTCCATGATGCCCTGGCCGCGCGGGGAAATGGTAATCGCCGCATCCGGTCCGTAGGTTCGGAAGAATTCATTCGCCATCCACGTGGCGGTAGCGTGGTGCTGTCAAGGAACGCAGTAGGTAATCTCTATCTGAACTTTTCCTTCCATAAGGTCCTCCTTATCTGATAACCTTTACAGGTGTTACTTAGTCTAGCGGATTTTCTTTGCTTGTCAAGTTATCTATTCACCAATGCCGATTTGTTAACAAATAGTTAACATTTGGCCTTAACAACGTCGAAAATCTTCCCTAGAATTCCGGCTGTCGCTTCTCTTTGAAGGCTTGAATGCCTTCCCGGGGATGGGGAGAGGTGGCGAAATACTGTACGAAGGCCATGCCTTCCCGGTCAATGCCGGCCCACAGGGGCAGGTCCTGTCCCTGCCGGGTGATGGACTTAATCCAGCCCAGCCCGGCGCGGCTCTTGCCCCGCAGTTGTCCCAGCAAGGACTCCAGTTCCTCGTCCAGCCTGTCTCCCGGCGCCGCCCGCAGCGCCAGCCCCCACTCAACAGCTTCGACGCCGGAAAGCCACCGCCCGGTGGTCAGCAACTCCATGGCCCGCTGCATACCGACCCGGCGGGGCAGCCGCTGGGTTGACCCTCCGCCGGGCATCAGCCCGAAGTTGGCATGTTGGTCGCCGATACGGGCGTCCTCGGCAGCCAGCGCCATGTCGCAGGCCAATACCAGCTCCAGCCCGCCGGCCAGCGCGAAGCCGTGGACTACGGCAATGGTGGGTATGGGCAGATTCTCCAGTTGGAAAAAGCAGCGGTTCAGCAGTTCCACGTAGGGGGGAAGCAGGGAAATTTCATCGAACACCGTGTCGAAGAACAGCAGGTCGGCCCCGGCGCAGAAGGCCCTGCCTTCGCCCCGCACTACAAGGGCCTTTACGGCAACGTCCCGCTCAACCGCCGCCACCGCGTCGGAAAACTCGGCCAGCAGCTCTATGCTCAGGGCATTCAGGGCGTCGGGCCGGTCCAACCGGATGGTGGCCACGGAGTCCGCGGTCGCCAGCCTGATGTTGCTATACTCCAATTTATCCTCTCGTAAACTGGTCTTATACCGTTCGTATTTCAGTCGTAACCGGCCTAAAACGGTGTAAGCGGGCCCGGCCTGTTGTGGGACTTTACTCCTGAACTTTGTTGGCAACCACGGCAAAAAGGGGGTCGCCGGGAGGGCTACCCTCCGGGTTCACGAAACCGCCGCGGATGTCGTCGAAGTCTCCCGCCTCTTCCAGGTAGGCCGCTACCAGGTCAATGTGCCGGCGGTCGGTCGTGTACCGCCAGATTCGCACCGCCTTGGTGGGAAACATGCGGTTGGAGAAGGTGACGATGAACATTCCGCCCGGCTTCAGGATTCGGTTGACCTGCCGGAACACCTCGATGGGCCGTGTGAGGTACTGGACCGATACGGTTATAACCACCGCGTCAAAGGTGTCGTCGTCGTAGGGCAGGTGCGGGTCCTTGTTGATGTCGTGAATTTCATAGTCATCCAGGTCCGGGTTCTCCGCCATTTCCACGGCGTTCATGCCCAGCCCGGCCAGCCGCGCCCGGGGATGGTCCGGCGGCCAGTGAGAGCGCCAGCTGCTCATCAGGTCCAGCACTGCTGCATCGGGCGGAATGAGGCTGCGGAAGACGTTGCCCACGGCGGCAATGGCCCCGTCGTCAATGTGGACCACCAGCCGGGGCTGGACGTAAAAGTTGCTGTCGTCGCTCTCGTCCTCCCGCCCAAAGTACTCGGGCAGGAAGGGAGGGAACTGGAGAAATGGCGAACTCGTGGCGGGCCTCCCCGGTTGGCTGTTGCCTGGGCTGGCTACTATTTGAAACGGGTGCTGTTTGTACTGGTTATGGCATGGTCTAGTCGTCTGACAACTTTGGAATGACGGCTGATGCGCTAAACCGTCATACCTGCCTTCGCAGCAATCTGAAATCCAGCCTGTCCAGATTCCCGCCTACGCGGGAACGACGGGTTGGGCCGATTCAATCATCATTTCAAAGTTGTCGGACGACTAATCTTCGCCAGGTGTAATTTCCGTCTGGCTGAGCTGCCGGTAAATTCAGCCTTGCGCATCCCGGCGGGCGATTTCCTCTTCCAGTTGCCGGATGCGCGCTTGTGCCTCTTCAATGGTCAGCAGGTGGCGGCCGGTGTTCGGGTCATACCAGCGCAGTTCGCCCCTTTCCCATCGGATGAAGATGTTCAGGGCAGGGCTGTACCCTTCCAGGGCGCCATCTTCCAACGTTGCAATGGGGAAGGGTTGGTATTTGCCGTTCACCAGTTGGTCGCCGCCAAGACGGGCGCCGTGAGAATCGCCGGTCTCGTCGAACCGCCAGTATTCGGAGACGCCCAGGTCGGCGTACCGGTTTCTCTTCCCCCCAACGTCGTAGCTGCCCGTCTTGGGAGAGGCTATCTCCATCACAAAGTCCGGTGGTTTGCCCTGCTCGGAGATGATGTAACCATTGCTGGCCTTGAACGCTGCCGGGTTGGCGTTGAAAGCAATCATCAGGTCTGGAGCGACGCGTTCCCGGGCCGGCGCCCGGGGCGCGCGGGTCAGGAACAGTTCGCCGGTAACGATGGTAGTCTCAGGGTTGCCCAGATAGTGAGTCAGATAGTGGGCATTGCCGTTAGAGGATAAATGCTGAAAACTGGTCATATCCTCGGGGTCCCGCGTCGGCTCCGGGAGTACGAAACGTCGCTGGCGCTTTGGTTTGGTTTTGTCCGGGTATCGGGTGGTCATGTCAGACCTCTTGCCATCGGCAGTTTGGGCTTGCTGATAAACGCGGCGCTGGGGTCGTTGCGCTGTGGCCCTTGCCCGGCCTGCCGTATTGTATCACGCTGGCTCTCACCCCCGGCCCCGCTCCCTGCGGCAGAGGGGCCGGGGGTGAGGGAGTTTCCCCATTCGTGCCCATTCGTGTATATTCGTGGAAGCACAAAGAATCGCAACGGCAAAGGCAAGGAAAGGAACCATGACCCTTCAACAGGAAATTCGCCAGGGACATCCCTACTTCATGCACGATGCCATTACCGGCCAGCCCCAGGCCATGGCCGCAATGCTGGAGCAGCACTCGGCTGCCGCGCGGGAAGTTGCGGCCACGTTGGCCGCGAAGCGCAACATCTACATCGTGGGCATTGGCACCTCGTGGCACGCCGTGCTGGTGGCCGAACACTGGTTCCGCCGCTTTGCCGGCCCAAATATCCAGGTGCAGGGCTGGCACTCCTTCGAGTTCTGCGGCTATCCGCCAGGCCTGGGGCCGGAGGACGCGGTAATCGTCATCAGCCACCGGGGCACCAAGACCTACTCCTTCCTGGCCCTGGAACTGGCCAAGGAGCGGGGCGCCTACACCGTGGCGGTAACCTCCACCGACCCCGGCCCGCGATTGCAGGTGGCGGACGTTTCCCTCAAAACCGTCAGCCCCGAACGGTCGTCGGCCTTCACCATCAGCTACACTACCGCCCTGACCGTGCTGGCCATGCTGGCCGTGGAGCTGGGGATGGCCCTGGGCGGCAATGGGGAAACGGCGCGGCTCAAGGATCAATTGATGGACGTGCCGGACGCCGTAGCCGACGTTATAGACCGGGAGGGGGACATTGCCGGTGTGGTGGCGGAATACGGGGACAAACAACGGTTCATTTCCGTAGGCTGGGGCCCCAACACCGGCAACGCCTATGAGGTGGCCCTGAAAATCAAGGAGACCAGCGCCTCCGACTGCGAGGGCTTGCAGGTGGAGCAACTGCTGCACGGCCCCTTCTGCTCGGTGGACGACCAGTGCCTGGTGACGCTGATAGCCCCGCCCGGGCCGGGTTACCAGCGGTCGCTGGACATTGCCCGGGCCTCGGCCGCCGCCGGCGCCCCGGTATGGGCCCTGGTGCAGGAAGGCGACGAGGAGTTGTCGTCTCTGGTCACAACCGGCTTTGCCATGAAGCCCCTGCCGGAGCTGTGGAGTCCCCTGGCCTGCGTTGTACCGCTGCAGTTGTTCACCTACCACCTGGCCCTGCATTTGGGCAAGCACCCCGACCTGTTCCAGCAGGACAACCCGAAGCAGGCGGCGGCCCGTACCCACTACGGCCTGTAGGCAGAAATCTATTGTCCACGAATGAGCACTAATGAGCATGAATCTCCATAGTTAAAGAAATCATTAGTGACAATTCGTGGACATTCATGGATGAATAAAGTCAAAAAGGAGCGAACCATGTCCACCGACGAGACCCAGGCATTTCTTGATTCCCAGGCCCAGCACCGGGGCTACTCCCTGGAGATGCACCGCATCATGGCCGAGGCCGACCTGGAATGGGCCAAGAAGTACGGGGACTTTATCGAGGCCACCTACACCGGCCAGCGCACCCTGGACCGCAAGACCAAGGAACTGCTGCAGATAGTGGTGGAGGCGGCCCTGAAGGCCGACGTAGAGCAAATCCAGGCCCACGTGCGGGTGGCCCTGGAAAACGGGGCCACGGAAGGGGAAGTCCTGGAGGCCCTTCAGGCAGTCATAGCCCCCATGGGCGCGCTGGCCTTCCGCCGGGGCGTGCAGGCCTGGGCGAGGGAGACGGGGAGATTGCCGGAGGGGTAGGGGACGGCATCGAGAGAGCTAGTTCGGCTGATTGGCTTGCTTGACAACGTTACCCTTTGCGTTAAACTATAAACAGCGGTTGGGAGGGCTGCACAAAGCGGTCCGCCGAGACATGGTTCTCACCCGGCTGCCTTTTTTTGTTATGCACATACTTTACTTGGATGATTCAGGCTCGGTTAAGAATCAGGACGAAAAGCATTTTGTATTGGCCGGGATCTCTATCTTTGAGCAGCAAGCTTTTTGGCTGCAAAAGGCTCTGGACGACTACGCCAGCGCTCTTGTTGATTCTGACCCTGACCGCCTGGAGTTTCATGGCAACCAGATTCTTGCGGGTCGTGGTCGTTGGCGTGGAACACGACGGGAGCAACGCCGGGCAATTATCGGGAATGCACTAGCGGCAACACGAAAGCTGGCGTCAAATCAGTGGCGGCTATTTGGCGTAGTGGTTGATAAACGCGCACGCTCTCCAGAAGACCCTATTGAATATGCTTTCGAACAGCTCTGCAATCGCTTTGACCGATTTTTGTCTCGCCTATATCACCAACACGACAACCAAAAGGGCATCATAGTCCTGGACAAATCTTCGGAGGAAACTCGGTTGCAGTCTCTTGCTTCGGAGTTTAGGACTATCGGCCACCGGTGGGGAGTAACTCGCAATCTGGTAGATGTCCCTCTTTTCGTTGACTCCAAAGCTACTCGCTTCATCCAGTACGCCGACTTGGTGGCATATGCGCTCAGACGGAAGTTCGAACAAGGAGACGGAGAGTTTTTCGACATAATCTCTCCTTACTTCGACCGCGAAGGCGGTGTAGTTCATGGCTTGCATCACTACCGAAATCGGGATGAACTGTGTAACTGCCCGGCGTGCCAATAGCTGATAAGCGTATCGTTTATATCCGGCTCGTCAAATCTACGAATACTATTCTGCTACTAACTTCCCAATTTTAAGCCACGGCTCTTCTTGAATCAGGCAGCAGGATGCCACTCTCCATCCGATGTCCCTCGAAAAAAGGGCAAAACTGCACAATCAGACCCTGAAATTGAAACTTTCGCCGCAGCCCGTGTCCCTTCTATAATGGTTGGAATGGTTTGTGACGAAGTATCAACTAGCACAGGACAAAATATGAGCAAATACCTGCCAAATGCGACATTTGCGGTATTGCCGTTGCTGACGGTATTGTTGCTGCTCTCGGTTGCGTGCGGTACGTCGGCGCCGCCGACGCTGGCGCCCACGGCGACTCCCCCGCCGGCTCCCACGCCTACGGTTGCGCCCACGGCGACTCCCCTGCCCACCCCCACACCAACGCTGGAGCCGACTGTTATACCGACACCGATGCCGCCCCCTACCATCGAGGCTGACCATGGGGCGTCCACGGAAGTAAGCGAGCACACCTCAGGCGAAGTGGCCGCGCTCTTCCCCGAAATAGGCGAGAAGATGAAGGATATCAGGCCCGTATATACCACCTATTATCACAGCGAGGACTGGCAGGCGCCGGGCAAGAACACGACGGTCAACGAGGTGTTTGAACTTCTGAAGATGGACAACATCGTTACCCACGATGGGTACCAGCAAATCAGCCCCGCCCTGGTTGTGGAACATGAACCGGACCTCATCATCGCGGATTCCGTATTCAGCGTGGTGGAAAACCCGGATTTGGCGGGCCTGCACATGGTCACCGACACGGCGCATATTCCCCATCACATCTTCGTGTTGAGGTTCGGCTACTCCTTCGACGTGAACGCCCCCGGCTTTAGGGACACGGTGGAAGCATTTGCGGCCTTCGCCTACCCCGATACTTTCAACATTAAGGAAGAATCTGAGGATGACCACGGCGAAGGGGATGACGAAGCGGGGCATGACCACGGCGACGGCCACTCCCACGGGCACTGAGGGCATTCTCACCCCAAGCAAAACCCACAAACACCGTGTATAATGGCCGCAAAATTCCGAGAGGAGGGTCAGCAATGACGGAGATAGGCAGACTCATAACGGCTATGACAACTCCCTTTGATGACGAGGGACGTGTGGACTATGACCAGGCCAAGCGTCTTGCCAATGCGTTGCTGGATTCGGGCAGCGACGGAGTCATCGTTTCCGGCACCACCGGCGAGTCCCCTACCCTCACCACCCAAGAGAAAATCCGGCTGTACGGCGAAATCAAGGATGCCGTGGGAGACCGGGGCGCCGTGGTTGCCGGCACCGGCAACTACAGCACCGCCGAGAGCATTGAATTGAGCCAGGAAGCCGAGAGGGCCGGGGTGGACGGCGTGCTGCTGGTGGTCCCCTACTACAACAAGCCCCCGCAAGAGGGCCTGTACCAGCACTTTAAGGCCATCGCCGGCAGCGTCAACCTGCCGTGCATGCTCTATAACGTCACCAGCCGCACCAGCCTGAACATGACCCACGACACCACCATCCGGCTCAGCCACGTGGACAACATCGTGGGCGTCAAGGAAGCGGGCAGCGATATGGACCAGATTACCCGCATCATCGAAGGCTCACGGGACGGGTTCCGCGTCTGGAGCGGCAACGACAACGAGACCTTCTACATCATGGCTACCGGCGGCTACGGGGTGGTCAGCGTGGCCTCGCACCTGGTGGGCAACCAGATTAAGCAGATGATGGGCCTGCTGCTGGAGGGTGAGGTGGAACAGGCCGCCGCCGAGCATCGCCGCCTGCTGGAGATATTCAAGGTGCTGTTCATCGTCTCCAACCCCATCCCGGTGAAGCACTCCCTCAACCACATAGGCTTCAACGTGGGCAACCCCCGCCTGCCCCTGATTCCCGCGGACGAAAAGTCGGCGGCGCAGATTGAGGAAGTTCTGGCGCGGTACGACATGGATATAGTGGCGCCAGCGTAGGTTCAATGGTTACGGGAACTGCCGAAGGGCGCGGTGAACCTTTGTATTCACCGCGCCCTTAGTGGTTCAACTTATTTGAAATGATGGATAGTATTTCTGCTCACCCTGAGTCTGTCGAAGGGCCGTCCGTTCATGGTTCGACAGGCTCACCATGAGCGAACCCCCGGTTTACCCATCAATGCAAAGTGGTCAAACTATTAGGGCGTGCCGTCAAATGCACCGTCATTCCTGCGAAGGCAGGAATCTTAACTACTGCCGGTCGAGGTTCCCGCCTTCGCGGGAACGACGAAAGGGGATGCTAGGAAGCCCCCACATTCAGTTTGACGACACTCCCTAGTGTCATTGCGGTCTTTAGCTTTGGACGGAATGTAGTAATCACAAGCTTTACGAGGGCGTATGCTGGAACCTGAGAGAGTGAGCTTTCTTTTTGCCGACGCGCGGGACCTGTACGACGACGCATTGGAAATGGTAGCCCAAGACCGGCTTCGCAACGCTGCGGAGAAAGCTTGGGTGGCCACCAAGCGCGCCACGGACGCTCTGATTTTGGCTCGAACCGGCGAGGAGCCACGCACCTCCGGCCAGACCGCCCTGGGCTTGCGTCGCCTCCGCCGCGCTGACCCCACATTGGAGGATTTGCGGGTCCGGTACGGCTCACGCCAGTACTACCTCCACGGCAGAGCCTGCTATGACGGCATTCTTGAACCGGAGGAGGACCTGGTTGCCGACATACGGGAGACCGCTGGGTACATACGTGACGCCGAGGAGATGGCGGGGCAGTAGGAACCATTTGTGCAGCCGGGGAGACGGGTTACATTTGGAGTCCTCTGTTCAATTCCTCGGCTTACCGGGAGTGTTAGGCGGCATCTACAAGAACTCCGCCCGGATTGAACTAACATAGAGTAGGTTGGGTTACTTAGGGACGCTCACCGTATAGTACATCGGGCATCGGCGCTCTCATGGTGTTGGCAGGCAAGGAAGGATTTAAGCCATTAGTGGATATTAGTGCTTATTCGTGGAAATCCATACTCCCCCCGGTACTCCTCCGGCAGTTGCATGGCTATGCGCTGCATGATTATTTCCAGCACCGCGGCGGCTGCCACCCGGGTCTGCCCTCCTTCCAGGACGGGCGGTGTGAAGGCCTGGCCTATGTTTACCTGGAACCGGCACAGGGGAAGGGGCATACGCAGGTGGGGGAAATTCTCCGTGCCGGTGATGCCGACGGGCAGAACCGGCGCCTGGGACTTCATAGCCAGGTAGGCGGCCCCGTCCATGCCCTTGATTAACCCGCCGGTCCTGCTGCGGCCGCCCTCGGGAAAAATAACCACCGCCTCGTCCCTGTCCAGCAGGTTCAGCGCGGTACGGACTGCGCTCACCCCAAAGGACCGGTCCACCGGAAAGACCCGCAACGAGTTGAACAGCCATCCCTTGGGCGTCGGTTCAAACAGTTCCTGCTTGCCCAGGAAGGAAAGGCGCCTCGGCAGCGCCGCCGCCAGCGATGGCGGGTCGTTGTAGGAGAGATGGTTGGCAACCACGATCAGGGGGCCGTAGGGCGGCACGTTTTCGCGGCCGGTTACCTCCATCCTGCCGAAGACGTTGAAGCAGAACCGGGCCAGCGCCCGGCCCGGATAGTAGAGGGCCGTCATGTGGAGGTCTCGCCGGGGCTGGCAGCCAACCGCCCCAGGATTCTGGCGACGACCTGCTCTATGGTCAGGTCTCCGGTGTCCACAAGGAACGCATCCGAGGCCTGGGCCAGGGGCGAGTCGGTCCGCTGGGAGTCTATGCTGTCCCTGGACAGGGCATTGGCCAGCACTTCGTCGTAGCTGGCGGGCAATCCCTGGGCCACCAACTCGTCAAAGCGGCGGCGGGCCCGTACCTCGGCGGACGCGGTCATGAATATCTTCAGGTCGGCGTCGGGCAGCACCACGGTGCCAATGTCGCGGCCCACCATTACAATGCCGCCCAGGTCGCGGCTTGACCGGCCTGCGATTTCCCGCTGCTGTCGCACCAGTTCCCGGCGCACGCCGGAAACTGCCGCCACCGGAGAAACATGGCCGTCAACCTCTGCTGACCGTAGCTCGGGGCCCAACTCCCTGCCCTCCACCATGATGGTGCGACCCTCCAGGTCGTTCAGTTCCATTGATGTCCGTTGCGCCAGTTCGGCCAGCGCCGTCTCGTCTTCCGTTGACACCGCTTGCCGCAGGGCCAGCCAGGTGATGGCCCGGTACATAATGCCCGTATCCAGGAAGGGGCAGCCCAACTGGCGGGCCAGTTCGCGGCCCACGGCCGTCTTTCCGGCGGCTACCTGCCCGTCTATGGCTATTGTTCCCACCCTGCCCGTCAAGGAAAGCCCCTTCCAATTCCGTTCCGGTTCTGTTCCAGTTTCGGGGTTGATGATACCGGCTTGCCAGTGTCCGCCAGCGTACCGCCCTTGGCTGCTCAGCGCTGGCAGTATAGCACAGGGCAGCGGGCTGGCCCCCGGCAGTCGGCCCCCGGCAAGCGGCCCCTGGCAAAGTAGGAGCCGGGGATTGGCGCGGCAGTTACGGGTGGAGGCCAAGCCGGTCTTGTTCTGGATAGCCGATGCGGCTGATTATCCGGTTATCCTGACTGGGGTTCCTGGAATGTAACCTCCAGGGTGTCCTCCAGGATGTTTCCCATGGGATTGCTGGCGACCACGTTGATGACGTTGAGCCCCGGCTGCAGGGTGATGTTGGTGGAGAATATGCCCAGCTGGTCCACCGGTATGGAGATGCCGTTCACCGCCACCGTAGCGTCCGAGGCGGTCCTGCCCGACAATCGCACGGTGGGCTGGTCCACCGCCAGGGCCAGCGGGTTCGGCTCGGTTATGGTCAGGAAGAAGGGCTCCAGGGGGAAATAGGTTACCGTGAGGGTCTTGCTCTGCCTGGCGCCGTCCGGGTTGATGGCGAACACCTCCATCACGTTTTCCCCGGGCGCCAGCGGCACGGAGAGCTGGAACCTGCCCTCCGGGCCGGCCGCTACGGCGTGTCCCTTGGCGCTTACCGAGGCTCCCTCGCTGGTAATTCCCCGGATGGTAACCGACCCGGTGCGGATGATGCTCCTGTCGTCGGGAGACTCAATAATCAGGAAGGGCGGGTTTTCCGGGCCCGGGTCAAGGGTTGGCTCCGGAGTAGGTGTGCCGGTAGGCGCTGCCGGGGATGAGGGCGGAGGCGTGGCGGTAGCTGCGGGCGTGGGCGTCATCGTGGGCAGGGGCGCAGGAACGTCGGTGGGCGGGATGGTAGCCGTAGGCGTCGCCGGCGGCGTGGGCGCAGGTGTTGGCGACGGAAATGGCGCGGGCGTTTCCGTAGCCAGTCCTGTAGCCAGCCCCGTACCAGACCCATTGCCTGTTCCCGGGCGCGAACCGGTGCCAGACCCGGTACCCGGCCCGTCGCCCGGCGCGTTAGCCGGCCCGTTTCCCGACCCCGGGGGCCCGGCCGTGGGGATTGGTGTCGGCGTCGCGGTGGCCTGGAAAACGAGAGTCGGATTGGGCGTGGTCGCATCGCCACCCGGGCGTTCAATTACGTGAACGCAGGCTGTCAGAAGGGCCACTGCCAGGGCTGCCAGAAGCGGGATGAAGGCTGCGGCTGCCGAAGCCGGTTTGGGTTGACGCCGGGTACGGTCCGGCTGACGGGTCATGCCGGCGGTTCTCCTGGTAAATGGGCCGGCACGCTGCGCAGGGGCAGAGTGACGGTAAAGCCGGTGTGATGGTCCGGGTCCGGCTCCGTGACGCTCTCCACGGTCAGGTCGCCTTCATACCGCTTGGCCAGGGTGTGCGCTATGAAGAGACCCAACCCGGAACTGGTACGCTCTTCCCGGCGGGCTACTTCGGGAGTCCAGCCCCGGTCGAACAGGTAGGGCAAATAACGGGCAGCAATGCCGGGCCCGTCGTCCCAAACCCGGACGTAGAAGTTCTTTTCGTCCCGGGTGAGGCCGATCTCAATGAAGGACTCGGCGTAGCGTACCGTATTGTCCACCAGGTTGGTGACGATGTGCTCCACGGCGGAACTGTCGCACTGTACGATGCCGAACTCCGTTGGCTCCGACCACCAAACTATCTGCTTGTTGGCGTCGGCGGCCACCAGGCTGTAGCGGTCCACAATCCGTCGCACCACCTCGGCCGGCTCCACGGCCTGGATTGTCTGCCCGGTGTTGGGCGTTTCCAGTTCGATTAGCACCTGGATGTTGGACATCATGAGCCGGAAGCTGGGGGTCTGCTCCTCTATTTCGTCCAGCAGTTCGCGGACCGAGGCCGGTATGTCGGTGTCGGCTGATTGCAATTGTTCCCGGATCTCCCGTTCCTTGCCCAGGATGCGGCGCAGCGGCCGGCCCAGGTCGTGGTTGAAAAGGTCGAAATACTGCTGGGTTACCTGGGTCCACCGCTCGGCGAAATGCAGGTCCTGCTCGGCCTGCCGGCGCCTGTTCCTGATAACGTCGGAAACCAGGTAGGAAATAGAGGTCACGGCCAGGCCCAGGATGGCCAGGGAAGCGCCAAAGTAGGTCAGCGGCTCGATGCCCCACAGGTGGGCAAACATGGCCTCGCCGATGAAGGGCGCCACCGCCAGGTTACCCAGCCCGAACAGCAGGGTCAAAAGCCCCGCCAGGCGCACCAGGCCGCCCGGTCCCACGGGGCGGAACCGGAATTTTGGGATGCTCCACGAAAAGGGCTGCCTGAGGTTAGGAATGAGCACGGCGTTACACTTGCGGAGGAGCCAGGCGATAGCCCCGGTCTCTTACGTTGACGATAAGGTCGTTGGCTCCCAATTGGACGCCAAGGGCCTTGCCCACGGAAATCTTTATTTCGCGGATACGTACCCGCAGGGAGGCCCGCGCTTCCTCGCCCTCGGAATAGCGTTCCAGGCGACTGAAGGGCACCAATTCGCCGGGGCTGCGATACCAGGCGGAAGCCAGTTCCCGGAAAATCTCGAACTTCATGCCGTGAATGTCCGGAACCGGTTCCAGGGCGGCATCCCGCTCGCGGCGGGCCGAAACCGTTTCCGCTCCCACGTCCACCAGCAGGTGGGCGCCGACGGGTATTATTTCCGGGCTGGAACCCATCAGGCGGCGCAGGCGCAGGACCACCTCTTCCGGGCTGGCCAGCTTGTCTATAAAGTCCACGGGCGCGTTCCAGCGCAGGGCGCCCCTTACCGCCGTATCCCGGGCCGGGCCCTGGGCATACTGGGTAAACATCAGCACCGGCAGTGCGGGGTAACGCTCCACAATCTGGCGCAAAATTTCCAGGCCCTTGAACTGGTCGTCCCGGTGCTCGCCCAGGCGCACGTCCAGCAGAACGCCGTCGGGCCGCTCGTCCTCAATGCCGAAGATGGCCGCGGTCTCAAACTCGTCGCCCACCATCCATTGGGACTGGGGCTGCACGATGACGGTGCGCCAGCCTTCGTCTTCCAGCCGCCGCTGCACCGCCTTCACGATGGCCGATTCCCACTCGTCGTCAATTATCAGTATCTTGCTTTCCGGCATAACGTCGTGTCCAGGATGCCCGGCTTTAGTAGCTGCCAGGTTCAGGCAGTTGCGGCCCCGGGGGTTACGGGGTAAAGGTCCACGCTGAGAATCTCACCCTCAAAACGGCTTAGCCCCGAAATCAACACGCCCTGGATTTGCCCCTGCGCGTCCACCCGGGCCTTGACGTGGGAGTCGGGGGTTGCCACGCAGTCCGTCGCATCGGGGCCCCACTGCACGTCCCACAGGTCGCCGATCGGACTGTATTTGACGGTAACGGGGTGAGAGGGGCTGTCTTCCAAAGTGTAGGTTTCTTCCACGGGAAGTTTGCTGTCCTGAAGCGCTCCTATGATGTGGAAACCGGCTATCCGGTTTGCCGAGTCGAGAAAAATTGTGGGGTCGAGTTCGGTATCCATATCAAAGTTATTGCCACTTCCGTCATCGTAACCCCAGAAAATCTCCAGGAAGTTGCCGGGGCGGTCAAACCAAACACCTACGGATTCTCTTTTTGCCATATTATATCTCCCACGTCCGCCCTTGAACGTACGAAGGCGGTAAGGACATACGAATCGTTATCGTCTTCGAGTTTGACTACCACTCTCAACCATTTATTTCCGACAAAGCAGCCTTCAAACCACTTGATGTAAATCCTGACCGCTGCGGGGTCTCTCGATGACCGCGATACGAAGTCGGGATTTCGCAGCGCCTCGACCAACTCCGGCCTCATGTTTGCCATGTAGGGGTGTTGAGGCCGAATGGTATGCAGCCATCGCTCCCAGGGCAGCCTTATGGGCTGGCCCTGGAAATCGTATATCACCTCATCTCTGTCGTTAATGATACCACGCCCTATGGTTGTGCAATATCGGGCCACTAAGCCGTTGCGCCGCTAGTGGTTCAACTTATTTGAAATGATGGATATTGTCTCCGCTCACCCTGAGCTTGTCGAAGGGCCGCCCGCTCGCGGTTCGCCAGGCTCACCATGAGCGGGCTGTCGTTCTTACCCATCAGTACAAAATTGCCGGACTACTAGCGGGAAACGGGTTCAAAAAATGACGGGCGCAAGGAATGACCGCTTCAAGAAAGACTGGCGCCAGGAAAGACCGGCGCCAAGAATGATGGAAAGGCCCTCTCCCCGCAATTGAGAGAGGGCCGCTAGGTCGGTGTCCCGCAGGTGGAAGGGCTGAAGGGTCGTCAGGTTTCCTTGTTCAGGTTGGCCAGGAACTCCTCGTTGTTGGCGTACTTGGAGAGCCTCTCCAGCACCCGCTCGGTGGCGTTGGTGGAGCCATCGTTGGAAATCAGGGAAATCATGCGCCGCAGGAGCCATATCTGCTTCATGGTGTTTTCGTCGTACAGCAACTCCTCCCGCCGGGTGCCGCTGCGTACGATGTCCACGGCGGGGAAGAAGCGGCGGTCGGCCAGCTTCCGGTCCAGGTGCAACTCCATGTTGCCGGTGCCCTTGAACTCTTCGTAGATTACCTCGTCCATGCGGCTGCCCGTGTCCACCAGGCAGGTGCCGATAATGGTGAGGCTGCCCCCCTCTTCGATGTTTCGCGCCGCGCCGAAGAACTTCTTGGGCGGATACAGGGCCGCCGGGTCTATGCCGCCGGACAGGGTCCGGCCGCTGGTGGGCACCGCCAGGTTGTAGGCGCGGGTGAGGCGGGTAACGCTATCCAGCAGGATGACGACGTCCTGCCCGTTTTCAACCAGCCGCTTGGCCCGCTCCAGGGCCAACTCGGCCACCCGGCACTGTTCCTCCACCGATTCGTCAAAGGTGGAGGCGAAGACATCGCCGTCCACGGCCCGGCGCATGTCTGTAACCTCTTCGGGGCGCTCGCCGATGAGCACCACCATGAGTATGGCCTCCGGAATGTTCGCGGCCACGCTGTGGGCAATCTGCTTCAGAATGGTGGTCTTGCCCGCCTTGGGCGGCGAAACAATCAGCCCGCGCTGCCCCAGACCGATGGGGGCAAACAGGTCAACCATGCGGGTGGACAGATTTACGCTGTCGGTCTCCAGCACCACCTGGCGCTCCGGGAATATGGGCGTCAGGTACTCGAACTGGGCCCGGTACCTGGCATGAACCTGGTCCGTTTCCAGCCCGTTGACCTTCTCCACCCGCACCAGCCCGAAGTACCTTTCTCCTTCCTTGGGAGGGCGCACCTGGCCGGTGACGGTATCGCCGGTGCGGAGGCCGAAGCGGCGAATCTGGGACTGGGAGATATATACGTCTCCCGTGGCCGGCAGGTAGTTAATCTGGCGCAGAAAGCCATATCCCTCGTCCATGATTTCCAGGATGCCCGAAGAAACCAGGGACTGTTGCGCCGAGACGGCATGGAGCATCCGGCTCAGGACATCTTCCCGCCGGACCGACGCCAGCGCCGCGCCGTCCTCCAACCCGTAGTCCTGGGCCAGGTCCAGCAACTGGTCCTTGGTCATGGCCCCGAGTTCAGCTACGTCCATCATCTGCGGCTTGGTAGTAGTAGTCATCATCACCTCAATGCCCTGTGGAAGCCGGCTTCTTTATTCTTTTGCCGGCGGGTCTCCATCGCTGGGTTCTTGCGTTCTGTTCCGGCAATCCCTTCCGGAATTCCAGGATTGCTCCCTGGTTGCATGGTTGAATCTTGTTGTCTTTGGGTTCGGCTTGTCGTCGGGTGGGTTCGGCGTAACACTGGAGGCTGAAATACGTTCCTTCGAGCGGCCCGGAAGGGCCGCAGGTCCTGCCCGGAGCCAGGTGGCTGGTTGCACTGATGCCCTGACCTGCTCCGGCGGCAGACTCGGGATAATCCGATGAGTGAGAGAGTCTTTTAGAGCGTGTCGTCAAATGCACCGTCATTCCTGCCTTCGCAGGAATCTTAACTACTGCCGGTCGAGGTTCCCGCCTTCGCGGGAACGACGAAAAGGGACGCTAGGAAGCCCCCACATTCAATTTGACGACACCCCCCAATCTCTGAACGCCGCGAAAGATGCTCTGCGCCCGTTTGGGAAGGTTCTTGAAAAATATCCTCGAACTGTATTATCTGCTCCCGACGTGTTTGCCTGTAGCTTACCGACCGTACTGACCGTACCGGCCATCCCGTCCTACGCTCCGCCGGCCTTTTCCCAGTCCTGGAGGAACCGCGCCAGCCCGGCGTCGGTCAGCGGGTGCTGCGCCATCTGCTTCAGCACGCCGTAGGGAACGGTGGAAATGTCCGCGCCCACCTTGGCGGCCTGGGTGCAGTGCAGGACGTGGCGGATGCTGGCCGCCATTACCAGGGTGGGAATTTCGTACTGCCGGTAGATTGCGACAATATCCTCCACCAGGTCCATTCCCTCCTGGCCGATGTCATCCAGCCGCCCCACGAAGGGGCTGACCACGGTGGACCCGGCCTGGGCGCCCAGGATGGCCTGGTTAACCGAGAAGCAAAGGGTCTGGTTAATCTTGATTCCGTCCTTCGCCAGCGCCGATATGGCCTTGAATCCCTCGGTGGTGCTGGGAATCTTGACCCAGGGATTGGGAATCCACTCGGCTATGTCCCGGCCCTCGGCAATCATTCCGGCGGCGTCCGTGCTTACTACCTCCACCGAAATAGGGCCGTCTATCAGGTCGGCAATCTCCTGCACGGCCGCCCGGTAGCCTGCGCTCCCGCCTATTCCTTCCTTGGCGGCCAGCGAAGGGTTGGTGGTTACGCCGGTGACGACGCCGAGTTCGGCCCCTTCCCTGATTTCTTCAATGTTGGCGGTATCCAGGAATAACTTCACGGCTGCTGTTTACTCCCGTGCTTTCTCTGTATTACCAGCGGCGGCCATTCTCCGGGGCCGCATTACCGGCTTGCCCGGTCTCGCTGACTTGCCCTGTATTGCCGGTTCCTGGCAGCTTGCCTGGTCCTGATGTCATGCGGGGCAATGGCGCCAATTTGGCTAATCCGCCTCCAGGGGCAGCGGCTGCTGGGCGCCCTCGCGCACCGTCCGGAGGGACTGGGCGATAAAGTCGCTGAACAGGGGATGGGGACGGTTGGGCCGGGACTGAAACTCCGGGTGGAACTGGACGCCCAACATGAAGGGGTGTCCGGCCACTTCCGCCGTTTCAACCAGCTTGCCGTCGGGGGAAAGCCCGCCCATGACCATTCCCGATTCCTCCAGGCATTCCCGGTAGCTGTTATTGACCTCGAACCGGTGCCGGTGCCGTTCCTCGATTTCCTCGTTCCGGTACGCGGAGAAGGTCAGGGTATTCTTCTGCGGCCGGCACGGAAAGCCGCCCAGTCGCATGGTGCCGCCCAGGTTGGTTATCTCCTGCTGGCCGGGCATGATGTGAATTACCGGGTGGGGCGTATCCGGGTCCAGCTCCGAGGAGTTGGCCCCTTCCAGTTCCAATACGTGGCGCGCCCAGTCAATGACCATAACCTGCATACCCAGGCACAGCCCCAGGTAGGGAATCCGGCTCTCCCGGGCGTACTGCACCGCGTCTATCATGCCCTCCACGCCCCGCTGGCCAAAACCGCCGGGCACCACAATGCCGCTGACGGCGTCCAGGTACATTTCCGGCCCGTCTCTCTCAATGTCTTCGGAATGTACCCACTTGATTTCCACCTCATGGTCGTGGGCCATGCCGGCGTGGCGCAGTGCCTCCCGTACCGAGATGTAGGAGTCGGGGTACTCCACGTACTTGCCGACTATGGCGATGGGCAGGCTGCCCTTGGGCCGCTTCATCCGGTCAACCATTCGAGACCAGTCGCTCAGGTCCTGGGGCTGGCTCTCCAGGTCCAGCATGTCCACGATGTACTCGCCCAGCCCGGCCCTTTCCAGGATGAGGGGCACCTCGTACACGTTGTCCACGGTTTCCAGGGGTATTACCGCCTCGCCGTCAACGTCGCAGAACAGGGACAGCTTTTCCCTGATGGAGTCAGCGATGGGCGTATCGCTGCGGCAGATGAGGGCGTCGGGCTGGATGCCGATGCTGCGAAGCTCCTTGACGCTGTGCTGGGTTGGCTTGGTCTTCAATTCCTCGGCGCCGGTGACGTAGGGGAGCAGGGTCAGATGCACGTAACAGACGTTCCTGCGCCCCACGTCCTTGCGCATCTGCCGTATGGCTTCCAGAAAGGGGAGGCCCTCTATGTCGCCCACCGTGCCGCCGACTTCCACCACCACCACGTCCACCTGCGATTCTGCCGCCAGGTCCCTGAGCCGGGACTTTATCTCGTTGGTGACGTGGGGAACGGTCTGAATGGTGCCGCCCAGGAAATCGCCGCGCCGCTCCTTGGCGATCAGGGTCAGGTAAACCTGCCCCGCGGTAACGTTGGAGGAGCGGGTAAGCTCCACGTCAATGAATCGCTCGTAGTGGCCCAGGTCCAGGTCCGTCTCTCCCCCGTCCTTGGTCACGAAGACCTCGCCGTGCTGGTAGGGAGACATGGTGCCGGGGTCAACGTTAAGGTAAGGATCCAGCTTTACCACGGAAACGGACAGCCCCCGGCTTTTGAGAATGCGTCCAATGGAAGCAACGCAAATCCCTTTGCCGATAGAACTGACAACTCCACCGGTAACGAAAATATACTTGGTGGTCATGCCTCAGGCCAATACAAACTGTTGAGAGGCGAACAAATCTGGTTGGAGAAAGTGCTGCCCGTGTTGGGTAAGGGAGACGGCCCGCGCCGGGAGGTGAGACTTCGGGACCCCAGCCTGGTGGCATCGCGCTTCGGGGCCCGGCCCCGCGGCTGTTCTTCAACCCCGGGACAACTCTCTGACAGGAACTCTCTGGCTGGATAGCTCGCTGATAGCTCTGTGAATAGTATCCTTGGCTGATTATATTCAGGCAATTCTAGCGGTGTCAAGGGATTATGTGCAGTCAAAATTCCCAAATGAAGCTTTGACCACTGCTTTCCGCATGGAAGGGTCACCGGCAAACCCTCCACGGCAAGGCAGCCGGCCGGGGCCGCCAAATGCGCTTGGGTTGGCCCAACCCGTCATTCCCGAGCCGGCGGGAACCTGTTTTGAACTGATGGATGATGTTTCCGCTCACCCTGAGCCTGTCGAAGGGCCGCCCGATTGCAATTTAGACAGGTGATGGTTCGACATGCTCACCATGAGCGGACTCCCGGGTTGGCTCACGATGGGCGGACTCAAGGGTTGGCCCATTAATGCAATGCAGGTGCGCATGGCTATGCGCACCTGCGGCCTGACACCCCCAACCCATCATTCCCGCGAAGGCAGGAATCTGAACTACACCCTGTCCAGGTTGCCGCCGGCGGGTCAATGACGGGTTTGCGGGCAACCTGTTCCCTTTAGCCCTGACCGGTTACACATTTCAGGGCAACTGCAATATGAACTCGTCCAAAGGGGACAGAGAAAGGTCATATCACCTTGAGTCCCTCTGCTCGGCTCAGGATAAACTTTGCCGAAAGGTCTAAGATCCTCGTGACCTGTCGCGGTTGGGGACCCAGTACAAATTTGCTGGGTAGGAGTTTCGATGCTTCGGCTTCGCTCAGCATGACATATTCCTATAGTTCGATTGCCCTTTTGCACATTGCCTTGCGGTTGAGTTTTGCGGCCCTGGTGGGTGTATAATATAGCCAATGCACTTTCCGATTCGTTTGATTAGTTTGTGCTATGCCCATGACGGGCTGGCCCTTGTGGGCTCGTTCTTCGACGCATGCAGGTATCGGGTTTGCGGTTCCGACCCGGCTTGTCCCCGCGACCTGGCCTGGCCCTGTGGGTTGGCGCGGCCCCGGTAGAAAGCTGTAACCGGTCCGGTTAATTCTCTGTCCTACTCTCCGTCCAGGGTTGTAATGCTTAGTCGTCCCGCGTTCTCCGGCTCTCTCATCCTGTTTGCATTCTTCCTCCTGGCTTTAGCCATTGTTCCCCTTTTCCCCATCGGTTCCGCTCCCGCCGCGGAGGCCCAGGACGCCGAGGCTAGCGTATCCGAGGTAACGGTAAAGTCCTCCACGCGCAGTCCCGCCGCCGTATCCCGGTACGTAGTGAAATTCACCACCCCGGATGGCTCCATCCTGAATCCCCATACCGACTTCATCGGAATGGAACTGCACGAGGATATCCGCGTACCTCGGGGCATCAATCCAGCTTCGGTACGGGTGCAGTTCGAGGATGGCGATGTGCGAGAGAACGGCACAGCCGCCAATGTTGAACTGGTGGATAACGCCAACCCCCGCGCTCCTACCTTGATTAACATTTACTTTGCCATCCGGGGAGGGAGTGACGCCCCATTGGTCCCCATTCCCGGCGGCGCCGATGTGACCGTGACCTTCACCAAGAACGCGGGCATCCGCAACCCCACCGAGGGCGGCCCCTATTCCTGGAAGGTTTGGACCAGCAAGGACAGAGAGCCGGTTGCTGCCAAAGTCTCCGATGGTGCATTGAAGGAGGCCTTCCGCCAGTCTTCGTCGGAGGACGTGGATACGGGCCTGCTGGTGGACCGGGAAATCCAGCTCAGCAAGGAAGAGGCCGGCCGGGGCGAGCGGATTACCGTTATTGCCCGGGGCTACAAGAACGGCACTACCCTGGCCGTGTGGCGCGACGCCAACGCCGACGGCCGCCTCGATTCCGATGAAGTTCCCCTCTGCGATACGGCGGTGCTGGCCAACGACATCGGCTACTGCAACTTCACCATTTCCGTGCCGCCCTTTGTGGCCGATACCGGCATGTGCGACGACGCCAGCCCTGCGTTGACCTGCAATTTAATCAACGCCAGGGACGGGCTTGGCGACACCTCGGTTATCTACAACGAGGACGGCGGCGCGGTCCAAGATGTTGACCAGGTGCTGAAACTGGTCGGCAGGGTCAAGGCCAGCAACGTGCAGGGCCCCGGGGGGAATATCCAGGTGCAGTTGACCGACTTTCCGCAGGGGATGGTCTGCTCTGTTGATATTGGCGGCGTTCCGGTGGATTTGGACCCGCCGCGGGTGGGGTCCTCGGGAACCTTGCACTTCAGCATCGCCGTGCCCAACGGGGTCAGGCTGGGACGCCAGTCGCTGCAGGTGGTGGTCCACGAGAAGGGGTGCGACAACGACGAAGAGACCTACTCCCAGAGGGTGGTCGTTGTGATTACCCATCCCAACACGGTGGTGCGGATAATTCCTGAGACCGTCCTGCCCAACCAGAGGGTCTCCCTTTCGGGCACCGGGTTCTCCGACGAGAGCGGGACTACCATAGAGCGGCTCCGCATCGGCGGCCACGACATCAGCCCTACCCGCATCAACGGCGGCGGCGGCATTGAACTGAGCGGGGACGGCGGGTGGACCGGGTCGCTGGACTTGCCGATAGTTGAAGCGACAATGACCCCGGGCGTCCATCACCTGCAGTTGTGGGACAGCCAGGGGCGCAACGGGTCGGTGGAATTTACTGTCCCGCCGCGGGAAATTTCGGTCGAACCGGTTTGGGGCGGCCCGGGAACCCTGGTAACGGTG
Organism: Dehalococcoidia bacterium; assembly: GCA_034423215.1. Lineage (GTDB taxonomy): Bacteria > Chloroflexota > Dehalococcoidia > Lucifugimonadales > UBA3495 > Bin22. The sequence goes on from DAOUIY010000012.1 coordinate 28,720, forward strand.
AAGGGGAGCGGCTTCCCCGCCCGGAACGACAACGGGTCCAGTTTCAGCATTGTCATTCGGTACGAGTTCGAAGGGGGCGGCGCCCTGGCTACTGCCCACACCGATGCCTTTGGCGCCTTTTCCCAGCAAATCCGGGTGCCCCTCAATGCGCCCAGGCCCTCTTCCAATTTCCTGCGGGTTGAGTTTCGGGACGATGATGGAAGGTCGGTTACCACCTCGGCCCGGCATGAAGTACCCGCCGCCACCGTGGAACTGAGTCCCGTTTCCGGGCCGCCCGGCACGTCCGTTACCGTCACCGGCAGCGGCTTCCGGAGCTTTGCCAGGGTGGACGAAATGGTGATTGGAAACATAGACGTTTCCCCGGGCACGTCCACTACCACCGACGCCAACGGAAAGTTCATCGCCCGGTTCGTGGCGCCGGGCATTGGCCGGGGGAATCAATCATTGCGGGTTTCGGTGGCCGGGGTAACGGCCAGCGGCAGTTTTGAAATCAAGGAATCCGGCGTCTCTCCCGGCAATGCCACGCCCGTAGCCGAGGCGGTGGAGGGTCTGCTGTATGCCCTCCAGGTCATTTTCCACTTCAGCGACGATGCCAAGACCTGGACCTTTTACGAGCCGGGGGTACCGGGGGTAGAGGATGACGGCGGCCTGGAACGGATGATATCCGGCGAACCTTACTGGATTCAGGTTAGCGAAACCGTGGAAGTGGTCCTTAATGGCAGGGTGCGGCGCCTTAGCTGCCTGGAGGGTAGCTGCTGGAACCACATCGTCTGGTGACTTGGCGACCCCGACATCTTCCCCCGTGCCTGCCCGCCTTGCCCTGGCGTGCTCAGGAATGAAGCACAGGATTGAAGTGCAGGACAACCCGGAGTCCGCTCGTGGTGAGCCTGTCGAACCACCAACTTTTCAGAATGCAAGCGGGCGGACCAAGGGCAAACCCATTATCCCACCCGACCGGATTCCCGAAGGCTAAACGGGACCTGAGAAATTACTCGCCAGGTTCGAGGTTCCCGCCTTCGCGGGAACGACGGACTCCCCCAAGCTTAGATGCGTTTGCCTTGAGTGCGGCCCTTCGACAGGCTCAAGGTGAGCGGAAATATCAGCCGTCAAGTCAAATAGGTTGAACCGCTAGGCGGTGCGGGCCCGGGGCTCCAGAACGGTCACCTGCATGTTGGCCGGCAGGTTGCCGGTGGTAACCGTCAGGCTGCGCCGGGGCTGGACCTCGCTGACTCCCATCAACTGCAAAAAGGTGTCCAGGTTGCCCAGCGGCTCGTTGGCCCCCGGAATTTGGTAGTGCATGGGAATTACAATCTTGGGGTCCAGGTCCTGCATCAACTGCAGAATCCGCTCCAGGTCCAGGGTGCAGCCGCCGCCGGCCGGGGCCAGCAGCACGTCCACCGGCTGCAGTTCCTCCGCCTGGCGGGTGGTCAGGGGCGACGCGATGTCCCCCAGGTGGCAGACGTTGACGTTGTCCATGACGATGGAATAGGCGACGTTGCGTTCTCCCTGGGGCTGGTCTTCCTGCAGGGTGGTCATCACGCCCCGGGCCGCCACGCCCGAGTATTCGTACTCGCCGGGGGAGTCAAAGACCCTGGGCGAACCGCCCACCTCCAGCCGGTTATTGTGGTTGGGGTGGGAGTTGCTGACCGTTACCACGGTGGCGGGCCGGGTTTCGGGCCGCAGACCAATGGAGCCGGGAAAGGGATCGGTGACCACCACCAGGTCGTCGGAGCGGAGTCGGAAACAGGCGTGGCCCATCCAGGTGATTTCCATGATTATTGCTTGCGCCCCCTCACTAAGTTCACAACTTCCCATGCGCCCGGCAGCAGCAGGGACGCCGCCGCCAGCTTGATTGCATCTCCTATGATAAACGGGTAGAAGCCCCACTCCAACGTGGTGGCCCAGCGGGTTTCCGCCGGTGCGAAGGTGGACAGCCACAGCAGGCCGGGTACGTACAGAATCACGTTCCCTGCCAGCATGGACAGCAGAATCCGGGGTTTCCGGTCCCAGCCCCGCTCCGCCAGCCAGCCCACCGCGTATGCTGCGGGAATGAACCCCACGATGTAGCCGCCCGAGGCGATGCTCCACGCGAAGCCCGAAGCCCCGCCGGCGTAGAAGGGAAGCCAGCTGCCGGCCACCAGGTAAAGCAGCATGGCCGAGCCTCCCCGCCAACTACCCAGGGTCGCGCCCACCAGCAGCACGGCAAGGGTTTGCCCCGTTATGGGCACGGGAGTAAAGCCCAGGGGAATCTTCACCTGGGCCAGCAGGGCGGTGAACAGGCACCCGCCGATAATCAGCGCCGCGTCCCGGGCCAACCGCCTGGCGCCTTCGCCTGCCGGAATTACCGCATCGGCCAGTACCGGCCAGCCTTGTTGAGCGTTAGCGTTCAATGTCCTTTTCTCTACTGCCTGAATTAATGTCCTGCCAACTTGATGGCTCACCGGGGCGCCTTGACCAATTTCGCGCCCCACTCGACGGGGAAGGGCAAGGGCGTGGCCGGTGATTCCAGCTCTTCCATGCCCCGTATGCCCCGGCCCTACCAGCTTACCAGATTCAAACAAAGGCCGTCGACGCAGGTGGGGCCTGGTAAGGGCAATCGCGTCTTAACGAAATGTTGTCTTGAACGGCCATAATGTCTTTCTGAACGGAGTGAAGAACCTAGGGGGTGTCGTCAAATTGAATGTGGGGGCTTCCTAGCGTCCCCTTTCGTCGTTCCCGCGAAGGCGGGAATCTCGACCGGCAGTAGTTAAGATTCCTGCCTTCGCAGGAATGACGGTGCATTTGACGACACGCCCTAATAGTTTGACCACTTTGCATTGATGGGTGAAATTGCTTCTTTCCGTCGTTCCGGCGAAGGTCGGAACCCAGGAGTCCTGAAGGTAAGGGACCATGCCCGGCTCTAACCTTCCTGGATTCTGGCCTGCGCCAGAATGACGGGTTTCGAAAGTTACCCGTCATGCCAAAGTGGTTGAACTATTAGTAGGTCAACCGTTTTGAAATGACGGGTTATGCACTAAATCGTCATTCCTGCGAAGGCAGGAATCTCGACTACAGCCAGTCGAAGTTCCCGCCTTCGCGGGAACGACGGGTTGGGCTGGGCCAATCGGCATTTCAAATTTGTCAGACCAATAGGGCAACGTCCATTGAGTGTGAGAACTTTAAGGCAAGAAGGGCCGGCAACCCTACCAGACCAGGACATTCCAGCAGTTGCCGTTGGTGCAGGTCAGTTTTCTGCCGGAGCCGTTCAGGTCTGCCTCGAAACTCTCGGAAACCAGAATGTAGTAGGGGGTGCCCGGGTTCATGTGGGTCAGGTCGCTGTATTCCGCCACCACCGGGTCATAAAAGAGCCAGCGCTTCTCCGCGTTGTCGAAGGTGAATATCCGAACTATCCGGTCGGCCAGAGATGCCACCAAGGCATCCACCGGCACCGTTCCGAGCAGGCAGGCCGCCGAATTGCTCGCGTTCAGGTCAAACCTGCTGATAATGCCCCCGGCAACCCAGGGAGAATGAGTCCGGCTCGCCGGAAGGCCGTTAACTCTGAAGCTTATGGGCCCGTGGGACCTGGCGACCTGGATGGAAAAGACGCCTCCCTCCCGGGTGTAGGCAACTCCCACCTTCGCGGCGCCGTCCCAAGCGGTAACCTCCGTGTTCACGGCAGCAACCTGCCCGGCGATGGAGGCCGTTCCGATGAAAATCTGGGGCAGTTCGTGAGAGTGGACAATCGGCGTGGAGTCCGCGCCGCCACTTTGACCGCCGCCACTTTGACCGCCGGCAGTAAGGCAAGTCTGGGCCTGGGACGTGGCGGTCAGCTTAAAGCTCCTGGTGCGGCCTCCGGAAATCCAGTCGGGCGCCTTTTCTGCGGCGGGCAAGCCTCCAACGGTGAAGGTCGCGGCCCCCTGGAGACGGTTAATATCAAGGCGGAAGAGTCCGCCTTCCCCGGTGTAGGTAACGGCGATTTTCCGGTCGCCGTCGAAGGCTGCTATTTCCGTCCCGGGCGCGGCGGCAACGCCGTCAACGAGGGCCGTCCCAAAGATAATGTGGGGCGGCATGCTCTGGGCCTGGGCCGGCCACGGAACCAGGGCGAGCGCCGCCGCCGCTACCAGCGGTATAAATAGCCCGGCATAGCTTCTCAGGGCTCTGGATACTGGCGCTGTTAGCATCGGCAACCGTACCTGCTTTGATACCTTAAGGCCCTTTAACTGGCCGGCAGGGCTCCATTGAAAAATCAACTGGCAGTATAGAAGCGGGGCCTTCGCAGGGTCAACGCTTGACAGCTTTTTTCGGGCCGTGCTAACTTCCATCTCAAGGCCCCCAATAAGGTCCCCAATAAGGCCCCCAATATCGCAGGCCAATATCGCAGGCCGCCGATACCTCTGGTAGCCAGAATTGAAGGGTGGTAGCCAGAATTGAAGGGCCGTCAATATTCCGGCGCCAGTATCCTGGGGCCGCCGGCGGGGTTGGGCCAATGGCCGCCACCGGGAGAATCTCTTCCCGCCACCGGCAGCGTATATACCGGCAACAGATATAATCGCAAGCAATACTCGGTTAGCTTTTGGGAAACGCAATGCTTACCCAACGCGCTGGCAGCGTATTAAACATACTGGTCAACGAGTACATAAACACCGCTAACCCGGTGGCGTCGGACGAGATTGCCCGGCTTTCTCCCACCAAGGTCAGCTCGGCCACCGTCCGCAACGCCATGTCCCTCCTTACGGAAGAGGGCTACATCTCCCGGCCCCACGTATCCGCCGGCGCCGTGCCCTCGGATTTGGGATACCGTTACTACGTGGAGACGCTGGAAGAGGTGCCGCCCCTGCCCGACAGCGTCCAGCAGCAGATTCACCAGCACTTCGACCGGTCCGCCGCCGACATGGCGGACCTGAGCCGCCGCTGCGCCCTTATACTTTCCCGCATCGCCACCAACATGGCCATCGTCACGGTGCCCCAGGCCCGCTCTCCCCGGGTAAAGCATATACAACTGGTTTACCTGGACGATTTTACGGCCCTGCTGATACTGGTGCTGCAGGAGGCCCGCCTGCTGCGCCGCCTGTTGACGCTGCAGGAGCCCACGGACCAGGACTCGCTTACCCAGGTGGCCAACCTGCTGAACGACCGGTTCAGCGGCCGCAATCGGTCCGAGATAGAAGCGCCGGGGGAGCCTTCTCCCGAACTGGGGCCCATGGAAGAACAGGTCAGGCAGAGCGCGCTGTCGCTGTTGCGGGAGGCGGATACCCTTTCCACGCCGGAGCATTACGTGGACGGGCTGCGCTGGCTGCTGAACCAGCCCGAAATGTCCCAGGGCAGCCAGGCCCGCGAACTGGTGGAACTGCTGGAGGAACAGGTGCTGCTGGGCAGCGTCCTGTCGGAACAGCCCGACAGCGGCGACATAGCCGTCTATATCGGGGGCGAAAACTCCGAGGAACACCTGCGCCCCTTCGGCGTAATCCTGTGCCAGTACGGCATACCCCAGCAGGCCAGTGGGACAATCTGCGTCATCGGCCCCACCCGCATGAGCTACGCCGACGCCATCAGCGGCGTGGGCTTCCTCTCCTCCCTGATGAGCCGCCTGGTACTGGACCTGTACGGGGGGCGGGCCGGCGGCGAGTAGGCGATACGTCAGCCCCCATCCCCAACCATCCCCGAGTTTTGGTTCTTTGCCCTTTAATGGGCGCCAGCGTCGTAGTTGTTCCTGCATAAATGGTGGTCAGCTTTCCCACTATGATAAAATTTGCTTGATGTATCTGGACTGGGGATTCCATTGATGCAGCATGAGCCGCAGGAAAACGTCAACGAGGCCGGGGCCATTGACCGGAGAATGGGTCGGGTTGAAGATACCCTGGCCGATGTTGTGAATAACATGCAAGCTATGAGGAGCGACATTAATCGCATCGGCGGTTATATGTCTAATATCCAGGGAAGCGATTACCATCGGAAGGTTGAAGACAGCCTCTCCGCTATAGCAGGCGCCCAACTTAACGTCCGCCGAATCCAGGTCTTGAAAGGCACTAAACTCAGTGGTACTGAAAAGTTGGACGAGATGATTCCGGGAGACGATTACGCGGACGATATCTACGAGATAGACCTGGTATTCTCGGGCAGAGAAAAGACCGTCGCCAGGGAGTCCCGCTTTTTTGCTGCCGAGATTTCCCTCACCGTGGACTATCACGACCTCACAAGGTCCCAGGAAAGGGCCTTGGGCCTTACTCAGGCCACCGGAAAGCAATTCATCCCGGTTGTCATCGGGGCCAACTGGCCTGAACCGCAAAAGGTCCAGGCCCGGGAACTGGGTGTCAAGATGGTAGTTCATCCAATCTGAAAACCAGACCCGTCCCAGGGCCTGCCTCAACTTAGTATGAACCAGCTCCGGTGTAGCTCCCCTTGAATCTTACCCCATGGGCCTCTTGGTATTGGACCTGTACGTCGGTAGGCCGGCGGTATGGCCGAACCAAATGAACTGACCTGGGAAAAGGGCGGGTTTCAAATCCGCTCTTTTCTTATTTCGGTGCAGACCAGGGGAATTTGGAATCAGGGCAAACGCTTTCCAAATTTGTTAGAGTCAGTCGTTCCCGCCTGCGCGGGAACCTCGAACCTGGCAGAAATGTCTCAGGCCCTATTTAACCATCGGGAATCCGGCTAAGTGGGAGAATGCGTTTGCCTTGAATTTGGAATCGGAATGGTTTCTCCCAACCCTGTGATAAACTATCCTCAAGCCAGTTTCCGCCGAGGCTCCTCCATGGCTGTAACCAACGAAGACATCGCCGAGATTTTTGAAAACATGGCCACCCTTCTGGAGATGAAGGGCGATACCGTGTTCAAGATTCGCGCCTACCAGCGGGCCGCCCGCACCATCAGCCACCTCTCCTTCTCCCTGGAGCAGGCGGTGCGGGACGAGGTGGACCTGAAGAAAATCCCCGGCATCGGCAAGGCCATCAGCGAGAAGACCCAGGAGTACCTGGAGACGGGCCGCATCCGGGCCTACGATGAACTGATTGGCGAACTGCCTGACGGCGTCCTTACCCTCTTGACCATCCCCGGCATCGGCTCCAAGACCGCCATGCTCATAACCCAGGATCTGGGCATCAGCACCGTTGAGGGTATCGAAAAGGCCGTCCACGATGGCTCCCTGGCCGCCCTGCCCCGCATGGGCCAGCGCACCGCCGACAACATCCTGCGCCACATCCAGTCCATGCGCACCAAGGACGGGCGCACTCCCATTGGCCAGGCCCTGGCGGTGGCGGAAGACACCGTAGCCATCCTGCGGGGCGAATGTCCCTACCTGGAGCAGCTTTACCCCGCCGGCAGTCTGCGCCGCTGGGAAGAGACCATCGGCGATATAGACCTGGTGGGCGTGGCTCCTGAAGAGTTACAGGCCGGCGTTGGCGATGTATTGGTGGAACTGCCCTCGGTTCAGGAAGTGCTGGTTCACGGCCCGAAAAAGACCAGCGTAATCCTGGAAGAGGGCATACAGGTTGACCTGCGGCTGGGCGAGGCCGATTCCTTTGGCGCCATGCTCCAGTATTTTTCCGGCAGCCAGCAGCACAACATCCGGCTGCGCGACTTTGCCAACCGCAAGGGGTTGTCCCTCAACGAGTACGGCATAACCACCGTTGCCACCGGCGACGTGGCCCGCTTCCCCGACGAGGAATCCTTCTACGAGTACCTGGGCCTGCCCTACATCGTGCCGGAGCTGCGCATCGGCCTCAACGAACTGGACGCCGCCCAGGCCGGCGCCCTGCCCAACCTGGTAACTGAAGCCGACCTGAAGGGCGACCTGCACCTGCACAGCGAATGGAGCGACGGCCGCGATCCCATCGAGCGCATGATTGAAGCGGCGGTGGAGCGGGGCTATCAATACATGGCCCTCACCGACCACTCCTCCGGCCGAGGCATTGCCAACGGCCTTTCCAACGAGCGGTTGGTGGAGCAGATTGGCATACTGCGCGACCTCCAGTCCCAGTACCCCATTACCATTCTGTGCGGTTCCGAGGTGGATATCCGCGCCGATGGCACCCTGGACTATCCCGACGAACTGCTGGCAGAACTGGATGTGGTGGTTGCCTCGGTACATTCGGCCATGGGCCAGGACAGCGACACCATGACCGCGCGCATCATCCGGGCCATGGAGCATCCATCGGTCACCATCATCGGCCACGCTTCCACCCGACTGCTCAGCCGCCGTTCGCCGGTGGAGTTTGACATCGAAGCCCTGCTGCGGGCTGCCCGGGAGACGGGCACCGCCATGGAGGTCAACTCCGCGCCCGAGCGCATGGACCTGAAGGACACCCACGCCCACCGGGCCCGGGAACTGGGCGTGCCCCTGGCCATCAACACCGACTCGCACCACTTTACGAGCCTGGGCCAGCGCCGGTTCGGTGTTGCCATTGCCCGCCGCGCCTGGTGCGAGTCCCGCCATATCCTGAACACCCTGCCCCTGGACCTGTTCCTGGCCTACATCCGCACCCCCAAGCCGCACCGCCTGGAAATCTTCGACTCACGCGCCGATGTGCCCCCCGCCGTCTCCTTTCCAGATTCCATCGCGCCGTTGGCCACACCGTGACCTCTCACCCCTGGCAGAACGGCGCCGCCGGCGACGGAGCCCCCGCGTCCTCCCCCGCGGAAAGCCCTGTCTTTGGCGAGCAGTCGGGTGTTCTGGCGGAAACGGCCCCGGATGCGGTGATTCACCTGCGGGCCGCGGTGAGCGCCGGCGTACCCTGGCCCCGAGCCCTGCTGGAAGCCGTGAGCCTTTGGACGCTGCCGCAGGAGGAACTGGACGACCGCGCCTACCGCTACCTGATTGCCGGCGAGGCCCTTGACTGGCTGACCCTGGCCGAAAGGTTGTGTCCCGAGATAGAGGGCTATGTGCCCGCCCCCGACCTGGAACGGTTGCTATTTGATGGTCTTCTTCCCGACGATGTAACCCCGGAGGAATTCAAGGAGTGGATGGGAGCCAACAAGCACCGGGCCTACTTGAACTTCTGGTATGGCGTGGTGGTTGAGGAGGCCCTGCAGCAGTCCGTGGAGGATGATGTCCGCAAGCGGGAGAAGGCCCGCTGTTACCCCGACCACGAAGAGATGGTAGAGGAGGCCTTTACCCATCTGTACGGCAAGTCCCGCGACGCCCTGTTGGAGGAGTATTGCCGGGAAGCGGGAATAGCCTGGCGCTCGCCCCTGACCCTTTCCGACTGCAAGGAATTCACCTACTGGCTGTCCAAGCGCCGCTTCAACCTGTGGGACCCGGCCCGGGTCGCCAGCGACACCCGCAAAGGCATCCGCTACCTGGAACACCTGGAAGGGGTACCAGGCCCGCTGGTGATGGAGGAAGTTGGGGTTTAGGGGGTTAACCTGCGCAAAGGTCCGAGCGGTTCAGCAAAGATTTATGAGTGTCGCTGAAGTCTTGTCGCAGTCTTGTTGTGAAGACTCTCCCTCGCGGCCCCGACACAATTTGGGGATTTGTGAAATCCTCCTGAAGTGCCTGGTCATTGGTGAAGAGCAGGCGGGCGCCGCTGACTCTAGCCAGTGCCAAAACATGGGCATCGTTGGATTTGCAGACGTTCTTGTCTTGGAGCGCTGATGTTTCTTCCTCTACTGGTGCGCTGGGTACCCTTATAGCGCTACCGGATTGCAGCGCTTGACCCAACCAACTTTTGAAGCCACCATAGTCAGAAAGTTCTTCTAACAGCTTGCCGCCGACCACCAACTTTCCTCTGCGAACATTCAACCAATTGAGGAAGTGTTTACCTGCTTCCGTTTGGACATCCTCTGCGCCAAAGACCTCGTGCCGGACGTTATTGTCAATGATGGCGCACATTCAGAGGCCAATTCCAATTGAACGGCTCACCTCTTCCATGAAGAACTTTCGGTAGCTGGGAGGAGCATCTAAAACATTGCCCATTTTATCCAGGCGAATGGAGTGTATTTTCACGTCCAGGTCGCCATGCTCAAAGTAAAGAATGGAAACATCCTCCGGTTCAAGGTCCGTCGTCTTGTCCCGAATGTCCATCCTCACCCGGTCTATGAGGTAATCGCTGTGGGTTTCCACAATAAGCTGGTTCCACTTTCCGGCCAATTGGCAGAATAAACTGCCCAAGGCAGCCTGGGCCCGCGGGTGCAGGTGGACTTCAGGTTGCTGCAGCAGGAACATCTGGGACGCCTCTGCTTTCAACAATTCTGTTAGCAACGGTAAGGCTTGGCTAACTCCATAGCCAACGTCAATTAAGTTTCTTTGCGGCCCCTTGCGCCGGCCGTTGTTGGCGAACTTGCGAATTTGCAACTGGAAGGGCGTACCCTCTGCCTTGCCGAAGGATTTTATGGCTATTTCGTCAAACAGGCCGGATTCCCGACCAAAATACTCCAGTTGACGTTTCAATATCTGCCAGCCGTCCGGGTCGCGATGATACAGACTAGCCAAATATGTGGGTATGTTATCCCCCTCAGGGTGTGGCCATGTCCCCGACGGGTCATAGGTGCGAAGCGGTCGAGAGCGGACCGGTCCACTGGCAAAGGGGCGTTCCTCCCCTATCTTAAGGAATACCATGAATGGAGGACGGCTGGAATCCCGGGGAAGCATCCGTTCCAATAAAGAGAAAGATATTAATCGTGTTTCGTCCCGGGTGAATGGAGGCCCGACTTCGATGACGGGATATTCCTGACCCGTTAAACTTCCCTGCCGGATATGTTGCTTTCCATTTCCCAGGTCCCTAACCGCTTGCCAGTGGCCTCCTGCCTTAAAACAGCGCGTTTCAGGAAATGGATTGCCATTTCTTTCCTCGAAGGTCACCGCAAACGACGTCGGGTCCATGTCACTGACAAGGTTGTTTTCAAACCCCGCCTCAAATGTCTCCGCTTGCTTGCCCCGGCCACCCCGGTTATGCACGATGTCTCTGAACGACCCCAGGTTGTAGGGCGCCTCCCGAAAGTCGGGAACCCGCTCCGCGAAAGCCACATCCCACAGCGCCCGTATCAGCGCCATGAAAGAAGTCTTGCCGGTGCTGTTTTCACCCACCAGCAGCGTCAACGGCGCCAGTTGTGCCGTCTGTTCTTCCCGGAAGCAACGGAAGTTTTTCAGGGTAATCTTGTCCATAACCGAATTGTAACAATACTCAAACCAATGGACAATTGGACTATTGAAGGGGGACATTAGGCGATAAACATATTGAAAACCCTGCCCTTCCCGTCTAAAATCTGCAAGGCTCGGTTGGATATAGGTTGTTAAAATCTTTGCGCGCAGGGTGCCTCTCGCTTCTTGGCGAAATCCCCCTCCAACCGCGGCAGGAGAAGTCCCAAGCATGGTAAACAACGACAACGAAAACATCGCAACTATGGCAGATCTGTCCGAACAGGACCTGGCCCCCCGCCGGTATCAGCGGGGCGAAATTGTTGAAGGCGAAATAGTCCGGGTGGATGACGACGGCATCGTAGTCAGTATCGGCCTCAAGACCGAAGGAATAGTCCCTCCCCATGAAATGCGGACCCTTTCCCACGAGGATAAAGGCGGCCTGAGAGTCGGCGACAGCGTGATGGTAACGGTCAAAGGAGGCCGTGGGCCGGGCGACATGGCCCTGCTGTCCCTCGACCAGGCCAAGGAGGAACAGGGGTGGCTGGACCTGCTCCAGCACTCGAAGGACGGGACCACGGTGACGGCCCGGGTGGTTGAGCAGAACCGGGGCGGCGTGGTAGTCAACTACCTGGGAATCCGGGGATTTGTTCCCTTCTCCCAACTGGCTCCCGTGCCCAGCGAGAGCCGGGAGCAGGCCATTGCCGAGCGAATGGGCCAGGAATACCCCTTCCACATCCTGGAAATTGACCAGGGAAGAGAGCGGCTGGTCCTTTCGGAACGCGCCATCTGGCAGAAGAAGCAGGAAGAAGAACGGGACCAGTTTATTGCCGAGCTGGAGGAGGGCGCCCGGGTCACCGGTCGGATTACGTCTCTCCGGGGGTTTGGCGCCTTCGTCAACCTGGGCAAGGCCGAGGGACTGGTCCATATCTCCGAACTGTCCTGGACCCGCATCAAGGGGCCCGAGGAAGTGGTGAGCGTAGGGCAGGACCTGGAAGTCCAGATACTGAAGGTGGACCAGGAAACCAAGCGCATCAGCCTCAGCCACAAGCGCACCCTGCCTGAGCCCTGGGAGTCGGTGCCCGAGCGCTACAACGTGGGCGACATTGTGGACGGCACGGTTACCCGCCTGGCCGATTTCGGGGCCTTCGTCCGGCTGGAGGACTGGGTAGAGGGGCTGGTCCACATTTCCGAGTTGTCGCCCCGCCAGGTCAAGAACCCCAGCGAGTGCGTTTACGTCAACCAGCAGGTACGGGTCATGATTCTGGACATAGACCCGGCCAAGCGGCGCATCAGCCTCAGCTACAAAAAGGCCTTCGGAATGTAAGCTATGTCTCCTGAGAACGTGACAGAACCGGAAGGCGTGGCAGAGTCGCCGGCAACCGGGCCCCGGGACGAGGTTGAATCGGCTGCGTCAGCGGTCGATTCCCAACCCCAACCCGCGGGACAGGAGTTGGGTCGCGTCGAACGACCGCCGGCCGACCAGTTCCAGGGCAAGCGCCGCCTGCTGCTCCTACCCCTCATGTTCGCTCCGCCGCCCGGACCCGACGGTGAGGTTCCCGACGGCCAGGCCATCTACGAACGGTACTGGGAGCAGGCCCGCACCCAAGTTGATGCGCTGGCTTCCGGCCTGGGCGGCCTGCACCGCATCTACCACGAAAGCCTGGTGGAGGGCGGCGATGCGGGCCTGGAATACCTGCAGATGGCCCATGGCAACGTCCATGCCATGGTGCAGGTCCGGTGCCAGGCCGGCGCCAGCCTGGAGGCAACCGAGAGCATAGACCTGTTGCTGGAGACCATGGACCTGCAGCGGTGCCTGATGGTCCCCCTGGCCAGCGAAACGGTGGCCGCCCGGATGCAGGAATGGCTTTCGGAAAGCACCCGCAACCGCTATGAACACATAGCCCGGCAGATAGACCAGACCCTCCAGGGCGAAGAAACGGGCCTTTTGCTGATTAACGAACGCCACCAGGTCCAGTTCCCCAACGACATAGAGGTCTTCTACATCGCCCCGCCGGCCCTGGACGAATACCGCCGCTGGGTCCAGAACTGGGCCGAAAGGCAGCAAAGGGCCGCTGAGGAGGCGGTAGCACCGGGGGACGCGGCGGATGGTGGTAGCGGGGAAGAGGGAGCCAGCTAGAGGCTTTGCTCACCCTGAGCCTGTCGAAGGGCCGCCTGTTGATGGTTCGACAAGCTCACTATGAGCGGACTCCCGGGTTTACCTGTCAAAGCAAAGTGGACGGACTACTAAACTAAAGCCAAAGTAGGATGTACATTTTGCTTCGGCGAGGTCTAGTCAGGGTTTGGCGGCTGCCCTCGCCCCCGGCCCCTCTCCCTCAGGGAGAGGGGAGATGGAACTATGCGCATTTGACCTTGGCTTCGGTTTAGAGTTCCCTTAGAAACTGGGCCAAAGGTTCAAAGGCAGAGTGGGCCCAGGGGATGTACCCCCGTTGGGCGGCTTCTCCTAGCCGCAGTTCCGGGTCTTGCCCTGATGCCAGGAAAGCATGGATTTGGGCCTTGGACTGGTCTTGAGGCGGGTCTGAGACCGCGTCATTGACGCACTTCAGAAAATCTTCCACGCATTGCATGGCTGGTTCGTCTGCCAGGGCGGCTAAGCACAACCGTTCCAGGGCGCCGGCGTTGCTGTTATCGGGCATAATAAACACCGATACTTTGGGAAATTCGCCGGCGGAAGTCAGAAAACTCTGCGGAACGGGCAACCCGGTGTTCCCCAGGCTGTTTTGAACGCTTTGCAACGCTGACTGAGCATTGTCATCGGCGTCACGGACAATGCCGATGGAGCTGACCAAAGGAAAATCCAGGCTGCCGGCCACGGTCCTCAGAACGGCGCGAAGATTGTCTTTCCCTCCGCAGTTCTGAATTTGCACATCGTTAATGCCCAAATGCCTCAAGAATGCGTCAAAGAAAAACTGTTCTTCCCTGCCCTCAACCAGCAGTTGCTTGGAATGTCTCAGATTAAAGTTGCGGGGTTGCACGGCTAAATGAACCCCAGCTTTATGTCAAAGGCGGTCTGCATCATCTCCCGGTCATACATTGCGGCGCGTATTTCGCCGTTGACCCGCCCAATCCTGAACAGCCGCAGTTCATCCTCTTCATCCGAATCAAAAGCGTCACAGGCCGCCCGAATACACTCGTAGCTATGAGTTGTAGCAAACAACTGCACGTCATAGTTGCGGGCAAACTCGCCAATGGCCCTCCACACCTTTTCCATTACGGTATAGTGAATCCCGTTCTCAATTTCGTCCACAAGGACCATGCCGCCGGGAGCGCTGGCGATGGCAAGGGCTAGAGAAAGGATGCGAGACATGCCGTCTCCCATCAGTTGAATGGGAATAAGTCTTCCTATTCCAACATCGGCGTAGATGCTTGGGGCTTGCCTGGCGGAAACCACGGCCAGCCTTTTCAATTCCGGTTCCACGGTCTGCAAGATTTCAAGAACGCCCTCAGCTTCGCCGTTGACTTCCAGCTCACTGTAACGGTTCACGTCTTCCGGTCCCAAGGATGCCCTTCTTGCAGCGAGAAAAATTGAGCTTGGGTGGTCTTGCAACGGCTGACCACTTTGGAGAGCTACCTCCATGCTCACGTCCTGGACAGGACCTAGTTGACGGGCAACGAGTCTTCCTTTGGTAACGGTTTTTTCCTCGAGGCCGTCGGTGTATTCCATCACGACGACATTGCTTGCCCGCATCGCAATTGATGAATTCTGGAACAATGTCAATTGGTCATTTTCCAAACCCGTTAATGGCATTTCAAAGGATGAACCATCTTCAAAGTAGATCCTCTGAGAAAACGGGGAGTCCTCCCAGTCACCTGTGCTGGAAATTTCAATAGCCAGGTCTCGGTCGAATCCCCTGAAAAGGCTTCCCAGAAAATTTTCCAGAGTTTGTTGCTCCAGCCCTCTGAAAGCCTCTATTCTAACTGCTACTTCCGGGTTAACCGCCCCACTATGCACCCACAACGCCTCCAGCAGCGCCGTTTTTCCCACGTTGTTTTTGCCGGCGATGAGGTTTATGCGGCCCATGCCTTCCACGGTTAGTTCGTCGAAGCACCGGAAGTTCTTGATGGTGAAGCTGCGGTACATTTTCCCTGCTCCCGCCTTGATGTCTTGAGGGAGTTCGTTTGTGTCGCGCTGTCTCAAATTCTGGCCATAGTTTAACATTGAGGCTCTGCCCCCCAATAGACGCCCCTGCCGCCGCAATGGTATATTTTCGGTGCCAAATTACGAAACAAGGCCAACTCGTAACGGATTCAATTAATCCTGACCGCAAACAGTTGAAGCCAGGGAGAGTTTTATGACCTCCAGCGCCCCCGCCGAAATACCCCGGGCCTACGATCCCGCCTCCGTGGAGCAGCGCATCTACCAGGAGTGGCAGGATGCCGGCTACTTCACCCCTCAAATTCGGGAAGGCCGCCAGCCCTTCGTCATCATCATGCCGCCGCCCAACGTTACCGGCGAGCTGCACCTGGGCCATGCCTTGACCGCCACCATCGAGGACGCCCTGACCCGCTGGCACCGTATGCTCGGCGACGACACCCTGTGGCTTCCCGGCAAGGACCACGCCGGCATTGCTACCCAGTGGGTGGTGGAACGCCTGCTGGCTGAGGAGGGAACCAACCGCCATGAACTGGGCCGCGACAAGTTCCAGGAGCGGGTATGGGAGTGGGTGGCCCGCTATGGCAACACCATTGACGAGCAGCACAAGCGGCTGGGCACCTCCTGCGACTGGTCCCGCCTGCGCTTTACCCTGGACCCGGGCCCGGCCAGGGCCGTCCGCACTACCTTCGTCAACCTTTACAACAAGGGCCTGATTTATCGCCACGAGCGCATCATCAATTGGTGCCCCCGCTGCGCCACGGCCCTGTCCGACCTGGAGGTGGAATACCAGGAGCAGGACGGCAAGCTCTACTACATCCGCTACCCCCTGGCCGACGGCAGCGGCCAGATTACCGTGGTGACGACCCGCCCCGAATCCATGCTGGGCGATACCGGCGTGGCGGTGCATCCGGAAGACCCGCGCTATGCCGACTTGGTGGGCAAGGACGCTATCCTGCCCATCATGGACCGGCCCATCCCCATCGTGGGCGACGAGGCCATTGAAATGGAGTTCGGCACCGGCGCCCTGAAGGTGACTCCGGGCCACGACGTAACCGACTTCGAGATTGGCGAGCGTCACGGCCTGGAAATCATCAACGTCATCGGATTTGACGGCAACATGACCGACCAGGCCGGCAAGTACGAGGGCCGGGAGCGGTTCGACACCCGCCGCGCCGTGGCCGAAGAACTGGACGGCCTGGGCCTGCTGGAAAAGGTGGAGGACTACCAACACTCGGTGGGTCACTGCCAGCGCTGCGACGCGGTGGTGGAACCTCTCATCAGCCTCCAGTGGTTCCTCAAGGTGGGCAACCACCAGGAACCGGACAGCATCGCCGGCCGCGCCCACGCCGCTGTTGCCGACGGAAACATCACTATCGTCCCCGACCGGTTCTCCCGCGTCTATCTCAACTGGCTGGAAAACATTCGCGACTGGTGCATCAGCCGCCAGCTTTGGTGGGGGCACCGCATCCCCGTCTGGTACTGCGACGAATGCGGCGAGATTATCGTCTCCACCACCGACCCCAACGCCTGCCCTGTCTGCAACTCCGAAGGGCTGCGCCAGGACGAGGACGTGCTGGACACCTGGTTCAGTTCCGGCCTGTGGCCCCATTCCACCCTGGGCTGGCCCGACAATACTGACGACTTCAACTACTTCTATCCCACCGCCGTCATGGAAACGGGCTACGACATCCTCTTCTTCTGGGTCGCCCGCATGATAATGATGGGCATCGAGAACACCGGCGACATTCCCTTCCGCACCGTTTACCTCCACGGTCTGATCCGCGACGCCAACGGCGACAAGATGAGCAAGACCCGGGGCAACACCATGGACCCCCTGGACTTGATAGACCGCTACGGTACCGACGCCCTCCGGTTCGCCCTGTCCACCGGCACCGCCCCGGGCAACGACCTGCGCATCACCGAGGGCAAGCTGGAGGCGGCACGCAACTTTGCTAACAAGGTCTGGAACGCCGCCCGCTTCGTCATAACGTCGCTGGAAGAAAGCTCTCAGGGACAGGACGACCTGGCCGGCTGGCGAGACCTGCCCGTCCTGGAACACCGGGAGGACCGCTGGATTGTCAGCCTGCTGGACCGGGTGACCGCCGACGTGAACAACTCGCTGGCTACCTTCGAACTGGGCGAAGCCCAGCAGACCCTGTACGACTTCATCTGGAACGAGTTTTGCGACTGGTACATCGAGATGGCCAAGGTACGCATGCGTTCTATTTCGGAGGGCGGCGATGGCCCGTCACCGTGTCCGGTGCTGGCCCACGTGCTGGAGCGGACCCTGCGCCTGCTCCACCCCTTCATGCCCTTCATCACCGAGGAAATCTGGCAGAGTCTGGTGTCCCGGCTGCCGGCTGAGGGAGAGTTGCCCGGCTCGATTATGGTTGCCGACTACCCCCGGGCGGAAAGCCCGCGCCACGACCGGCAGGCCGAGGACGAAATATCCCTGGTGATGCAGACCATCCGCGCCGTGCGCAACACCCGCGCCCAGCTTCGCATTCCCGCCAACCAGCGCCTCCCGGCCCAGGTGGAAGCCAACGGCCTGCGCGGCGCCCTGGAAGAAGAGGCCGAGGTAATCCGCACCCTGTCCCGGGTGGAACCCCTGAGCATCACCGCCGGCGCGCCCGAAAGTTCGGAGCAGACCCGGGGCGTTACCCTGGTGGTGAATCCCCTGGTGGTGCGCCTGCCCCTGGAGGGCGTGGTGGACCTGTCCGCAGAGCAGGACCGGCTGCGGGAGGAACTGGCCAGCACCCAGCGGGAACTGGAGCGCAAGGAGAAGCTGGTCAACAACCCTAACTTCCGCGCCAAGGCCCGCCCTGACGTGGTGGAAACGGAGGAAGACCGCCTGCGCAACCTCCAGGAACAGCAGCAGCGCCTGGGCGAAATCCTCGCCCAGCTTGGGGGGTAATTCATCCACGAAGGGCCACGAAGAATCACGAAGGGATTTATCCACGAATACCCACGAATGTTCACTAATGGGGTTGGCTTCCGCGTGGAGACGATTGCGCTCTGCGGGAATTCAGTTAGTTCCAAGTAGATGCAAAAATATTCGTGATTATTCGTGCATATTCGTGGATAAACAGAGAAAATGAACACCGCTCTTGGCATTATTGGTTATCCCATCGGCCACTCCATGTCGCCCGTGTTCCAGCAGGCGGCGCTGGATGCCTGCGGCGTGGACGCCCGGTACTTGGCCTATGAGGTTGCCCCGGATGATGTGGGTGAGTTTGTCAGCGGCCTGCGCCAGCCCGGCATCATGGGCATTAACGTGACCGTCCCCCACAAGGAGGCGGTGATGCCCTTCCTGGACGAAATTGACGACTGGGCCACCGAAGCGGGAGCCGTCAACACCATCGTCAACCGGCAGGGCCGGCTTACCGGCCACAACACCGATGGCTACGGCTTCCTGCGGGCCCTGCGGGAAGGCGCCGGGTTCGAACCGGCTGGACGCTGCACCCTCATCCTTGGCGCCGGCGGCGCGGCCCGGGGCGTGGTGCTTGCCCTGGCCCGCGAGGGTGTTGGCGACCTGATTATCGCCAACCGCACTCCGGAACGGGCGGAAAACCTGGCTGAACTGGCCCGGAACCGGGGAATAACCTCCCGGTCAATACCGTTGTCGGAAAGCGACCTGGCAGAGGCCGCCGACAGTTCCGAACTCATCGTCAACTGCACGACTATTGGCATGACCCACGGCCCCGACGTTGAGCCAATTCCCCTGCCCTGGCCGGCCATTCGCCCCGGCGTTTTGGTCTATGACCTGGTGTATAATCCCCTCGAAACCCGGCTGCTGCGGGAGGCGGCGCGGGTGGGCCTGGCTACCCTGGGCGGCATTGAAATGCTGGTTTACCAGGGCGCGGCCTCCTTTGAAATGTGGCTGGAACGGCCGGCGCCGGTGCCGGTGATGATGGAAGCGGCAATCCAGGCCATGCAGTCCCGACACTGAAAACTCAGAGAATCTCTGCCTAACTCTGCGCCTCTGCGGTGAAAGTTGACCACAGGGGCGTAACTTTCTCGATAGAGGTTCTCGTTTGCCAAGGGCAAGAAATATACCGGCGGGTGAAGAGAAATGGGCCAGGTAACCACGATAATAGAAGTAGGAGACCCGCAAGGGAGAAATTTCCAGGAAGTGGAAATGGAAGTGGACACCGGCTCCACTTTCACGGCGCTGCCCCGGGAATTGTTGGAAGCCCTGGGAGTGCCGGTTAACCGGACCGAGCAATCACGGCTGGCCGACGGGAGCGTACAAGCGATAGATCTGGGACAGACCACAATCAGGCTTGAAGGCAACCAATTCACCACCACAATTATCTTCGCCGAAGAGGGCGAACCCAGCAGGCTGGGTGTTGTTACCCTGGGACAAGCCCTGCTGGCCGTGGACCCGGTGAACAACGAACTCATTCCGGTGGTCGCCAAGCGATACTAGACCGGTTAGCTTCCAACAAGAGCAACGTGCGAGGTAACGAACTATGATCCGGTGGTTTACGGCAGGCGAGTCCCACGGCCAGGGCCTGGTAATAATCATGGAGGGTGTCCCGGCGGCACTGCCCATCAGCGAAGAATATATTGGGACCCAGTTGGCCCGCAGACAGCGCGGCTACGGGCGGGGCGGCCGCCAGCTAATCGAGCAGGACTGGGCCCACATAATGACCGGCGTCCGCCACGGCCTAACCCTGGGCAGTCCCATCGGCATGACCATTGAAAACAAGGACTGGGCCAACTGGACCGAGGCCATGGCCGTGGAGTACGTCGAAAATCCCTCCCAGGAAGGCCGCAACCGCCGCGTCACCCGCATTCGCCCCGGCCACGCCGACCTGCCCGGGACCATGAAGTACGGCTTCTCCGACGTGCGCAATGTCCTGGAGCGGGCCAGCGCCCGGGAGACCGCCGCGCGGGTGGGCGCCGGCGCCATTGCCATGCGCCTGCTGGAGGAATTCGGCATCAAGCTCCACAGCCACGTCATATCCATCGGCGGGGTGTGGGCCGACACTCCCGATACCCACGACGCAATTGACTGGGACGCGGTGGAGGAGTCGCCGGTGCGCTGCGCCGACCCCGATGCCACCCAGAAGATGATTGCCGAGGTTGACGCCGCCCGGGACGCCGGCGACACGGTGGGCGGCACGGTGGAGGTCATCGCCGAAAACGTCCCTATCGGCCTGGGTTCCCACATCCAGTGGGACAAGAAAATTGACGGCCGCATCGCCCAGGCCCTCATGTCCATCAATGCCGTCAAGGACGTTTCCATCGGCCCCGGCTGGGAGGTAGTCAACAAGCGCGGTTCGGAAGTCCACGACGTCATTGAGCCCGTAACCGACCCCGACAACCCCTGGCAGCGCAAGACCAACCGGGCCGGCGGCACCGAGGGCGGCATGACCGACGGCATGCCGCTGGTGGCCCGCTTCGGCATCAAGCCCATCGCCACCCTGCACAATCCCCTGCCCTCGGTGGACCTGGACACGGGCGAACCGGTGCAGGCCCACTTCGAACGCTCCGACGTCTGCCAGGCCCCCCCGGCCGGAGTCATCGGCGAGGCCATGGTGGCCCTGGTCCTGGCCGACGCCTTCATGGAAAAGTTCGGCGGCGACTCCATCCCCGAAACCCGCCGCAATTTTGAGGGGTACATGAAGACCGTGGGGCCGAGGATGGTTTACAGGTAGGGGGTGTTGTATTTCACCGCAGAGTCGCAGAGGTTCGCAGAGGGGTTGGCATGGCGATTTACAAGATGGTGGGGGATAAGGACAGTTTGGAGGAAATTCCCGCCACTTCCTTCGGTCAAGAGGGAGTTTTGGAACGCGCCGACTTGCAACGTATCTTGCGGGACAAACCTGAGGTTCTGGAAGAGGGCCTGCTGATAATTTCGGAGGAGTTCGGTAACTGGCAAGACTCCAACCGTAGAATCGATTTGTTAGGCCTCGACTCCACTGGCCGCTTGGTAGTCATTGAGCTAAAGCGTGGTGAGACTGGCAGTTACATGGACTTGCAGGCCATTCGGTACGCAGCTATGGTTGCCAATATGACCTTCGACCAGGCTGTGGATACTTACCAGGAATATCTTGAAAAGCGAGCAGATAATGGAGAGGACATCGAAGAAGACGCTGCCGAAATTCTCATCAGGGATCATTTGGCGGGCATCGAGGAAGTACAGTCAATTGGCAGTGACATACCCCGCATAATTCTCGCCTCGGAAAACTTCAGCAAGGAATTGACTACTTGCGTAATGTGGCTTAATGACTCTTGGCTGAGAAACGAAGGGCTGGATATCAAGTGCATACGGCTGCAACCCCATCGGAACGTGGATCAGGTTCTGATTGAAACTAGCGTAGTGGTTCCCTTGCCTGAGGCGTCAGAATACCAAACCCAACTCGCTCAAAGGGAGCGGGAGTCGAGAGTACAGAACACGGGACTCGTACATGGAAGAGGGAAGTCGCAGCAATTCGATGGAGACGGTGAATTCATTAAAAGCTTATCCCAAGCTCAGGATAAGTTCAAACCTGGATTGCAGAGGCTCTACGAATCAGCAGTTGCTCTCAAGAAAATAGAACTTACTGAATTCACTACTCACGTTAACTCTAGGGGAGACCTTAGGCTGGAACTCTGGGTACCGGGAAAGGACTGTTTCCTGGTATCGTTCAACAATCTTCTTCACAAGGGTGGAAGAGGTGGAGAAATAAGCTTTTGGCCGGGCTGGGAAGAAACTGCCCCTAAGTCCAGAATCCGATTAAACGGGCTCATAGGGCCACCAAGGGCAAGTAACGGATTTCAACATCGTAGACTGTCCAGATTGACCAACTTGGATGAGGTTCTTAACGTCATCCACGAAGCCTACCGCGAAGCCAACGGCCGGCTTAACGGCGCCGAAGAACCCGAACCACCCATTAGTGATAATTTGTGAAGATTCGTGGATTAACCCTGTTTTTTCTCTTCCTCAACCCTAACCGGCGGCAGCAGTTCATTCACCGCCAGTTCCACCTCCGGCCAAGACAACGGGGTAACCTTGTCTCCCCGCCCCAGGACCGTGTGCTGGGCATACCCTTCAGGCCCCGGTTGCGTAAACCGCTCAATGCAATCTCCCGTCAAATTCAGCACCCAGGTTTCCGGAATGCCAGCTCGCCCGTAAACATGTGCCTTCACGTCCCGGTCGTATGCCAGCGAAGTATCAGCGATCTCTACGATAAGCAGCACATCTTCAGGAACTGCGTGGGCAAAAGAGTAGTCGTCCGTCCGGTACTTCACCAGGGCCACGTCAGGCTCGGGCGCCGATTGCTCGCTCAATCGCACGGTGGATTGAATCAGGACAGTGAAGCGGTCCTCGGCCAGAGTGATAAATACGCGGGCGTAACGAGTCACTCCTCCTATGTGGATCGGGCCCATCGGTGGCGTATGCAGTATTTCTCCTTCGATCAACTCCACCCGCTCGTCCTCCTGAAGGATTCCTGCCTTGACCATGTGGAAGTATTCTTCCACGGTAAATTTGCGGGCCTCCCTGGTAACTTGTGGGGTCTGGACCTGTGTCGTCGTCATAGCCGCACCTGGCATTCTCTGGATCATTGTCGATGATAGGGTTGCTTTGGCTTGTGCTACAATATCACAACCTTACCGAGAAAGTGATTTTCCGTCAGTTATCTAAGGACCACCCACCGTGAAAATACGCGACATCCTCCAGCAAAAACGCACCGTATCCTGCGAGTTCTTCCCGCCCCGGGAGGAGGACGGCATACCCGCCGTCTTCCGCGCCATTGACCGCATCAGCGCCTATAACCCGGACTTCATTTCCGTTACCTACGGGGCCGGTGGCTCCACCCGGGACTTTACCGAGCGCATCACCATGCAGGTGAAGCAGGAGACGGACCTGGAGGTTATGGCCCACCTGACCTGCGTCGCCCAGACCCGGGAAGAAGTACACAACGTCCTGGAGCGGCTGGACGAGGCCGGCGTGGAGAACGTCATCGCCCTGCGGGGAGACCCGCCCCGGGGCCAGGAAAACTTTGTTGCCGCCGAGGGCGGTTTCGGCCACGCCACCGAGCTAATAGACCACATACGGGCCAACTTCGACTTCGGCCTGGCCGCCGCCTGCTACCCCGAAGGCCACACCGAGTCGCCGGACCTGGACTCGGACATTCGGTTTGCCCGGGAGAAGGTGGACCGGGGCGCCGATTTCCTGATAACCCAGCTATTCTACGACAACAGGTACTTCTTCGAGTTCATGGAGCGGGCGCAGCGGGCGGGCATAGATGTTCCCGTAATCCCCGGCATCCTTCCCATCTTGAATACCGCCCAGATACGCCGCTTTACCTCCCTGTGCGGGGCCACCATCCCGCCGGAACTGGACAACAAGCTGGACCAGTACGCCGAGGACGACAACGCCGTCAGGGACCTGGGCGTTGAATATGCCTCCCGCCAGGTGGAGGAATTGTGGGAAAACGGCGCGCCAGGCGTCCACTTCTACGTGCTGAACCGCAGCTACTCTGTCTCGCGCATTCTCGCCAACCTGAACCTGCCCGGCCACGCCGCGCCCGATTAGACAAGATTACCGCTTGCCGGCTGCGAACAATTATGAATTGAGTGATATTCTCTCCCCTCGCCTCCTGGGAGAGGGGCCGGGGGTGAGGGCCTCCACCATGAGCAACCTGACCACCGGCGTTGATATCATCGAGATTCCCCGCATTGCCCGGGTGCTGGAACGGTACGGCCAACGCTTCCTGCGCCGTATTTACACCCCCGGCGAGATTGAATACTGCCGGGAGCGCCCACCCAACCTGGCCGGCCGCTTTGCCGCCAAGGAAGCCACCATGAAGGCCCTGGGCACCGGCGTCCGGGGCGTGGCCTGGAAGGATATCGAGGTAGTTCGAGCCCCCAGCGGCGCTCCCTCCATCCTGTTGCACGGCCGGGCCAAAGCCCGCGCAGAAAGGCTGGGCGTCACGGAAATCTCCCTCAGCATGTCCCATTCCCGCGAATACGCCGTCGCCTTCGTCGTAACCCAGTGCGCGCCCACTCATCAACCTGAACAGACCTCACCCAATGTAGAGCAATCTTCTCCCCTCTCCCCCGGGGAGAGGGGCCGGGGGTGAGGGGTGTCCCCAAACCTCAAAGTCGTAACCGCCGCCCAAATGACCGCCCTGGAGCAGGAAGCAGAGCGGCAGGGCGCCAGCCTTGATACCCTAATGGAAAAGGCCGGCCTGGCCGTGGCTGAGTATGCCCGCCAGCGACTGGAAAGCCTGGGCGGCGTGGCCGGCTCCGGCGTAGTAGTCCTCGTAGGCCCCGGTAACAACGGAGCTGATGGCCTGGTGGCCGCCCGCCACCTGCGCCGGTGGGGCGCCGAAGTGACCGCCTGCCTACTGACCCGACGGCCCGACCGAGACCCCAAGCTGGACCTGGCGCGGGACTACGGGGTGTCCGTCCTGGATCTGCGCCCGGATTCGAGCCGGGACTCAGGCCTGGAACAACTTGACGCTCTGCTGGGCCGCAGCCGGCTGGTCATAGACGCGGTGCTGGGCACAGGCCGCTCCCGTCCCCTGCAGGGCGTGGCGAGGGATGCGCTGTTCCGGGTTTCCCGCCGCCGCGCCGGTGGGGACAGGGACGGGGGCGTCCCCGTTCTGCTGGCCCTGGACCTGCCCACCGGCCTGGATGCCGACACGGGCGCCGTGGATGATGCCACGCCCGTCATGGACGCTACCCTGGCCCTGGGCTTTCCCAAGGCCGGCCTGCTGTCTTTTCCCGGGGCGGAGCGGGTTGGCGAACTGGTGACCCTGGGCATTGGCCTGCCCGATGGCGTGGGGCAGGACGAAGTTTCCCTGGAACTTCTGACCCCGGAGTGGGTACGGTCTGGCTTGCCGCCCCGTCCCATGGACTCCCACAAAGGCACCTATGGACATTTGCTGGTGGTTGCCGGTTCGCGCAACTTCGTCGGGGCCGCCTGCCTGGTGGCGAGGGCCGCCCACCGGGCCGGGGCGGGCCTGGTAACCCTGGCCACCCCGGAAAGAGTCTATCCCATCGCCGCATCCCACCTGATTGAGACCATCCACCTGCCCCTGCCTGAGGATGCCTGGGGACGGATTCATCCCGGCGCGGCCCCGCTCCTGCTGGGGGCCCTGCCCCGCTACGATGCGGTGGCCCTGGGCAGCGGCATGGGCCAGTCGGATAGCGGTGTCGCCCTGGTGGAAAAGCTGCTGCTGGAAGGCGGCCCCGATTCCATGCCCGTCCTGTTGGACGCCGACGGTCTTAACAACCTGTCCCGCCTTCCCGGCTGGTGGCAGCGCCGTTCCGGCCCCCTGGTGCTGACGCCCCATCCCGGCGAAATGTCCACCCTCACCGGCATGACCACGGCGGAGGTGCAGCAGGACCGGGTAGGCGTAGCAAGGGAATGGGCAGACCGGTGGCAGGCGGTGGTAGTCCTCAAGGGGGCATTCACCGCCATTGCCCAGCCGGCCCCTGTGGTGGAAAATCGGCGGGAAGGGCTGGTGCGTCTATCGCCCTTTGCCAACTCTGGCCTGGCCTCGGGCGGCACCGGCGACGTGCTGACGGGAATCATCGGCAGCCTGCTGGCCCAGGGCATGGACCCCTTCGACGCTGCCAGTTGCGGCGTGTACCTGCACGGCCAGGCTGCCCAGAGCGTCACCACGGCGCGGGGCCCCGTGGGACTGCTGGCGTCGGAGGTGGCTGAAGCTTTGCCGGCGGCGTACGCCCGGGTCTGCGCCGGCTGATTTTTCTCCCGTCCCGTCGCGTTTCTTGGGGAGGTGTCGTCTAATTGAAGGTCGGAGTATCCGAGCGCCCTTTTTCGTCGTTCCCGCGAAGGCGGGAACCTCGATAGGCCGGAGTCGATATTCCTGCCTGCGCCGGAATGACGGCGCTTTTGACGGGGGGCGCCAGGGGTCCTCAGTGTTCCTTCGCCTTCTCTCGTGGACAATCGAATTGACGCTCGGCCCCTGCCGGTGCTAACGTCACACCACGTTACCGTCTCTCCCTCGACTCCGCAGGCAGTCTCCCCAGCGGTAAACCCAAGCATTAACCCCAGGAGGACAGCATGACCATTCCCGCAGAAAAGACCCCTTCTCCGGCAACAGCTTCCCGGGGCGCGCGGCACCCGCTGGACCCGTTGACGGCTTCTGAAATCGAGGAAGCCGTTGCCATTCTCAGGGCCGGGCGGCAGTTGGGCCCCCGCGTCCGCTTCGAAACCGTGGTATTGAAGGAGCCGGCCAAGGCCGCGGTACGGGACTTTGCCGAGGGCGACGTTATCCAAAGGGACGTCTTCCTGGTTGTCCTGGACAATGAAGAGGAGGCTACCTACGAGGGCGTGGTCTCCCTGAACGACGGGAAGGTCACCTCCTGGAAACACATTCCCGGCGCCCAGCCACGAATAATGTTTGACGAGTTCTCCGAGTGCGAGGCCGTCGTCAAGGCGGACCCCGGCTTTCGCGCCGCCCTGGCCCAGCGGGGCATCACCAACCCCGACCTGGTGATGGTTGACCCCTGGTCGGCGGGCTACTACGGGTACCCCGAAGAGGAGGGACGCCGCCTGGCCCTGGCCCGCAATTTCCTCCGCTCCAGCCCCACCGATAACGGTTATGCCCGCCCCATCGAGGGCCTCAGTGTCCTGGTGGACCTGAACAAGATGGAAGTGATGCGCATTGACGACTTCGGCGTCATGCCCCTGCCGCCCAATGACGGCAACTATGCCGCCGAGTTCATTGACCAGTTCGGGGGCCGGTTCCGCCAGGACCTGAAACCCCTGGAAATCACCCAGCCCGAGGGCCCCAGCTTTACCGTGGACGGCCACAAGGTTACCTGGCAGAAGTGGCATCTGCGGGTGGGGTTCACGCCCCGGGAAGGCCTGGTCCTCCACACCGTAGGCTACGAAGACCAGGGCCGGATACGCCCGGTCCTCTACCGGGCTTCCCTGTCCGACATGGTGGTGCCCTACGGCGAGCCGGGGGGAGACCACTACCGCAAGAACGCCTTTGACGCGGGCGAATACGGCATCGGTTCCCTGACCAACCCGTTGACCCTGGGCTGCGACTGCCTGGGCGAAATTTTCTACTTTGACGCCGACCTGAACACGGGCAGCGGCCAAGCCTTTACCATTCCCAACGCCGTGTGCATGCACGAGGAGGACTACGGCATCCTGTGGAAGCACACCGACTGGCGCACCGGCCAGGTCGAAGTACGGCGCTCCCGTCGGCTGGTCATTTCCAGTATCGCCACCGTGGGCAACTACGAGTACGGCTTCTTCTGGTACTTCTACCAGGACGGCACGATTCAGCTGGAAATAAAGCTGACCGGCATCATCAACACCGCCGGCATTGAGCCGGGCGAGACGCCCAGGTACGGCACCGTTGTTGCCCCGGGGCTGGTCGGCCACATCCACCAGCACTTCTTCAACTTCCGCCTGGACATGAGCGTGGACGGCGAGAACAACTCCGTCTATGAAGTGAATACGGTGGCCGAACCCCCGGGGCCGGATAATCCCCACGCCAACGCCTTCTACGCCCATGCCACTCCCCTGAAAACGGAACTGGAGGCCCAGCGGGTGATTGACCCCATGAGCGGCCGTTACTGGGCAGTATCCAACCCCTCTCGGAAGAACGCCCTGGGGCGTCCGGTAAGCTACAAATTGATGCCCGGGGAGAACATTCTGCCCTTCTCCGACGCCAGCGCCAGCATCATGAAACGGGCCGGCTTCATGGCGAAGCACCTGTGGGTAACGCCCTACGCGCCGGACGAGTTGTCGGCCACCGGGCCCTACCCCAACCAGCATCCCGGCGGGGCCGGCCTGCCCGAGTACACGAGGAACGACCGCAGCGTGGAGAACACCGACCTGGTGCTGTGGTACACCCTGGGCTACCACCACGTTCCCCGTCCCGAGGACTGGCCCATTTCGCCCGTCGGCTACTGCGGTTTCAGCCTCAAACCCGTGGGTTTCTTCGACACCAACCCGGTACTGGACGTTCCGCCCAGCGCCCACCACAACGGTGCGTGCCACGGGTGAGCTTTCGTGGCATTTCGAGGTACGGAATCAGGGTACGGGGTAGCTGGCATTAGGGCGTGTCGTCAAATGCACCGTCATTCCTGCGAAGGCAGGAATCTTAACTACTGCCGGTCGAAGTTCCCGCGAAGGCGGGAACGACGAAAAGGGACGCTAGGAAGCCCCCACATTCAATTTGACGACACCTCCTAGTAGTTCAACCACTTTGGAATGATGGGTAACTATCAAAACCGTCATTCTGGCGAAGGCCAGAATCCAGGAAGGTTAGCGTTGGACATGGTTCCTTACCTTCAGGACTCCTGGGTTCCGGCCTTCGCCGGAACGACGGAGAGAAGCAATTTCACCCATCACTTCAAAGTGGTCAAACTACTAG
>DAOUIY010000013.1:0-15543 GCA_034423215.1 Dehalococcoidia bacterium
TCCTGCGAAGGCAGGAATCTTAACTACTGCCGGTCGAGGTTCCCGCCTTCGCGGGAACGACGAAAGGGGACGCTAGGAAGCCCCCACATTCAATTTGACGACACCCCCTAGAACTACAGCGGGTTTTGCCACTCTTAAGAGCATTGCAACGCCCGCGCCACTGGCTGTGCCGGCGGGCCGTTATGCTAAAATGGGCCAAGCCTACGGATAGCGCCGGCAAGCCGTTAGTAAGAGAGTTCATCACAAGGTGGACTGCCGGCACAAGCTCCAATTCAGCGAGTCCTTCAGCCGGCGGCCAAATCCAGGGCCGGCAGCTTAAGTTGAACTTTTGAACGCTTTGGTCCAGAGGGGAGGTCACATGACCCAGCTTTACCAGGAAAAATGCACTGCCTGCCGCCGGGATTCTCCTTCAGTTACCGTGGAGGAGGTCAGCCAACTTCATCCCACCGTATCGGACTGGGAACTGGTGGATGAGGGCGGCATCCCAAAGTTGGACCGGGCGTACCGGTTTACCAACTTCCAGCAAGCCCTGGATTTCACCAATTCCCTCGGTGTCATGGCCGAGTCGGAAGGCCACCACCCTAGAATTGTTACGGAATGGGGACGCGTGGGCGTAACCTGGTGGACCCACAAGATTCGCAACCTGCACCGCAACGACTTCATCATGGCGGCCAAGACCGACCGGCTGTACCAGGACCTGACTGCCGACGGTGAACGGCAGAGTGAATAGTGCAGGAAACAAGAAAGCGAACCGGGACGCGGGGAAAGGCGCCGAATGAAGGTCATTTACCACCTCAGTTCCAAAGACCTGCGCGCCGCCCCGTCGGAAGCGGCGTGGGCCGAGTCCATGGGCTACGACGGGGTAGCCACCAGCGAAACGGCCCATGACCCCTTCCCGGCATTAACGTTGGCCGCCACCGCCACCTCAAGGGTTACGCTGGATACCAGGGTGGCAATCGCCTTTCCGCGCTCACCCATGGTGCTGGCCTACACCGCTCGGGACTTGCAGGACTTGTCCAACGGGCGCTTCCGGCTGGGCCTCGGCACCCAGGTCAAGGGCCATATTGAACGGCGGTACTCCACCGAATGGCTTTCGCCCGGCCCGAGACTCAGGGAGTACATTCAGTCCCTGCGCTCCATCTGGGAGGCGTGGGACTCGGGCCAGCGCCTGGCATTCGACGGGGACTTTTACCGGTTCTCGCTGATGACGCCCTTCTTCAGCCCGGGGCCGGGCAAGCACCCGCATCCCAGGGTCTTCAATGCAGCGGTGAACGCCTACAACTGCCGGGTGGCCGGGGAAGTTAGCGACGGGCTGGCGCTGCATACCTTCACCACCGCCAAGTACGTCCGCGATGTGGTTGTGCCCAACGTCGCCGCTGGCGCCCAACGCGCCGGCAGGGATCTTTCGGACTTCGTTATAAGCGGGGGCGGATTTATCGTTACCGGGCCCAACCGGGCCGCTATCAAAGAAGCTGACCAGGAAGCCCGGCGGCGCATTGCCTTCTACGCTTCCACCAGGACCTATCTGCCGGTACTGGAGTGCCACGGTTTCCAGGAAATAGGGCAGAGACTGCACCGCATGTCCCTTGAGGGCCGGTGGGACGAAATGGGAGACTTGATAACCGACGACATCCTGGACGCCTTTGCCGTAACCGGAGAATACGACGAAATCGCCCCTAAACTGCTGGAACGGTACGGTGAACTGGTCCAGGAAGTGGGACTGACCATCGCCACCGCCGGCCCGGCGGACGAGCAACAGCTAAAGCGCATCATCCGGCAACTGCAGGACTGGCGCTAGTGGCCCAACGCTATTGGAATGATGGAAAAGCTGAGAGTCCGCTCGTGGTGAGCCTGTCGAACCATGAAGGGACGGCCCCCAGACAGGTTCAGCGTGGACGAACACCCTACCTATATAGCCAAAGTGGTTGCGAAGGCATACGAACGAACCTGAACGCATTGAGATTAGCGGAGATTTTCACGGCATAACGGGCCAGAAAAATGGAAGTGGTGGGGAGCGGGTTGACGTGGCGGGAGTTGGACAAGAAAAGGCCGGCAAGAGCAGCGAAAAGCAGGTCTTCAAGCGGGGGAATGAGTCCGGGCTGACCTACCAACTGAAGTGGGCGGCATGGGAGTGGCTGTACACCGTTGCCAGGTGCAGGTGCATCGGTTTTGAAGTCAAGCTGGAAGGGCCCGGCGGCCGGGTAGTGGACCTGGCGGCGGTGGGACCGGGCAACACCATCTACGTGGTGGAAGTTAAAGCTTCCCGTGGCGACTTTGCCAGGGACAATCACACGCCCCGGGACCTGGAAGCCCTCAAGGAACTCAACGAACCTCTGCTGCGTCGCGGACGACTGGCCCGCCGCACCCTTGCCCAGGCTGCCAAATTTGCCCAGGCGGAGAGGAAGGAAGCCTGGGAATTGGAGCCCTCATACCAGCTAGCCCTGGCCGACTACGAACGCCTCAGGCGCGAGGAGCAGACCTACCGGGACCGGGTCGCCACCTTCAGCGTCAAGTTTCACGACCCCCGATTCCTGGCTATCGCCGACTATCACTACATCATGGCCCCCCGGGGACTGGTAACGCGGAAGACCATGCCCTCCAGTTGGGGGCTGTTGGACGAAAGCCCCGCGGAGGTAATCCAGGCTCCCCGGAAGGACGTGAGGAAAAGCAGCGGGATTATGGCCAACATTCTGCGGGCCATCGCCAGGAGCGGGTCCACTTCAATGATGCGGGCGCAAGGGGTGCTGTTTACGGAAGACGGAGCGGTTTTCCCCCGAGACCCGGAAGCGGACGAGGGAGACACCCGGTTGGCCGGATAAAGACCGGAGGCTAGGGCGTTCAATTTATTTGAACTGATGGATAGTATTTCCGCTCACCCTGAGCTTGTCGTAGGTACGTCCGTTCATGGTTCAACACGCTCACCACGAGCGGAACATCAGGCTCAGCATGAGCGGACTCCGGGGTTGCTCATTGATGCGACGTAGGGGCGCATGGCCATGCGCCCCTACGTCCCGACAAAATTAAAACGATGATCGAACCATCCCAACCCTTCGCTTCCGCAAATGTGGGAACCTCGCCAGGCTGGGGTTTAGATTCCTGCCTTCGCAGGAATGACGGTCTGGCGCATCAGCCACTACTTCGAAACACTTGACCTACTATGGGCAGTTGTCAGCCGCCGCTAGAACGCATGCTCTCCCTGCCCTTAGTGACAAGGCAGAAAAGGCCCAACCCGTTGGCTGCGATACAACCCCGAATTTCGGCTACCGCTATGCGCCCTGGTCTTCGAGCCGCACGGTGGCGGTTATGCGGGGAACGTCGCTGGAGACCCGGGTGGTGTGGCCCTGGCCGGTCACATCTTCTACCAGGCTGACGTGACCCGGGCCGAAGCGGTGGACTGAACCGTCCGCCAGGCCGATTTCCCCCTCGCCCGAAAGAGTTATCACGTACTGCCGCCGGGGCGCCGTGTGCCAGTCACTGAACCGGCCCGGTTCGGCGATGCTGAAGGATATCCCGGTGGCCGCCTGCAGTTCCTGAAGGGTCGGGTGGGATGCCGGGTCCATTTCCTCGATGTGGGATTGACCATCGCTGCCGGTGTATAGCCTGGTAAATGGCATAATCATCCTCCTCGCTGACTTGGCTTGAGTCCCGTGGACTTCAGCCGGGCAAACTGCTTCCTGTTGTGCGAAAACACCCCGTCTGTCGTCCCAAACTGAATCTATGTTCGTAAAAGCCTTAGCGCATGCTGGGTTAGTACTCTGACAAATTTGAAATGTTGACTGAACCAGCCCAACACGTCGTTCCCCCGCCGGCGGCAACCTAGACAGGCTGGGAATCAGAATTCTGCCTTCGCAGGAATGACGGCGTTCTTGACGACACGCCCTAAGAATTCAAAAACTTCCAGTCCAGGGAACCGATGTTGAACCTCACCCGCCGGAAGCCCTCCGCGTACATCAGCCCGGCCTGTTCCCCCTGCCGGGCGCAGCCGCGCTCAATGCGCTCCAGCCGGTCCGCCGGCGTGCGCTGGCGCATTTGGCTGGCGTGCAGGCTCAGGGATGTGGCCTTGGCCTCCAGGAAACCCTCCACGTCAATGAAGACATCCGCGTCCTCGGTGCCCCACATGTAGGCCTCCTTCACCCGGTGGGGCGAGAGGCCCTCGCCCGAAATCTGCTCGGGGAAGTGCAGGAAACTCCAGGCATAGGAAAAGGCGGCATCAATGGCCACCTGCCCGCTCATGCGGTGGTCACGGTGGGTATGGCTGGCTACCCGGAAGGGGTCAATACAGAATATGATCTCCGGCTTGTAGCGGCGTATCTCCCGAACCACTTCGCTGCGAAACTGAAGGTTATCTTCCAGCGTACCGTCAGGGTGGCGGAGAAAGACGACGTTCTTCACTCCCAGGTAGGCGGAGGCGTCCTTCTGCTCCTTTTCCCTGATCTTAGCCAGCTTTTGCGGGTCCATGTCGCGGTCGCCGGTTCCCTTGTCGCCGTTGGTACACATCAGTACCGTAATCTCGGTGCCGGCCTCGGCGATCCATTTGCCCATGGTGGCCCCGCAGCCACCTTCTGCGTCGTCGGGATGAGGCGTTACCACCATGGCGCTGCGGGGCGGCTCCGTGATAATTTCAATCCCCAATAGCTCGAACCTTCCTTGCCAGAATCAGCGCCCCGCCCGGCCGCCGCATGCGGTAGAGGACGAGGCATTGCGTTTGTCCTTGGGCCCCGGATGGCCTATGGCCTAGAGGTGGAACACCACCATCTTAAGCTCGGTCATCTCCTCTATGGCGTAGCCGGGACCCTCTTTGCCCATGCCGCTATCCTTCAGACCTCCGTAGGGCATCAGGTCGGCGCGCCACTGGGGATGGGAGTTGATGTGCAGGTTGCCGGACTGAACTTCCCTGGCGAACCGCATCGCCCAGTCCACATTCTGGGTAAATATGCCGGCGGACAGGCCGAACCTGGTGTCGTTGGCCATGGCAATGGCTTCATCAATGTCCTCAAAGGAACTGACGGCAACCGCCGGGCCAAAAAGCTCCTCCCGAGATATCCGCATATCGGGCTGAACGTCCGCGACCACGGTGGGGGCGTGAATTGTCCCTTCCTGGTCACCGCCGGCCACCACGCGCGCGCCCTGGTCCACCGCCTCGTTTATCCACCGGCTGACCCGGGTTGCGTCGGCCTCCCGGATCATGGGGCCCATCTTGATTGACTCGTCCAGGGGATTGCCGGTGGCGAACGCGTCGGTGGGGACCTTAATGGCATCCAGGAAGTCGGCATAGATGCGGCGGTCGGCCAGTACCCGCTGGGTGGAGATGCAGACCTGCCCGGCGTTGGCAAAGCCGCTGGCCACCGTGGCCGCCGCAACCTTTTCTATGTCGGCGTCGGACATGACAATCAGGGGGCTGTTGGAGCCAAGCTCCATGGTCACCTTCTTAATGCCGGCATTGCGGCAAATACGGTCGCCCACCTCCATGCTGCCGGTGAAGGTAATCTTGCGCACCCGGGGGTCGCCGGTCAGCGCGTCGCCAATCTCGCCGCCCGAACCGGTCACGCATTGGATGGCTTCGGCCGGCAGTCCCGCCTCCAGCAGAATCTCCACCAGTTTTAGGGCGGACAGGGGCGTGTCCCCGGCCGGCTTCAGGACCACGGCGTTGCCTGCCGCCAGCGCCGGACCTACCTTGTGGCAGACCAGGTTCAAAGGAAAGTTGAAGGGAGCGATGGCAGCAACCACGCCCACGGGCACCCGAATGGTGAAACCAAACTGGGATGTTGCCCCCGGCGCGGCGTCCAGCGGCACCGTTTCGCCATGCAGCCGCTTGCCTTCCTCGGCAGAGCCGGTGATGGTCTGGACGGCCCTGAGGACTTCACCCCGTCCCTCGGCAATGACCTTGCCTTCCTCCATGGTAATAATGCGGCCCAATTCCTCCACCCGCTCGGCCATAATGTCAGCCGTGCGGCGGAGAATGGTATAGCGGTCGAAGGCCGGCAGCTTGGCCATAACCTCGGACCCTCGCACCGCGCTGGTGATGGCGGCATCAACGTCTTCGGCGCTGGCACGGGGAACCGTATCAATTACGGACTGGTCAAAAGGGTTGTAAACCGGCATGGTTGCCGGCCTGTCCACCCAGTTGCCACCAATGTACATTTTCATGGGCAGCGTCTCCTGGCACTCGAATTTAATCTCAGATTCCTTCCCAAAGGTCTCTAAGAGGCCCCTTGGGATAATTCAGCCTATCTTAGCATATATGGGAAACCGTATAGAAACGGCTTTGGCTGCGGGTAACTGTGCAGAGCTATAGGGAACAGGTATGACTCAACCTGTCGTTCCAGCTAAGGCGGAAATCTGGACTTGGAAGCATCGAAGTTACCCCGCAGACGGTAACTACGGATTTAAGCCTGGCCAAACGCCATTTCAAACCTGTGAGGCGGTAGGTATGCATGTCCATGCGCCCCTTCACTTGATCAATGAGCGAACGTGGGATTTGGCTCACCCCAGGAGTCGGCTAACGGTTAGCCTGACATTGCGCGCATGGTGAACTTGTCGAACCATGAAGGGGCGGCCCTTCGAAAAGCTCAGGGGGAGCGGACGAATTAGACACCGGTTCATATAAGCCCAGGGCGATCTGACTTTTTCGCCATCAGTTCAATCAAGTTGGACCCTAGCGGCCCAAGGCGGTGGCGCGGCCCAGATTTGTGACGGTGTAGTGGCCGGCGCGCCCGGGGACCCGTTCCAGCCAGCCAAACTTGCTGCGGGCCGCATTGCGAAGGGTCTGCACGAAGTTGTGGGCCCGGGGCCACCCAACCTTGTCGAAAAGCTGGCCCAGCGCCTCGGCGTCCACTCCCTCCATGGCGAGGTAGCGGCTGGCTCCCTCGGCGGCCACCACCACCCGGCGCATGTCGCCCAGGGGATTGGCAGCGCGGCAGAAGTCAATAAACGCCTGCTCGGAAACCGCTGGCATCAAGTTGGACGGGTTCAGGTGGCTGTTTGCCGTCTGCGGGTAACCGTTGGGCGCGTCCGTCACTGCCCCAAAGGCGTCCGAACCGTTCCAGTCGGCAGCCCTTTCCAACTCCGGGCCGACGTCGCCGGTAACGGAAAATTCCGCCGCCAGGCCTTGAACGGCCTCCTGGGCTGGCGGTTCGGCCATATCTCCGGTAGTAACAGAGGGCAGGGGAAAGAGGCTCTCCGGGCGGGCCGGGGTTTGCTCCGGCGCCGGGTCGGGCGCCGCCGCCGGCGTCTGCGCCTGGGCATCCTCCGAAGGCATCCGACCCAGGGGAGGCAGGTCACCTTCCCCGGCCGACTGGGCAACCGGCGTTAACTCCACCGTCGGCGCCGGCGGGGTGGAACTCCATTCAAAGGAAGGCGAACCCGACAACAGTGCTCTGGTTACGTTCTCCAACACCGTGCCGAGAATCTTGTCAATGA
Organism: Dehalococcoidia bacterium; assembly: GCA_034423215.1. Taxonomy (GTDB): domain Bacteria; phylum Chloroflexota; class Dehalococcoidia; order Lucifugimonadales; family UBA3495; genus Bin22. The sequence continues at coordinate 7,420 of DAOUIY010000013.1, forward strand.
CAACCGAATCTTCGGACTCCAGGTTAATGTGGGCATTGTTCGGTAGTGTGATTGATAGCTTTAGCATAGACCAAGCGGGCCGGGAAGAAACAGTTTCAGCTTATGTTACATAGCAACCTGGGGCTAATCAAGCACCCGGATTTCGGCCCTGTGGCCAGCTTATAACGTTGCCCAGCGGCATCGCCGGGAAAACTCCAAGGGACTGAAACCCCGGGCGGCTACAGGGTCTGTTTCAGCCTGATAGCCAGGGAGCGGGTAAGCCCGGGAACGGCGGCAATGTCGTCAACGGCGGCGTCCTTAATGCCCTGAATGGACCCGAAGCGCCGCAGGAGCATTCGCTTCCTCTTGGGCCCGATTCCCGTAACCATGTCTATTGACGACTTCAGGCTGGACTTGCTGCGCAGGTTGCGGTGATAGGTAATGGCGAACCGGTGCGCCTCGTCGCGGATGCGCTGCACCAGGTAGAGGCCCTGGGAGTTGCGGGGCAGTTCAATGGGTTCCGGAGTATGGGGTACGAAGAGCAGTTCATTCTCCTTGGCCAGCGAAGCCAGCGGTATGTCGTCCAGCCCCAGCTCAAGGAGCACTTCCAGGGCGGCCGAGAGATGTCCCTTGCCGCCGTCTATAATGACCAGGTCCGGCTCAATGCCCCAGGCGGTGCCGTCCTTGCTTTCGTCCAGCGGCGCGGAAGTGTCCATCTTGTCCCGTTCGATCCTGGCATCCGCCAACCTCTTGAACCGGCGGCGCAGCATTTCCTGCATGCTGGCGTAATCGTCCACGCCGTCCACCGACTTAATCTGAAAGCGCCGGTAGTGGGATGTCCTGGGGCGGCCGTCCTGGAAGACCACCATGCTGCCCACCAGGTTGGTTCCCTGGACGTGGGATATGTCGTAGCACTCCATGCGCAGGGGGAGTGACGGCAGGCTCAGTTCCTCCTCAAGCTCGGACATGGCCTGCTGAATTACGTCGGAGTTATTCAGCCACTTTATCCGGTGTTGGGCCAGTCCCTGGACCGCATTCTCGGAGACCACGTCCATAAGCTTCTTGTGCTGGCCCCGCCTGGGGCAGACCATGCGTACCGCGCCCTGGCGCCTGTCCCGCAGCCAGTCCCGGATCAGGCCCTCATCCTCCGGCGGGCGCTGGACGTAAACCAAAGGCGGAATTACTAGGGCGTTCTGGTAGAACTGGCGGATAAATTGGGCAATTACCACCTCCGGCGCCTCGTCCTGGGTACCTTCCATGAAGAAGTGGTCGCGCCCGATTAGCTTGCCGCGCCGGATGAAAAATATCTCTACCCAGGTCTCGTTGGTGCCCTGGGCCAGGGCGATGAAATCCATGTCCCCGCCGGGGTTGGATTCCACCTTGACCTGCTGTTCCTCGGCCACTTGGTCAATCCCCCGAATCTGGTCCCGCAGCACGGCGGCGCGCTCGAACTCCAGTTCCTCGGCGGCCGATTCCATTTTCTTTCTCAGTTCACGGGTCACCGCCTCGGTATTGCCCTCCATAAACATGATGACCTGCCGGATAACCTGCTCGTACTCCTCGCCGGTGGCCAGGCCCGAGCAGGGAGCCACGCAACGGTGGATGTAATACTCCAGGCAGGGACGGGGGTCGCGCCCGGTGATGGTCTTGGTGCAGGACCGGTAGGGGAAGAGCTTCTTAATCAGGTCCATGGTCTTTCGGACACTGCTGGCGGTGGCAAAGGGCCCAAAATACCGCGCGCCGTCCTGCGCCACCTGGCGGGTTATGTAAACCCGGGGAAAGTCCTCGGTGAGGTCAATCTTGAGGTAGGGGTAGGTCTTGTCGTCCTTCAGCCGGGCGTTGAAGTGGGGCCGGTAGCGCTTAATCAGGGTGTTTTCGAGGATTAACGCTTCGGCCTCCGTATCCGTGACGATGAACTCGAAATCGGTCATTCGAGACATCATCCGCCGGATTTTGGCCGGCTGCCCGTTGGGAGAACCGAAGTAGGAACGCAGGCGATTTCTCAATACGCTGGCCTTGCCAACATACAAGACCTCATTGCGGGCGTCCTTCATCAGGTAAACGCCCGGCTTCTCCGGAGTTACACGGAGACGATGTTCAAATAAGGCCTGGGTCATCTGTCCAACCCGAAGAGGCGGAGATTACGTGCTTTAAGAATGGACTTCCCGGAACACATTTCCGGGAGTCGCTCAAGCATAGCCTCCCAAAGGGAGCCGCCTAAATGATGAATGAGATTGCGATCAGCGCAACGGTCACGACACCCGCCAGGATAAGAACCCGGCGCAACTCGCTGGCCAGGTGCCTGTAGGGCAGCGCCTGGTCAATGCGATTTGACGACGGGGAGCGGCCACCTTCCTGGGCGGAACTGTTCCTGGAACGCGCCTGGCTTGCCTGGGAGTTGTCGCCATCGGCTGCGACCGGAGTTGCAATCGAGGTTTCGGCTTCTTTTGCCGGAGCCGAAATTACGGCTGTAGAGACCGCCTCATCCCCGTCACCCCCGCCGGGCGCGGCAATATCCCCGGCGCCCCTGGCCTGCCTTCTTCTTCTGCGATTTAGTTGGGCTTGTCGCGACGCCACCCTTTTACCCCTGGCCGGCATGGTGACGTACCTCCTGAATTATCAGTATCTGCCTTCTCCCGAAAGCGGCAACCGGTTTCAAGCCGCCGGGAAATGCAGTAAGGGCGCCGATGGAGCGATGGTCGCCCATCGGCTGTCAATTTCTGCTTCCATTATGGCCCATACGTGCTTACTTAAGCAAATGAAGCTCCGGACCGTAATCGCTCAGAAACGGAAAGAATGTACAGCCCCAATACCGTCATTCCCGCGCAGGCGGGCAATCTCGCCCCGGATGTTTCGAGGTTTCCGCCGGTGCAGGAACGTGGGTTGGGGAAGCAACCTGAACCCTTCAATGTAAACAGAATCGCCGGACCGTGAAACGGTCCGGCGTTGTTTTCCCTGGTTCAATGGCCCTTAGGCGCAACGGCTAAAAGGCCCTGGGGTGACTCTTTTCGTATTCGTCCCGCATGTGGGTATTGGTCAGATGGGTATAGACCTGGGTGGTGGAAATGCTGGAGTGGCCCAGGAGTTCCTGCACGTGGCGCAGGGAAGCGCCCTTCTGGAGCAGGTGGGTTGCAAAGCTGTGGCGCAGAGTGTGGGGCGTTATCTTCCGGTCTATGCCCGCCCGCTTGCTGTAGGTCTTGAGGATGTTCCAGACCCACTGCCGTGTCAGCCTCTCCCCCCGGTGATTGATGAACAGGGCCGCCTCTTCCTTGTTGGTGCCCAGGAGGGACATCCGGCTGGTTGACAGGTAGTCCTGCAGTCCGTTCAGGGCCCGGTCGTGGGCATATACGATGCGCTCCTTGGACCCCTTGCCCCAGCAGCGAATGTACGACTCCTCGAAGTCAATGTCCTGCACGTTGAGCGACACCAGTTCGCTGACCCGCAGGCCGGTGGCGTAAAGCAGTTCCAGGATGTTGGCATCGCGCTGCGCTTCTGCGGTGCCCGCCTTGTCGGCTTCGTTCAGCAGCCGGTCAACCTCGTCTTCGGTAAGGTACTTGGGCAGGGAACGGCCCACCCGGGGCGAGCCCAGGGACTCGGTAGGAGGTTCTTCGATAACGCCATTTTGCGCAAGGAAGGTGAAGAAGGATTTTATTGCTGCGACTTTTCGCGCGGTGGTGGTGTCTCGGTATCCCTTTCTGTCCCTCAGGTCGGAGATGTAATCGTTCAGCAAGTCCAGGTCCACCAAGTTCCAAACATCTTCCCTTTCGCTGTCCCCGTTCATCCGGCCCCGGAGAAACTCGGTAAACTGTCCGAGGTCATTGCGGTAGGCATCAAGCGTGTGCTGGGAGAACCCTCTTTCTACCACCAGGTGCTGCAGGAAATCCTCAATAGCCTTTTGCATTCGAATAGCCCCCTAATATCTATAACCCTCGCCGAAAAGGCGGGGCTAGGATGTTGTCCTCGTTTCTCCCGAGGATGGCCGGATTCTAGCAGGATTACGTAAACTGTCTCCCTTTAGAGTCGGTGCGAGTTACCGTTATTTCTTAATCCGGCGCGGGCGCTGGGTAGCAGTCAGGTCGAGCGGCCGGCCTTTTGAAATAGCGGCAGCCGAGTGTTAACTTAGTTATCTGCCAGGTTTAGCGGGCAGCGGTCATTGGGTTAAAAACAGCGCGCCGCATACCGCAACCGGGTTGCCGACGGGAAACGCTGGCAGGGGCTTTAAGAGGTTGTATAGGATTAGGCGACATGGCAATGGCCGGTCTTGAAAATACTGCCCCGCAAGGTTCGTGGGCGAGTTCGAACGTCGCTCCCGATGCCGCTAGCGCATCCTTGTCGGCGGCCGCGGCCCCAAATCCGCTGATTTACCTGGATATCTGGATATTTGGCGGGTTGGTACTGGTCGTGTTGCTGGTGGTTACGGCCAGGTTCCTGTGGCGCTCCCTGAAACCGGATGACCGCGACCCTATGGACAGGCTCCAACCGTGGGAAGACCCGGACTACAATCCTGACGATGACCCCGGACAGGGTTGAGTTCCTGCTCAAATACGGCGCCGGGGTCCGGAGTGCCACGGCAAACTCATTCTCCTGCCTGGCCGGATTCTCTGGTAGTTTGACCACTTTGCGTTGACGGGTAAACCGGAAGTCCGCTCATGGTGAGCCTGTCGAAGAGTCCGCTCATGGTGAGCCTGTCGAACCATCAAATTGTCAATCTGCGAATGGGCGGCCCTTCGACAGGCCCAGGGTGAGCGGAAATACTATCCATCATTTCAAGTAAGTTGAACCAATAAGGCCTGTAGTCAAATTGACATTGGGAACTTCCGAGCGTCCCTTTTCCCGTCCATTTTCGCCGTTCCCGCGAAGGCGGGGAGCTCGACCGGCTGTAACCGATATTCCCGCTTTCGCAGGAGTGACGGCGCTCTTGACGACACGCCCCAAGACCAGATGAGACCTGAGCCATTACTCGCCAGGTTCGGGGTTCCCGCGAGGCGGGAACGACGGACTCGCCTAGGAGTAGAGTGCCTTTGCCCGGCCTGGAGAGCCCTCGTTCTTGCCTGTAATGGGCCGAGGGGTTAGAGTATTAATTGACCACTCGGGAGGGACTTGGGAGGGGTCCGCCGACGGTATTCCTTCCGCAAGACTGAGTGGCGCATTGTGGACAAGCCTGGTCCGGTTCCGCTGCCCCGCGGGATACTATGGGCCCGTCGGGTGATGCGGGTGGACCGGCGACAAATTCAGGAGGTAGTTCGTGTACAAGACCATCAGCAATGAGACCATGGAAGCCCTGGGACAGATTGACACTCCCAGCATCTGCAACGCCATCGAGGGCTTCAACGTCCGGCCCAAGAATGAGGGGTTCATGCTCCCCGAGATTAAGGGCGTCTTTCGCACCCTGCCCCCGGCGGTAGGTTATGCGGTTACGGGCGTCATCAGCGCCGTGCGGCAGGAGGGAAGAAACGTCTCCCGCGAAGACTGGTGGGACCTGATAGTCTCGGTCCCGGAACCCCGGTTCATCGTCCTGCACGACATTGACAACCCGCCCCTGGGCGCCTATTGGGGCGAGGTGCAGGGCAACATCCACAAGGCCTTGGGCGCCGTCGGCGTGGCTACTGACGGCACGGTCAGGGACATTGATGAGGTTGAGGCCCTGGGCTTCCAGTTTTTCGCCAAGGAAGTCTCCGCTTCCCACGCCTACGTCCACCTGGTTGAAATTGGCATTCCGGTGACCATAGGCGGCCTCACCGTCAACACCGGCGACCTGCTCCACGGCGACAAGCACGGGGTGACCAACATCCCCTTCGAAATCGCCGAGCAGATTCCGGACATGGTCCAAACCATCGCCGACTATGAGCAGCAGACCATCGGCCTTTGCCAGTCCGGCGACTTTACCCTGGAAAAGCTGAAGGAGGTCGCCAAGATTACGCGACCCTATTAGCAGCCTATCAGCGCAGGTATGATGGAAAAGTGAAAATCCGCTCATGGTGAGCCTGTCGAACTATAAACGGACGGCCCTTCGACAAGCTCAGGGTGAGCGGAAATAGCAGGCACCGTTTCAAGGAATTTGAACCACTTGTAGGCCCGATGACGGCCAAGCCTATCGCCGGACCCTGACGCCCGCGGGTGCGGGCCGGAATCTATAAGCCGCAACGGCTACATCAAACGGGGAGTCAAGGAAAACCAATGAGAGCATTAATTGTCCTGGGGCTGGTGGCCCTGTTTGTTTCCCTGGTTGCGTGTGAGTTGCCCGAAGAGGCGCCCACCGCCACGCCCATACCGGACGTTATTCCGACTCCCCGCATTGCGGATACACCCACGCCTCCGGTAATCGGCACACCCACACCGGAAACAGTGGATACCGGCAGCGGCCGGCAGGTAAGCAAGTATGCCTCGCCGCCGGCAATGACCATTGACCCGGACGGAGAATACACGGCCGACATCCAGACCAATCTGGGAACAATTACGGTGGAATTGTTCGCCGAGGATGCTCCCGTAACCGTGAACAATTTCGTATTCCTGTCCCAGCAGGGTTTCTACGACCGGGTCATCTTCCACCGGGTCATTCCCAATTTCATGGTCCAGGGAGGGGACCCCACGGGAACCGGGACGGGCGGACCCGGTTACACCTTCCAGGACGAAATAGTCCCTTCCATGTCTTTCGACCAGGCAGGGATTCTGGCCATGGCCAATGGCGGACCCAATACCAACGGCAGCCAGTTCTTCATTACCGTCGCGCCCACTCCCCACTTGACCGGAAATCACACCATTTTCGGGAAGGTCACCGCCGGCCAGGATATTGTTGATACCATTTCCAGCGCGCGCCGCGACCGCTATGACCGCCCCCTGGAAGAGATCGTAATCCAGCACATAGAGATTAAGGGAATCGAGTAGGCAACCGTCATTCAACCCTGGGCGGCCGGAGAGAGCAGTTTTGGCATTTGAGTGCATTACCTACGAGAAAAAGGACGCCATCGGCTACCTGACGCTGAACCGACCTGACCGCCTAAACGCCCTCAACGCAGCCCTGCTGGGAGAGTTTCGGGAAGCGCTGGACGTGGTTGAAGACGACCCGGACATTCGGGTGGTAATCCTGACCGGCGCCGGCAGGGCGTTCTCGGCCGGGTTTGACATTTCCCGGGAGCCCGGCGAGTCCGACCCCCAGGACATGCAGCCGGACCAGTGGCGCGGCCACCTCCAAAGCCACATAGACACCTTCATGAAGGTCTGGCATCTGAGCAAGCCCGTCATCGCCGCCGTCAACGGCTATGCTCTGGCCGGGGCCTGCGAACTGGTGCAGGTCTGCGATATCAAGATTGCCTCCGACCGGGCTATTATGGGTGAGCCTGAGATTCGGGCCGGCGTGGGGCCGCCGCTGCTGATAACCCCCTTCAGCGTCAATCTCGCCACCGCCAAGGAACTGCTGCTGACCGGCGACACAATAGACGCCTACGAAGCAGCCCGCGTGGGACTGGTGAGCCGGGTCGTTCCCCACGACGATCTCATGCGGGAATGCGAGACGGTCGCACGGAAAATTACGCTTATTTCCGCAGTGGGCGTAAAGATGACCAAGATAGCGGTAAACCGGGCGCTGGAGGGAATGGGCTTCCTGTCCGCCATCCAGCATAACCTGGAACTGATGACCCACTTCGACACCAGCGTCACGCCGGAACAGGAAGAGTTCAACGCCATCCGCCGGGAACAGGGCCTGCGCGCCGCCATGAACTGGCGCGACGCCCGGTTCCGGGAACTGGGGTAGGTTTTTCGTAAACAGATACCAGATTCTAGTGGGAATGCTAATCTATGGAAGACGTCTCGGTTACGTCATAACATTTCTCCATAATGCAATCGCCCTGGAATTCCGGCCAAGCCAAATACATTCCAAATCCCGCCATTCCCGCGCAGGCGGGAACCTGGACCCGAACCCGTCATTCCCGCGCCGGCGGGAACCTCGACGGGCGGGATTTGAGATTCTTGCCCTGGCAGGAATGACGGGTTTAGCGCATTGGCCGTCATTTCTGCGGAGCCGCCGGGTCTTGTCCGCAGGTCCCGGCGCTCAGAGTTGACAATAACAATAGCGAGTGATAGAACATTATGACGCATAAGATAATGCATATCACAATACCTTGTACCGTGCCTGCCCATGCATACCAT
>DAOUIY010000014.1:0-9080 GCA_034423215.1 Dehalococcoidia bacterium
CAGGGCAATCGCGTTTTGGGCTAGGCTGAACGTCCAAGCAGGAGGTCATGTCGCCCTGAGCTTGCCGAAGGGCCTAAAATCCTTCCCCCAAGCCAACTTTCGGGTCCGTAACCGGACTCTGGGAAGGCTTTTGGATTCTTCACTCCGTTCAGAATGACAGTTTTGGCCGTTCAGGACGATAATTCGTTAAAACGCGATTGCCCTGCCCTTTTCCCCGCTTCGCCTGCATCCCCGGCCCCGGCTGTTCTATAATGACCGGTAATCCGCAGCACATTCCTGTAAATGCAGTCCCGTTTCGCGACCTTTGGCCCACTCAAGAGGACCGAGTTGAATACTGACAATGCAAATACGCGCGAAGTTTCGCTGCCCATCGGCGGCATGACCTGCGTGGCCTGCGTGGCGCACGTGGAACACGCCCTGCAGGATACGCCCGGGGTTGTTTCGGCAACGGTGAATCTGGCCACGGAAAGGGCGGCGGTGTTGTTGGAAGCGGACTCCCTTCCCCTGGAGGCCCTGCAGGATGCCGTGGCGGATGCGGGATATTCCATCGAAACCGTGGACACTACCCTGAACGTGGGCGGGATGACCTGCGCCGCATGCGTGCTGCACGTGGAACACGCCCTGGCGAGGGTCACGGGCGTAACCGGGGCGTCGGTAAACCTGGCCACGGAACGAGCCAGGGTCAGCTACGTTCCGAGCCTGGCCGGCGCAGCAGACTTTCGAGAGGCCCTGGAAGACGGCGGGTATCGCCTGGAGGGTATTGAAGGCGACGCACGGGATACCGCGGCGGAGCTGGAGCGTCTGTCCCGTACCCGGGAAATACGCCATTACCGGGACAGGTGCGCCTTTGCCGTGAGCGCCGGCATCCTGTTGATGCTGGGCTCCATGCACTTTCTGCCCTGGACCGGCTTTCTGTACGACCTGCGCCTGGGGCCGGTCCCGGTCTGGTACTGGCTCTTGTGGGTCCTGGCAACCCCGGTCCAGTTCTGGGCCGGGTGGCCTTTCTACGCGTCAGGCATTCCAGCCCTGCGGCACGGCGCCACCAATATGCACACCTTGGTGGCATTGGGTTCCACCGTGGCCTATGGCTACAGCGCCGTGATAACCGTGGTCAACACCGTGGCGCCGGATTGGCTTGCGGCCAGGGGAATTTGGTCCGCAGTCTATTTTGATACCGCGGCTATGATTATCGGGTTGATTCTCCTGGGCCGGTTCCTGGAAGCCAGGGCAAGGGGCCGCACCTCGGAGGCCATCCGCCGGCTGATTGGACTGCAGCCCAACACGGCAAGGGTGGTGCAGGACGGCCGGGAAGTGGAAGTTGGGGTGGAGGAACTAACCCCTGGTGACGTGGTGGCCGTCCGCCCCGGGGAACGCGTGCCGACGGATGGGGAGGTGTTGGACGGAACTTCCGCCGTGGACGAGTCCATGCTCACCGGGGAAAGTATGCCCGTGGACAAGGCGCCGGGGGACGCCGTTTACGGCGCTACCCTGAACCGTACCGGCTTCTTCCGGTTCCGGGTGACCCGGGTTGGGCGTGATACCGCGTTGGCCCAGATAATCCGGCTGGTGGAGGAAGCCCAGGGCAGCAGGGCTCCCATCCAGCGCCTGGCCGACCGGGTAGCCGCGGTTTTCGTGCCGTCCGTCGGTGCAGTCGCCGTAGCCGCTTTCCTCTTCTGGCTAGCCCTGGGGCCGGCCCCGGCGTTGACTTACGCGGTGCTGACCCTGGTGACCGTCCTGATTATCGCCTGTCCCTGCGCCCTGGGCCTGGCAACTCCCACCGCCATCATCGTGGGGACGGGCAAGGGAGCGGAGAGGGGCATCCTGGTCCGCAGCGCCCAAGCCCTGGAAATCGCCCACCGGGTGGATACGGTGGTCCTGGACAAGACCGGTACCCTGACCGAGGGACGTCCGGTGGTGACGGACGTTGTCGCCGTTGGCGGCGAGGGTCCGGACAACTCTGCCAGCCGCGATACCGTCGCCGCCGAGGCTGACTTGCTGCGTCTGGCGGCCGCCGTGGAAAGCCGGTCGGAGCATCCCCTGGCGGTGGCGGTAGTGGAGGAGGCCCACCGCCGCGCCCTTGAACCGGCGGGCGTCTCGGGACCATCGGACTCAATGGTCCCGTCGGACGTATTGGACGTATCGGACTTTGAGGCCCTGCCCGGGCAGGGGGCCGCCGCCGTCGTCAATGGGGGGCTTGTCCTGGTGGGAAGCCCGGCCCTGCTGGCTGAACGCGGTGTTCCGTTGGATGCCCTGGCAACAGACTTGGAAGGGCTGGCGCGGGACGGCAAGACGCCGGTTGTAGTGGCATGGAGGGGAGTTGCTCGGGGAATCATCGGGCTGGCTGACAGCCCCAAGCCTGATGCCCGCGCCTCGGTGGAGCGGTTGCAAGAAATGGGCCTGGATGTGGTGATGCTCACCGGCGACAACCGCCAGGCTGCGTTGCAGGTAGCCGGGGGCCTGGGCATTTCGCGGGTGGAGGCCGAGACCCTGCCCGCAAACAAGGTGGAAGTCATCCGGCGGCTGCAGGAAGAGGGGCGGACGGTAGCCATGGTGGGCGATGGCATAAACGACGCCCCGGCCCTGGCCCAGGCCGACGTGGGCCTGGCTATGGGCGCCGGCGCAGACGTGGCCATGGAGTCGGCGGACATTACCCTGATGGGAAACGATGTTGGGAGCGTGATTACCGCCCTGCGCCTGAGCCGCCAGACCATGCGGGCCATCAAGCAAAACCTGTTCTGGGCTTTCTTCTATAACGTGATGCTGATTCCCGTAGCGGCGGGAGCGCTTTATCCCGTGTTTGCCGCCCTTGGCGGGGTGCCGTCCGGACTGGTTTTCTTCTTCGGAGACCAGGGGTTCCTCAACCCGGTGCTGGCGGCGCTGGCCATGGCCTTCAGCTCGGTAACGGTGGTCAGCAACTCATTGAGGTTGAGGAGGGCGGGGGTGTAGGAAGGGCTAATCAGACTGGGGTTTATCGGGGGTTTTGCCTCTCTCCAGGCAAAATAGCAGATAGTCCTCCATCGAATTTTGAAATGCCGTCTGCATTTCTTCCATGGTTCTGCCTTTGAACTTCACCCGTCATGGATACCTATCACTTCTCCGCGACAGATTTCAGCCTCTGCCTCAAAGGCAACTCTACCGTGATATCTTTTCCCTTCCATCCTAATCTGCTGCCAATTCGGGATCCTCAGGAAATTCCCTTTCGCTCTGCCCAGATGGCAAAGAACTCGGGGCCGGACAAAGGGCAGGAAACCAGGTCTTCAAATTCCCTGGAACTCAGGAGGAGCGGCCTTCTGAGCCAGGCAACTTGTTGACCGTGCAAGTCTCCCCGCCAGGAAAGGGACATTTTGGCGCCTGCATAAGTCTTTCCCATGTACTCGAAATAGAAGAACACATGATGGCCGGCGCGGCTTTCAACGGCATTGAGCTTGTTCAGCAGAGCGTGCCTGACAGAGCGAACGTCCAAGGGGCTAATTGTCCTTAACCAACAACAGGTTTAGCTTGCTTAAGGTCTCGATTAGTTCGTCCGCCAGTTGCTTTTCTTCCTGAATTCGGTGTAGTGAGTTACGAAAATCCAGAAGAGAGGTTAGAAGGTCGTCAATGGCATCCTGCCTGGTAAGCCCGTGTCCGTATTCACCTATCCACGAATTGGTAGCGACGACGAACTTGTCGCCATATTCCAGTTCGATTTCCAGGTCTGCAGATAGTTTCCACACAGAGTCGCCGATACAGGTACCTCTAGGTATTGTGGATGTCGTGCCAGCATCCAACATATCATGCTCCGATTTTCGGACTTGCCTCTGATCCGGGCTGAGTAAAACGGCCAGGCTGAATGCGTTTCATTCTGTTCAAACGAGGCCACTCGGTTAGCTGGGACAATGCCCTCTGCCTACGTCGCCGCCCGCCGCCTGTTCAGGTACAGTATCAGCCACAGCAGGTTGCCGACGAACAGGGCGCCCGACGTAAACCAGAGCAGCGTCCCCAGGGTCGGGTTAAACGCCAGCCCTATGCCCAGCCCCAGGTAAAAGACCAGGATGGCGACCAGGAACAGAATGACGTGAAGGACGATCCTGACGGCCAGATTCATTGCTGCCTCCTGTCAGACTGACGGCTGTGGTCAAAGGTTCGAGGTTCCCCGGGCTCCAACGTCATGCGGCGGCGCCACAGCAGCGCTTGTACTTCTTGCCGCTGCCACAGGGGCACCTGGCGTTGCGGCCAATCTTCTGGCCTCCGGGCCCGGCCTGGCGGCCTTCGCCCATCACCTTCTGCATGGGGCTGGCCTTTGCCGAATCCGCCGGGCGCCGGGCCGGGGCGGGCCGCTCGGTGACGGTGACGTGGAACAGGGAATGTACCACGTCCACCTGCATCCGGTGGAGCAGTTCCTGGAAGGTCTTGTGGCCTTCGGTCCGGTACATTACCAGCGGGTCCCGCTGCCCGTAGGCGTGGAGGCCGATGCCGGTACGCAGGTTCTCCATAGTGGTCAGGTGGTTGACCCAGTGCAGGTCAATGGCCCGCAGCAACAAGAGCCGTTCCAGGGTGCGCATCTGCTCCGAGCCAAGTTCGGCCTCCCGTGCGTCGTAAACCGTTTCGGCGTAGTCGAACAGTACCTGGCCTACCTCCTCCAGCTTGTGGCTGTAGACCCGTTCCTCATCCCGCAGCTCCGGCGGCAAAGGACAGATGAGGGAGAGTTCCGAGACAAAGCTGGTGGCGTCCCAATTGTCGGCGTGGCGGTCGGGCAAGTGCTTGCGTACCAGGTCGGCAAACTCCTGCCGGAGCATTTCGAGAATCTTTTCCTTCAGGTTGTCGCCGTTGAGGATGCGTTCCCGGTCGATGTAAATGACTTCGCGCTGGGTGTTGAGCACGTCGTCAAAGTTGAGCAGGTGCTTTCTTATGTCGAAGTGGTAGCCCTCCACCTTTACCTGCGCGCCGGAGATGGACTTGCTGATCAGCTTGTTCTCGATGGGAGTGTCATCGTCCAGGCCGGACCATCCCATGACCGACTTGATGCGGTCGCCGCCAAAGCGCTGCATCAACTCGTCCTCCAGGGCCACGTAAAACTGGGAACTTCCCGGGTCGCCCTGGCGGCCCGAGCGACCCCGCAGCTGGTTGTCAATGCGGCGGGCGTCGTGGTGCTCGGTGCCGATAACGTGGAGGCCGCCCAGTTCTATGACTCTGCCGTGTTCCTCGTCCCATCCGGCGTCGTCGGTGTTTGCGCCACCCAGCACAATATCGGTACCGCGGCCTGCCATGTTGGTGGAGACGGTAACGGCCCCCAGGCGGCCGGCCTGGGCCACAATGCCGGCCTCTCCTTCGTGGTTCTTGGCGTTGAGCACCTGGTGGGGCACGCCGCGCCGCTTCAGCCGCTCGCTCAGGGCTTCCGAGGCCTCGATAGAGGTGGTGCCCACCAGGATGGGGCGGCCGGTTTCGTGGGTGGTGACGATATCCTCCACCACGGCCTTCCACTTGGACTCGGCGGCCTGGAAAACCAGGTCGGCCTCGTCCTGCCGGACCATATCCACGTTGGTGGGAATTACCGCTACCTCCAGCCCGTAAATCTTGTAGAACTCATCGGCCTCGGTGGCGGCGGTACCGGTCATGCCCGCCAGCTTGTCATACATGCGGAAGTAGTTCTGCAGGGTAATGGTGGCGTAGGTGACGCTTTCCCGCTGGATTCGCATCCCCTCCTTGGCTTCCACGGCTTGGTGCAGACCATCGGACCAGCGGCGGCCAAACTGAAGGCGGCCGGTGAACTCGTCAACGATTACTATTTCACCGTCCCGAATCACATAGTCCTTATCCCTTACCTTCTGCACCTGGGCCGTGAGGGCGTTCTCGATGTAGTGGACCAGGTGGTAGTTTTCCGGGTCATACAGGTTATCCACCCTGGCCCATTGCTCCATCTTCTCAATACCCTCCTGGGAGAGGGAAATGGCCTGGGTTCGCTCGTCAATGGCATAGTCCGTGTCCGGGTCCAGGCGGGGCACCAGCTTGGCAAAGGTGTAGTAGTGCTGTACCGGCTCCTCGGCGGGGCCGCTGATTATCAGCGGGGTACGGGCCTCGTCAATGAGAATGTTGTCCACCTCGTCCACGATGGCAAAGTGGCGGTCACGCTGCACCCGGCCTTCCGGTTCCAGGGCCATGTTGTCCCGGAGGTAGTCGAAGCCAAATTCGTTGTTCGTGCCGTAGAGCACGTCGGCCAGGTAAGCTTCCTTGCGGGTGACCTGGCGCAGGTACTTCATGCCGTTGGGGGCCTTCTCCACCGACGGGTCGTATATGTAGGCAGAATCGTGCTGGAGGCAGCCTACGGTGAGGCCCAGGTTCTGATATATGGGCCCCATCCACACCGGGTCGCGGCGGGCCAGGTAGTCGTTGACCGTAACCACGTGGACGCCCTTTCCGGTGAGGGCGTTCAGATAGACCGGCAGGGTTGCCACCAGGGTCTTGCCTTCGCCGGTCTTCATTTCCGCTATCTGCCCCCGGTGGAGGACGATGCCGCCGATGAGCTGGACATCGTAATGCCGCTGGCCCAGGTTGCGGCGGGCTACCTCCCGAACGGCAGCGAAGGCTTCGGGCAGCAGGTCGTCCAGGGTCTCGCCCCTGGCCAGCCGGTCGCGGAAATGCTGGGTAAGGTCGCCCAGTTGTTCGTCGGAACGCGCCCGCATTTCAGGCTCCAGGCCATTGATTTCCGGCGCCAGGGTCTGGGCTATCTTTTCTATGGCTTTTTCGCCGGGGTCGCCAATTATCTTTCTGAGTAATGTAACCATACCTGAGAACCACCTTGAACAATTGCGTATCAACCATGAGCGTGGGAAGCGTCAAATCATGGTTGAGGGATATTCCTGTCGAGCACGAAGTTGCGGCCCCGGTGCCCTTTCAGGCCTTGGGACAGCGCCCCGGGCCAGTCCTTTGAGCAAAAGCCTGGCACTGTAAAGAATTGTAACTGAACGGGCCGAAAGTTGCACATTCCGGCAGGGGACTCGCAGGGCAAACGCATACTAAATTTTGGAGAGTCCGTCGTTCCCGCGCAGTCGGGAGCCTCGACATGCTGCAGTTTAGATTCCCGCGAAAGCAGTAACGACGATGTACCGAATTTGACGCTATGGGGTCTTGTTTCCGTTCACCCTGAGTTTGTCGAGGGGCCGCCCGTTCATGGTTCGACAAGCTCACCATGAGCGGACTAGCGAGTTCGCCACCAGCGGACGGTCGAGGCCGCCACCGCTGATTGCCGAGTTCGCCACGAGCGGACTCTCGGCTTACCCGTCATTACTATTAACTGTCTGTAAGACGAAACAGGCCGGTTATTTGTTCCCGGGCCCGCGTTGATGTTGGGAAATTCACCGGCCCTCCCTGGAATCGCCAAACTATGAAACAGCCGCAGGGCGGTCGGCTTCGCGGTGGCTGCCTGGTTCGGCCGGAGCCGGGCCGGGAGTATCCTTGACAGATTTTTTGTTTGCCAGCAGTATAGGGCGGTACCCCCGACCAGCGCCCAGTCCGTGCCCAGTCCGTGCCAAGGACCCACTTTTGCTGAACATTAACCTTAGGCCCTCCCAACTGTCCATCGGAAATCGTCAAGTCCACTACGCCTGGGTAATCGTGGCCGCCGCCGCCCTCATGCGGCTCAGTTCTTCCAGCTTCCGCACCTCCTCCAGCATCCTGATACCCAGGCTGGTGGAGACCTTTGGCTGGAGCTACGGCATGGTGGGCCTTGCCTTCTCCCTCCAGTGGGTGGTGTCCGGTATGTTCGGCACTCCCGCGGGGTGGCTGGGCGACCGGTACGGCGTGCGGGTGACCATGGTAATAGGGGCCAGCCTGTTCATAATTGGCATGGTCCTCACCGCCACCGTCAACAGCCTGTGGGAGTTCTACCTGTATTTCGGCATAGTCCTCAGCGCCGCCATGGGAATCTTCCAGGTTCCCCTCACTGCCGGGGTAACCCAGTGGTTCCACCGCAAGCTCGGCGTGGGCATGGGCTTGCTGCAGGCATCCCAGGGCTTGGGGCCCCTGGTGGCGGTCCCGCTGATTCTGCTGATAATTGCCATTTTCAGCGGCGAGCCCGGCTGGTGGGTTAACTGGATTCCCGGCGTCGAGGTTTTCTTCGGCGACGAAGAGAAGGGACTTCGGGCATCCTTCTGGATTCCAGGCATCATCGGCGGCCTGCTGCTGCTGGGACTGGTCCGCCTGTTCTACAACGAACCGGCCTCCATTGGCCTGAGACCCCTGGGGATGGCCTCCGATGAGCCGGTCAGGCAGTTGCAGTCGGGCGCTGCGGCCAAGGCCCGTTCCAAAGTTTTCCTGAAGCAGGTCTTGCCGACCACCGCTTTCTGGAACCTCATCGGGATTCACTACTGGGGCTGCGCCGGCCATGCCATCGTGATGGTTTACATCGTGGCAATGGCTGAAGCTGCCGGTGTGTCCAAGGGGCTGGCCGCGGGCACCTTCATCGCCCTGACGGTTACCAGCACCCTCACCCGGTTTGCGGTGCCCATCCTGGCCGACCACCTGGGCAGCAAGGGCGTGATGGGGGTCTGTTTCTTTCTCCAGGTGGCCCCGGTGTTCCTGCTGTTCTTCGCCGATAGCGCCTGGATGTTCTACCTTTTTGCCATCCTGTTCGGTATCGGGTTTGGCGGCGAAATGACCGCCTTCCCCATCATCAACCGCCAGTATTACGGCAACGCTCCCATCGGGACAACCTACGGCTTCCAGATGATGGGCGCGGGATTTGGGATGGCCTCGGGTGCCGCCATCGGCGGGGTGCTGCGGGACTTCACGGAGGGCTTCAGCTATCCGGCCTTCATCAACTCGGGCGACTTCACGGCCACCGTTGCCGCGTCCCTGGTGCTGAGCGCGATGGGCGTAATTTCCATAATATTCCTGCCCAACACGGGCCGGCACCAACTGCCCCACTGGGAGGACGCCCTGCCCGAGGAGTACCAAAGCAATCCCCAACCAACCCGGGCGGGGGCAAGCGGGGATTAGGGGGTGTCGTCAAATTGAATGTGGGGGCTTCCTAGCGTCCCCTTTCGTCGTTCCCGCGAAGGCGGGAACCTCGACCGGCAGTAGTTAAGATTCCTGCCTTCGCAGGA
>DAOUIY010000015.1:0-2894 GCA_034423215.1 Dehalococcoidia bacterium
CCGTCTTTCCCCCAGTAACCGCACTTTGGGCAGGTTTTTGGATTCTTCACTCCGTTCAGAATGACAGTTTTGGTCGTTCAGGACAACAAATCGTTAAAACGCGATTGCCCTGGTTGCGGCATTGCTTGTCCTGCGTTCGGGGCGGCAGGAGGCTATAATGCTACTGCCCTGTCTGCATGGCGGGGCAATATGGCCCCGGGGCAATGCCATGCTTAATTACCGCAAAATGGTGAATACCGGTGACCCTTGCTGACCGCCGTTAAGCGCAGGCTCCACTACGGTTGGGTGATTTTCGCCCTGACGTTCACCAACCTGACCGTAGAGGGTGGGTCCAAGAACGTACAGAGCGTTTTCCTGGTGGCCCTGCGGGACTATTTTCGCAGCAGCGTGGCGGTGACTGCCGCCGTGTTCTCGGCCTCGGGCCTGTTCGGGGCCTTTATCGCTCCCTTGCTGGGGGTCTTTCTCGACCGCTTCGGGCCCCGGGCCCTGTTCCCGCTGGCGGGGTGCTTCATCCTGGTGGGGTGGCTGGCCAGCAGCTTTGCCAGCGAAGTGTGGCAGTTGTTCATCTTCTACAGCGTCGTCGCCACCGTGGGCCAGGTGGGCATTTCGTCGTTCTCGGCCACGGCGACCCTGGCTCCCTGGTTTCCCCGGTCCAGGGGCGTTGCCCTGGGAATGGCCGACGCGGGGAACCCGGCCGGCCAGGCTATAGTAGTTCCCCTGGCCCAGCTCATTGTTTCGACCCTGGGCTGGCAGTGGGCCTTCCGGATTTTCGGGGTCGCTTTCTTCCTGGTGGTGGTGATTCCCAACCTGCTGCTCCAGAAGCGACCGCCCAACGGCGAGCAGGCGGGCGCCGCTGCTATTTTGGGAGCCGGGCCGGGAGCCGGGCCGGAAGCCACACCGGAAGCCACACCGGAAGCCACACCGGAAGCGGCTGGGGAGCCGGACGGGGCGGCCGCGGTGAGGGCAAGCGCCACCGAAGTTGACACGCCGCCCCGGTCCTCGGTGGGCGAGGTGCTTCGAGAACCGGCGGTGTGGCTGCTGCTGAGCGCGCGGGCCGTTAATTCGGTGGGCAACCACATGACCATGGTGCACATCCTGGCCTTCCTCTTCCTGGCCGGCTACGGTGAAATCCAGGCGGCGCTGGCCATCGGGATAGCGGGTCTGCTGGGCATCGGGGGCCGTCCTGCCACCGGGCTCTTGTCCGACATAATCGGCCGGGAGATTGTTTACACCATGGGGATGACGATGTCCGTGGCGGCGGTGGTGCTGGTCCTGTTCTTCAGCGCGGGCGGGGCCTGGTGGGTGCTGGTTATTTTCGTGGCCCTGAACGGGCTGAGCGACGGCATCAGCGGCCTGTTGGTTGGGGCCAAGGCCGCCGACCTCTATCCGCCGCGGATGCTGGGCACGGTTATGGGCATGATGGAGGTGGGACGGGGGATAGGCATCGGTCTGGGCCCGATTTTGGCGGGCCTGCTGTTTGACCTGCAGGGAGACTACTTCTGGGCCTTCCTGATTTCCGCCGGCCTTACCACGTCGTCAGTTTTCCTGATGTGGGCCGTCCGGCTGACCGCCCGCAGCCGCGAGAGTCGCAACAGCATGGCGGTCCAGGGGCGGCAAAATTGACCCTGCCGGTAGGGATTACTATAATGCCCGCAGAGCCAACCCGCAGCGGCATTTTGCGGCGCCGGCGGCCAGCATAAGTCCATAGTACCAATCCATGGAACCAGTTGCAGAACCGGCTGGATAACCAAGGGGCGGCCCTTCGACAGGCTCAGGGTGAGCGGGAATATTATCCGTCAGTTGAAACAGGTTGAACCACTAATAGTTTGACCACTTTGGGTTGACGGGCAATTATCGAAACTCGTCATTCTGTCGCAGGCCAGAATCCAATCAGAATCCAGGAAGGTTGGCGTTGGACATGGTTCCTTACCTTCAGGACTTCTGGGTTCCGGCCTTCGCCGGAACGACGGAGAAAAGCAGTTTCAACTATCATTTCAAAGTTGTCGGACCACTGGTGGTTCAACAGGTTTGAAGTGATGGGTAAGACATTAAGCAGTCGTTCCCGCGCAGGCGGGAATGACGGTGAAGTTGACGACCCGCCCTAATATGCAGGGCCGGGGGAGCCATACGTTCAGGTCAGGAAACAGGCGAGGAGGAGTTTGATGGTAGAACAGCAGGCAGCGGTATTGAGCCCGGAAGCCATGGTGGAAGAGTTCCGGAAGAACGGCGTGACCCACGTGGTGACCATACCCGACAGCGAGACCAACTACCTTTACGAGTTGATGAAGGAGCAGTCCTGGCTGGATGTTGTGCCAGCATCCCGGGAGGGCGAGACCTTCGCCATAGCGCTGGGGCTGATAATCGGCGGGAAGAAGCCGGTGTGCCTGATTCAGAACACGGGCATGATGGAATCGGGCGACTCCATCCGGGGCATGGCGCTGGACTCGGGCTTTCCCCTGGTGATGGTGATAGGGTACCGGGGCTGGAACCGGCACGGCATAATAACCGACTCGGTGGCCCGCTACACGGAGCCGTTCCTCAACGCCTATCGCATCAACTACTACCTGGTGGAGCATGATGCGGACAGCGAACGGATTTCGGTTGCCTTTGAGGAAGCCAAGAATACCAAGCGGCCGGTGGCCATCCTGGTGGGCGACGAGTACCACGGGTTCAATCGCTAGTAGTTTGACCACTTTGCGTTGATGGGTAATCCGGGAGTCGGCTCATGGTGAGCGGAAATACTACCCGTTGTTTCAAATAATTTAACCTGCTAGAGGCCGGACTAGGGGGTGTCGTCAAATTGAAAGTGGTAGCTTCCGAACTGCTCCTTTTCGTCGTTCCCGCGAAGGCGGGAACCTCGACCGGCAGTAGTTAAGATTCCTGCCTTCGCAGGA
>DAOUIY010000016.1:0-12507 GCA_034423215.1 Dehalococcoidia bacterium
GCGATGGAGGAAGAGCTGCTTGAGGTCCGGCGGCGCATGGACCGGCTCTGGTACGCCGTCGAGACCACCGACCTGGAAATCAACGACATCATCCCCCGTTTACGGGAACACCAAGAGCGTCAGGAAAAGTTGGAGGTGGCGGCAGAGGAAGCCAGGGCAGCCCTTTCAAACCGTCCGGCGATTTTGGACGATGCAAAGATTGCGGCCTATGCTCGGGAGATGAGCGACTTTCTTATGGAGAGTGAGCTTACGGAAACCAAAGCTTTCATCCGGTCTTTCGTTAGGGAGATAGCAGTCGCCCCAGGTCAAGCGACCGTCCGCTACACGATGCCCATGCCAGAAGACAGTCCAATAGGAAGGAGAGAATCCGAAGTGGTCAGGATTGGAGAGCCAGTTCTGCCTACAGTACATGATGGCTGGGGATGGAGGGTTCGAACCTCCGCTTCCTGATCCAGAGTCAGGCGTCCTACCACTGGACTAATCCCCAGCGAAGAGGGGCGGCTAACCGTCGTCAAGGGCAAGGCCCGGGAGCCCCACCGCGGGTAGCCTGAGGGGTACCTTCCATACTATTAAGCGGCACGCCGGCTGTCAAGACACGTGGCGCCCGTCGGCTGCTCCCACCCCGGAACGGCGGCGATGCCGGCGGCTCGCGGATAGTTGCACCGCACAGAGCATAATAGGATAGAGAGCAAAAGGAGGCCACCTATGGCAAGGCTTGAGGAATATCAGGACCGCTTTCAGTACGCCAGGCTGGAGCGCGAGGACGGCATTCTGCAAATGACCCTGCACAGCGACGGGAATACCCTGCAGTGGGGCGCCGGTCCTCATACCGAACTGGTGGAAGTCTTCCACGCCGTGGGAACCGACCCGGAAACCAGGGTGGTAATCATGACCGGCGTGGGCGACGGCTTCACCGGGCCAGCCGGTTCCAGCGACACCGTTCCCAGGCGCACCCCCGCCCAGTGGGACGGCACCTATTGGGAGGGCAAGCACCTGCTGGGCAACCTGCTCAACATCGAGGTTCCGGTTATCGCCGCCGTCAACGGCCCCGCCCTTAGGCACTCGGAATTGCCCCTCCTCAGCGACATCGTGCTTGCAGCGCCCCACACCACCTTCCAGGACTCGGGCCACTTCATGAGCGGCCTCACCCCCGGCGACGGCATGCACATCATCTACCCGCTGCTGCTGGGCATGAACAGGGGCCGGTACTTTCTGCTGACGGGCCAGCAGCTGGACGCCAGCCGGGCCCAGGAACTTGGCCTGGTGGCCGAAGTCCTGCCCCCGGACGAATTGCTGCCCCGCGCCTGGACCCTGGCCCGGCAGCTTGCCCAGCAGCCCCGCCTGGTGTTGCGCTACTCAAGAGCGTTGCTGACCCACAAGCTGAAGCAGGAACTGCACGACCTGCTGGGCTACGGCCTGGCATTGGAAGGCCTGGGCTCGGCGCAAGACTTCCTGGACCGGGGTCAGGGCCGGTAACCCCGGGGCCGGCAACCCGGTTCCATAATCCGGTGTCCGTGTTTCGGCTGTCGTATTCGTCGCTCCGACTTCCGGTGCCCGCATTCCGGCATTAAGCGCGGTGGTAGAGTTGCCGGCAATCCCGGCTGAAAATATACTCGCCATTCGATGTAGATTCTGTTGACTAAGGTAGCCAGCCAATGATAGAATCCGCAAAGAGTATTCAGGAATCCGATAATGTTAGTGAACTAATGGAGGGAAGAACAGGCTAATGAAGAGGACACTACTGCTATTTGTCGCTTTGAGCGCCATGGTCCTGGTTTTGGCGGGCTGCACACAGGATACGTCGGCGTTGGAGACCGAGAACGCTAACCTGACCGCCCAGAAGGCCGACCTGGAAGCTGAAAACGCAACCCTGGTGGCCGAAAACGAAGAGCTGAAGCGCCAGGTTGATGCTGCCAGCATGATGGGCGGAAACCGCCTGCAGGAAGTCAAGGACCGGGGCAAGGTAATTTGCGCCAGCCGCGACGACGTGCCCGGCTACGGTGGCATTGACGCCGCCGGCAATAACGTGGGCTTCGATATTGACCTGTGCCGCGCCCTGGCCACCGCGGTTCTGGGCGACCCCAACGCCATCGAAATCCGCCTGATTACCGCCGCCGAACGCGGGCCCACGATCCAGTCCGGCGAGGTTGACATGCTGGTCCGTACCGTGACCTGGACCTCCTCCCGCGATGCCGGCTGGGGCAACTATGCCCAGACCATGTTCTACGACGGCCAGGGCTTCATGGTCCGCGAGGACTCGGGCATTACTGATGCGCTGGAACTGGAAGGCGCTACCGTCTGCGTAACCCTGGGTACCACGACTGAGTTGAACCTGCAGGACTTCAGCGACCAGAACGGGCTGGGTATTACCGTGTCCACCTTTGAGGACACCGACGCGGTGGTGGCTGCCTACGACGCAGGTCAGTGCGACTCCTTCACCAATGACAACTCCCAGTTGGCCGCCCTCAGGACCGCCCTGAGCAATCCGGCTGACCACGTGATTCTGCCCAATACCATCTCCGAAGAGCCTCTCGGCCCCGTGGTCCCCCACGGCGACGACCAGTGGTTCGACATCGTGAAGACGGTAATGGCCATCCTCATCTACGGTGAGGCCTACGGTGTAAGCCAGGGCAACGTTCCCAGCGCAGCTACGGAAAACACCAAGGTTGACCGGCTGCTGGGCCTGAGCGGCGCCTTTGGCCAGGAAGAACTGGGCCTCAGCCCGACGGTAGCCCAGGACGTGCTGAATGCCGTCGGCAACTACGGCGAGATTTATGACCGCAACCTGGGCCCCAGCGGCATTAACCTGCCCCGGGAGGGAGGCCGCAACGCCCTGTGGGCCAACGCCCCCTGCACCGACTGCCCCAAGGGCGGCCAGATCTACGCTGCTCCCCTGCGCTAAAGTCTGACTCAGGCAGATTGACAGGACTAAAACCATCGGGGCGGGTCATGGACCCGCCCCGTTTTTTGCCCCATTTGCCCAGCCGCCCCGGCCAGCCAGCGGCTTATGGCGGGCCCTTCAAACTCCCCAAAGAGTTCCATCAGTGAAAAAGTGACGGCAAAAACCCCAACCCGTCCTTCCCGCGAAGGAAGTAATCCAAACCCCGGCCCGCCCAACTTCCCGCCGGCGCGCGAACCACAAAAGGAATCATGTTACCCTGAGCTTGCCGAAGGGTCTAAACCCCTTGCAGGGAGCGGTGGTTTGAGTCGCGGCGCCTGGCTGGAAGGTAGGGATGTAGATGCTTCGGCTTCGCTCAGCATGCCATTCGTTTCCAGATGTAGAACCTTGCGCAAGTTAGGACAGGCTTCTAATCCAATTGCCCTGGCGCCTTTCCCTTGCCGCAAGCAAACTCTCAACAAATGCGCTACAATCTATGCGTCGCCTGTGCGTTCCGTGGTAATTACTCCTTTTCGGTAGCGAATCAGCTTGCAAACATGGTAACCGTTTCTCGAATACTAACCTACCAGGGCATCCCCATCTGGCGGCACATCCAGATTATCCAGTGGGCCGCCCAGATAATTTCCGGTATCCTGGTTGTTGCCCTGGTGGTCTGGTTCTTCACCAACATGGCCACCGCCATCCAGGACCGGGAAATTCCCTACGGGTTCAGCTTCCTCTCCCGTGAGTACCAGACTCCCATCGGCGAACACTTCCTGCCCTACGAGTCCTCCGACACCTTCCTGTATGCCTTCCTGGTGGGAGTCACCAACACCGCCATCGTTGCCGTTTCCGGCGTCTTCCTGGCCACCGCCCTGGGCATATTCATTGGCGTATGCCGCCTTTCCACCAACTGGATCGTGGCAAAGCTGGCCATGGTGTACATAGAATTCTTCCGCAACGTGCCCCTGCTGGTACAGTTGTTCTTCTGGTTCTACATAGTCCTGGAACTCCCCAAGGTGCAGGAGAGCTTTGTCCTGGCCGACGCCGTGTACCTGAGCAACCGGGGCTTTTCCATGCCCTGGCCCAAGGCCACCGACTACAGCATCGCCTTCATCTGGCTGGGGCTGGCGGTGGCTGCCCTCATTGCCGGGGCGCTGGTTTACCGGTGGCGCAGCCGGTTGGAAGAAGAGACGGGCCGCTCCGGTTACCCGGTAATATACGGAGCAGCCGTAGCCATTGGCATCGGTGTCCTGGCCTGGGTCGTGTTGAGCATCGCCAGCGGCAGCGCTCCCCTCTACATTTCGGTGCCGGAACCCCAGGGGCGGTTCGGCAACATAGTCGGAGGTTTCACCGCCCGGGCCGGCCTGCTGGTGCTGCTGGTCGGGCTGGTGATGTACACCGCCAGCTTCATTGCGGAAATTGTCCGCGCCGGCATCCAGTCCGTGGGCCGGGGCCAGACGGAGGCCTCCCGGGCCCTGGGCCTGTCTCCCATGAACACCCTGCGCAACATCACCTTCCCCCAGGCCCTGCGGGTAATCATCCCGCCCCTGATTAGCCAGTTCCTGAACCTGACCAAGAACAGCAGCCTGGGCGGCGCCGTGGCCTACAGCGACCTGACCAACATCGCCATTACCATGACCCAGACCGCCCCGGCCGTCTCTATCTTCATGCTGCTGATGGCCTGCTACCTCGCAATGAGCCTGACCTGGTCCCTGATTGGCAACCTGTACAACCGGCACATCCGTTTCGTGGGAGGCTAGGCAATGGCCGCACGACCCGGAAATTCGCCGGAAGCCATGCTGCCGCCCCGTTCCGAGGTGGGGGTCATAGGCTGGTTCCATGCCAACCTGTTCAGCGACTGGTTCAATACCGTGCTGACCCTGGTTTCCGGCGCGGTCCTGGCGCTCGCCCTGTGGTTTGGGTTGAAGTGGGTTTTCCTGGCCGCCGACTGGACGGTAATCTCCGAACTGGGCGGCAGGTTCCTGCTGGGCCGCTACAACACCGAAGCCGCTTGCGCCGGCCAGAACTGCTTCTGGCGGCCCCAGGCAGCCCTGATAATGGTGAGCGTTTTGCTGGGCGCCGCCTGGGGGCTGAGGGGCAACCGGGTGGCCCGCACCGTGGCCTGGCTCACCGCCGGCGTATCCGCGGCCTTTGCCTTTCTGCCCTACAACCTGGAAACCATGGGCCTGGACGTGCGCGTCCTGCTGCTCCTGAACCTGCCGGCCGTGCCCCTGGGCTGGGCGCTGGCCCGCTACACTCCCCTGGGCACCGGTTCGCGGCTCACGATGCTGGGAGTAGCCATCTTTTTCGTCACCCTGGTGCTGCTGCGGGGCCTGCCCTGGTTCCCGTTCCTGCAGCCCGTATCCGTAGTTTACTGGGGCGGGCTTTCGCTGAACCTGATACTGGCCGTGGGCGGCATCACCCTGAGCCTGCCCATCGGCATTGCCCTGGCCCTGGGACGGCGCAGCAACCTGCCCGTGGTGAAAGTCCTGTGCGTGTTCTTCATCGAAGTGTTCCGCGGGGTGCCGCTGATAACCCTGCTGTTCATGTCCCAGACCCTGGTGCCCCTGGCCTTCCCAGAGGATATGCCCCAGAACTCCCTGTTCCGCGCCGCCGTGGTTATCACCCTGTTCAGTTCGGCGTACATGGCCGAGAACATCCGGGGCGGCTTGCAGGCCCTCAGCCCCGGCCAGGCTGAGGCCGCCCGGGCCCTGGGGCTGCCCGGCTGGCAGACCATGATGTTCATCTCCCTGCCCCAGGCCATCCGCAATGTCATTCCGGCCATCGTGGGCCAGTTCATCGGTCTGTTCAAGGACACCAGCCTGGTTTACATCATCGGTATGCTGGACGTGGTGGCTATTGGCCGATCCTTTATCCAGAGTAACCCCGAGTACCTGTCCAGCGCCCGGGAACTGTTCGTCTTCCTGGCCCTGGTGTTCTGGGTCTTCACCTACGGCATGTCCTACGTCAGCGGCAAGGTGGAGGAACACCTGGGCGTGGGACGGCGCTAAATCCCGTTTCAAAATCCCTTTCCCTTTGACGGAGAAAGGTTAGGCTGGGGCAGGCCGGGCAAACAATGCGGCAGACGCCGAAAAATTCCGGGTAAGATACTGGGAGGTCCCGATGGCGGAAAATGGCAATGCAGTGGAACAGGGCGTGGAAAACATCATCGTTTGCCGCGACGTCCACAAGTGGTACGGCAACTTTCATGCCCTCAAGGGGGTTTCCACCACCGTCAGGCAGGGCGAGGTGGTGGTCATCCTGGGGCCCTCCGGGTCGGGCAAGTCCACCTTCATCCGCACCATCAACCGGCTGGAGCAGCACCAGCGCGGCGACATCATCGTGGACGGCATCGAACTCAGCGGCGACGTGCGCAACATTGACGCCATCCGTCGTGAAGTCGGGATGGTCTTCCAGTCCTTCAACCTCTTTCCCCACCTGTCGGTTATGCAGAACATTACGCTGGCCCCGACCAAGGTCCGCCACTGGAGCAAGTCCCAGGCCGAAGAGATAGCCATGGAACTGCTGACCAGGGTGGGCATTCCCGAGCAGGCCGGCAAGTTCCCCGCCGAGCTTTCCGGCGGTCAGCAGCAGCGGGTGGCCATCGCCCGGGCCCTGGCCATGCAGCCCAAGATAATGCTCTTCGACGAGCCCACCTCCGCTCTGGACCCGGAGATGATAAAGGAAGTGCTGGACGTGATGCGGGAACTGGCCAGCACCGGCATGACCATGTTGACGGTCAGCCACGAAATCGGTTTCGCCCGGGAAGTGGCCGACCGGGTCATAATGATGGACGAGGGCAACATCGTAGAGGAATCTACCCCGGAGGAATTCTTCACCAACCCCAAAAACGAACGGGCCCAACTCTTCCTCTCGCAGATACTGTAATCCTTCACCACCGCAGGGCAAACGCATTCTAAATTCTGGAGAGTCCGTCGTTCCCGCGCAGGCGGGAACCTCGAACCTGGCAAGTAATGCATCAGGTCCCTCTTAACCTGCGGGAATCCGGCTAGTAGTTCAACCACTTTGGAATGACGGGTAACTATGGAAACCCGTCATTCTGCCGCAGGCCAGAATCCAGGAAGGTTAGCGCCGGACATGATTCCTTACCTTCAGCACCCCTGGGTTCCGGCCTTCGCCGGAACGACGGAGAGAAGCAATTTCACCCATCAATTCAAACTGGTCAAACTACTAGTTGGGAGAATGCGTTTGCCCTGTCCGCCACTGGCTCTGGGTAATTCCCCCGCCTGATTGGGGTATAGTATCCCCATGCGCCTGCTCTTTACGGCTCTTATTAGTGGCTTGATTGTCGTGGCGGTGTGGTTTGGGTTCCTCCACTATTATGCCGAGGTGCAGTTGCCGCTGTTGACCAGCCAGCAAGGCTCCCAGGCTTCACCAAAGGAAACGGCAGGCAATTCCCACCCACCTTCCGCTCCATCCATTTCCCCGACAACCCCTACTCCACCGGTAGTTGAACCAAATCCAGGCACATCCAACTTTTACTCGCTGCGAAACGCTCGCGCCCTTGAACAGGGGAACCCGGCAGCCACGCGTTCAATTCTTTCCCTGCCCTGGGTTGAAGACGGCATAGCCGGCGAGGAGCGGGAAACCGTCGAGGCCTTAATCTGGCTGGCCGCAACCCAGGAACAGTTATTTCAGGAGTTGACCCGCAAACCCTGGCTGGCCAACGGAATAGCCGGAGAGTTGGAGTTGGTAACCCGGGGGCTCGAATTAATTGCATTGGAAGACCCGGCATCGGCCATGGACCTGGTTGTCATGCCCTTCCTGTCTCACTTGGAGCCGGCCGACGCCCTGGCCGTGGATTCCCTCGCCATCCTGGCCCACTCGGACTTGACCACCTTCAGGAGAATCATGGCCCACCCCACAGTCACGGACGGAATAACCAACCGGGAGGCCAGGGTGGTAGGAGTACTGGGCGGCGTATCCGAGGTTAATCCCGAACTGGCCGTAAGCCTCCTCAATCCAACGGCAACAACAATAGACGAGCGTTCCCTCGCCCTGCCCCTGGCCGGGGAGGTCACCTTATCCATCATCCGCACCCGCCCCGGCGCCCCCGAAACAATGGACCTGCTGGAACACGCCGTGCGCTCTGCCGAAGACTTGATGGGCAAGCCCTTTCCGGTCCGGTACGTGGCCCTGCTCTTCGAGGACGCGGTGGCCGCTACCAACGCTGGCGCCAACTTTGGCACCCACGCCGCCATTCTTCCCAAGTTCGATGCGCCGGGCGACAGCGCCGAAGCCCGTGCGGCGGGCCGGGTCATCGCCCACGAGGTGGCTCACTATTACTGGAACAGCGGCGAAACCTGGCTGGACGAGGGGGCTGCAGAGTTCATGGGCGCCTATTTCCAACGGGCCATGACGGGCTTACCCCTGGAACCCGACAACTATCCCTGCGGTTCGGCTCGCGGCATCAGGGAACTGGAATCCCGGGACTACACCCGGGGCGATACCGGCTACGTCTGCCATTACGCCCTTGGTGAGAGGCTGTTTCTGGACCTTTACCGCGTACTTGGTGAAGAAGCCTTCCGGCAGGGCTTCCGCAGCCTATACTCCGGCTTGGAAGAAAGGAAAGGTGACTCCAACGTTCTGGCGGGCATTGAGGATGTCCGCAAAGCCTTTGCCGGTGAAGCGGGCTTCGACGGAAGCCAGGAGGCCAATAATGTGGGCCAAGCGGCCAATGATGTCATTGAACGCTGGTATGTCGGTAACGGCCCAGGCCAGAGGCGCGGCCCCGACACCCGCCCCGTGGTGGCGGAGTTGCCCGAAGTTTCCGGCTGGGTGAACCGCGCCTACGTTTCCCTGCAAGAGGGGGGTAGCCCGGTCAAGACCTTTGCCGTCGCCGACGGAAGGGACTGGGCTTGGCTTACCCTGGAATACTCCCACGACTACGCCGGCCCGCCCACGGAACTGGTCTTTGAAGTTGTAGAGTACTACGAGGACGGCTTTCCCTACCGCCGCAGCCCCTTTACCATTGAGGCCCACCGGCAGTTCTCCGGCGGAGTGCAGTGGATATCCATCGGGCCCGGTCCGGAACAGGTTTGGGCGCCGGGCCGACATTGGGTCTATGTGCGCCACGAGGGCCGCAAAGTGGCCCAGGTTGAATTCGAGGTTACGCCTTAACCCGTTGCCGCGACAGGAGACTCATTGAAGCTTGCCACTGACCGCCTTCTTCTGCGGGAGTTCGCCGAAACTGACTGGCGCCAGGTCCTGGCCTACCAGCAGGATCCCCGCTACCTGCGCTACTACCCCTGGAGCAGCCGCACCGAGGCCGACGCCCGCGCCTTTGTTGACTTGTTCCTGCAGTGGCAGAGAGAAGCTCCCCGCCGCCGCTACCAGTTGGCCGTCACCCTCAAAGGGGAGCAAGGTCTAATTGGGAATTGTGGTATCCGGCGCAAGGACGATGACGACCTGGAAGCGGATATCGGCTACGAGCTGGACCCGCGCCACTGGGGCAACGGGTATGCCACCGAGGCCGCCAGTGCCCTGGTAAATTTCGGCTTCCAGGAACTGGGGCTGGAACGCATTTCCTCGTGGTGCATCGCCGACAACACCGCCTCTGCCCGCGTGCTGGAGCGGCTGGGATTCCGGCAGGAAGGGCGGTTAAGCCGCAACGAGTTCTTCAAGGGCCGCTGGTGGGATACCCTGCTCTACCTCCTCCCGCGGGAATCATGGGACGCCCAGGGCCCGGGCCTGTACCATTAAGAGACTATCTCAAAATTCCCTTGCCCCTTGATGGGGGAAAGCCAGGATGGGGTTGACGGATAGTGCAATGCTGCCGCCTGTAGCAAGCACCAAGTCCAATAACCCTTTTGAGATAGTCTCCAAATCAATCAGGTGAGGCCTTGCTCCCGGCCCCTGCTACTCATACCACCCGGACCCGAACACCAGCCCGTCGTACCGCTGCAGCCAGGTGTGCTTGGTGCCCGGCTCGCCGGTGGAAGGGTCCAGAAAAACGTAGCTTACCCACTGGCCCCGCTCATCGGTCTGCGTAAACAGCGGCCCATAGGCGAAGCCGTTGATGTCCACGCCGGTGGGCCCGTCCACCGGCTTGCCCAGCAAGTCCGGCCGCGTTGGGTGGGCGATACGGATGCCGTCTTCGTCGAAGATAAAGACATACCAGGGGCCGTCCACGGTTTCCGGCGAGCTATAGTGCAGCGTGGCCGCCTCCCGCCCGTGGGCCCTGTAGTAGCGGATGGCCCGGTCCACCAGGGCCACCGTATATTCTTCTGGACTCGATTTGCTGGCGGCCAGCGGCGAAGCGGGCAGAATCTGGTACCAGCCCGAGCCGAACAGCATGCCGTCACGTTTCACCACCCACGAGTGTTTGTATTCCTGGTTTCCCGTTCTTGGATTCAGGTAAACATAGTCCACCCAGATGCCCTGCCCGGTGGCCTCCAGCATAGCATCGCCAAACCGGTACCCGTGGGAATCCAATCCCAGGCTGCCCCGCAAGTCCTGCCCCAACAGGTCCGGGTCTATGTGGGCCACCATTTTCGCGTTTTCGTCAAATATGAAAACGTAGTATTCTCCTACGGCGGCGGCAGGGTCGTTGTAATGGGCGATGGTAGCGTCCCTGCCCTCCTCCTCGTACCTGTCCAGGGCCTGCTGCACGAAGTCCACGGTAAAATCGTTGCGGTCGGCCAGCCGGAACTCCCCGTCGCCATCCGGCTCGCGGGAGAAGCTGGCCAGGACCAGCGCAACTATGGAAAGCGTAACCGCCACCGCGGCGAGGCACAGGGCAACTATGGCCAGTACCTGTCCCAACCCACCCAACTGTTTTCCGGCGCTCATTGGTTTTCCTCCATCAGATAGAAGGCGGCATCAAGGAGAAGGCCGCCTTTGAGACAGCTTATATGGCGCAACCGCTGCCATGCAGCCGCTTTGTGCCGATAAATGCCAGGCCCTCACGGTCATTGCCGCCCGGTCGAACCCTCAGAACAGGGCTATGGGATTTACCGGAGAGCCAGTGCCGCCCACCACCCGCAACGGATTGACCGTCAGCATGAACTCGTACCTTCCCTCTTCGGCGCAGGCCTCGGCCAGCGGTTCCAGCAGGGCATTATCCAGCAGGCCAATGCCGTAGGCGAAAATGGCCCCGTGAACGCTCCAGGGCAGGTCGTAGCCGTTGGGCATGAAGTCCATCATGTCCCACACCAGCAGGCAGCAGTCCGACTCCCGTAAAAACTTGAGGCAGGAAGCGTGAAGGCCGGCGCGTCCCGAAGGGTCGCCGCCCCAGATGGGGTTGACCTCATCCCACTTGCCGCGTCCCCCGTAAACTACCAGGGCATCCCCGGGCTCCAGCGTAATGCCCTCGGCCCTGGCGACGTCTTCCAGTTCCCAGCCGTGAATGGGCTTGTCATGCGTTACAAAAGGCTCGCCGCGGAACCCGGGCACGTCCAGCAGCACGCCGCGTGTAATAATGCCTTCCTTCCAGTGCTCAACCGAACCCCAGGTGGCGCCGTCGTAGGTGATTACGTCCTCGGGACGGCGGCCGTTCCACATGCCGTTCTCGTCCCACACGTGGCACAGGGCGTCCAGGTGGGTATTGGCCTGGCCGTGGTAGGAAACGCCGTAGTAGTCCACCGCCGACCCGCCGCCCGGCTCCCGGGGATTGCGGCGCATGA
Source organism: Dehalococcoidia bacterium (assembly GCA_034423215.1). Taxonomy (GTDB): domain Bacteria; phylum Chloroflexota; class Dehalococcoidia; order Lucifugimonadales; family UBA3495; genus Bin22. The sequence goes on from DAOUIY010000016.1 coordinate 11,527, forward strand.
AGTGCTGGGCCGGGTTGGGGTTGTTCGCCGCCGGGGCCTTGGGAAAAACGCGGCTCAGGGAGACGGCGCGTCCCGACTGCACCAGCCGGGCGGCGGCTATCCGCTTCTCAGCGGTGACCATATTCATGGCCCCCATCTGGTCGTCGTCGCCCCACCTTCCCCAGTTGCGGTCTTCCTTCAGGTAGCCCAGAACTTCTTCCTTGCTGGGTATTTGGCGTTCCATTTGCAATCTCCTGCGGCTTTGCCTGATGTGGCTGTCATTCTACCATCGCCGGCGCGGCCGGATGTTGGTTGGGTTTCCGGTGGGTTGACGCTTGTAGCGGAGCTCTCGAACCAAGCCCACCATAGACCAGTACGAATGTTGATGCTAACATTGCCTGAATTAAGCAAGAGTCAGGATAGTCGTTTGTGCCTTATAATTCATGGTGCTCTACAATCTGACTGAGGAAACGTGGTGTCGCAATGCCGAGACAGTTAACGGCGATTATCGAACGAGAAGGGGACGGTTATGTAGCTCTGTGCCCGGAACTGGACATAGCAAGCCAGGGCTGCACCGTTTCGGGGGCCCGCGATAACTTGAAAGAAGCCCTGGAGTTGTTCTTTGAGACGGCATCCATCGCTGAAATCGAGGAGCGGCTGCATAGCGAAGTTTACGTAACTCAGGTCGAGGTGGGCGTTGGCCAAGCTTAGGGTATTATCGGGTGAGGAAGTCTGCAAGATCATGGAAGAACACGGATTCGTGCCAGTACGGAGACGGGACAGCCATATCATTATGCAGCAATCGAGGAATGAAAGCACCAGAACCCTCCCAGTACCAGACCACCGCGAACTACGCACGGGAACGCCACTGTCAATAATCAGGCAGTCCGGCAGGGCAATCGCGTTTTAACGAATTATCGTCTTGAACGGCCAAAACTGTCATTCTGAACCCTTCGGCCTGCTCAGGGTAAACTCAGTGAAGAATCCAAAAGCCTTCCCAGA
>DAOUIY010000017.1:0-122654 GCA_034423215.1 Dehalococcoidia bacterium
GCTTCCTAGCGTCCCTTTTCGTCGTTCCCGCGAAGGCGGGAACCTCGACCGGCAGTAGTTAAGATTCCTGCCTTCGCAGGAATGACGGTGCATTTGACGACACGCCCTAGTGGTTGGGCCACTAAGTTAATAGGCCCCTACTTGTGCGGCGCCGGCTTTGCCTCTACCATTGGCACGGTGGCAGGTGGTCCGTTTCCTTTTGACGCTTTGGCTGGCGATTTGGCGACAGGGAAGCACCCACTGCTCTCATCCGGCCGGCCATAACAGCGCAGATGACGTCCTCTCATAAAGAAATGCCCGATTGGGTACGTGCCCTCCGAAACATCCTGGAACTGGAAGCCGCCAACGGGTTTAACGACAAGGCGGTAATCGGAGGCATGGATGGCTTCGTCCGCCAATGGGCGGAATCCATGGCCGCGCGGGTGAAGTCCCTGCCCGAGTCCCGCAGCCTCATTCGTCCGGGCTATTCCGCCATGTCCGTGCCCGACCGCCAGGAATGGGTCGGACAGTGGCGAAATTTGCTGGACGACGTCGAACCGACGACTTCAAGCCCGGCGCAGTCCGAACCAGCGACGCGGGCCAAACCACCGACCCAATCCGAACAGCCGAATTCGGGCAAGCGACCGGGTTCCCCTCGAAAGAAAAGCCTCTCCGCTCAACGCTCCCCCAAGACTTCCCCCGCTGCCGTTGACCTGGACTCGCCGGTTTCAAGCTTGAAGCGGGTGACCGCCAAGCAGGCCGGGCAACTGGCGAATCTGGGCGTTGCCACTGTACGGGACCTGCTCTTCCACTTTCCCCACCGCTACGATGACTTTTCCAGGAAGGTCAGGATTGCCGAACTCTGGCCTCACCAGGAAGTGACGGTGGAGGGACGAATTGAACAGGCGCGGGAAATTCCGCTGGGGCGACGGCAGCGCCGGGCAACGGAAGCCACCCTGTCCGACGAAACCGGGCAGGTGCGGATTACCTGGTTTGGGCAGGGCTACCTGGCCAAGAGCCTGCCGCCCGGCGCCGCCGTGGCGGTCAGCGGAAAGGTGGATGCCTTTCAGAACAGGCCGGTCTTCGAGTCGCCTGAGTACGATATTCTGAGACCGGGACAGCCAGCCCTCAACACGGGCAGGTTGGTTCCCGTCTATCACCTGACCGCGGGCCTCACCGGGCGCACCCTCCGCACTCAAACCTGGCAGGCGTTGGAAACGGCCGCCGGCCTGTTGCCCGAACCACTGCCGGAAGCAACGAGGAAGCGGATCGGGCTGCTGCCCATACGGGAGGCCATTCGCCGGGCCCACTACCCGGGCAGCCGGGAGCAGGCCGACCAGGCCCGCCGCCGGTTGGCCTTTGACGAACTTCTCACCCTGCAACTGTCGGTACTTTCCCGGCGGCAAAGGGAAAACATGGCAGTAGAAGGCGTTCCGGTGGATTTCAGCCCGGAGTTCCTGCGGGGCCTGGTGTCGCTGCTTCCCTTTGAGCTTACCGGGGCCCAGCTTCGCAGCCTGGAAGAGATTCTGGCCGACCTGCGCCGGGGAACACCGCCCATGAACCGCCTATTGCAGGGCGAGGTTGGCAGCGGCAAAACCGTGGTGGTCTTGCTGGCCCTGCTGATGGCGATTGCAGACCGCCGGCAGGGGGCCATCATGGTTCCCACGGAAGTGCTGGCCGAACAGCATTTCCAGACGGTGGCCAAGCTGCTGGGCGGAATGTGCGATACCACCCAATCGGAGAACCTGCTGACCGTTTACCTGGAAGCTCTGGGCAGACCCATGACCGTCGGGTTGCTGACGGGCAGCACCCGGGCCCGGCCGCGGGAACGCCTGAAGGGCCTGGCCTCGGAGGGAACCCTGGACCTGCTGATTGGCACCCATGCTCTGATCCAGGACGGGGTGGAAATGCCCCGGCTGGCCCTGGCGGTCATGGACGAGCAGCACCGGTTCGGCGTGAACCAGAGGTCTGCCCTGCGTCAACGCAGCGAGGACAACCCGCACACCCTGGTCATGTCCGCCACGCCCATTCCTCGCACCCTGCAATTGACCTTTTTCGGGGACCTGGAAATTTCAACCATTGACGAGTTGCCGCCGGGCCGGCAGGAAATAGTCACCCGCTGGGCCGACCCGGACAAGCGAGAGGCCGTTTATGAGTTTGTGCGTCGGCAGGTAGGGGACGGACGCCAGGCCTTTGTCGTCTGCCCCCTGATAGACGAGTCTGAGGCGCTGGAGGTCAAGGCCGCCACCGACGAGCGCCGGCGCCTGGCCAGCGAGGTTTTCCCTGACTTGAATCTGGGACTGCTGCACGGCCGGATGTCGTCGGCTGAAAAGGACAAGGTGATGCGGAGTTTCCGGGACGGGGATACTGATGTCCTGGTTACCACGGCGGTGGTTGAGGTGGGAATTGACGTTCCCAACGCAACGGTAATGCTGATAGAAGGCGCCGACCGGTTTGGCCTGTCCCAACTCCACCAGTTCCGGGGCCGGGTCGGTCGCGGGGAGCACCGCAGCTACTGCATTCTGATGTCGGACGACCCGTCCGAGACGGGCCGGGAGCGGCTGCAGGCGTTGGAGAGCACCAGGGACGGGTTTGAACTGGCCGAGATAGACCTGAGACTTCGCGGCCCGGGTGACTTCTTCGGTACCCGCCAGAGCGGCCTGCCCAGCCTGCGCATGGCCCGCCTTACCGACCTGGATATTCTTGAACTTGCCCGGGATGAGGCCAATCGCATCATGGAATGGGACCCGGGTTTGGAGGCGGAAGAGCACGCCGTTCTGGCTGAACAGGTTGCCAGGTTCACCGAGCGGGTAACGGTGGAAATCAGCTGAGATTCCTGCGTGACCTGGAACCCGTTGAAAAATTGGCGTGGGAGACGGCGCTGGCCGGCGGGAAGTTGGCAGGCTGTTTCTACACCCCATCCTAACTTTCGCCCCTCAAGGGAGAAGGGACTGCTCCGGTCAATCCGTTCCTGGTTGACCATGAGCACAGGAATGGTGGATAAGCTGAGAGTCCGCTCGTGGTGAGCCTGTCGGACCATTAACGGGCGGCCCTTCGACAAGCTCAGGGAGAGCGGAAACACTTTCCATCAGTTCAAAGGACTTGAACCTCTATTAGTTCAACCACTTTGGAATGACGGGTAACAATCGAAACCCGTCATTCTGGCGCAGGCCAGAATCCAATCAGAATCCAATAAGGTTAGCGCCGGACATGGTTCCTTAACTTCAGGACTCCTGGATTCCGGCCTTCGCCGGAACGACGGAGAGAAGAAATTTCACCCATCATTTCAAAGTGGTCAAACTACTAGGCCAGCGACTTGAACCGGTACCCCACGTTCCAAATCGTCTCGATGAAGGAATGGTCCGGGTCTTCAATTTTGGAGCGCAGCCGGCGCACGTGGACGTCCACCGTGCGGGTGCCGCCCAGGTAATCGTAGCCCCAGACCTGGCTGAGCAGAACGTCCCTCGAATAGACCCGCCCCGGGTTTGACGCCAGCATTACCAGCAGCTGGAACTCCTTGTAGGTGAGGGAAACCCGGCGGCCGGCCATCATAACGTCATACTTTTCCAGGTCAATTGCCAGGTCACCAACTTTGAGAAGCTGCGCGCCCGATGGGCCGCTGACCCGGTAAATGGCCTGCTTGAGCCGGGCCAGAAGCTCGTCCTGGTGCATGGGGTTCACGATGAACTCGTCCGGGTTAATGGCCGGGTCAAACTCCTGCAGGGAATCGTTGGGCACAACGGCCAGCACCGGCATCTTCAGGTCGCGGCACCCGGCCACAATTTCCTGGCACTCTGCCGTCCGAAAGGAAGCCACGTCCAGCATCACGGCGTCCATGTGCGCCTGTTCCGAGCCGGCGGCGTCGGTTACCTGGGACAACTCGGACCCGAAAAGGCACGACAAGCCGGCCCGGCTCAGAGTTTCCAGGAGGCTGTGGAGACCATTCCCGTGAGTGGCAAGAAGGAATACGGTGTACACGAACGAGCCTTGTGGCGGGGCCCCGCCGAGAGTTGGCTTAGTATATTATCTTTTGGCCCTTATACCAAATCCTATGCCTAATCCTGTGCCAAAACCTGTACCAAGTTCCGCTGCCCGCCGGCCGGCGCCCGCCTGTTGCGAATAGCGAGGTGACCGGGCCTTTCCATTGACTGGGTGGGAACCGAGACCATACTATTTGAGGACTAACCACCATTCAGACCACCCGCTTGTCTAGCCCGGCATTGGGCAGACCGGCGCATTGGAGGCGATATGGCGACTCAAGCTCTTCCCAAATCCCCGGTCGAGACCTGGGAGCAGATACGCAGCGGCCACTGGCGAGGCGTTACTTCCGGGGTTGCGCCGGGATTCGTTCAGGCCAACCTCGCCATACTGCCCAGGGACCTGGCTTTCGACTTTCTGCTCTTCTGCCAGCGAAATCCAAGGCCCTGCCCTCTGCTGGAAGTTATCGAGGCCGGCGAGGTCGAGCCGCGGCTGACCGCTCCCGGGGCCGACATACGGACCGATATACCCTACTACCGCATTTACGAATACGGCGAATTGACCGGGGAAGTGGAGTCCCTGTCTGAAGTGTGGCGGGATGACCTGGTGTCCTTCCTGTTGGGATGCAGTTTCTCTTTCGAGACGGCAATGTCCGAGGCCGGCATTCCCCTGCGGCACCAGGAGATGAACTGCAACGTTCCCATGTATGTGACCAGTATGCCCACCAACCCGGCCGGCGTTTTCTCCGGCCCCATGGTTGTCAGCATGAGACCGGTAGAACACGAGAAAATCGTGCGGGCGGTGCAGGTGACTTCCCGCTTCCCGGCTACCCACGGGGCGCCGGTCCACATCGGAGACCCGTCGGTTATCGGCATCAGCGACATCTCCCGGCCCGACTTTGGCGACGCGGTGGAGATTTGCCCCGGGGAAGAGCCGGTCTTCTGGGCCTGCGGCGTAACCCCCCAGGCGGTGGCCCTGAACTGCAAGCCGCCGTTGATGATAACCCACGCTCCCGGGCACATGTTTGTAACCTCCCAGCGCGACGCCGACTATGCGGTGTTGTAGGGCCCCGGCGTGCCGCAGGGCACAGAATGTGGAACGGTGTCGGGAACAGTGTCGGGAACGGGGCCGTTCAACGACGCTGGCCTGCCCCAATTCGGGAATCAAATCAACAATTAACCTATAAGCCGATAACCTATAAACCGGACCGTCAGCCAATACGTTAGTGAGGAACTGCCCATGAACTTTGGCGGAGACACCATTGAAGAGCTTATCCTGTCCGAAGACCGGCGCGGCGTATCCGAACTGAGTCACCTGCTGCCGCCGGACTTCTGCGACCGGGCTGCCCAGTACATTCTGGACCATCCTGGGAAGGTAGCCATAGTTACCGGCTTTTACATCCTGACCGCCGGCAAGCATGAGACGGACGGCCCGCCCGGCGCCATAGCCATCGGCAACGCGCTACAGGAACTGGGACGGGAAGTCGTTTACATTACCGATGTCCATACGGTCCCAATGATGCGCGACTGGCTTGGCGACAAGGCGGAAGTGGTTGAGTTTCCCATTTCTGGCGAGGAGGCCAGCAGGGAAGCGGCCAGGCGGCTGGTGGAAGACCTGGAACCCGCCCTGCTGGTCACCATCGAACGCTGCGGGCGGAATGCCAGCGACGTCTATTTGAATATGCTTTCCAGGGATATCACCGAGTACACTGCCCGGCTGGACTACCTGTTTGAGCTGGGAATTCCCTCGGTAGGCATAGGTGACGGCGGCAATGAAATTGGCATGGGCAACCTGGCCGAGCACATTCCGCCGGTGGACCGGTTGCCCGACGAGCCGGCCGTAACCGAGGTGGACCGGCTGATATTGGCCAGCGTGTCCAACTGGGGCGGCTACGGGCTGGTGGCGGCCCTTTCCCGGCTGGTTGGGCGCAACCTGCTGCCCTCGGTGGAAGATGACGCCCGCCTGATTACGGCCATGGTGGATGACGGCGCGGTGGATGGCGGTTCCGGCATCAACCGCTATTATGTGGACAATTTCACCCTGGAAGAAAACGGGGAGATGCTGGGCTTGCTGCATGGTATGGTGGGAGAGGGAATACAATAACGAACAGCCGGTTTGAGAGGCACTTGATGGTAACGCGAGAAGAGTTTCACAACATGATAGATTGTTTACCCGACGCCATGTTGGCAGCAAGCGGGCAGGCATTCCTGGATTTTCTGAAGCAGACAGACCCGGTGCTCCACTCTTTGATAACCGCCCCTGAGGACGACGAACCGGAGACGGAGGAGGAACGGGCGGCGGTAGCGGAAGCTTACGAAGATATAGCTCGGGGTAATGTTATATCCCATGAGGAATTGATGCGGGAACTGGGCTTGTGATTGGCAGAATTGAATGGACCCATTCTGCCAGAAGAGACCTCAGGAGATTGGATTCCCAGGTTTCACGAAGGGTTGTGTCGGCCGTGGTGGAATTTGCAGGGCGCCGCCGCGGCGATACAAAAAAACTGCGGGGAAGCGAAACTGAGTGGCGCTTACGTGTAGGCGATTGGCGAGTGAGGTTTACCTACGTTGAACAGGGCAAAACTATCATGATATTGCGGGTTCTCCACCGCAGCCAGGCTTACCGTTAGCGCTGGCAGTGAAACACTGGAAGGCTGACTTGTGGTTTAACGACTAGACTGATGGGTAAACTCGGGAGTCCGCTCGTGGTGAGCCTGTCGAACCATAAACGGACGGCCCTTCGACATGCTCAGGGTGAGCTGTAATAACGACCAGCAGTTCAATTGTGTAGAACCGCTACTGGTCTGATAACTTTGAAGTGATGGTCGGCATCGCCAAACCCGTCGTTCCCGCGCAGGCGGGAACCTCGACTGGCAGGAGTTCAGATTCCTGCGAAGGCAGGAATGACGAGATAGGGCATTGATCAACATTTCATATCTGTTGAACTGCCAGCCTCTATGTTTGGGAACCGCTGTCTTCGTGGCGCTCGCTCCGTAACCCCTTGGAGTTTCCGCGTACCTGTCTGAGCAATGAGTGTCCTTACACTTGAAGGATCAATTCTTCATGAGAAGCTGTAGCTGCGCCCCTAGCCTCTTCGCAGTTCATCTTGAGGGATTCCTTAAGCGCTGAGCGCAGGTTCGCGATCAGTTCGTCCCGGGTTTCTCCCTGGCTGTTTACACCGGGGATTTCTTCGACCCAGCCTATCCACCATTTGCCGTTTTGCCGGATAAGCGCCGTGTACTGGTTTTTCATCTGACATTCTCCCGGCCAAATACAATCATGAGAGGGACCGTACATAAGGTGCATGGGTGCGCGACGGATTCAAGCAGGGAAGAATTCCATCACCCCGCCAACGTGCGCTCTTCCGCCGCCAGGATGCGCCGCAGTTCGTAGATTTCGTCCCTTACGTGGGCTGCCTTTTCGAACTCCAGGTTTCTGGCGGCCTCCTTCATCTGGGCCTCCAGGTCCTTGATAACCCGGAACATGTCCTCGCGGGACATTTCCTGCCGTACCACCCGGTAGCTGGCCCGGTTGTCCCCGATTCCCTTGATGCTCTCGGTAATATCGTGCACCGCCTTCTGGATGCTCTGGGGCTCGATGCCGTTCTCTCGGTTGTAAACGTCCTGGATGCCCCGGCGGCGGTAGGTCTCTTCTATGGCGTACTTCATGGAGTCGGTAACCCGGTCGGCGTACATGATTACGTGGCCGCTGGCGTGCCGGGCGGCGCGCCCAATGGTCTGGATAAGGGAGGTGTTGGAGCGGAGATAGCCCTCCTTGTCCGCGTCCAGGATGGCCACCAGACTGACCTCGGGCAGGTCCAGGCCCTCCCGCAGCAGGTTTATGCCCACCACCACGTCGTAAACGCCCATCCGCAGGTCGCGCAGGATTTCCACCCGCTCCAGGGTATGTATGTCGGAGTGCAGGTAGTGGTTGCGGATACCCATTTCCGAAAGAAAGTCGGCCAGTTCCTCGGCCATGCGCTTGGTCAGGGTGGTAACCAGGCACCGCTGCCGCTGCTCCACCCGCAGCTTTATCTGCTGCATCAGGTCGTCTATCTGACCATCCGAGGGCTTCACCTCGATGGTCGGGTCCAGCAGGCCGGTGGGCCGGATGACCTGCTCAACAATGGTGGCGCTGTGCTCCATCTCGTAGGGGCCCGGAGTCGCTGACACGAAAATCACCTGGTTGACGTGGCGCTCGAACTCGCCGAAATTCAGAGGCCGGTTGTCCAGGGCAGAAGGCAGCCGGAAACCGTAGTCCACCAGGGTCTGCTTGCGGGAAATGTCGCCGTGGTACATGCCCCGCACCTGGGGCAGAGTCATGTGAGACTCGTCAACCAGCAGCAGGTAGTCCTCCGGGAAATAGTCCAGCAGCGTATGGGGCGCAGTGCCGGCATCGCGGCGGGAAAGGTGGCGGGCGTAGTTCTCGACGCCGGCGCAGAATCCCGTTTCCTGCAGCATTTCCAGGTCATAGTGGGTGCGGCTCTCCAGTCTGGCCGCCTCCAGCACTTTTTCCTGGCGCTTCAACTCCGCCAACCGCTCTATCAGTTCCTCCCGGATGTCGGTGCAGGCCAGGGCCAGCTTTTCCTTGCTGGTAACGAAGTGCTTGGCCGGATAGATGGCGGTTTCCTGCTGCTGGGCCAGCACCTCGCCGGTCAGCGGGTCCAGGGTAACGATGCGTTCCACCTCATCGCCGAAGAACTGGATGCGCGTGGCGACTTCCTCGTAGGCCGGCACCAGTTCCAGCGTGTCGCCCCGCACCCGGAACTTGCCCCTGGAGAGGTCCATGTCGTTGCGTTCGTACTGCATTTCGATTAGCTGGCGCAGCAGGCGGGTACGCTCCCTTATCTCTCCCACCCGCACCTGGGCCACCAGGTTGAAGTAGTCCTGGGGGTCGCCCAGGCCGTAGATGCAGGACACGGAAGCAACAATCAGCACATCCCGCCGGGTCAGCAGGGAAGTGGTGGCGGACAGGCGCAGCTTGTCCAGTTCCTCGTTGATGCTGGCGTCCTTCTCCACGTAGGTGTCGGTGCGGGGAACATAGGCTTCGGGCTGGTAGTAGTCGTAGTAGGAGACGAAATACTCAACGGCGTTGTGGGGAAAGAACTCCCTGAACTCGGTGGCCAGCTGGGCGGCCAGGGTCTTGTTGTGGGCGATGACCAGGGTGGGACGCTGCAATTCCTCAATGATGTTGGCCATGGTGAAGGTCTTGCCGCTGCCGGTAACGCCCATCAGGGTCTGGTGTACCAGGCCCTCGTTCACTCCCGCCACCAGTCGTTCCACGGCCCGGGGCTGGTCGCCGGTCATTTTGAAGTCGGAAGCCAGTTGAAAATCAGGCATAGCTGCTTACCTTTTCTTTTTTCCACGAAGGTTCTGCTATCCACTAAGGTACACGAATGAGATTCTGGCCATTTTAACCTGTAATATACGAGCCTACCAAAATCAATGCAGATGTGGAAAAGGCTCATTCGCGAAAATTCGTGCCCATTCGTGGAAAATCAGTAGCTTTTGGGAATGACTCTTACCACCCCCCAATCTGATGCAGCGCCTGCCTCAAGTAGTCTTCCACCGTCAGGTCGGGGGAGCGTTCCAGCTTGGCCAGGGCCCGCCTGATTTCGGCGTTGGTGTAGCCCATGGAACTCAGGATTTCAATCAATTCACTGTCGCCGGCGGCGGGCCCCGAGTCTGCCTCGGCCATCTCAACGGAATCCACCCGGCCCTTCAGCTCCAGGATAATGCGTTCCGCGGTGCGGCGGCCCACGCCGGAAACGCTGCTCAACTTGGATATGTCGCCCAGGGCGATGGCCTGCTGCAGGCCGGCGGCGCCCAGTCCCGAGAGCAGGGCCAGTCCCAGGCGGGGCCCCACGCCCGACACTCCCTGGGTTACCAGGAAGAGGTCCAGGGCCGCCTGGCTGGTGAAACCGTAGAGCGTTGGGATCTCGTCACGTATCCTGAGATGGGTGAAGAGGTGGACCTGGCTTCCCTCCGGCCCCAGGGTCAGTATGTCGGATACGGGAACAAAGGCCTGGAGGGTCACGCCGCCCACGGTCACCTGCACCCAGTCCTCGCCGGTGGCGGCCAGCAGACCGGAAAGACCAACTATCACGGTCTATCTTTCCGAGCCGGGAGTTATTTCCCTGGAAAGGGCGTTGACTTCGCCGGAACGAATTAGGTGGCACAGGCCCACAGACAGAGCGTCGGCGGCGTCGGATTGGGGCAGGGAGTCCAGGCGCAGGGTAGCGGCCAGGGCACGCTGCATCTGGTCCTTGGTGGCGGCGCCGTAATCGGCCACGGCTCTCTTGACCTCGGCCGGACTGTAGCGATGCACGGGAATGCCGGCGCTGGCGGCCCCAATCAGGACTACCGCCTGGGCCTGTCCCACAGCGATGGCCGGCTTTATAAACTGGCGGTCTCCCCGGCCGACGAAGGGTTCCTCGACGGCCACGGCATCGGGCTGGAATATGCTGATCATGTTGCGCACGTGGGTGTACATCTGGAAGAGACGCTCGGCAATGTCGGTGTACCTGGACAGTTCCACCACGCCGTGGTCAACCACCTCCGGGGTGGCCTCGCCCGTCAGGAAGCCGTAACCCATCTTGATAGTCCCAGGGTCTATTGCCAAAACTCTCATTCAGAGGCCTCAAGAGGTCATCCACGAAAGGGCACGGATTTCCACGAATGGCCCGCAGGGGCGAGTAAATCATTAGTGAATATTCGTGCCAATTCGTGGAGCAGAGAAAATCAGGTGGCCGCCCCGTACTGCTCCAGCACCTCGGGGGGGAAGTCGGCATTGGTGTATGCCTTCTGGATGTCTGCCAGGTCCTCCAGCAGGTCCAGCAGGCGCAGGGTCTGCTCGGCGGCCTTGTCGTCGAGGGCTACCGTGGCCTTGGGTACCAGGGAAATGTCGGAGGAGGTGAAGGAGACTCCTTCTTCCTCAAGGGCCCTTTGCGTCGCCTGGAGGCCATCCGGCGGGGTATGAATTTCGAGGATGCCGTCCTCGATTCTCACGTCCTCGGCGCCGGCGTCTATGGCGACCAGGCCCAGTTCTTCGGCCCTTTCTTCGTTGTCCATCTCCACGATGATTACGCCCTTGGTCTCGAAATTCCAGGCCACGCAGCCGGACTCGCCCAGGCTGCCGCCGCCCTTGTTAAAGGCGGAGCGGACTTCAGCGGCGGTCCGGTTCCGGTTGTCGGTAACCGCCTGGATCAGAATGGCTCCACCGCCGGGGCCATAGCCCTCGTAGGTAATTTCCGCCAGGCTTTCCGGCCCTTCTCCCGACTCGCCCGTGCCGCGCTTGATGGCCCTGGAAATGCTGTCCATGGGCATATTGTTGGACTTGGCTTTGTCTATGGCCAGCCGGAGGCGGAAGTTCATATCCGGGTCGCCTCCTCCTCCCTGGGAAGTGGCCAGGGTAATGTCCCGGGCCAGCTTGGTGAACAGGGCCCCGCGCTTGGCATCGGCCGCGCCCTTCGCTCGCTTTATGGTTGACCACTTTGAATGTCCTGACATACGGGCACCTCGCACCGGCGTTAGCTGACAGGGATGCAATGCCGTGAATTGAAACTCAGGGGTTGGCTGGTGAATGTTGAACCTGCAACCCTTTGTTCCTGGATTTTAGCACCGCCCCCTGTAAGGGTCAAAGCAGGCGACAGGAAAACGCGGGGGAATGGGAAAGGAGCGGAGCGTTCAAACTATTTGAACCAATGAAAAAACTGAGAGTGCGCTCTTGGTGAGCTTGTCTAAGCATCAAGGGGCGGCCCTTCGACAGGCGCAGGGTGAGCGGAAAAACTATTCGGCTCTGGGGTTCAGCGCAGGCCGTCCAGCAATCGGACCACCATGGTACCGGCCTGGACATCCACCTGCTGCACCACCTGGCTTATGGCGGGCAGCAGGATTTCGCCTCTTTCACCCTGCACCAGGTAAACGTCGTTGCTGCCGGTGACGATAATTTCGGCGATGCGGCCCAGAAGTTCTCCCTCCTCGGTAAACACCTGGAGTCCCATCAACTGAAAATGGAAGTACTCGCCCTCGGGAAGGGGCGGCGCGGAGTCTTCCCGACAGGTCAGGTCCATGCCGGTAAGGTCCCGGGCGGCAGCGTCGGTATCTATGCCCTGCAGCTTGAGGATGATGGCGTTGCCCCTGCCCCTGGAGCTTCCGGCAATGACATGGGGCTGGGCGCCAACGTAGAGGGTCTGGCCGGGGTCGAAGCGGTTAGGGACTTCGCTCATGGCGCGAACCCGCAACTCGCCTTTCGTGCCATGAGAGCCGAGGATGACTCCCACGACGACGAACGAATCCGGGGCGTTAGGGCCGTTATCGTCTGGGCCTTTTTGTTGAAGTTCGGACAAAGACTGGTTGAGGGAAATGATGGAGGGATGTTGTGCCTGTTAGTTCAGGCTCCGCAAGATTGTAATGATGGTAAAGACCGTAATGATGGAGCGCATCCTTAAACAATCTCTACCATCGCCCTGGTCCCTTCCTTGATTGCGGCAACCCGTACCAGGACGCGAATGGCCTGGGCTACCCTCCCCTGTCTGCCAATTACCTTGCCTTTATCCTCGGGGGCAACCTCCAGCCGGAGAATTACCTGCCCGTCTTCTACGGTTTCGGTAACACTGACAGCATCGGGATTCGAGGCCAGAGAGCGGGCGATGTATTCGACCAATTCTTTCATTCAGTTTGCTCTTCTGCTGTGACCAGTTCTTCCGTCGGCGAATTGAGCTTCTCGTAGATTCCGTCCCTGTCGAAGATTCTCTTTACCGCGTCGGAGGGCTGGGCGCCCTTGCTCAGCCAGGCAATGGCCCGGTCCTGCTTGACCACGGATTCAGGCGGGTCAGCCATGGGGTCGTACTGGCCGATCCATTCCACGTAGGCTCCGTCCCTGGGGGCAGCGGAATCTGCGACAACTATCCTGTAGTAAGGCCTTCCCTTTTTCCCTACTCTCCTCAGCCGAATACGCAGCATTTTCTCTCCAATGTTGAGGGGCCTAGCGCCCGCGTTAAAATCGCCACGTAATTCTATAGAGAGGGCTATACAATTGTCAATTTGCCAATTGCCTATACATCGCCAAACGATGTATTCATGCCAACCAGTTCCGTCGGGAGGAACTGTCCGGTTGGTTCAAACTCTTCGGAAATATGCCGTGCGGCAGGCGTAGGAAAAAGCGGCCGCATCGCTAAGGTTTAGAAAAGGGTTCGGGCCCAGCCAATCTGGATAAGGCACCGCCCATGGATACTCGGGATCTCGGGGGCGATGGTAGACATTGGCCTGGGCCCGACTGACGGGTATAAGTTTCGGACAATCCTTTAGGCCGGGCTCACCCCGTCGTGTCCAGACTGATGCCTACCATCGCCCCCGTGAACTAAACTATGTTCCATGCCATATCACCTCCTTTTTCAGATTTCCGCCAAGCGGTTCCCATATTGTTAACATACCGGAATGGGCTTGTCAAGGAATATAATCTCTATTTGGGACAGGAATTTTTTGGAGCGGAAATCGTACCGGCTGGGCTAACCCCGTGCGCCATGCCGCCGGCGGCAAGCCGGCGCCGGGTCGGAACTACGGCAGTCCAGGCTTATTCAGTCCGCTCCGTGCAATATCCGGCCCGGGGGTGAAAGATGCGCGCGGTATTCATGGGTACTCCGGCATACGCTGTGCCGGTGCTGGAGGGCCTCGAAAAGTCGGACCAACTGGAAATTGTAGGCGTTTACACTCCCCCGGACCGGCCCAGGGGACGGGGGCAGGCCCTGGAAGCCTCCCCGGTGAAGCTGGCGGCGCTGGATGCCGGCTTGCCCGTCTTCCAGCCGGCTTCGCTGCGGTCACGCCAGGTCCAGGAGGAACTGGCCGACCTGCGCCCCGACGTGGCGGTGGTGGCGGCATACGGCAAGCTCCTGCCGCCGGCCGTTCTGGAACTCCCCAGGCACGGTTGCCTGAACATTCACCCCTCCCTGTTGCCCCGGTACCGGGGGCCCTCCCCGGTGGTGACTGCCCTGCTGGACGGGGTAGCAACCACGGGCGTTACGTTGATGCTGCTGGATGAAGGAATGGATACCGGGCCCATCCTGGCGCAGCGGACTGTTGAGTTGCGCGGCGACGAGACGGCCAGCGGGTTGACGGCCGAATTGTTCAAACGGGGCGGCGAGTTGCTGCTGGACACACTGCCTGCCTGGACGTCCGGCCGGCTTGACGCCGTTGCCCAGGACAACGAAGTGGCGACGGAAACCTGCAAGATTGAACGGAATGACGGACTTGCCGACTGGTCCAAGTCGGCGGCAGACCTGGAACGCAGGTGGCGGGCCTTCACCCCCTGGCCGGGACTTTTCACTCACTGGGAGGGAAAAGTTCTCAGGTTGACGGAAGTGACGGCAGTTACACAGCCGGCTACGGGTTCACTGGAAGCCGGGTCACCGGAAACTGAGCCGGGCCTGGTACTCGCTTTGACCTCGGCTGAGGCGCCGCTGGGCATTGCCACCGCTTCGGGGGTGCTGGGGCTGAAAAGCGTCCAGCTAGAAGGGCGGCGAAATGTTACGGCGGCCGAGTTTCTGCGGGGCTATCCCCATTTCCCGGGCTGCCGGCTATAGGTTCGGCGCCGGCCCCCTGCCCCTCGCCGGAACCGTTCCCTTTCCCGCCAGGTCTGGGCCTGTCAGTCCGAAGCTTGTAAATTCGGACTGCTTTAGTCGCCAACCAAAGGGCCAGGCCCGCAACCACTGGAATGCCGGCAATCCACAACAGCTGGCCCAAAATGGTCGCGACCAGGGCTCCCGCCGCATCGGACACCAGGGGAGGGAGGCCGGGCAGGTACCCGCCGAGTTCGGCCAGCGAGTCAAGGACCGCTCTTTCAATGACCCCCGGCAGGAGAAGATAGGCGGCCAGGGCAATGGCGAAGGCCGCCCCGCCGGCTATGGCCAGGGTCAGGTAAGTCCAGCGCAGGAAAGAGTCCCACCTGCCCCGGAATAGGGCTGCCGCCAGGGCCGCTGACAGGCCAATGGCGACCAGCGGCAAGACCTTTCCCCACAACAGCAACGAGCGGGCGTCATCCCGGTACTGCTTCAAGCTGCGCTGCAGGTGGGCCTCGTCGGTTCCCGCGATGCCAGTTGCCAGCAACGGCACGAGATTGATTCGGCCTTCAGCGTCGAGACCGGCGCGGGTTCCGGCCAGCGCCCGGTCAATGGCGGGACCCGCGGCAGCCTTCAAGGCTTCGGAGAGCAGTTCGGGGGTGTCGCCGGAGGAAAAGACCGTCCTCAATCCGGGGCGGGCTTCCTCCAAGGAATCACGGTATTTGGGTTCCAGGGCAGGACTGGCCAGGACTGCGTCGAAGGAGCGGTCAAAGGTGGCCAGCACATCGTCCCGGGGCAGTCCCGTAAGGTCCGACACGGTGGAAGAGGGCGACTCCCCGGCCATCAGGGACTCCAGGGCCGTGGCGATTTCCACCGAGTATTGATCTCCCAGGAATAGCTGCGCTTCCGCAGCCAGCGCCTGGGCCGAGGCGGAAGACGCTTGGTCCGCACCTGCCGGGTTGCCTGGGGCCAACTGCCAGCTTGCCCCCATGATCCTGGCCTCCACCACATCCTTTATCGCGGGAACGATTCGGTCCATGGGCTGGGCAAGGTTGATGTACAACGTAAGGGTGTCGGTCTCGCCGGATAAGTAGGCGTCCAGTTGGCGCAGTTCTCCTTCCACCTGGCTCTTCAGGTAATGGGGAGGGGCCACGGTCCTGGCCAACGCCGCCAGTTCTTCGCCGGTCAAGAGATTCAGTGGGTCGGCCAATTCCGGCCTGATGCCGTTTATGGCCTCGGGGGTCAGCGCCTCGCTGTAGATGCGCTCATAGACGTTGCTTTGATTCAGGGCGTCAATGTAGATGTCGGCGCTCAGGGCTCCCTGGACGCCGGAGAAAACGAGGAAGACGGCCAGCGCGAGGAAAACCGCCAGGCCCAGCACCAAGGAGAGCAGCGCCCTTAACACCCACATGAACATGCTTGTATCCGGTTCAATCCATTTCAATCCACTCTGCCGGCTGCAGGCCGCATCCAAAGGCGCCCGACGTCCTGTGGCGCTCGGCCGCCGTTCCTGGCCGTCTGGAAGATTCCGTTTGAAGGATGGCGGAATTGTTCCGTAAAGTCCAGCGATGGAGTGTGTAAGCCTTCGTTGCCAGTGCGGTTTCAATTGACACCCCAAGGGCCTTGGTGATACATTTCACAAGGTATTTCATAGCTATTCTCCCGTGAGGTTGGCACATGCCAGCGAAGATTGCCGTACTGGCCAAGCAAGTCATAGACCCCGAAATGCCCATGGCGGCATTTCAGATTGATTCAGCTTCCAAGCGG
Source organism: Dehalococcoidia bacterium (assembly GCA_034423215.1). GTDB lineage: Bacteria > Chloroflexota > Dehalococcoidia > Lucifugimonadales > UBA3495 > Bin22. The sequence goes on from DAOUIY010000017.1 coordinate 16,279, forward strand.
GTGGTGACGCCGCCCAATATCCCGCCCGTGGTTAACGGCTTTGACGAAAATGCCGTGGAGGCCGCGCTGCAGATTAAGGACTCCCAGGAAGTCAGCGTGACCGTGATTTCCGCCGGTTCGTCCTTTGCCCTGGACGTGATGAAGAAGCCCCTTTCTATGGGGGCCGACGAACTGGTGCTGCTGCAGGACGACGCCTTCGAGAACACCGTTGACAGTTTCCAGACGGCCCAACTGCTGTCCGCGGCCATAAACAAACTGGGCGGCTTTGACCTGATAATTTGCGGGCGCCAGGCTTCGGACTGGGACAATGCCCAGGTGCCGCTAGGGGTGGCCGAACTGCTGGGCGTTTCCTGCGTGGCCCTGGGCAAGAAGGTTGACCTGCACGGGGACAAGGTGGTGGTTGAGCGCCTGATTCCCGACGGCTACGAGGTGGTGGAAGCGGCCCTGCCGGCCCTGGTAACGGTCAGCAACGAGTTGGGCCAGCCCCGTTACCCCACCCTGCGGGGAATCATGGCCGCTACCCGCAAGCGTCCGACCATCTGGAGCGTTGCGGACCTGGACCTGGACGGCGGCCAGGTTGAGCCCCGCCTGACCCTGCATGACCTGTTCGTACCGGTCAGCAACACCGAGTGCGAAATCATTGAAGGCGACGATGAAGCGGAGGCGGGCCGAAACCTGGCCCTGCGTCTGCGCGAGGAAAAGTTCATCTAGCGTCTTGACCTGCCGCGTTCTACCCGGTCTTTACTGGAAATCTGCGCGGGCCGAATTTTGGGCCCGCTTGCCGATACTAAGAGCCTATGGAGGGCCCGATGGCTGAGGGAAATGGTGTACTGGTAATTGGAGAAAGCCAGGGTGGTGAACTGTCCCTTGCCACCCAGGAGATTCTGGCCGCCGGCCGGCAGGTCGCCGACGATCTCGGCCAGGAACTGGCCATCGGTGTTTTCGGTTCTGCCACGGAAGGGGCGGCCCAGGCGGCTGTCGTCCAGGGCGCCGACCGGGTCTATTCGGTGACCAGTCCCCTCTTGGCCGAGTTCCAGGTGGAGCTTTACCTGGCGGCGGCGGAGACCCTGTGCCGGGAAACCGCTCCTGCCATCGTACTGATTGCCCGCACCAACCAGGGACGGGAGGTGGCTCCCAGGCTGGCCTTCCGGCTGGGCGTGGGCCTGGCCCAGGACTGCCTGGAAGTCTCCGCCGATGCCGGCTCGGGCAAGCTGATGGCCAACCGCCCGGTGTACGGCGGCAACGCGGTGGCCGTAATCAGCTGCAACCAGACCCCGCAGGTGGCGGCAGTCCGCCCCAAGGTCTATGCGCCCCTGGAACCGGACCCGTCCCGGCAGGGTGAGGTTGTCTCCTTCCCGGTGGACCTGGACGCTTCCCTGGTTCGGAGCAGGGTCGTGGAGGTCGTAAAGGAAGAGGCCGAGGGCGTCAAGCTGGAGGACGCCACCATCGTTGTTTCCGGCGGGCGCGGCCTGGGCGGGCCCGAGCCCTTCGCCCAACTGGAAGAACTGGCCAGGCTGCTGGGCGGCGCCGTGGGCGCGTCCCGGGCGGCGGTGGACTCGGGCTGGGTTCCCGCCAGCTACCAGGTGGGATTGACGGGCAAGACCATTACCCCTGACCTCTACATAACAATAGCCATATCCGGCGCCAGCCAGCACATGGCCGGCTGCTCCGGCTCCAAGGCCATCGTAGCCATCAACAAGGACGCCGAGGCCAACATATTCAAGGAAGCCCGCTACGGCGTGGTCGGCGACTGGGAAAAAGTGCTGGCCGCCATGACCGAAACGGTGCGGGAGTTGGTGCAGGAGTAGGTCGTCGAGAGTTTCGGCCTGATTACTCCAACTCCTTCAGAAGGCATCAACAACGGCGTGGTGCTTTATGGACAGGACTACAATTGTCATTGTTGGCGCCATCGGCGGGGCCGTGGTCCTGTCGGTGGGCATTGTCATCGTTTCGGCCTTCCGCCCCCTATCCACCCTTGAGACCGCCCTGTGGCAGCTTATTACCCTGGCAGCGGGCCTCTATGGCTCCTATTTGCTGGGGCAAAAGGCGGCCCGGGAATCGGCCATGGACTTGCTGCGGCTTCACGCCCGTTCCGCCGTGCGTCGTCTCCTGGCCATACGAGAAAGCTGGCACCGGCTCACCCACCGCATCGAAGAACTCCAGCGCGAAGAAAGAGACCCCCGGCTGGACGTAATCCAGGCCATCGTTGAGGAGAGGGCTACCATAGGGGACGCCGCCATCGAGGACTGGCGGGACGTGGCCGCCGACGAGGTGGACGAAGTTATTAGTCTCTGGGAACGCAGCCGTGCCGCTTCACGCCACAACGGTGAATGAGAACTGTTCCGTCGTGTGACCTTCAACAGACCGAACTGCCTATTCCAACACCACGTTGTCAATCAGCCGGGTTTTCCCCATCCGAACCGCCGTGGACACCATGGCCGGCCCGTTGACCTGCTCCAACTCCCGTAACGTGCTCAAATCTGCCACGCTTACGTAGTCAATCCCGGAAAGCAGCGGTTCCTGTTGTAAAATCTCGCGGACGGCGCCCCGCAGCCTTTCGGCATCGGTTTCGCCCGTTTCCCATATTTGCCGGGCTGCTGACAGGGCCTGGTAGATTACCGGCGCGGCCTGCCGCTGTTCCGGCGTAAGGTAGGCGTTGCGGCTGCTCAGGGCCAGCCCGTCGGCGTCGCGCACGGTGGGGACGGCCACTATTTCGATGCCCGTATCCAGGTCCCGCGCCATTTGCCGAATCACCGCCAGTTGCTGCCCGTCCTTCTGACCAAAATAGGCCCGGTCGGGTCTCACCACGTTGAACAACTTGGCTACCACGGTAGCTACGCCGCGAAAATGGCCGGGGCGGACGGCGCCCTCCAGTTCCTCGGCAATGGCCCCGGGCTCAATCCAGGTGTCGAAGCCAGGCGGGTACACCTCCTCGGGAGCGGGAGCATAAACCAAGTCCACGCCTTCCGCCTCCAGCAACGCCAAATCCCGCGCCATGTCCCGGGGGTAGGTAGCCAAATCCTCGTTCTCCCCAAACTGGGCGGGGTTAACAAATATGGAGACGGCCACCGTCTCATTCTCCGCCCGCGCCCGCCGCACCAAGGCCAAATGCCCCTCATGCAACGCGCCCATGGTGGGGACGAGGCCCAACGGGCGGGGGCAGGTGTTGGTGGCCTGGGTGGTGGCGGTGTTGGTGGTTAGGGTTTGCATGGCTATCGGATCAGTAGGCTGCAATCTACTGGCAAAAAATGCCTTGCCCAAGGACCGTTATAGAAGGTCAACAGCCTCTCTTGCAGCTTTACATGGTGTTGTGGGGTCATAGCCAGCACGAAGTAGAGCCTTAGGAAAGACTTGTGCTGATGTCTTAATGCCCATATTTGGACGGGATTCAGGCTTAACTGTAACTGCCTTGACCAGAATCGTATTTGTTCTACATGGGGGAAACGAGCCAAGTGGTGGTAAATTATCAGACTCCGGGGGATATCAGAACACCTGCCTCTACTTAAAAATGTCAGGTCACTTAGGAACAAGTGCTGTTTTCCTTCTCTTGAGAAAGGAGTGGATTTCTTAGCAGGAATTCCATTGTCGAATAAATCCGTTTCTTTGTCTTCAATAGCGAGGCCATTGTCGGGATCAGCGAAAACTATGTCGGTCTTCTCGATGGAGGTAATCGCCTTGTCAAGCCACGCTTGCCTAGCCTCTTTGCTTGAGTAGTCAATTGGACAACGAAAGAACTTAGTCCTTTCTGGTAAGATTCTTGAGTTTTCAACGCATTCGACAGTTCGTTTGCCATGAACAATTTTATTTAGTTTGCGGTGAAGCTCGTAATCACAATCTTGAAGTTCACCACTCGACAAATAAGAGATTTGGTCACCGCCGCCGCCGTAGTCTTCATTAAAATACCAGACAACTCCCAGCTTCAGCTTTCCAGCCGACGAGTGGGGATGAGAGATTTCCACCTCTCGCTTCCCGCACAACCACCGCAGCAACCCATACTTCCCAAAATCCCCAACGTCTCCCACATACCTGTTCTGCATAACTTAGTGCTCCTTCGTGTCCCTTCGTGGATAAACATCTGGATTCCGGCCTGCGCCGGAATGACGATTGCCCTACCCAAACAACTCCCCAATTTCCCGTTCCAGCCGCTCCTCCCGTGTCTCCCCGGCAGCATTGCTAACAGCCGCTGGCCTTGCGCCGGTGGTTAGCAGGGCGTAGGACTCGGGGGTGCCGTAGTCGCGGGTGTGGACTACCACGGGCATGGGGACGGCGTGGCCAAATATCAATGCTTGCTGCCGGGCTTCCAGGCGGGCCAGGACACCGCGAAGTTGGCGGCTACCGGCGGTGCCCGACAGCACGGCGTCAATGTCCCGCTCGTTGTCCAGCAGGCAGGTAAGGCGGGTACCCAACTGGCTCATAACCTCCGGGTCAATGCCGCTGGGCCGCTGGTCAATGACCATCAGGGTCACGTTGTACTTTCGCAGCTCCCGGGCAATGGTCCCGAAGGCGGTCTGCTGGGCCACCCCCGGGTCCAGGAACTTGTGGGCCTCTTCAATTACTATCACCAGGGGGCGGGGTTCGGCGCCCCGGCCGCCGATGGCCAGTTCCTTCAATTCCACGTAGCGGTCATGGATGCGGCGGGTGAGCAGGTTGCTGACCAGCACGTAGGCGGTCAGGTTGTCGCCGTACCGGCCGAACTCCAGGACGACGTGCTGGCCCCGCTCCAGGTGCTCGATGATGCGGGCGGCGGTATTGTGCCGGTCGCTGTCCTCCAGGAAACCGAACCGGGTGAGGCCGTCCAGCCGGCGGTGCAGGGCGGCCAGGGCCGAGCCGTTGATGTTCAGTTCCTGGGCCAGGGTATTGATGTCGGCGTGGTTGAGGAAGTCGGAAAGCCAGCTTTTGCTGAACCTGCGCTCCAGGTTGTGGGCGGCCGCCGCCGCTACTTCCGACAGGGACAGGGTGTCCCGCAGGGCTTCAATGTCTTCCGGCTCGATTTCCGAGTAGCCGATTCTGACGATTTCATCCGGGGTGGACCCCCGGTTGCGGGAGCTTTCCTCGTCCAGGGTGAAGGTGGAGACCTGGGAAGGGAAAAGCTGCTTCAAGCCCTTGACCTGGGAATTGTGGTCCGTGTCCTGGCCGCTCCAGCCATACTCGCTGTGCATGTCGAACACCAGGGAAGAGGCCGTGCCGCCCTGCAGGATGCCCACCAGCAGCAGGCGGGTCAGGAAGGTCTTGCCCGTGCCGCTCTTGCCGAACACGCCAATGGAACGCTTGACCAGTTCGTCCAGGTCCAGGCAGACCCGGGTGTCCATGTCCAGGGGATTGCCTATCCAGAAGTGGCGGTCGTCGTCCTGGCCGAAAACCAGTTGAACGTCCTCGGCGGAAGCGGGATGGGCCGGGGAGAAGTGGGAGGGCAGAGTCTTGGCGGCCACCGGATTCTCCCGCTCGCCGGCCTGGAGCGGCAAAATGAGGCTGGGCAGCACCGAAACCAGGCCGTAGGCCATGGTCCCGGAAATGGCCTGGGACACCAGGGCGTCGCCGGCGTCCGGGGGACTGTGGCGCAGCCGGGAGTCGGAACTGCCCAGTTCCAGGTCGGTTACCACCCCGAAAAAGCGGTAACGCTGTCCCTGGATTGTGACGAAAGTTCCGACCTTCACGTCTTCGATGAGCAGGCTGCCCGAGGGATGGAGCCGGATTTCAACTCCCTGGTTGAGGTTGCCGCCAACCACAACGCCCATGGACTGTAGCTGGGCCTGGTGGGCAAAATCGCCGTGGCCCGGGATTCCCTGGAATGGCAGGCCGTTGGTCATTACCTGATCCTCCGTACAAGGGCGGTAAGCCTGGCCGAGTCCCCGGCCAGTTCGGTGGCCAGGGCCCTGCCGGCGCGCACGATAAACTCCTCCCGGTCGTCGTAGTACCTGGCCGCTTCCCTCAGGCACGCCACCACAACCTCGTCGGCCAGGGGGCCGCCGGAATTAACCAGGAAGCGCAGGAAGTCCAGGTCCTGGGTGAATTTACGGGTGTCGCCCGGCGGCCAGGGGCAGACAAAGGAGTGGATGCGTGGCGGGCTGGGCGGCAGCAACTGGCTGAACCCCGCTTCCGTTTCGTGCCCCACAATCAGGGCGTCGAAGCGGGTGGTGAGCAGTCGTTCAATCTGGGGGTTGTCGCGGTAAACCTGCTCCACTGAGCCGGCGTTCTGCCCCCGGGCCAGCACCGGACGTCCCGGGTCAATGGGTTCCGTGCGGACGCTTTGTACCACACCTATCACCCTCGGCTCGCCGGCCTGCACTAATGCCCCCAACGGCGGCGCCTGGTAAAGCTCATAGCATTGGACGGTCAACGTCGAGGAGTCCGCCCCGATCACTTCCCCAATCCTTGAATCTTGCCGGAAATTCTGCTGGTTTGCCTGGTTGGTCAAGCTGGCGCCTCTGGCCCTCTTTTTGATGGTCTGTCGGGAATTATAACCGTACCCGGCCTGAAGCATAACAGCCGCAGGAGATCAGGTTTACATAAACGTTGCCATGCTATAATTCATAGCCCATAGATTCATCAGGGAGACACAATAAATGCACATAAGCACGGTAGCTATTTTGAGCCCCGGGGACATGGGGCACGCCGTAGGCCAGCGCCTGCGGGAAAATGAACTGGACGTGATTACCTGCCTTTCCGGTCGCAGCCAACGGACCCGGGAACTGGCCGACAAGGCTGGCATACGCGACGTGGGCACCATGAATGACCTGGTGCAGCAGTCGGACCTGGTAATGTCCATGACCGTATCGGCGGCGGTGCCCGGACTGTGCCGGGAGGTGGCCGACGCGGTGCGGGCGACGGGGTCCGACATCCTCTTCGCCGAGTGCAACGCCATCGCGCCGCAGCTTACCCGGGAGCTGGAGCCGGTAATCACCGAGGCCGGCGGCAGGTTTGTGGACGTTTCCATCATTGGCGGCCCGCCCCGCCCGGGATACAGCCCTCACTTCTACACTTCCGGGGAGCAGGCAGACCAATTCGCCCAACTCAACGACTTAGGCCTGGAAGTCATTAAACTGGACGGAGCGGTAGGCAAGGCATCGGGCATCAAGATGTGCTACGCCGCCATGACCAAGGGCACTTCGGCCCTGCACGCCCAGCTGCTGATGGCGGCGGAGTTGATGGGCCTTACCGAGCCGCTGCTGGAAGAATTCCGGTCGGGCCAGTCCGCCGTCCTGCAGCGTATGGAACGGGGTATCCCCACGGTGCCGCCCCGGTCCCGGCGGTGGGTGAGTGAAATGGAGGAAATTCGGGATACCTTTGCCCACCTGGGCATGACCCCCCACCTGTTTGAAGGGGTGGCCGAGATGTACCGTTTCATCGGCAGCACCCCCCTGGGCGGGGAGTTTCCCGAGTCCAGGGACAAGGAGCGGACCTTTACCGAGACTATTCGGATACTGGCCGACCACGTTACGCCGGAAGGGTACAAGAATTAGCACTCAACCTGAGTTGGACTGATGTGGGTGTTTCCCGCTCACCCTGAGCTTGGCGAAGGGCCGCCGGCCCATGGTTCGACAAGCTCACCGCGAGCCCGCTCGTGGTTCGCCCATCAGTCCTTTGGCGATGGAACGCCAGTAGGTCAAACGCTTTGAAATAGTGGCTAATGCACTTACCCGTCATTTCTGAGTAGGCAGGAATCTAAACTCCGACCTGTCGAGGTTCCCGCCTTCGCGGGAACGACGGGTTGGGGTGGTCCAATCTTCCCTTCGAATTTGCCACCACTAGCGGCTAAATTACTCCGCTGCCCCAACGGTGTAAGCTGCCGCTGGGGGACGGAACGAAAACAAAAAGGCCCCGGAGCTTCCAAGCTCCGGGGCCGGTCTGCTTTGCAGTGGAAAGGGCAGGAATTAAGCTTCGGTCTGTTCGGTCTGGCTGCCCTTGACGGTAACGGTGATGTGGGCCATGGCGGTGTCCCCGGGAGCCCCGTGCCAGTGGTTCTCGCCGGCGGGGATGATTACCACGTCGCCCACGGTAATTTCCACCTCTTCGTTGTCGGTGGCCACCGTGCCGGTTCCCTCGGTGACGATGAGAATCTGGTCACCGCTGTGCTTGTGGAACTTGTTGCGGGAACCCGCGCTGAAGCTGACCACGCCAAAGTTGAAGCTGTTACTGTCGTCGGCGGTAAACGGGGCCTGGCGGGTGACGACGTTGCCGGTGAACAGGGCGCTGGTAGCTTCCTCGGTAGGTACGGAACTGAGTCTAACGACCTTCATCTGATTCCTCCTGGTGCGTTTCAAAAGTGTCAATATCGGTATTTCCGATTTGCAGCAAGTTGGACGGCAACTAATATACCCGGTGGGCAGGAGCAAGTCCATACTGGCGCAGGCGCCTTGGTTCAAGATTCGGGCGCTGTACGGGCAGACGCAGAGCGGGAACTGCCGTGTAGTATAATTTGGAGGAATATACTCACTGGGCCACATGGCTTTCTGGCGAATCTACTATCCGGCTAGTCGCCGGACAATTCTGAAACAATGAAGAGAACGGTCCAACCGTCGTTCCCGCCTGGGCGGGAACCTCGACAGGGTGAATTCAGATTCCTGCCTTCGCAGGAATGACAATTTAATGCAAGGAATGACGCTTTACTGCTTTGACATCATTCCAAAACTGTTGACCTGCTAAACCGCTATTCGGAGAAACTTTCAATGTCCCTTAAAGAAAGTGTTCAGGACGCGTTGAACCAGCACATTAACGAAGAGTTCTACTCCTCTTACCTGTACTTGTCCATGTCCGCCTATTGCGACTACGCCGATCTGCCCGGTTTTGCGCATTGGCTGAGAATTCAGAGCCAGGAAGAGTATGCCCACGCCATGAACCTGCTGGATTTCGTGCAGAACCGGCAGGGTCGGGTAACCCTGCACCCCATAAAGCAGCCGGCCATCGAGTTCGGGTCGGCGCTGGACGTGATGGAAAGCACCCTGGAACACGAACGGTTGGTGAGCCAGTTGATTAACCGGCTTTACGAACTGGCCTCCCAGGAGCACGACTATCCCACCCAGGTTCACCTGCAGTCCTTCATAACGGAGCAGATTGAAGAGGAAAAGACCGCTGCCGACATAGTGGCCCAACTGAGGATGATCGGCGGTAACAGCAGCGACCTGCTGCTGCTGGACCGGGAACTGGCCACCCGGCAGCTTTCGCCCGGCCTGTGACCTGGCCTTTCGGACAAGGGGATGACCGTACCCGGCAGGAGTGAGGACAATGGGCATTCCCCACCGAATTCTCCGGCGGGGTCGTTTCTTGCCTGGCCTTTTCGCATCGAAAAACAACAGGTCAGGCGAAAGTAGTGGACAATTCCCTGTGTTTGGTTGTGTTGCGTCATTCCATACCGTAGTAATATCTGTTATAATCAAGGTCGGAATGAGTCTAAGGTTTTTTCCCGTGGGCAGGTGCCTCAGTTGCGCTGACGCCGGATGACCTCGACCAGGCCAAATTTCATTTTATGGAGGTCGGCAGTTGGCGCTGTCAGATAGAACCCTTGTATGCGTGGAATGCGCAGCAGAATTTACCTTTACCGTAGGCGAGCAGGAATTCTTTGCCTCCCGCGGTTTTACCAACGAACCCCGGCGTTGCCCTGAGTGTCGCCAGACCCGCAAGGCCCAGCGTTCCTTTGAGGGCGGGCCCCGGGAAATGCATCCGGCAGTCTGCGCCCAGTGCGGCGTGGACACCATGGTACCCTTCAGGCCCCGTGGCGACCGCCCGGTGTATTGCAGCGATTGCTTCAGTTCAATGCGGGAAAGCAACTACCGGTAGGTTTTGCGGCTCCCGGGCCGGACTTCCTGAGTACAGGATTCCGGTCTTCCAACGGTTATAAGGGACAAAAAGCAAAGTTCATCTCGACCCCCGGCAACCGGCCGGGGGTTATTGTTGCCAGGTAAGTTTTGGGCCTGGTAGTTTTTTCGACAGTAGGGGGTATGGAAGGTGATGCAAGAAACTGCCGACGTGGTAATCGTGGGCGGAGGCGTAATGGGGTGCAGCCTGCTCTACCACCTGGCCAGCAGGGGCACGACCCGCAGCCTCTTGCTGGAGCGGGAAGTGCTGGGGGCCGGTTCCACCGGGCGTTCCCAGGCAATTTGCCGTTTGCACTATTCCAATCCCATAACCGCATCCCTGGCCTGGGACAGCCTGCAAGTCTATTCCGATTTTGGGCAGCAGGTAGGCGGCGACGCGGGCTTCGTCAAGACCGGGTACCTGGTGGTGGTAGAGGAAATTGACCGTCCCAGCCTGGAACTGAACATCGCAATGCAGCAGGAACTGGGCATAAATACGAGACTGGTCAGCGCGTCCGAGTTGCGGGACGTGGCGCCAATGATGGAGACCTTCGAAGGCGAGGGAATGGCGTGGGAGCCGGATTCCGGCTACGCCAACCCTTACCTGGTTACTAGGTCCTATGCCAGTCGCGCCAGGGAGTTGGGCTCCGACGTGGTTACGAAGGTTGCCGCCACTGGGCTGGAAATTTCCGGCGGCCAAGTCCGGGCCGTGCTGACCGACCAGGGACGGGTTGCCACCGAGGTTGCGGTGATTGCCGCCGGGCCGTGGGCCAATGGTCTCATGGCGGGAACGGGCGTTGAGTTTCCCCTGGCGCCAGTCAGGCACCAGGTGGCGCTGGCTACCCGGCCCCCAGGTACGCTTCCCGAACACCCGATGGTGGGCGATATTGCCCAGTCCTTTTCCTTCCGTCCCGAGAGTCCCGCGCTGACCATGGTTGGCTTTGGCGAGGACGAGGTGGAACTGGACGATTACGACGAGGGATTCGACAAGGCGGACGGCGAAAGTGCGATGCAGCGTCTGATTCGCCGTATGCCGGCCATGAGCGAGTCCTATTTCCGTGGCGGATGGTCGGGATTGTTCACCACTACTCCCGACTGGCATCCAATTCTGGACCGGGTGCCCGGCATAGAGGGCCTGTACTGCATGGTGGGATTCAGCGGGCACGGGTTCAAGCTGGCCCCGGCAATAGGCAAGGCCATGTCTGAACTGGTGCTGGACGGCAGGGCAACCTCCACGGACCTTACGCCGCTGCGGTTCAGCCGCTTTGATGAAGGGGACTGGCTGTCGTCCCGCTACAGGTACCGCGTGTTGGCCTGACCGGTTTCTCGGTTTCAGCGTTTTCCGCGGCGGAGACCGGGCCGGGCAGTGTTATCATATATGTCAGGAAATCATCGGATTAAAAGGCAAAAAGCTTTTTGAAAGGAGTTAATCGAATGTTCATCCGAATGGTATGGGGCAAGCTGCGACCGGGAAGCTGGGAAGAATACGAGCGGCATTATCACGAGAGGCTGGCCGCTTCCTCGGGCAACATCAAGGGCCTGAAGGAAAGGCAGTTGCTCCGGGGGACCGAGGACCCGGACGAGGGCATTAGCGTAAGCATCTGGGAGACCCTGGACGACTTGCGAGCCTACGAGACCGGGGAGTTCCGGCAGAACGTAGCCCGCGAAATGGAACACCTGTACCGGGGCGAGTACTGGGTAAAGCACTTCGAAATCAGCTCCACCGACGCTTAATCCCGGGACGCTGTTGCCGGCGTTGGAAAACGGTACGAAAATATGGAAAGGAAGGGCCCGGTCGCTTTTATGACCGGGCCCTTTCAGTTTCGGGTTGGCAGTGTGAACCTGGCTGGCTTTCCTGGAGTTCTATAGTTCGTTTCAATCTCTTTAGAGTTCTGTCATGCAGGCATGATTGATAAGCTGAGAGTTCGCTCATGGTGAGCCTGCCCACCCCGCTCATGGTGGGCCTGTCGAACCATGAACGGACGGCCCTACGAAAAGCTCAGGGTGAGCGAAAATATTATCCATCAGTTCAAATGAGTTTAACCACCAGTATTCTGGCAAGTTTGAAGTGATGGCTGGCCCGGCCCAGCCCGTCATTGCCGCGAAGGCAGGAATCTGGCCCCCAGCCATTCGAGGCTCCCGCCTGCGCGGGAACGGCGGAATAGTGCATTAGCCATCGTTTCTAAACGGTTGACTTGTTAGTCTTTCCAATCGCGGCATACAAGCCGGCCGGCGCCTGCTCCAGCCCCTTGCGCTTTGGCCGGTTGGCCGGCCGACCCGCTCAGCGGCCCGACCGGCCCTTCAATAGACACCTTAACCTGTTGGGTTTATAGTTAGGCTACACCAAGTTTGGAGAGCCTGGATGAGGTTTGGTTTCTATCTGCCCAGCAGCGGCCCCAACGCCCAGCCGGAGCCGCTTGCCGCCATCGCCCGCAAGGGTGATGAACTGGGCTTCTATTGCATGGTGGCCGGCGACCACATATTGGTGCCCAGGGAGATTAACTCGCCGTATCCATATACTGCCGACGGGCGGTTTCACGGTGGGGGCGCCGCCGAGTTCATGGAGCAGTTGACCCTGCTCACCTACCTGGCCGGAATTACCTCCAGCATCAGGCTGGTGCCCAGCGTGATGATTGTTCCCTACCGGAATCCCCTGCTGACTGCCAAAATCCTTGCGACGCTGGACGTGCTGTCCCAGGGCCGGCTCACCTTGGGAGTGGGAGTTGGCTGGATGGAGGAGGAGTTTGAGGCCCTGAACGCGCCTCCCTTCGCCGAGAGAGGCGCCGTGACCAATGAGTACTTGCGGGCCTTCAAGGAATTGTGGACTTCCGACAATCCCACCTTTGACGGCGAATATTGCCGCTTTTCCGACCTCCATTTCCTGCCCAAACCGGTCCAGAAACCCCATCCTCCCATCTGGGTGGGAGGCCAGAGCCGGCCGGCCATGCGGCGGGCGGCCCGCCTGGGCGACGGCTGGCACCCGGTGGGCGCCATACCGGCAGCCCCCCTTGAACCCGAGGAGTTCTCCGGCAACATCGCCACGGTCCATCGTTTTGCGGAGGAGGCGGGCAGGGACCCGGCCGCGCTGGAAATATCCATGAAGGCGCCCCTTTACGACGAGGCTTCCGGTGTTCCAGGTGCGTCGCGGCGCCGGTTCTCGGGTGAACCGGGGCAGATTCTCCAGGATATCCAGACTTACGGGGATATCGGCGTAAGCTGCATAATTTTTGATGTACGCGGCTCCGACCTCAATGCCTCTCTGGAGCGGTTGGAGTGGTTCGCCGGGGAGGTTATGGCCCATTTCGGCCCGTAATCGGCTCTGGACCGTATACTGAATGGCCGTGACCCTGGCCTTCATAGGAAACAATGAACGATTATTGTCCCCAGGCAAGCGGGAGTTGGCCAGGGCAAACGCATTCTCCCACCTAGCCGGATTTCCGAAGGTTAAGGGGGACATGGTACATTACTTGCCAGATTCGAGGTTCCCGCCTGCGCGGGAACGACGGGCTCTTCAAAATTTAGAATGCGTTCGCCCTGCGGGAGTTGGCTTTTGGGGCGGTTTGCCACCCGGCGTTGCGATATAATGTAAGCCTGCAAGAACATAGCCTTGCCTGGCAATGACTACTAACGAATTTCAAGGAGATGGTATGTCCTCACTGGAAGAACGATTCAACCGGGGTCTGGAAATGCGGGAGAGGATGGCCGCAGGCGATTACCGGCACTTCACCCTGCCGGGCATTGACCAGTTGGCTCCGGACCTCAAGCGCATTGTTGACGAGGCTTTGTTTGGGTCCATCTGGACGCGGGATGGCCTGGATATCAAGCAGCGTTGCGTCTGCACCCTTTCCGCCTTGCTGACATTGGGTCATCTGCAATTGCTGCGGCGCCACATCGAGCGCGGCCTCAATGTGGGGCTGACCCCGGAACAGGTGGTTGAAGTCTTCATTCAGATGACCTTTTACGCCGGCGTTCCCGCGGTGGAATCGGCTATGGGAATCGCCAAGGAGATTTTCGAGGAAAGGGGCATTTCCTTTACCGCCACCAACGTTTACGACCCTTCGTTGGACCCGGACGAACTGCACCGGCACGGGGTGGAGGTCCACGAAGAGCACATGGGCGACATAACGGTCTATTACACCGAGGATCCGGACTCGCCGGAGATGCAACTGGAGCGGTTGATTAACGAATATAACTGGGGCGCAATTTATCCCCGGCCCCACCTGGACGCGAAAGACAGGTCAATGTGCGCGCTGGTGGCCATGACGGTAATGGGCCACTACGACCGCCAACTGCGCCGCCGGATTTCCGCCTGCCTGCGGGTGGGCATGACGCCCAAGGAAATGATGGAAGTTCTGATTCAATTGACCCTTTACGGCGGGTACTTCAATACCAGGACCGCCATGCGCGTGGCCCGGTCCGTGTTCAACGAGCAAGGCATTGACACCTAGGGCGCCCGGCATGGACTGGAAAATCTTCGTTCCCCGTGAATCGCATCCGAGGGGGGTGTCATGTTTGTAACCCTGGACGACGGTTGCCGGCTTTTCTACAAGGTTGATGATTTCACCGACCCCTGGCAGGAGCCGGACACGGTGGTCCTGCACCACGGCATGGCCAAGAACCACAAGCTCTGGTATGCGTGGATTCCGGTAATCGCCAGGCACTTCCGGGTTGTCCGGTTTGACATGCGGGGCATGGGCAGTTCTTCTGCGCCGGAACCCGGCTATCCCTGGTCGGTGGAGAACTTTGCCAACGACCTGCTGGGACTGCTGGACAAGCTGGAACTGGAAAAGGTGCACCTGGTCGGCGAGACGGTGGGCGGGTCCATTTCCATGTGCTTCGCCACCCAGCGCCAGGACCGGCTGAAGACGCTGACCGCCTGCACGTCGCCCACCAGCTTCGACGACCCGCACCACGCGGAAAGCGCGGACCTGATCGAGCGGGAGGGAGTCGGCGCCTGGGTGGAAAACACGATTGGACGGCGTCTCGACCCCCAGATAGTTCCTCCTGAATACACCAGGTGGTATGCCGCCCAGATGGCGGCCACCCCGGCCCACGTGGTGGGCGGCTTCCAGCGGAATGCCGCCGGCGACTTGAGGCCCCTGCTGCCCCAGGTCCAAACGCCAACCCTGATTATGGCCGCGGCCAGCCTGCGCGAAGAGGTGCTGGGAGATTTCAGGGACGCGGCGGACCTCTTCCCCAACGGCCAGCGGGTGGTATTTCCCGGGGTTTCCGGCTTCGTCCAGCATGTGTTGCCCGTGCCCTGCGCCCGGGTGTGGCTGGACTTTGCCCTGAAGCACAATTAGCAGCCAAGAAAGGAAGGAAAAATGCCTGATACCCTGAGCCGCACCCTGGCCCGTTTCGTAGATGGTCTTCAGTTTGACATGTTGCCGCTGGAGGTGCCGGACAAGATTAAGGCGTCCCTGCTTCATTCCCTGGTAGTGTCCTTTCTTGGGGCCCAGACATCCCACGGCAAAGCGTCCATCGAACTGGCGAAGGCGGAAGAAGGAAAGGCGGACGGGGCAACCATTCTCGTGGACGGCGCCCGGGCCACCCGGTGCGGCGCGGCTTTCGCCAACAGCAAGCTGATGCATGCCACCAACCAGTCCGACTCCTACCGGATGCTGCTCCATCCCGGCCCCTGCGTTATTCCGGCCGCCCTGGCCACGGCCCAGTTGGAGCGGCGCGCGGGACGGGAGTTGATTACCGCCATCGCGGCCGGTTATGAGGTTGAAGCCAGAATAGCCAGCGACTTCATTCCCTCGACCCAGGCCCGGGGGTTCCGGTCCAGTCCCGTCTATGGCATCTTTGGCGCCGCCGTGACCACTGCCAAGCTGCTGCGCCTGAACGAAGACCAACTGGTCACAACCCTGGCGCTGGCCTCCACCTTCGCGGCGGGCACCACCGAAGGGGCCAGGGCCGGCGGACGGGAAATGCTCTTCCACGAACCCAATGCCACACGCAACGGCATCATGGCGGCCCTGCTGGCCCGGGAGCACGTTCAGGGGTCGGAAACGGCGCTGGAGGGCGCGGCCGGCTTTTACAATGCCTTCACGGGCAACAATCGCGGCGACCTATCCTACGTTTTTAGCGGGCCCGACCACGTTGCCCTGGAAAGCGTGGTGGCCGAGTTGGGCCAACGGTGGGAACTGCTGCACGTTACGCCCAAGATTTATCCCACGGCCGGCTACAACTGCCCGGTGATTGAGCTGATGACGGATATCAGGGCGTCCCATTTTCTGCCCGTCAACGAAATCGAAAAGATAACGGTGGATATGAACTGGCTGGAGACCACGTATCCATCGCCGGCTTTCCCCAACCCTTCCCGCAGCGCGGACGCACCCGGAGTGGGCAGCACTCACTACTTCACCGCTTACACCTGCATCAATGGCGGCTATCCTCCCCTACGGGACCGCATAGACCCGGGCGACCAGACCTCGGAGGATGAGTCCATGGTCCTGGAGCTAATGAAAAAGGTGGAGGTTGTGGGCCACAAGGACCGCAGCGCCTTTGCTCCCAGGATTACCGTGTCGCTGGCCGGCGGTACGGAGTACCAGGGCGAGTTCCGGGGCAACGAACTGGAGTGGAACCTCAGCACCGAGTTGCGGCGCCTGAGAGTCTTGTTCGACGACATCCCCTGGCCCAGGGAAAAACTGGAAAGCATTGCCCAGATTGTTACCGGCCTGGAAGTAGAGCAGCGCATGGACCATCTCATTGCCCTGTGCGTCGAGTTCGAGTAACGGGGTCAGGTGAAGGGTTTGGCAAACGTAAGGCGGGTTCGGGCGCGTGGTTGCCCGGGCCCGGCTTTTTTCCGGGCCGTGGCCGTCGCATTTTCCTTGCTATTATTGTTTCTTGCCGGCGCGGGGTGCTTTTCGCCCAGGGGAGGCGACGAGAACCAACCGCCGCTGGGCGGGCCGGAATACAGCGCCCTGGTGGTGAGCTCGGACCTGGCTAAGGGACGGAACCGGCTGATATTCGCCCTGGTGAACCGGGACAACGTGCCTGTTGGTTCATTCCAGGCCGAAGTTACCGCCAGGTACACTCCTCCCGGCGCCGCTGTCTCCGAAGAGCGGGGCCGGGTGCAAGCCCGGTTTATTCCCTGGCCGCCCGAAGGAAGCAACCGCGGAGTATATGAAGCGTTTCTGGACTTTGACGTTCCCGGAGATGCTACCGCTGAGAACCCCGGCTTGTGGGAACTGGACATATCCACAACGACACCGGGCGGCGCAAACGTCGAGACCACTACAGCGGTGAGGGTAGCCGAGGCGTCCGCCACCCCGGCCATCGGGGCCGCCGCACCCATGAGCGTTACCCCCACGGTGAACGACGCGGAGGACCTGTCCCAAATCAGCAGCGCCCACGAACCCGACGCTGGCCTGTACGCCCTTTCGGTCCACGAGGCCCTGCGGGAAGACAGGCCCCTGGTGGTGCTTTTTTCGACGCCGGCCTTCTGCGTCAGCGCCACCTGCGGGCCGCAGTTGGATATTCTCGGTGAACTCCGGGACCGTTACGGGGACCGGGCCAACTTCATCCACGTAGAGGTTTTCGAGGACCCCCACCTGATAGAGGGAAACCGGTTGGCGGCCCAGCAGGTTCCCGCCGTAAAGGAGTGGGGGCTGCCCACCGAACCCTGGACATTCATCGTGGACATTAACGGGAAGGTCAGCGCCAAGTTTGAGCAGTTCACACCGATTGAGGTGCTGGAGCAGGCCCTTGAGGAGACTCTTTAGCAGCCTGACAGATCGAAGATAATGATTGGACCGTTCCAAGCCGTCGTTTTGGCGCCGGCGGGGACCTCGACAGGCCGGCTTCAGATTCCTGCCTTCGCAGGAATGACGATTCGGTGCTGGACGAACCGAAAATCCGCCAGTCGTGAACTTGTCGAACCATGAGCGGGCGGCCCTTCGACAGGCTCAGGGCGAGCGGAAACTCTGTCCTTTATTCCAAATATGTTGCACTACCAACTTGACCGACCCTCAGTCGGCCAGTGCAACCGCTACAAGCCGTTCTCCCTTCTTAACGTAGGTGACCAGCAGGCTTTGGCCCAATAGTTGATGCTCTCTCACGTGGGAGGGCGTAAAGCCGACGAATCCTTCGGTATCGAACCGGTAAATTCGCCCCGCTTCATCGCGAATCCTGAGCGTCTCAACTTCGGAGAAACTCCGGGGCACTACCTCTACCACCTGGCCCCTTACCTGCAATTCCTCGCCGCTGCCGTCGCACCCTGCCGCCACCATTGAAAAGAGCAGCAAGAATGCCGCGGCAACCAGGGCAGCAGGCGGGGACAGTGTGCGCATGAGTCCGGCTCCCTGGGCAAGGTGTCCTAAGGGGTGTTGTCAAATTGGAAGTGAGAGCTTCCGAGCATCCCATTTCGTCGTTCCCGCGAAGGCGGGAACCTCAACCGGCAGTAGTTAAGATTCCTGCCTTCGCAGGAATGACGATGCTTTTGACGACACGCCCAAGGTGAGTTCTGTGCGAGTCCCACGCGAATGCCCGGCGAAGTCACTGCTAATGCTTAGTTAAACTGAGGAGAGGCCCCGGCCGGCCCACAAGGACAGGGCTGTTAGTGAACTCGCCGGCGTCTAACTGAAGCGAAATACCTTTACGGCCACCGCGGAAGTGGCGGCAACCCACCCGCCCAGCCAGGCCAGTTCGGGCCAAACGTCCGTCAGGGTGGCGCCGTGCAGCCCGATGTCGCGCAGGGCGTTTATCATGGGCGCCAGGGGCAGGACCTCGGCAGCGTAGGGCAGCAGCCAGGGCAGGGTGGAAGTGGAGAAAAAGGTGCCGGCAAAGAACATCATGGGAAAAGAAATTACGTTGCCCAGTCCCGAAGCTGCCGCCGGCGAGTTGGCCCAGGCCGAAACAATGAACCCCAGATTCAGGAAGACCAGGCTCCCCAGGATAATTACCGGCAGCAGGTTCAGCACGTTGCCGTCTAGCCGCGCGCCGAAGACCAGCACTCCCACCGCCAGGATAATGACGGCCTGAAACACCGCTAGCACCAGTTGGGCCGCAACTTCCGCCGCAAAGAACTTCCAGATTGACAGGGGGGTTACCAACATCCGCTTCAGGATGGACAGGTTGCGGTAGTTGCTTATGCGTACCGCTATGGAAATTATGGAGTGGGCCATTATTCCGAAACCCACCAGGCCCATCAGCACCACGTCAAAGTAGGGAGCCTCGCGTGTCGGGAGTCTTCTGCTTACCAGCGTGGTTGGTTTCTCGGCGGCCGGCGCGCCCAGGATGGCGGCATCGGCAATTTCGGAGACTATGCCCTCTATCAGTCGCACCCGCTCCTCGCCTACACCGCCGGAGAGAAGCGTTACCGGTTCTACTGCGGCATCGCCTTTCATTGGCGGCGCTTCTCCCGGTGTCCCTTCCAACCCTGCAACTAAGGTCTCGGGTAGGATAATCAGGAAATCCAGGGCTCCCTCGGTAACCAGCCTGGTTCCCTCATCCTCGCTGGCTGGGCTTTCTTGAAGGGAGAGAACTTCAACCTCGCCGATTTGCTGCGAAACCTGGCGGGCTATGGAGGAGTCGGCGTGTCCCACCAGGGCCACGGTGGATGCGCCGACGGCGGTGAAGTCAAACAGGCCGAAGGCCGCCACCAGGATCAGAGGAAAGAAGAGGGCCCAGAAGGTGGTCTGGCGGTTGCGCACCATCATCTTGAAGTTGGCGATGGTGAGAGCAAGCATGGTCAGTCCCGCAGTTCATTGCCGGTCAATTCCAGGAAGACGTCCTCCAGGGTAGCCGGCAGAATCTCCAGGTGCTTGAGGGTAATTCCGCTCCTTACTATCCGGTCCATGGTGTCGTTCAGGGCCTCGGGGGTCTTGTCCAGCCGCAGCACATAGGAGCCAAACTCCCCCGGCTGCAGCGGTTGTGGTTCTTCGGTTTCCTGGCTTTGTACGGTGGCGCTCTTTTCCAGCAGGTGAAGATGTTCCTGGCTCAATGGGCAGGCGGTCACCATTCTGATGGTGTAGGTGGTGTCCAGCCGGGAAATAAGCCGGTCCGGGGAATCAATGGCTATAATCTTGCCGCGGTCCATGATTGCCAGCCGCTGGCACAGGGCCTCCGCCTCTTCCATGTAATGGGTGGTGAGGACCACGGTTACCCCTCTTGAGTGAATCTCCCGAATCAGGTCCCAGAGGTTGTGCCTGGCCTGGGGGTCCAGGCCCGTAGTCGGCTCATCGAGGATTACCAGTTCCGGGTCGTTTATCAGGCTGGCCGCCACGGTGAATCTCTGCCTCTGGCCGATGGATAGCTGGTCCACCCGGCTTCTGCCCCGGTCGGCCAGGCCCACCACGTCAAGGAGTTCGCGGGGGTCCATGTGCCTGGGGTAGAAGCTGCCCAGGAGGCGCAGGATTTCCAGCAAGGTGAGGTAGCTGTAGTAGGCGGAAGACTGGAGCTGGACGCCGATTCGGGCCTTGACCCGCTTGGGTTCACGCAGGATGTCGCAGCCCAGGACGGTGACGCGTCCCCCGGTGGGACGCCGCAGGCCCTCGATAATCTCCAGGGAAGTGGTCTTGCCCGCTCCGTTGGGCCCCAGAATCCCGAATATTTCACCTTCTTCTACGTCAAAGGAAATGTCATCCAGTGCCGTAAAAGAACCGTAGCGTTTGACCAGACCTTCTACCCGAATCGCCTCAGACATGGTAACATTGAGAATTATATCACAATCTTAATCCGGCGCCCGACGTCTGCTGTGGCAGATGGCGAATAGGGGCCGGACTCGGAGCAAATTTACTTGCCGGCAGGGGACTCTCAGCAGGAGAAGAGGTGAATCCCACCAACCAAAACGGGCTCCATTCGCCCCCCGGGGACCGCAGGCACGGCTTGTTCCGCAAGCTGGCCCTGGCTTCGGTAATCACCACCTTCGCACTGATTGTATTGGGCGGGCTGGTACGTGTCACCGGTTCCGGGCTGGGGTGCGCCGGCGAGTGGCCCCTGTGTGACGGAAGCCTGATTCCGCCGCTCACCAAGGAAGACATAATCGAATACACGCACCGGTTTGTGGCCTCGGTGGTGGTGGGGCCGCTGATAATCGCCACCTTCCTGGTTGCCGTCTTCCGTTACCGCCGGCTGAAGTCCGTGATTATTCCCACCACCGTTTCCGTGGCCTTGCTGCTGGCCCAGGGCGGCCTGGGCGGCGTGACGGTGTTGACCGAGTTGCCGGGACACATCGTTGCGGCCCACCTTGCCCTGGCCCAGGCCCTGCTCGGCTGCCTTATATTGGTGGCCGTGTCGGCTTACCGAATAAGCGAGCCGGCGGCTGGCGTCGCAGCGGCGGGGCAAGCGGCATCGAGCCAGCCCCCGCAAATATCAGCCCAAGACCCGGCCTCGCCGGCGGCCCCTGCCGAAAAGAAGGATGGTTTCCCGCGACTGGCAGCTTTTGCCGCCGCGGGCACCTACGTGATTCTGTTGTCGGGGGCCTACGTAACGGCCACGCCGGGCGCCTTGGCGGCTTGCCCGCAGTGGCCCTTGTGCGGCGGGTCTTTCTGGCCGTCCACCGAATTGCAGGCCATCCACATGCTGCACCGCGTCGTGGCGGCGATAATCGGGTTGGTCATATTATACGTCTCCTTCCGAGCCTTCTCGTATGGAACGACGAAGCTCGGTTCGGGAGGCAAATTAATAGCATCGCTGGCGGGGTTCGGCGGAGCCCTGCTGTTCACCCAGGTCGTCATCGGAGCCGTGGCGATATGGACCGGCTTTCCCATGGAGATTCGGTTAGCCCACATAGCCCTGGCCACCGCCGTTTGGGGCATAATGTTGGCGGTAGCGCTCCTGAGCAACTGGGAACCAACCGAAACCGGTCCGGCATTACGCCAGGCCGTGGGCGCGCAGGGTGGCGGGGCTTCCGCTTCGATAACAGGAAGTCCAACAGGAACTCCCTGAACAGGAACTCCCTAATCTGGTTACCCATGATCTGATTGCCCGTTAGCAGCGAAGGAAGAATGTCCTCTGCAGAACAGAACACCGTTTCGGAAGTCGCGCCGTCCGAAGAGGCGCCGGAAGAGATTGCCTCTTCCGGTTCCTGGATGGCTGTTATCAATGACTACGTTACCCTGACCAAACCTCCCATCATCCTGCTGCTGCTGGTTACCGCAGCGGGAGGGATGTTCCTGGCCCAGGCGGAATCCGGCCTGGGCGGGATACCTTCCCTGGGCTTGATGGCCCTGGTCTGGGTGGGCGGCGCCCTGGCATCGGGCGGGGCCAACGCATTGAATCACCACTACGACCGGGACATTGACGGGGTGATGCAGCGTACCCGCCTGCGGCCCGTGGCCAGCAACCGGATTTCGCCCAACAAGGCACTGCTGTTCGGGGTGGTCCTCAACGTGGTCGCCTTTGCCGTGCTGGCCCTGTGGGTCAATTGGCTGGCGGCGGCCCTCACCCTGTCGGCCACGCTGTTCTACGTGCTGGTCTATACCAGGTGGCTGAAGCGGACTACCCCCCACAACATCGTGATTGGCGGGGCCGCCGGTTCCATACCGCCCATGGTTGGCTGGGCGGCGGTAACCGGGACCGTTGAACTTCCGGCGGTGTACCTGTTTGCCGTCGTCTTCTTCTGGACGCCGCCCCATTTCTGGGCCCTGGCGCTGCTGATTCAGAAGGACTACGAGCGGGCCAGCGTTCCCATGCTGCCGGTGGTGGCCTCCCGCGGCTTCACCGTGTCCACCATTTTTCTTTATACCCTGGTGCTGGTGGGCGTCACGTTGATGTTCGCCTTGACCGACTCGGTGAGCTGGATATACTCGGCTACCGCCGTGACGCTGGGCGGCATTTTCATCTGGATGGCGTGGCGGCTGCGGCAGGATGAGAGCGCGGCAAATGCCAAGAAGCTCTACCTGTTCTCCCTGCTCTACCTGGGCCTGCTGTTCGTGGCGGTAATGGTCGGCGCGGCAACCGGGTATTGACCGCAGTATAGTTCGTGCATTGGCCTTGGTTTTGTTCCTGGTCTGATGTGGTAACGTCCGGTAGCGTTCCTGGCATTGACCTGGGCGTTGGATTTGAAGCTATCGGGGCACGGTTCGCCAACGGTGAAAGGGGTCTTTTCAGTAGCTTGCATTTCCATTCAATTCCGTTGACAGCCAACAAAGGGCTGTGGTAATGTTCTGCATTAGTGAAATTTTGCACATACCACGCGTTTTGTAGGCGGCGGAGCAAGAAAGGGAGTTGGCAAATGGGGCTTTTGCCCTTCCGAGGCGCAGATTCCCGGGCCCCCCGGGCCGGGGATGACAAAGGCAATACCACTGATATGTCCAAGCGGAAACCCTTCTCAACCAAACTACTCCTCATTTTGGGTCTGACGGCCTTAACCTTCATGGTGTTGGCCTGCGCCCCCGATGCCAAGCAGTCCACCTTCGGTACCGCCGGTCCGGTTGCCGAGCAGCAGTTGCTTCTGTTTAACGTGCTGCTCTGGGTGATGGTGGCAGTGTTCGTCCTGGTGGAGGGCATATTGCTCTACGCCATCATCAAGTTCCGCCGGCGCCCGGGCCAGGACGAGTTGCCTCCCCAGACCCATGGCCATACCGCCCTGGAAATTACGTGGACGGTCATTCCCACCATATTGATTCTGGCCCTGGGCATCTGGTCGGTGTTTACGCTGTTTGAACTGGATCAGCCACCCGAGGGCGCCGATGCCCTGGAAGTGACCGCCATCGGGCACCAGTGGTGGTGGGAGTTTGAATATCCCGAGTCCGGCGTGCTGGACGAAAACGGCGAGCCCAAACGCATAACAACGGCTAACGAGCTGCGAATACCGGTGGACCGGGCGATTCGCATCAACCTGCGCAGCGACGACATTATCCACAGTTTCTGGGTTCCCAAGCTGGCCGGAAAGGTGGACGTGGTGCCTACCCGGGAAAACTATATGTGGTTCCAAGCCGACGAGACCGGCACTTTCTACGGACAGTGCGCCGAGTTCTGCGGCACCGCCCACGCCCAGATGAAGTTCCTGGTACAGGTGCTTCCCCAGGAGGACTACCTGGCCTGGGCCGAGAGCTTCGGACAGACCCCCACCCTGTCGGCGCAGGCGCAGGCGGGCCAGGCGGTGTTCAACGGCACCGGCGGCTGCGTGATTTGCCATACCGCCACCGGGTCGGATACCCCTGAGGTGGTGGCCAGCCGCGTGCAGGCATTTATGACCGGAGCGCCGGGCATTGCGCCGGGGCCCAACCTCACCGACCTGGCAACCAGGGAGCGATTCGGCGCCGGGCTGGTAGATCTCAACCGGCAGAACCTTCGCCAGTGGTTGAAGAACCCGGAGGAGGTAAAGCCGGGCAATTACATGGCAGACCGGGCAACCATTTACCAGACGGACGATGGCGCTGTTAATCTCAGTGAGAAGGAAATCTCCTCTCTGTTGGAATATCTACTCAGCCTGAAGTAAACTGAGTTGTATCACTGATATCCAGGTGGAAGGGAGCCGCGGAGGCGCGAAATGGCCACGATAACCGATGTAATTCCCCGTCCGGCAAGTCAGTCGGGGCTGTGGAGTTGGATTACTACGGTTGACCATAAACGTATAGGCGTTCTGTATGGAACGACTGCGTTTATCTTCCTGCTGCTGGGCGGCATTGAAGCCGGAATTATCCGCCTCCAGTTGGCGGTGCCGGACAATACCATGATTGATCCGGACACCTTCAACCAGATGTTCACCATGCACGGCACCACCATGATTTTCCTGGTGGTAATGCCGTTAAGCGCCAGCTTCTTCAACTTTGTCATTCCGCTGGCCATCGGGGCCAGGGACGTGGCATTCCCCCGCCTGAATGCTTTCAGCTACTGGGTGTTCCTCTTTGGCGGACTGCTTTTGAACGCCAGTTTCCTGACCAACCAGGCTCCCGATGCCGGCTGGTTCTCCTACGCCAACCTGACCGAAAAACCCTTCAGCCCCAATCAGGGTCTGGATTACTGGGCCCTGGGCTTGCAGGTGCTGGGCGTTTCCTCGCTGGCCGCGGCGTTCAACTTCATCGTGACCATCGTGAATATGCGGGCGCCGGGCATGAGCCTGATGCGGATGCCCCTCTTTGTATGGATGACCCTGGTGACTTCCATACTCCTTGTCCTCGCCTTTCCCGTCATTACGGTGGGGCTGATTGAACTGACCTTTGACCGGAACTTCGGCACCAACTTCTTTGTCCCCGAAGGTGGCGGAGACCCGATATTGTGGCAGCACCTGTTCTGGGTGTTCGGCCATCCCGAAGTGTACATTCTTATCCTGCCGGCCATGGGAATCGTGTCGGAGATTCTGCCGACCTTTTCCCGCAAGCCCCTGTTCGGCTACCCGGTGGTGGTGTTCTCCGGCATAGTCATAGGCATAATGGGCTGGGCCGTGTGGAGTCACCACATGTTTACCGTGGGCCTGGGGCCGGTGGCGGTTTCGGTGTTCACCATTACCACCATGCTGATAGCGGTGCCCACCGGCGTTAAGATATTCAACTGGATTGGCACGCTGTGGGGCGGCCAAATTGACCTGAAGACGGCGATGCTGTTTGCCCTGGGCTTCGTGGCTTTGTTCATCGTCGGCGGCCTGAGCGGCGTTTCCCACGCGGTGGCCCCTTCCGACAACCAGCAGCAGGACACTTATTACATCGTCGCCCACATCCACTATGTCCTGTTTGGCGGCGCGCTGTTCGGCATCTTTGCCGGGATTTTCTATTGGTTCCCCAAGGTTACCGGCAAGCTGCTCCACGAGGGGCTTGGCAAGCTGCATTTCTGGCTGTACTTCATCGGCATGAACATCACCTTCTTCCCGATGCATTACCTGGGCCTGAACGGCATGCCCCGACGCATTTACACCTATGCCAGCGAGTTTGGCTGGGACGGCCTGAATCTCCTGGCCTCCCTGGGATACCTGGTTCTGTTCGTGGGAACCCTGGTGTTTGTCCTCAACCTCCTGATCTCCATGCGGAAGGAGCCTGACGCCGGCCACGACCCCTGGGACGCCCCGGGGTTGGAATGGAGCATAGCATCGCCGCCGCCCGCCTATAATTTTGCCCGTATTCCCGAGGTTGAAGGCCTGGACCATTACTGGATTGTCAAGCGGCGCGCTGCCGCCGAGGGCACTCCCATAACCGAGCCCGAGGCCTTCGTGGACCCCAGCACCATTCACATGCCCAGCCCTTCATACTGGCCGCTGGTAACCGCCGTCGGCGTGCTGATACTGGCCGCAGGAATGCTGGTGGATGTGGGATGGGACTACATCCGGTTCCCGATACCATTCATCGGCGGCATAATTTGCTTCATTGGCATAGTAGCCTGGTCCAATGAGCCGGCCGCCGCCGAACATCACGGCGAAGACGACCATGGCGGTGGATCTCATCCCGTGTCCTACGGGGGCGCTGGCGACGCTGGGCATGGGGCCATGTCCGCCGTAGCCGTGCGGCCCGCGGGAGCAGCCGTTTCTTCAGTGAGGTTGCTCTGTTCCAATTGCGGAAATCAATTGTCAACCAGTTTCCGGTTCTGCCCCTATTGCGGCGGAGCGGTAGAGAATCCCGCTGAACCAGACCACGAGGAGGGGTAGAGTTGGCTCACCAAACGGAAGCAGGCCACCACGGCGCGGTGGCGGAGCACGTGGAGGAGCACACGACCACCGGTATCAACCACCGCAAGCTGTTGATGTGGGTGTTCCTCTCCTCGGACTGCCTGTTCTTCGGCTCGCTGATTGCTACCTACATGGTTTACCGAGGCCAGAGCCTGGTGGGGCCCTACCCGGTGGACATCATTGATGTCCCCATTACCACCATCAGCACCTTCGTTTTGCTGTGCAGCAGCTTTGCCATGGTGCGGGCCCTGGCCGCCACTAACGAAGACCGGCAGGGCGCCATCATATTCTGGCTGCTGATGACCGCCTTCCTGGGCGCGATATTTATCGGTTTCCAGGTTTACGAATTCAACCTGTTCCGGTCCGAAGGGCTGAGGATAGACACCAACCTGTTCGGAAGCACCTTCTTTACGCTGACCGGGTTCCACGGCGCCCACGTAACCCTCGGTATTGTGTGGCTGGTGGCCCTGGCCTGGATTGCCAAGAAGGGGCGACTGGGGCCAAAGACGGCGCTGGACGTGGAACTGGCCGGCCTTTACTGGCACTTCGTTGATATTGTCTGGATTGTGATTTTTACGCTGGTTTACCTGATTGGCGGCTTCGATACCGGTCCTGCATTTGACCCGTCCCTCGTACCGCATTCCATCACAGGCTTTCTTGGACTGATCTAAGGAGATTCGGCGCATGAGTAGCGACACCGGGGTTCACGAATCCCGCCATCCTACGCTCAAACAGTATGTTGGCATCGCCATATTCCTGTTTGCCATTACAATAGTCGAGTTTGTCATAATACTCCCCGTTGACTTTCGGGGGGCAGGATGGACAATTGCGCCCCTGGCAATACTTTCAGCCATAAAGTTTGCCGCCGTTATCTTCTTCTACATGCACCTGAAGTTTGATAACCGCCTGCTCACCTGGGTCTTCCTGGGAGGACTGGCTCTGGGCTTCGCCGTCGTTTTTGCCCTCATCGGGCTGTTCGGCACTTTCACTCCTTCGCCCCGAGCCTGGGCAGAGCAGAAGGCAGAACCTTGTATCTTTGACCACGAAAACGGCGGCTGCATAGATCCTGCGAGTCTGGTTGCGGAGGAGGAGCCTGAGATAGTTGATAAGGACGGGGAGCCGGGTGTAGTCGGAAGCCCAGAGCCCATTGAGCCGGTAGAGGCTTCGGTGGCGGGCTTGGCCGCTGAGGGTCAGGCGCTGTTCACCGGCAGGGGCGTTTGCGTTACCTGCCACAAGGTGGAAGGCGTGGAGGGCGCGGTTGGCATTCTCGGGCCCGAGCTTACGAACGTGGCAACCGTCGCCGCAACCCGCCAACCCGGAGTTTCCGCCGAAGAGTACCTGGTCCAGTCCATAGTTGAACCGGATGGTTACATCGTGGAAGGGTATCCCGCTGCGTTGATGAATGCCACGGTGGCGGGCCTGGCCTTGACCGATGCAGAAGTAGATGCCCTGGTCGCCTTTTTGCTGGAGTTGGAATAGGGATGTTCCTGCATCTGGCCTCATAGTTGATATTCGGCTTGAACCGCTCGGACTGTTCCGGGCGGTTTTGCTTTAGCCCGCAGCGTTTAGTGGCGACAACGGGATGAGAAGGTAACTTTGCAGACGATTCTTCACCTGATTAGCGAACAGGACTGGACAGCCGCGCAGGCGGCCGGCGAGTGGCGGCCGGAAAGCCTGGAAAGCGAAGGATTTATCCACGGCTCCAAAGACCAGGACCAGTTGTTTCGCGTTGCACAAAGGCTCTATGCCGGCCGTTCTGACCTGCTGGCCCTGGAAGTGGATACGGCGGCCCTGGGCGATGCGCTGGTAGTGGAGCCCAGCCGGTCCGGGGAGTTGTATCCCCACATCTATGGCCCCCTACCAGTTTCCGCCGTGGTGAGCATCCACAAGTTGGAGCTGGATGACCGGGGCGAGTTTTCATTAGCCGCGCTTTAGAGATAGCTCAGGTTATTGCCCGGCGTTGTGGTTGATACGTCTTCCGCGCAAACTGTGGGCTCCCCCGAATTTGCATGAGCATTGGTTACAGCGACGATGAACTGGTAGCTCTCCGCGGCTGCCTGGCTAGCCTGCGGTCTTTAAGCCCGGCGCAGCTCCAGGGCATTGCCAGCGCCGTAGAATCCGGTGAGTGCCCAGCCCATCTTGCCCCCTTCCATCCCCTGCTCGATGAGGCTCCCCTCCTGTTTGGCCGGCTTTCCGGCGACCCTTTGCTCCGGCAGTACGGCAGTTGGGCGCTCTTTCCGGGCGTTTACGAGAGTATCTACCGGGACGGGGAAAGGCCGGCCATGCTCTTGGACGGGCGCACTCGGGGAGAGGTGGCGATTTTCAAATTCGGTGAAGGTAAGGGCCTGGCGGTCAAGCCCTGGCAGAGCGGCAGAGAGGCCGAGATAGCCCGGATGGCGGCGGCGGCCGGCGTGGGCCCGGCTCAACTGCCGGCCCCGGAAGGGTTCCTGGTGGAAGAGTTTTTTCCCGGAGTGTTCTTTACCGACCTTCCGCAACCGGCGCCGGGCGACGATACTCTGTATGCCATCGGCCTGCGCCTGGGCGAGATGCTGGCCGCCCTGCACTCCAGGGGAATTTGCTACAACGACGCTACCCTGTCGGACCCGGAGGGCCGCTCCCACCTGCTGGTGTCCCATGGAAAGCAGGACGGCGGCGGCGCGCCCGATTGCTGCCTGATAGACTTCGGAGTGTCCGTGCTCCTGGACAAGTTCCCGGACCTGGAAATGGAAGAGGTCTATAACCTGGTTCGGACTACCCCCGAATTCCGGTTGCTGTCCCGCATGGGCATGGGCGGTCAGGACATGGGAAGGTTTCTGGCCCAATACCGGCAGAAGCTGGCAGCATCCTCCCCGGAGGAAATCATGGCCAGGGACCTGGTTATCACCGAGCAGGGCCTGCGCCTGGTCGCTTCCCGCCTGGGCAACGAAGCAGTCAGCGCTCTGAAAGACGGTTTTGATTCGGGTTACAAACAAAGTAGGCCGGGCTCAAGTCCGGTTGATGCGGATTAATCGCCGACTTTCACCGGGTTCTCTTGGACTTGGCAGCTCCATTGTGATGAATTAGGACTCAGCCCCTGACGCTGAGCCGAAGGAGTGCATTAAATGAAGGGCGAACAACATGAAGGCCGGAGTCTCAAGTACCTGACGGTTACCCCCGACGATTACGACCCCGCTGCAAGCTATCCGCTGGTGATAATGCTGCACGGGTTCGGCGCCCACATGGGAGACCTGGCCGGACTGGCGCCGGCCATAGAGGACCGGGGCTATGTGTACGCCTGTCCCAACGCGCCCATGGCCTTCGATTTCGGCGGCGGGCACGTGGGGTACGGCTGGATGCCCCGCCAGAACGTGGCCACGCCGGACGAAGTCGAGGCGGCCAGGGAGAATTCGGAGAGACTGCTGACCGACTGCTTTGAAGAGATTTTCGAGAAGTTCAATGCGGGGCCCGGCCGGGTAGCCCTGCTGGGGTTCTCCCAGGGCGGAACTATGACCTATCGCTGTGGACTGGACCGGCCGGACCTGTTTGCCGGACTGGTTGCTCTCAGCGCTGCCGTCTTTGACCCGGAAATTCTGCGGCCCAAGCTCCCTGAAGGCAGGGAACAGCCCATTTTCGTGGCCCACGGCACCCGGGATATGCAGATTGACGTGGAGTCCGCCCGGTCAACCAGGGCTTTCCTGGAAGGCGAGGGTTACCAACCCTTCTACCGCGAGTACAACATGGGCCACGAGATACCCCTGGAAGTGCTGCAGGACCTTATCCCGTGGCTCACCGGCGTCCTGCCTCCACTGCGGGATTAGGCGAAATGCCGGAGTTGACTTCCCGGGGTGTGCCGTTAAACGCGCACAATCGTCATTCCTGCGAAGGCAGGAAATGGTATGCTCGCTTTGTAGGCAAGACGCTTAAGCCGAATATGGTGGCGCGTCAAGGCAGGGGCGCACGCCGTGCGCCCCTGCGATTCACGACATTTTATGCCGCGCCCATCAGCAAGCGGGGTTCCCCTGCCCCGACCGGAGGCAGCTATAACCTTAACAGCCGCGCCCATCAGCAAGCGGGGTTCCCTCAATGCGGAGTTTACCTTGGCTTTAGTTTAGTAGATTGCCTTGTCCGACTCGAGGCGCTCCAGGTTGGCGCCGGATAGGCCGAGCAAGTCTCCCAGGATGGGCCCGTTGTGCTGGCCCAGGAGCGGCGCCGGGGCGCGGATTCCGCCGGGCGTCCTTCCCAGCAGCCAGGGCATCCCGTAGAGCCACTCCAAGCCCACGTGAGGATGCTCAACTTCCAGGTACGCCTGCCTCTCCTGCAAGTGGGGGTCAATAAACTGGTCCTCAATGTTCATTACCGGCATGGCGGCAATGCCGTGGCCCTGAAGTAATTCGGTTATTTCCTGCGCCGTGCGTCGGCGAGTCCATTCGGACACCAGCGCATCCAGTTCCTCAACGTGCTCCAGCCTTCCGTTCAGGTCCGAGAATTTGGGGTTAACGGACCATTCGGGACTGCCTAAGGCTGCGCCAAAGGCCGTCCACTGGGCGTCGTCGCCGACGGCTATGGCCACCCACCGGTCGGCGTCGGCGCAGGGATAGTTGTTATGCGGGGCGCAGGCGGTATCGTAATTTCCTTGTGGTACCGGCGGGCGTCCGGCCATCTGGCTTTCCAGGAACGCCTCCCCCAGCATGGAGGTGGTGGCTTCCAGTTGGGCCACCTCGATGAACTGCCCCTGTCCGGTGAGGTTGCGCTGTCGCAGGGCCGCCACCGTGGCCAGCGCGGCGTGAATCGCCGCCACCACGTCGCTCCAGGGCGCCTGCAATTCCCCCACCAGTTGCTCGTCCTCCGAATAGCCCACCACGCTCATCAGCCCGGAAAGGGCCTGGATGATGGGGGCATAGGCCAGCACGTCGCGCCGGGGACCCGTTTCCCCCAGGGCGGGCATGGACACCATGATGATGTCGGGCCTGAGTTGGCGTAGTTGGGGGTAGTCCAGTCCGAGCCTTTCCAGGACGCCCGGAGAGTAGTTGTTCAGGGCGACGTCGCTCTGGGCCAGTAGTTGGCGTACCAGTTCCAGCCCGTCGTCGGTCTTGAGGTTAAGTGTGATGCTCAGCTTGTTGCGGTTTATTCCGTGGAAGACGGGCTGAAGTTCCGGCCACAGCCCCCGGTCTCCGCCGGCGATGTCCTCTCCGACTATGGGCCGCCCGAGACGGAGGCCGTCCATCCGGGCCCGGCTCTCCACCTTGATTACCTGGGCGCCCAGGTCTGCCAGCAGTTGAGCGGCCATGGGCCCGGCCCAAGCCGTGCCGAAGTCCACCACCCGGTAGCGGGCCAGGGGCAGTTGTGCCCGGTCCGGTGTTGAGAATTGGTCGGCAAGCATGGTTCGTTCCTGCCTCGTTCCTGCCTCGTTCCTGAATTGATAACGGCGGTTCGGGATGATAGCAGTGGGCCGGTGTATTTCTTTCTGCCTACGCTATAGCCTTGCCCCTGGCCCCACTCTTGCGACGGTTTCTAAACGGTTCCTAAATTGACCCTTCCCGTTGCAGTCTTTCCATCTCTCCCGCACCGAGGCCCAATTCCTGCTCGAATATCTGGGCATTATGCTGGCCCAGGGTTGGGGCGGGACGCACAAGAC
This sequence comes from Dehalococcoidia bacterium, assembly GCA_034423215.1. GTDB lineage: Bacteria > Chloroflexota > Dehalococcoidia > Lucifugimonadales > UBA3495 > Bin22. The sequence continues at coordinate 48,230 of DAOUIY010000017.1, forward strand.
GGACCTCCGACCGGGAAAAGCGGTAGGGCGTCCCGGGATAGAACAGTCCACCTGACTCCGGGTGTTCAAGGTTCTGGAAATAGTCCCTGCTATTCAGCTGGGGGTCCTGGAGCGCTTCGTCAAAGGTCTGGACCGGAACACAGGGTATCCGGTTCTCCAGACAGGCGTCCAGGATTTCCTGCTTGGTGCGCTGCATGAACCAGGGGGCAATCAGGGACTCGGCTTCCTCGGGATACTGGTCGCTCATGGCCCGCCGGTCCCGGTAACGGGGTTCTTGCATCCATTCCTGCTCACCCAGCAGGTCCAGGAACCGCTGGTATTGCTCCATCTGGGGGGCATCTATGCAAATGTACCCGTCCCGGCACGGCAAGACGCAATTGGGAAACAGGCCCAGCCGCATACGGTTTCCAGAGCGCCAGCCCGCAACGCCCCGGTATATGTAGGTGGGAAGATGGTAGCCGGTGAGCAGGGTGCCGATGACCTGCGCCTCGGCCACGTCCACCTGCTGCCCGGTCCCGTTGAGGTCCCGGGCCAACAGGGCTACCACTGTTGCAAAGGCGGCGCCTACTCCGGCCAGGCAACTGGCCTGGTGCAGCGGTGTTGTCAGGGGTTCCCGGTGGGGATGGCCCGTGCCAAAGCTGAGTCCGCTCATGGCATTGGCGGTCAGGTCGGTGCCCTTGTAGGCGCGGTAGGGCCCCGTGCGGCCATAGGGGGAAACGGACGTTACCACCAGCCCTGGGTAGTCTCGCTCCAGGGACTCATAGCCCAGGCCCAGTTCCTCGATAGTCTCCAGGGGCTGATTCTCGAGGAAAACGTCTGCCTTTGCCAGCAGTTGCGCCAAAAGCCGGCGGCCCCCGTCGAGGCGGGGCTCCAGGGTGATTCCCCGCTTGTTCAGGTTGGCGAAGAGGTACAGGCCGCTCCGTTCCGGATGGGGCGTGTCGGCTGGGAAAGGGCCCCGGTAGCGGGCTTCATCGCCCGTTGACGGCGCTTCTACCTTGATGACGTCCGCCCCTAGCTCGCCCAGCACCTTGCCGCAGAAGGGCGCCGATACCAGGCTGCCCCACTCAATGACCCGGATTCCGGCCAGGGGGCCTGGCAGCGGGGAGGTTAGGGAAGGAGTTTTTTCTGGCGTATTGCTCAAAACTGTTTTGGCGCTTCAGTTCAAGTGGGGGCTTCCCCACGGCAGAGTTTCTCCCGGCCTGGCTGCATTCCCAGGCCGGCTATCAACGGGGAGACCGCTCCATTTACTCTGTCTGTTGTTGCCTTCGTTAATACCATGCCTGCCTGCTGCCAACAGGGTACTTTATCAACAGCGGTAATTTCCATAAGCCGCCGCGTGAACTCCGGCCCAGATTGGCGCTTCAATTCCCTCGCCTTGTTGGTTCAACTTATTTGAACTGATGGATAACATTTCCGCTCACCCTGACCTTGTTGCAGGCCGTCCGTTCATGGTTCGACAAGCTAACCACGAGCGGTTTCCAGTTCTTTCATTACTTCCATGGCGATGGACTACTAAACGTACCGGTTGAACCACTCCAGGGTGCGGGCCAGGTACTCCTCCCGCAGCCTGGGGTGGCCCTGGCGCGGGAAAGAATGGGAGCACTCCGGGAAGCGGACCATTTCAACCACCCGGCCCAGCCGCTTCAGCTGCACGAAGTAGGCCTCACTCTGGGCAATGGGACACCGCGCGTCTGATTCGCCGTGCAGCAGCAGAACCGGCGTATCCACCCGGGCGGCATACGTGATGGGCGACCGGTCAACCAGCTTCTGGAAGGCCTCCGGCAAAGCGCCGCCCCATTGGACCTCGCCAAAGCTGACGCCGATGTCCGAAGTGCCATACATTCCCAGCAGGTCGGTGCAGGGCGCCCCGACCACGGCGGCCTTGAACCTGGTTGTATGCCCCACCATCCAGCTCGACATGAAGCCGCCGTAACTGTAGCCGTGAACTCCCAACCGAGTTTCATCCACGTAGGGCCTGGCCGCAACGGCGTCCACCGCCGCCATCAGGTCCAGGTAGTCCTCTCCTCCCCAATCATCCAGCACGGCGGTCATGAACTCCTCCCCGTAGGTGGAGGAGCCTCTTGGGTTGACCGCCAGGACCAGGTAACCGTTGGTAGCCAGCATCTGCTGCAGGGGCACGAAGGAGTCGTAGAAGGAGCCATTGGGCCCCCCGTGAATCTCCAGCGCCAAGGGGTAGCGCAGGCTAGGGTCAAAGTCCGGCGGGAAATAGAGGCGGCATTCCACCTCCATTCCCTCCCGATTGATGCTGAACTTCTCCAGCCGCGCGGGTTTGTGCTTTTCCAGGTAGCAAACGTTTAAGTTGGTCAGCCGGCGCAGCTTTCCAGCATCCAGGTCCACCAGTTCAATGTCCGCCGGCGAGTCGGAGCTGTTGGTCGCCAGCGCCCCCTGGATGCCGGACGAGTCCAGGCTGAGCATGGGAGACTGCATTCCGCCGCCGGCAACCTTCCGGGTCTCGCCGGCCAGGTTAGTCTCCATCACAAAGGACTCGCCCCTCGTCTCGCCCAGGAAGACTATTCTGCCGTCCCGGTACCAGCGCAGTTCCGGGGAGGGACTAATGGCGGGTATGCCCAGGCAGGGGCGCACCGAATCGTCGGTCAGCAACTGCGGTTCTTTGCCCGGTTCCAGCACGTAGAGCCAGCTTTGCCACAGCCCCAGGCCGTTGGCCGACGGGGAGCCCGCCGCCAGTAATCGCTGCCCGTCCGGGTCCCACGCCAGCGCGCCCACGGTGTCCAGACCGCCTGACCACATTTCGGGGTTGGGTATGCCGTTCCCGTCGGCAGGAATAACGTAGGCCTGGGACTTGCTGGAAATGTCACGGTCCTCGCTGCGTTGGGAGACAAAGGCGATGCGCCGGCCATCCGGCGACCAGGCGGGCAGCACGTCGTCCCAGTCTCCATCGGTCACCTGGCGCGACGAACCGGTGCCGGCGTCAACGACGTACAGGTGAAAATGAGCGTCGCCCCGCCATCCCAGGCCGTCGTACCGGTACTTGATGCGGCGCGCCACGCTAACCCGGGGAATACCGTCCGCGGGGCTGCCGGACCCGGCGCCTTCCGGGTCGGTGTCTGCGGAATAGACCAGTTGGCTGGAATAGGGAGCCCAGGCCATATCAATGATATTGCCCGTGGAATGGGTCAACTGCCGGGCCTCGCCCCCGTCAACGGGAATCAGCCAAATCTGGCGAATGGAATGCGAGTCGGGCCTCAGGAAGGCCAGGCTTAGCCCATCGGGGGAGAACCGGGGCGACCCGTCCCGCGGCCCCTGGGTAAAGGCGGCCGCCTGTGTCGCATCCGGCTCTTTCAGGTTGGCCATGTGGATTTGCGAATGACCGTCCAGCGACTCGGCGTCCACCCAGGAACACACAAAAGCAACCCTGGCGCCATCGGGCGAAATGGACGGGTCGGACACGCCCTTCAGGTGGCGTACCATGTCGGGAGAAAGGGGGCTGTTCATGCTCGGGCCTCCAGGAATGAAGGGCGATGGGAAACCGGGCCGGGGGAAAGATCCGGCAAAAAGAATAGAGGGCCCAAGGACCCTCTACTGCTGTCGGGTACATTCACTTGTTGGAGAAAGTTGGCAGGAGCGGGAGGATTCGAACCCCCGACCACTGGTTTTGGAGACCAGCGCTCTGACCAGACTGAGCTACGCTCCTGCGCCGCAATTGGCAAGTATGGTACCCTTAGCGGTACCGTAATGCGAACTTTCCGGTGGGAGGTTTCCCTGCCAAAGTAACGAGGGGAACTAAGCCATCAGGCTGTCCCAAGGCTCTCGGCGTGTCCGGGGCGTAGAAGAACCGCCTCCTGGCGTGCCGTCGCCACCGCGAATTCACGACTACATTATCGGCCTCCGCCGCGCCGATGGCAAGCCCTGGCCCTGGCCCTGGCCTCGGACCGTCATTTCTGGCCCTGTGCCCCGGTATCAGGCCGCTCCATCCGGTACCCGACCTTCGGCCCGGTAGCGATACACCCGTGGGTCAAGGTATCCGTTATCCAATCAACACCAAAAGCTTCGGTATTCTTGGGCGGTGGACCTGGAGCCGACAGGAGTCGATATAATTTGACAGCCCCTCGCTCGAACATCTCCAGGCGGCCTGTCGGTCAGGCAGACGTCGAACTCGGCGCGGCCCTAGTACACGTGCAGGGCGAGACGCAGTTCGCGGTTCTTGCCGGGGTCGGTGGGCTTGCCTATGCGGTTGATTGTGGCCATGCTCTAGAGGTTGTGGTATTTCCTACGTGTGTTGGTGTTAGCCGGGTACAATCTCCGATCCGCTGGCCGAAGTTTAGGGGATATGCAGATGGTTGGCAACTTGAGGTGGTGATGCTGAAAAGGTTGGGAATGAAATGTCTGTCGGGGAAGTGTTGGCATTGTAGGGTGGGGAGGGTGGTTTGGGCTCTTCCGCTGCCGCGGGTCGTGGATCGTATGTTGATGGGAGAGCCAGAGTTTGACTCGTCGGAGATGCTGGATATTCCGGAGGACGTAAGCTTGTTCATCAGCGAGGCTTTCTTGGGCCGGGAGAAGGGGCTCTACCTTTCTGTGACATTGGTGTGTCGGTCAGCGGTGCAACTGGCCCTGCGGCATAAGGGGATTGAGGATGGACCTCTCGGCCGGATGATTAAAGTTGCAGCGGACAGGGGGTTGCTGGATGAGAGGCTTGTTAGGGAGTGCTCCGCTGCGAAGTTTATAGGGGATATAGCGGCTCATCCCGGGCTGGGTACTGATTTTTCCTTTTGGGAGCTTGATGCGGACTGCTCCATTCAAGCGATGCTGAATGTGATGGAAGTGCTTTTTGAACGGGAGGCGAGTGTAAGGTCTGGTGAAGCAGTTAGAACCGCCCAGCGCAATACAGCAGAGTAAAGGATGAATATCGTGACGACCGAAACGCTTGCGGTCCTGCTCGACCGGGCAATAGACGCAACTCAGGTAATGGACGTGCGAAGCAGCGCGGCGCCGTCTCCGGTAGCCATGAACACCTATCGGTCGCTATTGAGGTCACTCCGGGAGTCCTATAATCCCTCCGCGACGGTGTACGTCCGTTTGCTCAAGCCGGTAATCCAGGATGACCAGGTCAAAGGTCAACTGTCGGACGTTATCAGGGATCACTTGCAGGAGTACATCCATTACAGCCAAATCCAGTCCGCAGTGTTCGCCATCGTCGGCGGGGCCACTGACGGGTTCACGATGGACGACCTTATAGAGCATTGGCTGGACATCGCCATAGCCCGGGGTTCCCACTACGCAGCCAACGCTTTTCTCGCGGGTATCAGATCCGCGAATGTGCGTTACCAGAAGATGACGCTGCTCAGAGGACTGCGAACTGACCGCGAAATTACAGTCGGCAACGGCATACGGCTGATCCCGTTGCCGAACACCGTTGCCGCTTTTCCACACTACCTGCCGGAATTGATAAACGGGCCGACGGGTCCGAGACCCGAACACCTCTTCCTCGACACCATCTTGGTGGTGGACGCATCGGTGTCGCCGGTGTTCATTAATCCCACGGAAACGGTTGGCGACGGCAATGAAATACTGGATAGAAGCAGGGTTTTCAAGTACGATGATGCGTCCGGCGAGGACTCCGGTTTCGACACAAAGGAATTCTGTGAAGCGTTATCCCTGGTTGCCGGGGGCGCAGTTCGGTTTGCGATGTGGTGGTCGCATCTCGACGAGGACCACATCTGCAAGGTGAGGACATCCTACGGGTTCGGGTATGACCCAGCGGCGTTCGGCCAGCAACTTCCCGGAGGCGTTTCCGGCAACATCACGGAAGAGGTTGTTCGAGAAGCCTTGTCCCTGTACCGGGCGCGAAGGGTACTGGACACCAAGACCGCAGCCCAGTTGGCCGTGCCCATCGACAGGTGGATACGTTCCCACACCGACACGTCCATCGTTGACAAGTTCATCGACCTGGGGATAGCGCTGGAATCCCTCTACCTGAACGGCGGCAACACCTCCGAGTTGCGATTCAGGTTGGCTCTGCATGCCGCATGGCACCTGGGAACCTGCTCGTCGGAACGAAGCAGGCTGATGCGCGAGTTCCGCGCCATCTATGACCTGAGGTCCAGAGCAGTCCACACTGGTGTAATCCAAGGCAGCCAGGCCACCCGCGACACCCTGGCAGAAGCACAGGAGCATTGCCGACGGGCCATCATCAAGACCGTCGCGGACGGGGGATTCCCGGATTGGGAACGGCTCGTCGTGAATTGAAGAACGCAGGCAGTAGGTGAACCAACCACCTAACGGAAGAGGCAGATCCACCTACCGCCATTGACAAACGGGCAAAACAAGCGCCAGGGCCAACGGCTTTGCGATCCGTATCCAGGTTGTCATACTTCTCCATCCAAAGGCTCTGACCTCAAGCCCAATGCTACCGTCGCAGCCGCAACGGGCGGCGTTCGCAGTGGTCCCCCTGGGCTGTTGCTGGGTACCGCCGTCTCCACCATGACCGGTAAGCACGAAATCAGTCGGTTGGTTCTACGTCCGACCAGCGGGTGAGCATCCGGCACACTTCCGGGCTGCGGCGACCCTCTCTTCTCCTTGTTACAAGCCCGTTGCCTGACTGCCGCCATGGTCCTGGCCCCGGTTCGCCTACTCAAAACTTCCAACAGCACAGGCATCCGGAGAGTCCCTCCAGGCGTGAAGGGTGAGCCTCGGTTCATAGAGCGCAGCGGTACAGCCCGGAGCTAGCCATTCGCGGTTCCAGCTAACCCCCTGCCTATCTCCCTTCACCGCCCCTGGCAGGTGTTGCGGCTACCTTCGCCGTTCCGCCCTGAGGAAGTAGGGCTTGGGCGAGATCGCCAGGCCGAATACCTCGCCCTCCGGCAGCGGTCTGCCTGCCGGTGTCCCGAAGCGAAGGCGGTGAAGCATCCGGGTAACGTGGAGCCAGACGGTGGTCTCGGCGAAGCGGCGGCCGGGGCAGCGGCGGTGCCCGGTTCCGAAGGGAATGAAGGCATTGCCGTTCAGCGCAGCGGAGGGCGAGCCATCCGCCTGGGGCAGAAACCGCTCCGGAATGAACTGGTCGGGGGAGTCCCAGAAGCGGGGGTCGTGGTGGATAGAGTAGATGTTGCCCAACACCTGCGCCCCCGCTGGTATCAGGTAGCCGCCGACTTCGGTGTTCTCAGTGGCCTGGTGCGGCACCGCCAGGGGGCCGATGGTCCGGTAGCGCATGGACTCGGCCAGGCAGGCGAAGGTGTAGGGCAAGCGCGTCCGGTCGTCCACCGTGGGCAGGGCGTCTGAGCCGATCACTCCATCCAGTTCCTCGTGAACCTTCGCCTGAATCCGAGGGCGGTTGGCCAGCAGCAGCAGCGTCCAGTTTATGGTCTGCGTTGAGGTGTCGGTGCCGGCCAGCAGCATGTCCATGCACAGGTCGTTGGTCATGTCGGCCTCGATCTCCCCAGCCTGCTCCTGGGCCAGCATCACCTCCACCAGGCAAGTGGGGGCCGACAGGTCCAGGCCGGGGCGGTTGCGGGCGCCATCCACCAGGGAATTGATGATGGCATCGCCGATCTCCGCCTGCTTGACCGCTTCCCTGAGGGCATTGTTGGGCAGGAATTTCATCCAAGGAACGTAGTCGGCCGCGTTGGCGGCATTGGCGTTGGCGAAAATCCAGGTGACGTGTTCCAACAACGCATCCCGCTGTTGCACAAACTCCCCGGCGCCATCCCCGTCCCGTCCGAAAATGACGCGGAACATCATGCTGGAATTGCTGCGGGCGACCATCACTCCGGGGGCGACCAACTCGCCGGCCTCCGCCATTTCGCCCATCCGTTCCACCAGGTCGTTCACTATGCCCTCGATGTAACGTTCCCGCACGATGTCCAGGGTGCGTCCGCTGAGCAGTTCGCGGTTGGCAAAACGCTGCATCCGCCGCCAGCGGTCACCGTAGGGGGCCATCACCAGGTCCTTGCCGCTGCTGAGAATATCCATGATCTCGCTGACCCACCGGTCGGCCAGTTCAGTCCTGCCAAAGGCTTCCTGCAAAAGCTCCGGGTGGCTGATTATCACCGTCGGCACGCTGCCGAGGCGCAGCAGGCAGATGTCGCCGTAACGCCGGGCCAGCCGGTCGATGGCCAGGTGCGTATCGTGGCGCAGTTGCAGCAGTGAGCCGAACACCGGTACGCCTCGCGGCCCCGGCGGCAATTTATTGGGCAGAATGGAAGTTGTGTCGCTCATCTATGCTGGATGGTAGAGCGGAGACAGGATTCTCAACATAAAACCCCCGCCATATTTCACTCTACCATAGTCTGGGATTGGCCGACACGGAGGCGGAGATGGCCAGGGTGTCCTTCCGGTCCGGCCTCAACGTCCAATCCCGAGAGCACTTTCGTACCGCGAACAACAACGCCCGCCGCGTTCCTGCTGCACCGGTCTGGGCGCCATCCGGATGCGGTTCATTCAATGTGACGGAGCAGTCCCTCTCTTCCACGGGGCTGGAGATGACCAAAACCTTCCACTCCCGAATTGCCCTCGCCTGCTTCGAGTTGATTCAAGCCCGACTTATTCGCCCGGCAGGAGGTCTCGAATAGTCGAGAGCTTACAATGGACTGGACTACGGTGCGCTTCTCATTGACCGGAGAATTGAGTTGGTCTGTCCATCGGGCAACGTCAATCTGCCAGTCGCGGTTCCGTCCCCGGTTCCACCCCCTCCCCCCTGGGCATCCTATACCCCACACGGGGCTCGGTGAAGATGTAGACGGGGTTGTCCGCGTCGTCCCCCAGCTTGCGGCGGAGGCTGCTCACCACGGTGCGCATGGGCCGCACGTCGCCGTTGTTCCGCTCCCTCCAGACCCTTTGCATCAGGTGCTCGTGGGTCACCACCCGCCCGGCGTTGGCGGAAAGCTCGGCCAGCAGCCGGTACTCGATGGGAATCAACGGCACGGGACGGCCGGCCAGGGTCACGGTGCCCTCAGCATAGTCTACCGCCAGGTCCCCCAGCACGTAGCGCGCTGGCGGTTCGGGGACTGCCCGGCGGCGCAGGGCCGCCCGGACCCGGGCCGCCAGTTCCGCCGGCGAGAAGGGCTTGACCAGGTAATCCACGGCTCCCAGGTCCAGGGCCCGGTCGATGAGTTCGTTCTGCCCGTAGGCGGACAGGAAGATGACCGGGGCGTCACTGGCATTCAGGATGTCCCGCATCAGGTCCATGGCTTCCGCGCCCGGCGGCGCCAGGCCCAGCAGGATCAGGTCGGGCCGCTCCTCCGCCGCCAGGCGCAGGGCCTCCTCCGGGTCCCGGGCCATCAATGGCACGTAGCCGGCCCGGGAGAGGGCGCCACCAAGATGCCGCAGGGACTGGGGATCGTCGTCCACCGCCAGGATGCGCTCGCCCGCCCGGCTCCGCCGCCTTGGCGGAGCGGGATGCGGGGAAGGTTGCGTCGGGGCCTCTTCCGTTGCCGGTATGGTGAAGGTGAACCCCGCACCCGAACCCGCACCGCCATTGTCGGCCCGGAGGCGTCCCCCGTGGGCCTCCACGATGCCCCTGCAGATGGCCAGCCCCAGGCCCGAACCGGCGCCGCCGCTCCCCGGACCGGTGCCTGTAATGAGGGCGCCCTTCCCGAAGGCGCGATCTTCCAATTCCAGGCCGTCGGCGGCGACGGAGACCGCCACGTAAACTCCTTCCCGCACGGCGCTCACCCGGATGATGGAAGCCCCCGGCGGGTCCCCGGCGCTGTGGGAGAGCAGGTTGCCCAGGGCCTGGACCATGCGCTGCCGGTCCGCCATTACCCAGGGCAGGTCCGAAGCCAGGTCGATGTGCAGACCGCCGCCCTGGAATGCCGCCTCGGCCTCCTCCACCAGGAGCGCCACGCTCACGGGCTGGGGCGCCACCGGCAGGGTGCCCGTCTCGATGCGGGCCACGTCCAGCAGGTCGCTGATCAGGCGGCGCATCCGGTCGGCCTGCCGGTCGATGATCCGGTGGAACTGGTGGGCCTCGGCCGGGTCAGGCGCGCCGGAGGGGTCCAGCAGGGCTGTCACCGAACCCTTGACCGAGCTGAGGGGCTCCCGCAGTTCCTGGCTCACCAAGGCCAGGAAATCGGCCCGCAGCCGGCCCAACTCATCCAGCTCCGTCAGGTCCTGCAGGGTGACCACGTAGGACTCCACGTCTCCCCCGTCCGAGCGGATGGGGGTGGCGTTCACCAGCGCCGATATGCTCCCGCCGCCGGGCAGCTCCAGGGCGATCTCCTCGGACCGCACCGTCTCCCCGGCGCTGAACGCCTGGCCCAGGGTGAACTCGGCCAGCGACACCTCCAGACCGTCGGCCCGCCGGAAGGTCAGGGTTGCCAGGGCCTGCTCCATCGAGTCCTCCGGCGAAAGCAGGCCTCCGGCGATCCTGCTGGCCTCCCGGTTCAGCGACGCCACCCGGCCCTCCCGGGCGTCGAAGACCACCACGCCCACCGGCGAGGTGTCGATCAGGGTCTCCAGGCCGGCCCGGGCCCGCCGCTCCTCCCGGTGCTGGCGGGCGTTGGCGATGGCCAGGGCCGCCTGGGCGGCAAACATGACCAGGGTCTCCTCGTCCTCGGCGCTGAACTCCCCGCCCCGCTCCTGCTTGGCCAGGTAGACGTTGCCCACCCGCTGGCCAATATGTTGGATGGGGGCCGCCAGGAAGGGGCCCGCCGGAACGGGCAGGGGCAGGTCGGGCAGCCCCTGGGACCGGAGGTGGCCCCGCAGGTCCTCCACCCGCAGCGGTGCGGCGATGCCCCCCAGGTACTCGAAGAACCGCAGCCCGTCGGGCACGCTCCAAATCTCCTGGGCCTCATCCGCGGTCATGCCCGAGGCCAGGAAGTCCGGCACCAGGCCCGCATCGTCCAGCAGGGTGAGCACGCCGTAGTCGGCCCCGGTCAGGGACCGGGCCGAATCCAGCACCTCCTGCAATACCGTGTCGAAGTCCAGGCCCCCGGTGATGTGGAGGCTGGCCTGGCCCAGCCGGTGCAGTCGTTCCCGCAGGGAACGGTTCTCCAGGGTCAGGTCGTCGGCGTTCATGGGCTGGTCACCTCCTTGGGGCAGCGGGCGCCCCGGATTCTCCCCGCACCCCCGCAGGAACGGGTATCGGGGAAAACAGGATAGAAGCCCGGCGCGCCGGACCGGATTATGACCTATCTCACAAAATATGACAAGATATAACGCTCAGTTTTCTGCAAATATCACCCCTATATTATAGACAATCCCGTATAGTGCTACCTCGTAAATATGCGCCAGAAACCTGCCAGCGCGACCCTCCACCAGCTGATGTTCGTGGGGGAACACCGTGTGCACGCGCAACGCAGGGATGGCCTCACTTGAGCTTTGCCCCCCGATATGGGGTACCCAACGGCCGAAATCGGCCCAGGGCCTGCGTCCGGCTGCTGCCCGGACCCCGGCCTCAATCCAAATACAACCTGGAGACGCCCCAACATGCGCAACCGTAGCAACCGCTTCATACCACCGTGGCATATCCCTGCCCCGAGCTTTCCCGCTATGAAAACCCCTCGCCGGCTGATTGGCGGCGGCCTGCTGGCCCTGGCCCTCGGCGCCCTGGCGCTGGCCGCCCTGCTCCTCTCCTCCTCACCGCCACCCGCCCAGGCCCAGACCGCCAACTCCGCCGACATCCTCTGGCAGGGCAACCTGACGATCGGCCATAGCGGCAATTGGCGCGGCTACCAGCGAACCGGGGGCTTGAGCTATGGCACCTTAGCCGGAACCGGGCAGTACGCGCCCTTAAACGAGGCGGAGCGACCAGGCTTCACTACGCTGACCGGCCAGCAGGTGGAGTTCGATCAAATCAGATGGTCGCGTAACACCACCTCAGTCACATTCCAGATCAGAACCGCATCGGGCGTAGGATTCGCCAAGTTCCACGGCGGCAGCTACACGCTCGAATTCGGATCCGGCGCGAATTCGCAATCCGTCCAGTTCTCCGGCGACAGAATCCAAACCAAGTTTGTAAGTTCCCCACTTTCACAGACCATCGACGCAGTGATCCCCATCACGCTGCGCGGCACGCCCAGCGAGGGCGGCGAGCGCGTCCTCTGGAAGGGCGACCTGACCGCCACACAGATGGATTGCGGCCACATCAAGGCGGAGGGCTACGTCCCCAATAATTTCTGCGCCAGCGGGACGGCCCTCGGCACGCTCGTTGACGATCGCAACGGGCGCAGCTTCGTCTACGACGCCGCGACGTACACGATTGACGGATTGTGGACCCAGTCGGACGGCCGCAACCGGCTCGGCTTCACCGGCAGCCAGCTGACTGCCGAGCCGCCGTTCAGGCTGCGCTTCACCCGGACCTCGGGCGGCAGCAGCGTGCATGAGTTCGTGCCGAGCTTTCGCAGCAACGGATACGACTTCGGCGCCGGATTCCGCCTGGCCGCGAATGCGGCCTACACCGTCGAGATCGTCATTCTGCCTTCCGAGGGCGTGCTTTGGCACGCCGACATCACTCCAGGTAATCATCCAACTTCTGCTGGAGGGACAGGATGGTCGAATGTTGCTGGCAGTGACCACGGGAGCATCAACGGCGGAACGACCTTCACTGAGGGCGAAGTGACGTTCACCGTTGAATCGGTGCTGCACAGCGCCACATCCCGTGCTTTGTCGCTCACCGTAAACGCCAGTCCGGCATCCGCATTCGGCGCGGCCACTTTGTGCCTCGGAGGTCTGTCAAGGTCATTTCCTGCGAGGAATTCCGACGTCACGCACCCTATTTTGGTTCACAATCTGAGCGCGCCGCCCTGGACGGTCGGTACGCCGGTAAGGGTGGGCATCGTCCGCGCTCCGGCGACTTGCGCCACAATCGCGCCGCCGGACCCGACGGACCCGGTGGGGCCGATCGCCGCCGACGAAACGCTGATCTGGACCGGCACCCTGGGGGCCGGAGATCAAGCAGGGACTCACGGCTATTCCGATATCAACGGTTCTTCCTTCGGTACCCTGGACCCGGACACATTTGGCCTTGAAGGGAGCAACTTTACGGTCCGGCAGTTGAGCAGCTCCATCAACAGGTTATCGTTCCTTGTCGTAAACCAAGGAACGTCAAGCAATATTCTTCCCAGCGGTACGTATCGACTGTACATCGGCAACACTGCATATGAACTGACTGCGCCTGCCGGTCGGCTCGTTTCATACACCCACCAGCACAACAACGGCTCGCCCATGACCAGCGGCCAGAGCTACACGGTGCGGCTGGTGAGCGTCGCGCCGCCCCCGCCGACCTTACCCGCGAAGCTCTGGGAGTCCACCATGACCGTGGGCGAATCGCCCATGACCGTGGGCAACGATTCACAGGGACGGGGCTATTACTTCGACATCGTTGGCGGTACCACGGTTGGGGCGTTGCAACCGAGCTCGAGTATCCAGTTCTCGGGGCACGACTCACCAAGGACGGTCTCTTCCGTACGAATTCTTGCCAGTTCTAATGTCGTGAATTTGGAATTGGGCTTCCCATATCCTGCAACCTTCGCTGGCGTCATGTGCGCGGACGGCTTGCCGTGGGCGTTCGACCAAGAAACGCAAGTACCCGGGGTAGGTCTCATTAGTTCCTCGAACCACGACTTTGTTTGGAACGTCGGCCAGCAGGTGCCGCTGTCCATCTGGGAGGTGCCGGCGCATCCGGCGGACTACCAGAACAGCGACTACGACCGCCTCTGCGCCGCGCCGCCGCCGGGCGGCGGGTCCTCGGAGGGCGCATTGACCGAGAAAGAAATCTGGTCCGCCAGTATGCACCCCGGCGAGACGTCGGCGGCGGGCGCCGACTACCTGATCACCGGCTATCGAGACTGCCCCGACCCAGCCAGTGACACCTGCACGCCCATCGGATCGCTGGACGGTAGCGACTCGTTCGAGCTGGACGAGTCGCGGTACCACGTCGAGGCCGTGGAAGCCTACGGCTTCGGCGCGCACGAGGTTAGCATCGAGATTGACCGGGAAGTCCTTGGGGGGAGCAGCCGTCTCCGGCTGTATGTCGGCAGCGTCGGCTACGACCTGAGGTGGCACCCCACACTCCAGGCCTACCTCGGCGACCGCGCCGCGCCGCTCTTTGAAACCGACCGCTCGTACCGGCTGCGGCTGGTGGAGCTCGTGCCGGTGGAGATCAGCATCGTGGCGGGCAAGTCGTACGTCTGGACCGGCGAGGCGCCCCGCTTCACCCGCGACGGCGTGCCGATCCCCATCGTCTGGGAGGGTCAACCGGCGCCCTTCCTGCTGCGAGCGAACGACGAGCTGCTGTCCGACGTCGACGTGACCGTGACGATCAGCAGCGACCTGGCCAGCGACGACCTGTTCGATCCGTACAGGAACAAGCCGTACGGCATCGAGCTGGGCGAGCGCACCTTCCGGATGAACGCGGGGACATCCTGGCGCTACTTCGAACTGCCGACCACGGACGACGACGTGGACGGCAAGAACGGCTTCGTCACCGCCGAGGTGATGCCGGGCGATTCCGGCACCTACACGGTAGCGGCATCGCCGGGCAACATGGCCTCGCTGGCCATCGCCGACAACGACCTGGGGCCGGCGTCGCTATCCAACATGCGAGTGACCGCAGACGTGCCGTTCATCGTTGAAGGAAACTACGCGGACTTTACGTTCACCGCCGACCAGCCCCAGCCCTGGGACGTGGCCTTGCGCTTCAAGGTCACGGCCAGGGGCGACCAACAGATCCCGGGCGGGACCAGGTACGAGACCGTCACCCTCCTGGCGGGCCAGACCAGCGCCACCTACACATTCGGCACTACGGCATACTCCCGGATCGGCACGGGCGGCGATATCACCGTGCAGTTGCAGTCGCCCTATCCCGACAACTTCGATGAGTGGTACTCGGTGCATCCGGCCTACGACTACGCGACGGTCGCGGTCTCGGAAGTTCACGGAACCAAGCCCACGGTTCACGTCTCGGTGAACACCTTCGGGGACTCCCCCTCCAACAATCCGCTGGAGGTCACCGAGGGCGATACCGCGTACTTCGCCATCACGGTCCTTCCTTCTGCGCCCGATTCCGGCCTGGATGTCAAGTGGGAGGCCATCTCCCTGACCAATCACCTGCCCCACTGTCCCGTCGGCAGCGGAGACGGCTGCAAGGACAACCGGGTCCTGCCGATGACGACGAGCTTTACGTCCGGCCAGTCCTCGCAGGTCGTCGCGGTGCAGACTGAAGCAGACCTTCGCACCTGCACCGGCTTTGCGTACCTGAACCTGGCGCCCAGCGACGACTACAACCTGTATTGGCGCACGGAGTCGGCCAAGCTGCAGATCAACGACCAGACCCAGCAGGCCGGCGCCGAGCCTCTGGCAACCTGCCCTGGCCAGTACTCACTGCTGCCAATTTACACGGAGCCGAGGGAGAGGCCCGGCATCGTCTGGCAAGCGGCGATCACGCCCGCTGCCGCTCCAACCGGTAGCGCCACCGGCTGGTCGGCAGACAATTACGGCAGCATTGACGGCGCCCGGACCTTCACCGATAGCGGCGCGACCTTCACCGTGAAATCGGTCGAGCACGAAGGTTCAGTCATGCAACTCGGCCTGCAACGCAGTTCGTCGGCCCCGTTTGCCGCGGCCACGCTGTGCGCCGGGGGGCTATCGGTTCCCATTGGCGCGCAGGAGGCCGGGACACACGACCTTGAGCTGACGATTACCGACCCTGCGATCACCTCGATGCCGCCGTGGACTATCGGCACGGCGGTGAAGGTGGGCATCGTGCGCGCCCCGGAAACGTGCGCCGACATCCCGCCGCCGCCCCTGCCCGAAGGTGTCGTCTGGCAAGCCGAGATGACGCCCGCTCAAAACCCCTTGCCAGCCTTGCCTCATATCACTGGATGGGCGGCCTCTGGCTATGGAAGCTACGGGTCCCTCGTCGGCGACCAGACTTTCACCGAGGGCGGCAGGACATTCACCCTCCAATGGTTGAGGCACAACAGCAACGACGACTCCATCCTGGTCAGTTTGGGCCTCAGTGCGACAGCCTCGTTCGAGGCGGCCACACTCTGCATCGACGGACTCTCGATTCCAATCCCGGCACAGGGGTCCAGCACCGGTTCCATGAACTTGACGATTACAGACCCTGCGATCAGCTCAATGCCGCCCTGGACGCTGGGCACGCCCTTCACGGTGGGCATCGTCCGCGCCCCGGCGACCTGCGCCGACCTCGCGCCGCCATCCGGTAACTCAGGCCCTGCGGGACCGTCCGGCGACCCAGGCCCTGCGGTGCAATACAGCTTCGGGATGCAGTCGGGTCCGCTGGCCGATGCCGGCCCCGACCTGACCGCGAACGTCGGCCAGCGGGTGACGCTCCAGGGCACGGGCAGCTTCAACCCCTACGGCGCCGCGAGCCAGTTGACTCACCAGTGGACCCAGGTCCACGGGTCCCCGGTGGTACTGAGCGGCGCGAACCGGGGCGATCCGTCATTCACCGTGCCGGCCAACGCCGCCGACGGCGACACCCTGATCTTCAAGCTCACCGTGACCGACCGCGAAGGCGTGTCCTCCTCCGACGAGACCGTAGTCACGGTGTCGGGACCGCCGCGTCCCACGGCCTGCGCCGGCCCGGACCAGATCGGCGCGCCGGGCGCGACCGTAACCCTGCAAGGTAATTGCAGCACCAACCCCTACGGCAAGTGGCACCACCTGGCCCACGCCTGGACGCAGCCGTCGGGGCCCACGGTCCAGCTCAGCGACGCAACCAAGGGCGACCCCTCCTTCACCCTGCCGGACGATGCCGCCGACGGAACCGCCATGATCTTCCGCCTGACGGTGACCGACCGCGAGGGACGGACGGACAGCGACACCGTGGTGGTGAAGGTGGACAGCACGCCGCCGCCCACGCCGCCCACGGCCTGCGCCGGCGACGACCTGGAAGCCCAGCCCGGCGACACCGTGACGCTGGAGGGCACCTGCAGCACCAACCCCCACGGCATCTGGTGGCGCATGGCGCACCTTTGGACGCAGCCAGCGGGACAGAACATCGTTCTGTCCGACCCCACCAAGGGCAAGCCAACCTTCACCATGCCAACCGACGCCGCCCCCGGCACGGTCTATACCTTCACCCTGACGGTGACGGACCAGGACGGCGAGAGCGACAGCGACGATATGACGGTCTCCGTCCCTACGACCACGGGGAATTCGCAGACCGTTGACCCGCCGCCGGCGCCCAACGGGGCGCCAACCTTCGAGGTGGGGAGCGGGACCACCCGCAGCATCGCGGAGAACAGCCCGGCGGGAACCAGCGTGGGCGCGGCCTTCACCGCCAACGACCCGGACAGCGACCCGCTGACCTACTCACTGTCCGGCACCGACGCGGCAGCCTTCGCCATCGACGAGGACAGCGGCCAGATCACCACGGTTGAGGGAGTAACCTACGACTTCGAGGCCAAGGTGTCGTACTCGCTGACCGTGACGGCGGACGACGGCAACGGCGGAACGGCCGCCATCGCCATAACCGTCAGCCTGACCAACGTGAACGAGGCCCCCACCTTCAGCGAAGGCAGCAGCACGACCCGGGCCGTGGCCGAGAACAGCCCGGCCGGAACCAGCGTGGGCGCGGCCATAACCGCCACCGACCCCGAAGGCGACAAGCTGACCTACGCCCTGCTGGGCACGGACGCGTCAGCCTTCGCCATCGACGAGGACAGCGGGCAACTGACCACCGTGGCTGGCGTGACCTACGACTACGAGACCAGGCAGAGCTACCAGGTAACGGTGGCGGCGGGGGACCCGTCCCTGGCCGCGGCCAGCATCGCCGTCACGGTCAACCTGACCGACGTGGCGGAAGCGGCGGCGAACCAGGCGCCGGTATTCGACGACGGCAGCGAGACCACCCGCAGCATCGCCGAGAACAGCCCGGCCGGCACCGACGTGGGCGCGGCCATAACCGCCACGGATCCCGAAGGCGACACGGTGACCTACGCGCTGCTGGGCACCGACGCGTCAGCCTTCGCCATCGACGAGGACAGCGGCCAGTTGACCACGGTTGAGGGAGTAACCTACGACTACGAAACGAAGAACAGCTACAGGCTGGCGGTGGACGCCAACGACGGCAACGGCGGCGCGGCCAGCATCGCCGTAACCGTCACCCTGACGGACGTGGACGAGACGCAGCCCAACGGCGTGCCAGTATTCGACGACGGCAGCAGCGCGTCCCGCAGCATCCCCGAGAACAGCCCTGCCGGAACCAATGTAGGCGCGGCCATCACCGCCACCGACCCGGACAGCGACCCGCTGAAATACTCGCTGTCCGGCACGGACGCGGCAGCCTTCGCCATCGATAACGAAACAGGGCAGTTGACCACGAAGGAGGGAGTAACTTACGACTTTGAGGCTAAGGCCAGCTACACGCTGGCGGTGGACGCCAACGACGGCAACGGCGGCGCGGCCAGCATCGCCGTAACCGTCAGCCTGACCAACGTGAACGAGGCCCCGGCCTTTGGCGAAGGCGACAGCACGACGCGGGCAGTGGCCGAGAACAGCCCGGCCGGTACCGAGGTGGGCGACGCCATCGCCGCCACGGACCCGGACGGCGGCGACACCCTCACCTACTCCCTGTCGGGCACGGATGCCTCGTCCTTCGAGATAGGCAATTCGACCGGCCAGCTCACCACCAAGTCCGACGTGGAGTACGACTACGAAACGAAGAATCGCTACGAGCTGACGGTGAGCGTCAGCGACGGCAATGGCGCAACGGCCAGCATCGCCGTGACGGTGAGCCTGACCAACGTGGACGAAACGCCGCCCAACCGCGCCCCGGTGTTCGACGATGGGAGCAGCGCAACCCGCAGCATTGCCGAGAACAGCGCCGCCGGCGTCAATGTCGGCGACGCCATCACTGCCACTGACCTGGACGGCGACACCCTGACCTACACCTTGTCCGGCACGGACGCGGGTTCCTTCGCCATCAACCGGGACACCGGGCAGCTGACCACCAAGTCCGGCGTGGACTACGACTACGAAACGAAGTCGAGCTACGAGGTGACGGTGGAGGCCGACGACGGCAGAGGCGGCACGGCCAGCATCGCCGTCACCATCAAGCTGACCGACGTGGCCGAGGCAACGCCGGTGACGGCCTGCTTCACCAACCTGGGTACGCTGACGGCGGCGGCGGACTTCGCCGGGTCGTGGGACGACGCCAACTGCAAGGCGCACCACCAGGACAGCCTGGGGCGTTACTTCCACTTCACGCTGTCGGAGGAGACCACCGTGTCCATCAGCCTGTCGGCGGGCGCGCTGTACGTTTCCAAGGACACGCCTCAGAACGGCTGGGGCACGGCTCCGAAAGGCACCTACGAGCACCGCAAGAACGTGCGCCGGGGCAACGGCAAGCTGGTGCACGACGGCAGCAACAGCGCAACGCTGACGCTGGTCGCGGGGGAGACCTACACGGTCGAGGCAGCCGGAACCTCCGGCGACTTCACCGTGAGTATCGCCCCGCAGTAGCGTCAAAGGCATCACGCTTCCGGTGTCAGCCCTCGTTATGAAAGAGAGAGGCACACCGGCGGCGCGGTGCCGGCGAGGCCCGCCGGGTACCCGGCGGGCGGAGAGGCCAGCGTAAGCGTCAAGGAGGCGGAGATGCTGGCCTGCACCGTCAAGGTATAGCGGCCCATTGGGGACGAGAACCTCTGGAGCGGAGCCGAGAATTCAAAAATTCGAACTAGGAAATCAGAAAGACGCGAATACCCGGTCAGCCTAGAGCAAAAGAGACGCGCCAAATGAGACGCCGGAGACCCCCCACGCGCGTTATCCTGAAAGCCGCTGCCGTGTGGGAACTGCTGGACCAACTGGACATGTCCCAGAACGAACTGGCGCGCCGGTGCGGGATCACCTCGGGACACCTCTCCCACCTGATGAACGGGAGGCGCAGCCCGTCGCCCCCGGTCCGGCGCCGGTTGATGGAAGCCCTGGGCGTGGACGACTTCCACCGGCTGTTCATCATCGTCTCCCTGGATGATAATGACGGTGGTGGGGGGGAACGGGCCGCCGTTCCTTAAACGCAAAAAAGGCCCCATATATGCACTGCCGGGGAGGGACGCTGAAACAGACCCCCACCGGCGTCGCCATCTCCGGCAGCGCCGTCGGTGCAGGGAAGATCCAGCCCGACCGGTGCCCGCGGATTTAGCGCCGGGAGGCGGGGGCGCAGCCGTATGAAGGTTCGGTCCGATGCCGAGACAGTGAATCGACTACAATATCCACACCTATGAGTTTCCGGAAGACTTCCCTGAACGCCTGAAGCGTCTCCAGAAGGAGTCTGGACTGTCATGGTCGGAGCTCGCCCGGCGCATCTGCACGTACCGCTACACCGTGTCGCGCTGAAAGGAGGGCCTCAGCCGTCCCAACACGGAGCACATGATGGCCCTGCTGGAACTGGCCGAAGGGTTTGGGCCTCGCCCACATCTTCACCGACTGACGCGGTGCGAGGGCCTGAAACGCTAGAGGGCCGCATACATGGACGGCGGGGACCGCTGACCGCATTGCAACTGGGGTCGTATACGGGAACCGTAAAGGAGCAGAACGCATGGACAAGAAGACGAGACCGGAAACGCAAGCGCCGTCAGCCCACGCAGCGGACGACGAGGCTGCCCGCATCGCTGCGATCCTGTTCGGAGAGGAGACCGCGGGCAACACGGATGCGCCGTCAGCCCACGCAGCGGACGACGAGGCTGCCCGCATCGCTGCGTTCCTGTTCGGTGAGGAGCACGCAGGCCATACGGAAGCGCCCTCCGCCGACCCGGAGGACGACGAGGCTGCGCGCTTGTCTGCGCTCCTGCTCGTCGATGAGGCCGGGGTAACGAGACCGGCAACGGAAACGCCGTCCAGCTACGCGGCGCGCATGTTCGGCGAAGAGGCCGCGGGCAACTACGGCGTAATGGGCCGGTTGATGGTGATCAAGCGACTCCCGGTCGGCGGTCTGGGGCTGCTCACGGTCGGTTTCCGAATCACGGACCGGCCCGGCGAAAAGTGGACCCGGCGCTTCAACCGGTTCAAGTACGGCGAACCTGCCGCCGCCAGGGCGGCCACCCGCACCTTCTGCGCGGCGTTCGAGGACTTCCTCCCCGCCGGGAACCCGCGCGTCGTCGTCGTCTCCTCGGTCTCTTCAGGGCAGAATATCGTGCAATCCGACACGCCGGCGTCGATACTGGCGTCCGCGCTTGCAGAATCCCGTGGCTGGGAGTGGCTTCCGCATCACGTTACCAAGGACCGGCATCCCAGGATCACCGGCCTCGCCTCCGCGGGCAAGCGGGACGCCGCCGTGGGCGGTGCGTACCTGGCCTCCGCCATCGGAGGCGAGCCCGGCCTGGTGATCGTCGTCGACGACTTCTGCACGCGGGGCGCGACGCTTGCGGACATCGCCCGTGCGATCCGGGAGTCCAACCCCGGATGGCAGATTCAGCCGGCCAGCCTCGCCAAGGCCGAGCGCGCCGCCTACTGGAAAGGCGAGCTGACCAACTCACACATCCCCGACGCGCTGGATGCCGCTTGGCGCGGGGACCCGGAGGTCGCGTCGCCCTTTTATTGAAACACAACAAGGGCTGCATACATGGATGTCCGGGCGCGGCCGCCGCAACGCACCGGACGTGGGCAGCCAATGATGAATCCTGGTAACGGACCGGCCCGATGCCGAGACAGCGAATTCGCCACAGCAGAATAACCTACGGCCTCCCCGCCGACTTCGCCGAGCGGCTGGTGCGGTTCAAGGAAGAGTCCGACCTGCCGTGGGCGGAGATATGCCGGCGTCTCGACGTCCATCCCGAAACCGTGAGACGTTGGAGGGAAAAGGGTGTGCTGCCCAACACGCAGAACTATGCGGCGCTCCTGCAATTGGCGGACTCGCTGGGACTGGGCCATCTGTTCACCGACTGAGCGGGACGGCGCGCCGGTCCGGGGCCGCGGCCCATAGGGGCTGAAGCGCCAAACAAGAAGCTTTGAGGTTCCAGAGGGAGTCCACGCAATTGCGGCAATCAACCCAACAAGTCCCAGGACCGCCAGGTTTCTGGAGATGTTCGAGACCCTAACAACGAAGCTGTCTACCGCGGATTCTGCTACATCAAACAACTTGTCGTAAGCCATCTGATAGGTGTTTTCGAAGTTGGCCACGGAGCCGTCAATTGAATAGGAATTGAGGCGCAATTGATTGAGGTCCGGTATTCCGGTGGCTTGGTAAATGGGACCGGATAGGGCGAGGCTGCCAAAGCTGGGACTGAAAGCCACGTAGATAAGCACTGAAGAGACGAACAGTATGGCCATTGCCCAAGCAGCTCTAGCAGGCCAGCTCATAGCGATCAAGAGGACAATGCCTAAGAGCAGCAGGGCTAGGACGGCCCATATACCCCACCAGAAGACATTTATCAGCTTTAGAATGATTCGAACTCTGTCCATTTCATGTACGACATCGGCTCCCAGATTCTTGGACACGTGCCGGCGAAAGTCCTCCTCGGTGTAAACCATATCGTCCTTCATGAAGCCTCGGACTTCGTCGAGAAACTCGACTGGGTCTGTTCCTTCGGCCACATCACCTGACCCAAGTGCGTATCGCCGAAGCAGTCGATGCAAGTCTGCCTCGGTGAATATCCACCCGTCCCGGAGAGCTTCTCTGACCTCATCCAATCTGTGATTGGGGTTGCCCTCGGATTTGGATAAGTCCGCCCTGAGGTCGCGGTCGTTGTATGTCCAGTCATTTCCTACTAATTCCATGAAAGAGTCGAAGGTAGAGATATTCGACGCAGCCTGCGCCTCCGGCGATAGATCCCGAGATCTCGCCGGCTCCTGATTGGCCGGTTCCAATCCCAACAGCTGATTCAATAGGGACTGAATGGCGTTGAACGCGAACTCACTAACACCAAGGAGGTCTAGCCTGCCGTCCGCCCCAGCTTGGGCCAGTGACTGGCGAAACTGGCGTTCGCCGACCACAGCGTTGTCAGGTATGCGCCCGATGATCGACCTTTCGACTGTGGCGGGCACATTTATCCCGAGTTGGTCAAGGACTTCGCTTGCGTCCACACCGGACGCGATACATGTGGGGAGCTCGTCAGATGGTCTATAAGTCGCCGTGGGGTTCTCTCCCTCCAAACAGTGTCGCACCGACTCTACTTGGTCGGCGATCCGATGGAAAGCTACCTCTGTGACAGAGTCTAACGCCGCTCTCTTGGGTTCTGCCAGCGACACCTGGGACTCGAAATGGCTTGCCTCGCCAGTAAGGTATGGCTTCAAATCTGAGATGAACACCAGTGCATGTAGTCTAAACCAACCGGAGGAGGTCTCCTGTCGCATGGCCCACGCTATTTCTTCACCACTTATGGACGCGCCAAAAGGGAGAGCGAGAGATTCTCCCATGGCCGCAATCAGTCTTGGTTCTACGAACTCTCTATACGGCAGACTATTCTTGTCATAATCGTTCATAATCTCCTGGAACTCTTCCAGGCTTATTTCGACCCTATCACTTAACTCCACGCGGACCTGGAATGCATCGTCGGTCCCAATCATGTACGAGCCAGCTTCGTCGATAGCCCGCTCGATCTGAGACTTCAGCCAGGCGGGAGATGCGATGCGCTGGGCGGCTTCGACAAGTCGGTCGCTTTCCACCTCCTCAAAGTGGAAAGGCAGGTCCGCGGCCACGGCCTTCTCCACCTCGGCCGCAATCATTCTGTCGGATATCTGATTGTAAGCGTCGATGTCCCTGAGCAGACCCTTGAACTCATTCAAGGCCATCTCTGAACGGTCGTTGAAGGCGACGCGTATCTCGAACTTGTTCGTCTCCCCCACCATATAGCCTGACAGCTCCTCGAGGGCACCCTCTACTTGTGCCTGGGTCCACTCTGGGGGAAGTGTATTGCGAACAGCTAGGGCTACGCGGTCCGCGGGAATGTCGAACGTGGTCGCTATTTCGGCGTTGGACAGGTAGTCTTCAATTCTAGGATCCACAATCTCATCATACGCGAAGTCGTATGCGTCGCCTGTCTGAAGCAGATGTTGCAGTTCGTTGAGCATCATCTTTAGTCTTGTACCAGCCCTTGGTGTCAAAGCAAACTCGTCTTGTCGCCCCGTCAGGTATCCGCCTACCTGTTCGAGCACCTGTTCGGTAACTTCCTGCGCCCACTCAGGAGGCATCGCTCTGTTCACTGAGGCAACTATTTCATTGGTGTCGAGTTCGGGGGCGTCCAACGGGTTTCTCTCAAGCCCTGCGGGCAGCTTGCTGGCGGGCAGTGCTCTTGCATCTTCAAGGAACGACCCGAGCAGGTCTACAAGTGCAAACTGGTACACGTCCGCTTCCCGAAACTCCTCCACATAGAAACGCGGGTTGAGTAGTGTATCGCCAAGCTGCATCCATACCAGTGTTGTGAGTAGCAGCCAGAAGAAGACTATGCTTCCGAGGACGGCAAGAGTTCGACGGTACAGGATCTTCACGGCTCTCCAGTATGCACAGGCACGGGTTCAATCCTCCCTTCGTCCTCCCAGCCACAGAAGCGGCAGCGCCCCTATCAAGGCAATGGAACCCATACCTATTGTCAGAACTGCCCACGGTGATGAGATAAAGAGTCGAGCATTCCCAGCGATAGTCGTGCCTAAGTACAGTGTTGCCAAGGTTATCATCAGGCAGGATACGGTTAGTGCAACCGAAACCAACATTCTGCCGATTACTAGACGAGCTGTGTCCGATGACTCCGCCTGCTGGGCCACGAGAACATGTTGAATATCCCTGATTTCGGCGCTGTTACGGAGAAGCACCAGAATTACCAGAGACAAAAGAAACAATACCGTTGACTCGAACGAGGATGTGCTGGTGGCAAAGAGGGACTCTTCAGACAGGAAGTAACCCCAATCGAGAACGCTATGGGATAAGACTGACGGCGTTTGGGCAAGAACACCGACCGTGGCAATTATCCAGAAGGCGGCGTGAGATTGCCCAAAAGCTCGCAAAAGCCAGAAGACGCCAGTGCCGATCACTACGGCTGACAATAGTTCGAAAGTTCCAGGCTCCCACGTGAGCCCAAAAGGCAACCTACCCGACTCCAGGGTCTCTATGAACACATAGAAAGATAGCGTAAGGTAGATCGCTGGCAGCGCCGTGTTGGCAGTAACGAAGAGGCTTCTTATGAGCACGAAGTCACCTGCGAATGTTGATTTGGCGCAGGAGCACTTTGGAAAATTCCTCTTGCAAAGGATTCCACTGCAAGACGGTTGCGCCTGCTCTTTGGACGTTCTTCAATGGAGGTTGAGCCTCCCATCGCATGAAAGATAAGGCCTGCCCTGCTAGCGGGGACTCAGGGGGCAGATACTCCTGCAGGACAACGTTGATGACCTTCACGCTGCTTACAACGTTGGGCTTCGATCCCAAAGCAACCAGGCGTCTGATTGCCGTCTCGAAGCGCTGCAAGGACTCGCCACTGTCGTTGTGTCTCGGGTAATGGACGTCAAGGCGCGAAATAAGAAAAATCTCGGGCTCCAATCGAAACAAGAAGCTCTTGCAGCGCTCCACCACACCAAGCAGGTCATCGCGCTCTCCCCCGGTCTGTAGCGTCGTCAACATCTTCGTGAAGCGATGGAAATGTTGCATGCCCACGTTGGGGAACAGATACCCGCTCGGACAGTTGTATGTGTAGGCGCCTAAAGTATATCCGCGAGAAAGATAAAACCAAGCCAGGGTGCCTGCTGCTTCGACTGCGTGCTCTAACGGTGTGAGCAGACTAGTTCCTACGTCCATGTAATCTGCGCAGTCCAGGAAAATCCAGACCGCCATTCTACCTTCGGGATGATATCTGTTGACTAGAAGCTCGTTTCCTCCCGCCGAGCTTCGGGCGCTCGCTTTCCAGTTGATGGTGCGAATCGCGTCGCCCGGTGTGTAGTTGCGCAGTTCGACAAAGTCGGTGGTAGATATTCCTACGCGTAAGAGGTCTGAGTACGGGGAGTCTTTGGTTTCGATTGACCGGGCTCCGACCAGCCTGACGATGTTGCCGACCCGTGAAATTACGGAAATCTCCAGGTCATCGCCTGCGCTTCCACTGGATTGGCGGCGCATGCCTAGGGGGTCCTGGGACATCCACCTTGTCTTTTCCAGCTTGTGAGTACCTCTCTTTGGGCATCGCACCTGGTAGGAGAGGTCGTAGGACTTAGACCCAATCCATTTCCACACAATCTTATAGTTATTTCCGCTTACGAGCTGTAACACCTCTGGAAGCTTGTCATGGACGAAAACGATGCCCAGGCCGCCGCTGGTTTCGAGTTCTCTACGCACTTCTATAACGTCTCCAGACCAACACACGCCTCGGCTCAGATTACGGGTGATGGTGACCCTGGTCGGTGGGGCAAAAAATGATCCCAGGAGACCTACGAGTAGGAAAAAGATGCTGGACGTGAGTAGCACCGGGTTACCGAGCACCAAGGCCAGCACGAATAGCAGGAAGGACAGCCCAATCAATCTCAACAGGGACGAAGAGTACATTATCTCGTACCCCTCCTTCCCAGCTCGGTGGGCACCAAGGTGTGATCCACTACGTCGGTGATGACGTCCACAGGATTCACTCCCTCCATCGTATCTTCGATGTTCAGGATGAGCCTGTGCGCCAGCGCGTCCACGGCCACTATCTTTACGTCGTCGGGAACTACGTAGTCCCTGCCGTGTATCAACGCCATGCTTCTGGAAACCTTGAGCAGTGCAAGCCCTCCGCGAGGGCTTACTCCAACAGACACATGGGGATGCTCGCGTGTGGAGCGAACGAGACGTGATATATAATCGACTATGACCTCGTCGACGTAGATTTTCGCTTCTACGCAGCGTTGAAGTTCCAGGAATGTCTGCACGTCTGTTGCCGGCTTTATACTGTCGGTGGGGTCGTCTTTCTGCCACTGGATGCGCCTAAGCAGAATGACGCTTTCCTGCTCATTGTTGGTGGGATATCCCATGGCTAGCCGAAAGAGGAAACGGTCCAGCTGGGCCTCTGGCAACGGGTAAGTCCCCTCAATCTCAATGGGGTTCTGCGTTGCAATTACCAAAAATGGCGGAGGTAGCTGCAGGGTGTTGCCGTCTATACTCACTTGTCGCTCCTCCATAGCCTCGAGCAAAGCAGCCTGAGTCTTGGGTGGGGCCCGGTTGATCTCGTCTGCAAGGAGCACGTTGGTAAACACTGGTCCTTTGACCAACTCGAAGGTGCTATCATTCTGACGCCAGACGTTGGTGCCGATAATGTCGGCCGGCATTAGGTCCGGAGTGAATTGAACGCGCTTGGTCTCGCTACCGATAACGCGGGTAAACACCTTGGTGAGGAGCGTCTTTCCCAATCCCGGATAGTCTTCGAACAGTACGTGTCCATTGGCAAGGCTGGCTGCCAGAAGCTTTCTTAGAAGTATTCTGTTACCAACGAAGACTTCAGAGACGCGATCTATGATGCCCTCACATATACTACCGGCCTCTTCTGCTGTGAACTCACCCATGCTTTCCCCCCTCACTGTCGTGGTCTTTTGGCAATAACGGCTGCCGCACAAGCTCGCGCGTGGACATGTATCCTGTAGTCCGAGCAGAGATGCGAACCCGATAACTATCTTCTCTCTCATCGAGAACTTCCACTGCTATCCCCGGGACCAGGTAGCCTGCCTCCTTGACTGAGATCTTCCAGAAAGCCCTAGTGTATACGATGGCCTCCCTTGAAGGGATGGCAACTGGAAGATACTCCTGACCGCTGTCCTCGAAGAGGTGGGCGATGGCTCCCTTGACCATCGCCTGCCGTCGCTGCCGGTTACGCTTTACAAGCTCAGCGCGAGTCCGAGGCAGGTGGTACCAGCGCGGCCTTTCGTCCAGCAGTGTCATTAGAGGGAACCATAGCTCGATAGCCTGACCAAGCTTGGTGCCCTGCTGCCAGTATGCTGCCACCAGTGCTACTGCCAGCACGTCTGGCTCGCCGTCTCCATCGGCGAAGCTGGCGCCGATAGCACGCAAGGACGATTCATCAACGATGCCTACTGTGCTTGATGGCTGGGAAAGCGCCGACTCAACTCTCCGCTGTGTTTCGGACAACACCAGTGCCCGCTTCTGCTTAGCCCCGGTAAGCTTCTCCAGCCGCAATCTTCTGTTGGACGATGACACGAAGTACGTCCTCAGGGGACGGAATACTCGATTCGCTTCTTCTAGAGCGACGCTGTTCCTAAGCATGAGTCCTAGAAGATAACCCCAAACATGCCGCAACTCGCAGGAGTCTATGAACCCTCTCTGTATTCCCAGAATGGATTCAAACCTCTCGTCGGGAAGGGCTTGCACTGTCTGAGTGTGCTTACGCCACCCGGTCCAGGTCTCCGGTTCTGGAGCAGGAGTAGTGACCACATTCGATCTCCTTAGTGCAGGCATGATGTTGATCGAGCAGATGACGGCTATCGCCAGCACTGCTAGCCACTCGAACAGCTGGGCGAACCACAATATGTCGTACAGTAAGGGGCGTACAAGGAGACCGTATAGGGTCAGAGAGGAGCCGATAAGAAACGCCCTGGTCGTTGATTCAGACAACCATCTGGCAATACCAGCGACCGCCCCATACCGAGAGTTGACGACATAGCTGGCGAGATGGGACAGGGCTACTGAGAACATCCCCACCGCGGCAGTGGCCCCTAACAAAGGGTACAAGTGGCCGAGGGGAGCCATCTGGACACCCAACGTCCAGAGCATAAATCCAGATATGCCAAGGCCGATCAGCTTGACCAATGGACGATAGTTCCTCAAGGACCTGGATCCGATGCCTGCAGGGAACAGGATAGCGGCACTCAGAACCAGCACTATGCCGCTTAGCAGATATCTGGAATCGAATATACGGGAGAGGTGAGGCAGACTCGCTTCGCCGAACTGTGCGGTGACCGAGTTAACTAGGAACGCCGTGGTCAAGCTCGGAAGAGAGCCTGCGATGCCCCAGAACAATACTGCTATCGAACACGACGTTGTAAGGATAGCAGCTAGTTCCGTATAGTCTGCTGAGCTTGCTCCTTCGACCTCATCCGACTTGACAACTGTATTCTTTCTCCACGCGCTCCGTCGAAGGCCGCTGATCGCGTAGGAGAGTCCAACCGCAAGGGCCACCGAGACCAGAAGCTGAGAGCTCTGAAATTTAATTGCGGCGGACAGGATCCCACCATCCGCCAGCAGAACGTAGGCTAGGCCGAGAACCAAGAGCCGACCGCGAGGCAGGGGAAATACGCGCCCGATGCTGGGAAAAAGACTTACAGACGCTCGCGCCAGCGCGAAGGGACCCAAGACCCCTAGCGCCCATGGGGCCAGGCCTCGGAAGGCTGCCAAGTTCACTTTTATGGTTTCCGTGTCCCATTCTCCCAGGGATAGAGACAGCGTGGATATGATTTGAGGCGTCGCCAGCAGCGCGCCGAACACGAGGACGATCCACAATGCGTTGGGCCAGAGAGAACTCAACGCCTGCAGTGTGGGGACAAGATATCTGCGAACATGTGCCACTGACCTCTCTCGAGTCTCTAGCCACGTAGATATCCGAGCAAGCTGAGGTTCCCGGCCGAGCCAGGAGGCGAGGCCGCCAAGCAGGCGTAGAACGGCCACGAGTGCCAATGCCCACGCGAAGGAGTTTAGTCCAGTGTTCTCCTCCGGAGATGCATCGAACAGAGGCCCGACGTCATGAAGCAAGAAAGCGCAGACGAGGATCAGGAGTGCCTGAAGAAACGAAGCGAACAGCTTCCGGTCTGCTTTCAATCTCCCGTCTCCTCTTTCACTATCACCGACCATGCGTTGAGCATGGCGACATACTGTGGCCGGCCGATTACGTGCTCGCTGTAGTCAGCTTCTTCAAAGCGCGCGATGACCTGTTCCAAGGCGCGTTCGTCCAAGGACACCTGACTGGTGGCCAGCATGGCTTCTACCTCTCGTGGGGTTGACTCGTTCGAAATCTTTTCTACCCGACGGCGTGTCCAATCCAAGAATAGGTTATACAGGCGTACAATCTCCTCACGAAAATCCACTACGCGATATTGGGCACTTCCAGAAGACTTTACGTATCTTCCGGCAATCCCTTCGAACTCCGCCGTAACTTCAAAGCTCCCCAGAGCGTCCATACGCATGGAAGCCGTGCAGTTCCCGGCACTGTCGGTCACAAGCTCTATGGTATGTCGCGAATCAGAAAAGACAAGCCTCACCGAAGCCCCCTCAACGGGGCTACCGGTCTCACCGCATAAGGAAAGTCTCACCCGCATCTCTTCACCCAGTCCCCAGACGTCCGGAAGTCCCTCCGTAGGCTTCAGAAATGTCACGTCTAGGCGGGTCGTCTCAGGTTCATATATCGGGTCTGCGTCCACAGTGAGCGGTGGAGACTTACTCTGGGTAATAGTAGCCTCTGCAGGTGATAGAGGTGCCTCCGTCAGTACCGCGACGCCCGCATACCCAGGTTGTTGAGTCGGTCCAGCCCTCCAGTTGAAGCGCTGCCGCCACAACAGGAACGCCATCAGAGAGACGGAGGCCACGAGCAGTGGCAGCCCGACCCACCACACCCAATTGAACGGGTTGGGTGTAACGCGAATTTGCAACGAGTAGGTTGACGCAATATACCTCTCGTCACCGTCGAACGTCACCAAAAGAGGCATGATGGTAGTCTCTTCAGCTTCATGGGCAAGGAGTGTTGCCGTGGCAATCCCGCTGGCGTCCGTAACAATCTCAATGTCCTCACCGACCCGCAGCATGGAGTTCGGGATTCCAGAGCCACGATCGTCCAGCAAGGTCGCCTGCAATATGAAGGGCTTCCCCGGCTCGACCTCATCCAGCGGAGTCGCAATGATGGTTGTTGGGGACACTATTTCAATGGGAACACTAGTGAAGGCGTTCATATCCGGCGCGGCGACCTCCACCTCAGTGACCCCCAGCCTGGCGTCCGGTGGCATCCGGTGGGGAAGGACGAAGGTCCCATTTCGACTCGTGCTACCTGCTTCATTCCCGTCCAGGGTAATGCCGACGTTGGGTAGCTGCTTGCTGCCAACGTTCACCGTGCCGCGAATGGTCACCATTTTGCCGCGAGCTACCGATTCGGGCGTTTCGGCGAAAATTGTTGGGACTCCAACAGTGAAGCGAAGAGAAGCACGGTCCGCCGCAAGATGATCCGTGCCCTCGAAGCTCACGCTCAAGTTGTGTTCCATTCCTCTATCGAATACGGTTTCCCAAGAAAAGCCCCCGTTAGCATCAGTGTCCAGGGCCGCTTTGAAAGCGCCGTCTACCTCGACACTGACCGTTTCCCTAGCGATGGCAATATCCACGCCATCCCTGAGTGTGCCAGTTACTACGTAGGGTCTTCCGACTATCGCGGTCTTGTCCCCCTGTATGTCGACGGAGGACGGGTTCACGACTCTGAAGATCAGGCTTGCGGAGCTGGGCATCCAGGCTTCCATGGCTGACACCCTTGCCGTTAGCGTGGTCAAGCCCGTCTGGCGGAAGGAGTGTCGGAAATCGAACGAACCGCTCTCATCCGGGCTAACTACAGCCAGAGGCTCCCTGTCGGAACCGACTAAGTGAATTACCGCATCTTTCATTGGAGAGCCCTCTGTGGCAATGAGCCTCCCTGAGAAAAGCCCCGACTCTCCGGCGACAACCTCGGTTTGTCCTCTGAGTGTCAGGTCAGTGGCGTATCTCGCATAAATTCTCGTTTGGGCAACTGATGGCAGGATGTTCCCGTCTCCGCTGAATTCTACTCCAATTGTGTGTTGGCCAGGTTGATTCACCTGGTGCATGGCCTTGAAGATGCCCTTTTCATCTGTTTCGATGGCCTCTTGGGGGCCTTCACCCACCCGCAGCCCTATTGGCGTGCCACCAATCGGCTCTCCGAGATCATTACGTAGCACTCCACTGAGAGTAAACTCTTCTCCTACGATGACCAGTCCCAGGGCATCCACCGTCACGCTGGTGTGGGACGTGACGGAAGCCGTGACGTCAGTAGACACGCCGAAACGCGGCGCGGTCACCTGCAACGTCATGGGCCCCAACGGGAAATCTATGGGGATAGTGTGGCGAATAGAGAACGCACCCATGGAATTGGAACTGACTATTTGCTCGCCGTCCAAGGTGATCTCGACACCGGGAAACGCCCGGCCGTCAGCGGCCACTATTCCCCTGATGGTCAGAGTCTCGCCTCGACTTACGGACTCTGGCGGCTCTATCGTAATGGCTGGGACCCCGATGGTGACACTAGCGGATGTTCTCGATGATTCGAGGAAGTCTCTGCCGGTACCCCCACCCTCGAACCTAGCCAAAACCTGGTAGTTGCCCGGTCGTGCCTCGCTGTAAGTCATTTGGAAGCCGCCCTGTTCGTCGGTCGTCAGACTTGTGGTGCTCGATTCACCGAAGGATAGAGTGACCTCTTCGCCCGCTACCGGATTACCACGGATGTCGCGTAAAGTTCCGTTAGCCAGAAACTCCTCTCCGGCTGCAACGAAATCGTGGACGTCTATCGAAAGCTCCGTGGGAAGGGTCACTCCAATGGGTAGCCGAACCACGTTGCCCAGGATAAACTCGCTCTCGTCGAACTCGACCTCGATGGTGTGCGCTCCTGGCTCCGCAAATCTGGTGGTAAACTCGAAGCCACCCTGTGGATCGGTAGTTATGGGAGGGCGGCTCTCCCCGTCCACCTTCACTTGGATCTGATGGTTACCGATGGCCACTCCGTTTTCTTCGAACAGTCTCCCAAAGAAGGTCGCGTCTGTATCGACGGGCAGTGCCGTAGGGCCGGTCAATTCGAACTGCGCTCCGGAATACACGCTGATGTCGGGATCACTCCACGACTCCAGGTAATTCTGGTTACCAATGGCGTGAGCTATCAGCTGATAGTTTCCGCCCGCTAGGTCCGAGGGCACTACAAGCTCTATGGAGAAACTCCCCTGGCTGGCAATCCCGAATCCAACGGCGGTCCCGCCCTGCTCCTTGTTCTTATTTATGAAGATTTCTACGTCCATGTCACTGACTGGAAGGCCCGACAGTGTGCTCACCGTTCCGCTCACTGTGAAGGGAACTCCCCTGCGAGCCTGCCCCGGCGATTCGGTAATCTCGATTACTGTACTAGGAATAACTGGCGAAATCCCTCGATCGGCAGACTGGCCGTCGAGTCCGCCGACCCTGCTTGGTGCGGCGCCCGGAGCGGTGGGTTCAAAGGCTACCCACCCCAGGCCTTCGAAAGCCACCTCGGCCCACTGGTGCCCCTGGTCCGAGTACACGGTTTGAGTTCCCGGCTGGCTGCCGATCACCCAGCCTGATACGACTCGAGACGGTATTCCCACCGACCTGGCAAGCACCACGAAGGCACTGCTGAAGACGCCGCAGGTGCCTTCTCGGTGGTCGAACAGGAACCAGTCAACCGGGTCACGCCCTCTAGGGACCAAGTCGTCTTGGGAGTCGGCAAAGCGATATGGATATCGAGTGCTGAGATAGGTCTCAATAGCCTTGGCTTTTGCGTAGGGGCTTCGATGATTGCTGGTGATGTTCAAAGCAAGCTCGCGGATTCGGTCCGGCAAGTCGTTTGGTAGCTGGACGTAGGTAGGGTCCGAGGTAAAGCGGGCCGAGTGCAGTTGAGGCTGGGAGAATCGTGGGACCTCCGAAGTCCAGGAGTATTCTGAGGTGGGCCTGTGTGAAGAAAATGTGGCGCTGAAGGGAGAGGATTTTCCCGGAAGGGTAACCGTCTGAAGATGCGCGGAAATTGGAATAGGTCCTCCGGGGATTGTCTGCATTTCAGGAATAGGGTCTATACTAATGGAGTCTACATATGTCCTGGCTGGTGAAGCCTCGTATTGAGCCAACAGGGATGAGTCCAGTCTATACTCCGGCAACGATGAAAACGGCCCGTCTGCTTGCTCTAGGGCCGATGAGACTAGCTGGGGCACCCTCGTACCCGCTTGATAGGGCAGCTGCACAGGATTCGATTGGGGATTCCAACGGCCGTTTTGGTACACCTCGCCTACCGTTACCCGCAGGTAGTTTGTGTTTGCTGCTCCCTGCACTCTGAATGCGGGATTCTTCGGGAGGCCTGGAGATTGGGCAGTCGTGGTATTGGGGACCCAGTAGCCCAGGTCCTCTAAGACCACCAACGATGACCCGTTCTCCAGGGTCTGGACCGAGGCGCCGATGCGTTCCAGGGCTTCCCTTGCGGCGTCGACGACACCCGGGTCACTGTCGCTCAGCGCACGCGCCAGAGGAACCACGTTGCCAGCATCGTTAGATTCACCCAACTCTCGTATACCAGATTCCCTCACCCTGGGGTCGTCGTCAGTCAGACGTGGGTCAATGGCTGTTATGGAATTGTCCCGTTCATCTGCTCCCTGGTCCTCCTCTTCCAGATTATCGGCTCGTGACACCGGGCCTTGATAGGGCGTTGGATCGAAGGTTACCCAACCTAAACCATTGAATGCCACTTCTGCCCACTGATGGGCCTGGTCAGAGTACACAGTTTGCGCCTGAGATGTCTGAGCCACCGTCCAGCCCGACACCACTCGAGCGGGTATTCCAATGGAGCGGGCCAACAAGACAAAGGCACTGCTGAAATTTCCGGAGGTCCCAAGATTGCTTTCGAAGAGGAACCGATCCACCGGATCTCTGCCATCGGGGAGGCCGTCCCCTGTGCTAGTGTCTGCATACTCGTAAGAGAAGGACTTTTTCAGGTATCCTTCTATGGCCTTGGCCTTCTCATAGGGGCTGGCTAGGTCCGCGACTATTTGAAGTGCG
Organism: Dehalococcoidia bacterium; assembly: GCA_034423215.1. GTDB lineage: Bacteria > Chloroflexota > Dehalococcoidia > Lucifugimonadales > UBA3495 > Bin22. The sequence goes on from DAOUIY010000017.1 coordinate 82,878, forward strand.
AGCGTGCGTATTCTCGGTGGAGTATCCTCCGGTAGTTGAAGGTAAGTGGTATCCGATGCCAGGGTGGCCATGGTCAACTGAGAGTCACTGAAGTCGGGGACGCTGGTCTGCCATCCGTAGCTGAGACTGGGAGTGTCCATGGTGAGTGTCGTGCTGAAGGGCCGGAACTCGCCGGATTGATACACGATGTTTGGATGTAGAGAGGTTGGCACAACTCCGGTCGTAAGCTCTTCGGAACTGACTGATGAAACGCTGATCACGTCCGAGGTCTCGCTGCGGGGCGCTACGTCGTACCCCGCAAGCAGTGTGGAATTGCGACGCTCTGCAGGCAGCCCGGCGAAACCTTCTTCGGATTCGCCTAGGAGTGAGCGTACCATCCGAGGAATGTGTTGAGATGGCTCAGAAGGTATCGCCACAGGGTCGAGTTGGAACCAGCTGCCGTCCCAATAAACTTCTCCTGTGGCAGTACGCAGATAGCGCGTATTTGCAGAACCCGAAACTTGGAACACGGGCACTTTGTCGCCTCGAGACGCCCGTCTGGCAGTTGTTCCTGGAGTTATTGTAGACACCCTCGATTCCATGAAAACTGCGAGGGCCCCGTTCTCCAGCTCCTCAACTCGTCCGTCTAACGAATCTAGAATTCTCATAGCGGCGTTGCGAGCCGCTTCGTTTCCTCTCGCTAGGACAACGGCCAGGGCTTCGAGTGCCGTGGGGTCGCCGAAAGAGCCGAGCAGGTCGGACAAGACGAGGTCGCCCAGCACCTCTGCGGCAGCTTGGCTGGTCAGTGAATCCGCGTGCTCCAGGGCCCTTGTGGTAGCGAATCGAGCGTGGGCGTCCTCACCCTCCAAGGCTTCGGCCACAGGTAGCAGAGACTCTTGAGAGTCCAGCCAAAGGAGCGAAATCGTGGCCTGTTGCCTGACCCCAACGATTTCGTCGTAGAGGATCACCCCTATCAGCTCGTTGCGCACCTGCTCGGCAACCGACGAGTCAGAAATCACTGCTCGTCGGAACTGGTGGCCGAGAATCTTCGCGGCAGTTTCCCGCTCTGCCGAGGAGGGGGAATGAAGTGACTCGAGCATCAGCAGGACCGCCCTCTTTGCGTGGACCGCAATCATGGCATCTGCGGCAATTTCATTGACGATATCGGACTCGTCAAAGAGTGCTACTTGGGAAAGCGGCTCTAGGGCTGCCGGATTGCCCATGTACTCCAGGGCTTTCACGGTGGCCTCCCTGACCTGAGGGTCGGTGTCCTCCAGGACTTCGACTAAGAGCGCAAGCGCTTTCTCCGAGTCCAACGCTCCCATGGCCGTGGCCGCTGCCCTTCTGACGCTCTCATCTTCGCCAAAGAGTGCTACTTGGAATAGGGGCTCTAGGGCTGCCGGATTGCCCATATATTCCAGGGCTTTCGCGGCGGCCTTCCTGACCTGAGGGTCGGTGTCCTCCATGGCTTCGACTAAGAGCGCAAGGGCTTTCTCCGAGTCCAACGCTCCCATGGCCGTGGCCGCTGCCCTCCTGACGCCGCCACCCTTGTCAAAGAGTGCTACTTGGAAAAGCGGCTCTAGGGTTGCCGGATTGCCCATGTACTCCAGGGCTTTCGCGGCGGCCTCCCTGACCTGAGGGTCGGCGTCCTCCAGGGCTTCGACTAGTAAAGCAAGGGCTTTCTCCGAGTCCAACACTCCCATGGCCGTGGCCGCTGCCCTCCTGACGCCCTCACCCTTCTCAAAGAGTGCTAGTTGCAGAAGAGGCTCTAGGGCGGCCGGAATGCCTAGATATGCGATAGCCTCGGCGGCGGCAGTCCTGGTCGCCGGATTGTCTTTCCTTAGGGCTTGAAGGAACAGACGCAGCGCCTCTTCAGGATCCAACTTTGCGAGGGCCTTAGCGGCGGCTTGTCTGACTGATATCTCCTCATCAAAGAGGGCCGCCTCGAATAGAGGGCGCACGGCACCCCGATTGCGTGCCTCTCCCAGAGCTTCTGCGCCGGCCCGCCGCAGGTTCGGGTCTCTGTGGAGGAGTGCACCCAAGAGGAGACTCATGCCCCGAGGATGGCTCATCCCTCCGAGAGACCTCGCGGCGATTATCCGAATGTCAGTATCTTCATCGTAGAGGGCTCTTTGGACGAGGGGATCAATGGCAGAGATGTGGCCCAGTTCTCCGAGAGCTTGCACTGCAGCTTTCCGCACGACCGAGTCCGGGTCAATAGACGCTTGCTCCAACTGCTCTGCCGCCTCTGAAGGTGCGAGCTCGCCGAGTGTGGTCGCCGCCGCTTGTCTGACTGTAGCACTTTCGTCTCTCAGAGCCACCCTCAGGAGCGTGGGCACCCTCTCAAGGAATCCAAGCTCTCCCAGAGGTTTCACTGCTGCCAACCGCACCCTGGGGTCACTGTGGGACAACGTGTTCGTCAGGAGATTCATAGCTATTACCTTTGGGTTCGGTTTATCGTCAAATAGAGCTGTCTCTGCCAAGCGCTCGAAGGCCTCGGGAAAGCTGCTAGCCATCTCGACCAGGGCTGTTTCACCGGCTTGCCTGACGCCCTCGTCTCTGTCAAATAACGTCAACCTGATAAGCGGTTCAATCGACTCGGCATCTCTCATAAAACCAAGGATCTCAGCGCCGTATCGCCGCACCTGCGGGTTGCTGCTGCCAAGAGAACTCAGCAACGTGTCCAGAAGCGAGCGGCGCGCTTGCACGTCAGCGTCAACGAGGGCTTCGGCAAGGGCGGCCGAAAATATCTCCGGGTTGCCTGCTCCTAAGTTGAGTAACGACTCGCGAGCAGCATCTCTCTCCATCGGGTCCACATCAGAAAGCGTCAAATCCACCAGCGGGCTGATCGATTCTGAGTAACCGAGTTCTGCCAGCGCTCGCGCTGCTGCCTCGCGCACGAGAGGGTCATCATTTCCTAACAATCTGATATTAGCAGACAACAAGCGGCTGTCTTGAGAATCTCTAGAGGATGCATCCTCCGACGCGGTGTTAGGTTCCAGGTCGTTAGGCACGCGAGATCGGGCCCCGCCAGGGGGTGTTGGATCGAAAGTAACCCATCCGACCTCATCGAAAACCACTTCTGCCCACTGGTGGGATTGATCGGTATGCACAGTCTGACTCCCGTCACCTTTGGCGATGATCCAACCTGAAACGACTCGCGATGGAATCCCTATGGATCGAGCCAGCACCACGAACGCACTTGAGAAGTTGCCGCTAGTACCTTCTCTGCTGTCGAAAAGAAACCAATCCACAGGATCCCTACGTGTCGGCCTTGCACTGCTCTCCAGCGAATCCGAGAAGTCGTACAAGTACCGGCTGGAGAGGAACCCTTCAATTGCCTTTACCTTAGTGTAGGGTGTCGGTTGGTCCTGCGTTATCTCGACAGCCAGTTGATGAATGCGGGAGGGTAGCCCTTCAGGCAGTTGAACCAAAGCAGGAAACGAAGAGACATCGGCTGTAGATAGCTGCTCGCGTGTAAACTCCCGGGCTTCGTAAACCCAGGAGTATTCCAGGACTGGCTTACTGGAGGCGAATGTCGCACTGAACGGTTTGACCTGTCCAACCGTATTCATGGACAGAACGTTGCGTGTAACCGGTATTCTTCCGGGGGAAATGTGCCTGGAAGCCCTTGGGGAAACTGCCAGCGTAACGGTCTCGATGTCTGCTGCCGAAGGCTCTTCATCCACCAGTGAAAGGTTAGCAAGCCAGTCATGCATGGGCTCCATATCCTCAGAAGAACTGGAAATCCAAGCGCGAACCATGTCTTGGATATTCGACGGCGGATTCTCGTATGGTAGTGTTGCCGAATCAATCTGCATCCATCGGCCGTTGTCGTAGGTCTCGCCTGTAGCGGTACGTAAATACTCGATATGAGCCGCTCCAGTAACTTCGAACACCGGACGGCGCGGGACTTCGGCCGCCTGGTGTGCCGTGGTACCGGGAATCCACCAGCTAAGCCCACCAGAATCAACCACGAGACCTCCGCTTTCCAACTGGAACACAGTGGCCCCAGTTTCTTTCAAAGCCGCAGAGGCAGCATCCATCTCGACGGGGCCGCCTGCTATGAGCCTGTCTATTTGCTGGAGCATAGAGAGGCTTTCGGTGTCCTGCTCGGTGTCGTTTGCAACCCTGTACTCGTCAACAGCCTCGGCATACACGGGCGAGAGCTGCACCTCTTCGGCCTGATCTAAGAGGCGGAGACCCGCGAGGCTAGAGTCCTCGAGGAAGCTGAACAGAAAGAACGCCGGCACACATAGAATGAATATCCAGAGCGTCATGAGGGCTGCCATGCCACGAGGCCTGACAATTGCGACAATGACCGCACCGAACAAGAGGCCAAACAGCACCACCAACCAGATTGGTCTAATGGTCGTGTGCTCTACTTGATGATCTTGGTAGGGGAGTTGCTGAATCAGAAGGTCAGAGACTAGTAGAAACACCCCCAACCCGGCCAGAGCTAGAGCGAGAACTATCGAGGTTGGCGTGGTCCAGTGAGATAACTTGAGCCGGTTGAGAACACGCCACCTATGAGGAATATAGACAGCCCCAGCCGCTAATATGAATGCGAGGAGCGCGGACAGAATGCTCATTAATCTGCCCCCGCTTGGCAACCCCGCCTTTTGGCGATCGGGTATGCCGACAGTGAACAGGTCCGTTGGTTCAGAGGAAACTAGGCGCAAGAACACATCGAAGAGGAACAGTAATCCTCCCACTGCTGCGACTAGTATCAGCAGCAGATAGAGATGACGACCATACCTTTTTAGGAAAACAGTCATCGTGTTTACCGCCGTTCGGCGACACTAACTCCTGGATACACGGTCGATATAGCAATGATTCCCAATCCCACCTCCTCGGGGATTGCGACGGCCAGCCTACGAATCGGGGATTGGCCCGCCATGTAACTGACGGTACAAGTCGCGGAACTCGTCCTGCTTCTCCGCCGGGGTGTTCGACAGGAGCACATTATAGATCTCAGCTTCGGTCAATCTCTCTGGGGAGCGCAGCCCCTCCAGAACCAACCCCCGTAGCTGGGATGAAGCTACATCATGTCCCAGATATTGGTACATCGCCAGGAAAAAAGCCCTGCCGAGGGTATAAGCGCAATCTTGATCGCCTCGCACACCCTGCCCTGCCTTTAATCGGGCCTCATGAAACTCTATGGACTCGCTAATGTTGCTGATGCTGATGTTGTGGTGGCATACTCGCCGGATACCCGGGTGATCAAAAGTGTGGATGGGCCGACCGGCATGAAGTTGAGCGGTGTACTCCTCAAAAAACTCAGCCACTCCCTCGGACACCCACTTCGGGAAATCTGACTGTGAGAAAAAGGCGTGGCCCAACTCGTGGTATATGGTGCGTCCAGGTGGTGGAACCAGCAATACTCCCGGCCCACGATATCGTGGGCTTCCGGCTTTCTTATGAATAAAGACGCCCGCGTATGGCACGTCCGATCCCAAACTGCTCTGCCAGGGAATTCCCAGCAATGCCTCCATTTCCGCTACGCCGTTGTAAAGGTACTCGAACGCCTCGTCCGTCTGGGTTTGAGACATACTAACTGCGATCAGCTTAACTGGCGGTCCCACCGAGGAGATGTAGTGTTCTGAACGGATGCTGGCGCCTTCAATGAGTTCCCGAAACTGCATCTCGTCATGACTTATGTTGTAGGCCATCGAGATAAGGATAAGTTCTTCATCCGTCAAGCCGTCCTGGAACCACGGTTGATTGGCGATGTGGTCCCAGACGCGGTTCTCTACAATTCGCGGCAACCTTACAATGGCATTCAGATGGAAAAAATCAAGCGGTTCATCGAAGATATCCGTGTCCATAATCGAGTCCACTAAGTCCTTATCCCAACGGACTAGTACCTCAACAGTGCCCAACACACTGGCATGACGCCAATCTACGTTGTCGGTCAGCCAAATTGGGAAGCGCAAGACCCGTTCCAGGGCAGATGCATAAACTTCATCTTCACTGAGGTTTCGAAACTCGGCTAATACGTCCACCTCCTCCGATGATACGCCGTCCAGGAACCAGGGAAAGTCCATCAGAGTGTTCGCCAAATCAGGATTGTAGAAAATTATCGCAGAGAAGTGGCTGAGGGCGAAGTCTTCCGCGCTAGTGATCCCGTCCAGGAACCAATCACTGCCAACAGCCCATTCCCCAAGGGAGGTGTCTTGGTTCAAGATTCCTGAAAGAGAACTAAGTGCCCCCCATTCTGGGATGGTGATTCCGTCGGCGAGCCACGGGAGGGCCAGGACATCATCGAGAATATGTTCGTGTTCCTTCTGGATCGTGTAGAGCACCTGCAATGTGTAGTGCTCCTCCCGAGTTAGGCCTAGGGCGTCCTTCTGCCAGGGAAAGTCGATTACTGTGGGGTCTGGCGTGGGTGGAACGGTTGGCGTAGGCGTGGCGGTCGGCTGCGGCGCGGGCGTGGAAGTAGTCGTGGCGTCATCCGAGCAGAACACTACGTAGCCAAGCTTAGAGGCGTCCATGTCCAACTGGTCCCGCAGACCGCTTGGCGCGCAGCCGCTCAGCCCGCTGTCGTCGAGGAGGAGGAATCTTAAATTGGAGAGCCCGGCCAGCTCAACGGGTATGTCCTCCTCTAATTCGTTGCCCTGGACGGCTAATGCTGTCAGATTGGATAGGCTGCCCAGCTCCGGGGGTATCTCTCCGGTCAACTGATTCAGGCTGAGGTCCAGTTTTTCCAAGCTGGCAAGGTCGCCCAACTCAGAGGGTATCGCTCCACTCAAGTTGTTTTGAACGAGGTATAGGGCGACCACGCGCCCTTCGTCGTCCGTATCTACATTGCACCACGTGGACAAAGGCTTGTCGCTCAGCCAGTTTTCGTTGCAGTACCAGTTGTCACCGCCCGTGGCGTTGTACAGGGCAACCAGCGCTTCCCGGTCCGTTTTGACGGGGCCCAAGTCTGGAGCGGACATGGATTCCGGCGTCGTCTCGAGCGTCGATACGGGCGGGGCGCTTGTCGACTTAGGAGTAGCCGCGCCACTTTCTGGCGTAGATGTGGAGGCGACTCGTTCAGGGGCGGGCGACGCGGACGTGTCCGCCGGGGCCTCTTCATGTAGGGGTTGCTCTGTTGCGCCACTGGACTCCCCGCTGCAAGCCGCCAGAGTCGCCATCAACAGCGCCGCTACAAATAATGTCGGGACCCAACGTGCCAGGGTCAGAAAGAGAAACCACCGCCGTATTGGCCGGTAAAGGCACATAAAGTCACCCCCCCTGCATGAGAAAAATCTGCACCCAAGTGGACCAAATCAAGAGCCTTCGATGTCGAGAGCCATCTCAAATCCTCTCCCCCGGCCCCTCTTAGCTTGCGGGCACTGGGCGGCACAGGCGGCCGAGCAGCGGAGTACCTGTGAATATGTCCCTATCGCGCGCCAGTTGACAGGGTGTCTGGCCGTTAATGGCCGCGGAGGTGTCAGCATTCCGGTCCAACAGTAATGCGGTAACGCTGGAAAACCCTCTTGCCACTGCACCATGCAACGGCGTGACGGTGTTGCCAAGGGGGTCGTCGATGTGGTCAACCGAACCCGACGATCTGGCATTGATGTCGGCTCCTCGGTCCAGCAGTATTTCGACTATGGGGAGAATCACCTCCTCGGCCCCCTGGGATTTGACAAATATCGCAGTTAGAAGCGGCGTTACGGCCAAGGGGTATACGGGCCAATAGTAGTAGGGCGATGCGGATTCGGTCCTTGCTTCAATGTTGGCCCCACGATCCAGTAGGAACGCCACCGTTGCCGGTTCAACTCTCAGGAGAGCCGCCATATGCAAGGGAGTCATTCCATGAATGAAATCCAGTTCACCAAAGGTAGCTCGGAAGGCGATTGTGGCTGGGGCCTCTATGTCGTGGCCACGGTCCAATAGAAGCTCGGCCATTGCCCGGTCATTATTCCTGACTGCATCATGGAGATACGATGGCAAAGTTCCATCTACATCTGGGTTTCCGACATCGAAGGACCGGCTGGGCATCAAGATTGCCCCTCTGTCCAACAGCAGGGTCGCCACTTCCACGAATCCATTTGCGACTGCCACGTCCAGGTGAGCCACGCTAGTGCCGTGATCCAGCAAAAGTGCGGTCATTGCCACGGAGCCTGCGAAGACGGCATCAAGCAAGGCGGAGTCAGGGTCTGCGCCACGGTCCAGCAAGAATCTCGCCATGGCGGACGAATCATTGGCAGCTGCGTGGGAAAGGGACTCCCCCATTTCTGCTCCCCAATCGAAGAGCACCGTAGCCACGTTTGAAGAATCGTTGACTGCGGCAATCTCCATGGATCCCTCAAGAGGTGCACCATTTTCGAGCAAGAAGGAGACCATCGGGACCGAATCGTTCTCAATAGCAGAGGCGAGACTCTCCTGATCGGAGTTCGCGCCGTGTTCAAGCAGTATGGTCGCCATTGGTACCGAATCGGTTTGGGCGGCCACCACCATGGGAGGGGGGTCCGCACGGCTGTCTCTGGTTGGCGCAAACACCGGCCCAGTCTTAGGGTACGGCGCGGGGGTAAACACCACCACGCGATGGGATGGTGGTCCTCCCATCGCGTGGCGAATCTCCCTCGGGACCGGTGTGGGGGCTGGGGTAGGGGTCGGTGCGGTGTCGGACACCAGAACCGTCCGATTGTATGCCGCCGCCGCGGCGATAGCCGACCCCGGGAACCCCCGTGCGTCAGAAGACGACGACCAGCCAATTCCGTTGGGGTCAGCACCACGTTCCAGCAAGAGGGTGGCCATTGGGAGCGAATCGCTTTTGACGGCAAGCAGCAGAGGGATAGGGGCGGAACCACCGGCGTTAGGGTCCGCGCCGTGTTCCAATAAGAGGGTGGCCATTGGGAGCGAGTCGTTGTAGACCGCAACCCGCAAGGGGGCAGGGTAGTCCCTGCTCGTGTGGTGCTCCAGCAGGAGGGTGGCCATTGGGAGCGAATCGTTTTGGACGGCGAGCAGCAGAGGGAGAGGGACACCACTTCTGGAGTAAAGATTCGTGTCATGTTCCAGCAAGAGGGTAGCCATTGGGAGCGAGTCGCTGTGGACGGCGACCAACTCAAGGGGTGTAAGCGTAAATTCCCACAAACTTTCGTCGTCGCTAACACTGGGCCACCAAGAATGTCCCTGCCGAACGCGGAGCGTGGCTTGCGCATTGACGTCCGCGCCCTCACTTATCAATTCCTCCGCCTTCTCCAAGTCGTCATCGTAGACGGCCCGGTGCAACGGAGTTGAGTCAGCCCACTCGAAATCGGCTGGGTCCCCGTCCTCAGGCTCTGGTGTAGTGGAGAGAGCGGCGGCTTGCTCCTCAGCGTCGCCAGGCACTGCATCTTCGGGACCGCCAGTTTTTCCCCTCGTCGCCACTGCCGAAGAAGGTGTCCCAGAGGCATCTTCACCTTCGTCAGCAGGCGTCGTCTGGGTCATCGCGTTCCCCGCCAAAGGTGAAGAAACTGCGCCAGGCTCGTCTCCAGGGGCCGACTCTCCGGGATTATCAGAGCAGGCCCCCCCTAGCACGATTGCCATGATCAGGGTGGACATGGTGAGCATCAGACGGGTCAAGCACATGAGTTATCCTCCGGTACTAGAGTTGGGCATGCAGTGGAGACACCTTCGGCTCCGAGGGTCGGCGGAGCCATATGTAGGAAATGTTGGGGCGGGGTAAGTGCAAAAGTGCCGTCGGACAAGAGCCCTGTAAACACCTTCCATCTTTGTCCTTCTTGGTGGAATCTGCACTTATAATACCCTGCAGGTATGATATTGCCGTGACCTATCTACACAATTTTCATGATCTCTTGTGATTCTTCGCTGGTGCAGGCACAATCGCACCGGTACACGCCCAAGGTTGCCATCCCAGGAGGTACGGGGCCGGGAGCTCCGAATGATGGCGGCGTCCCCGGCCCAGCTCACGGACGCGGGCTTCGGGGCGTCAGCGCGAGCTTGCTCGGATAGACGGGACTCCCTCCCGGCGTCGGTGCGGGCCTGCTGGGCTTCATAGGTGAGGATGGGCTGGTTTGTAGCCACGTAAACTCACTCCTGTCCAAGCTGTACCGTCGATACGGACGCGTTCCGCCGTTTACGTCGTTGACCCTGACATAGTTATTTGGTAAAATGGTATGGTCAAAATAACAGGTTGGAGTTCATCATGCGTGAGATTCAGGCTACTGAAGCCAAGACACGATTAGCCGAACTTCTCCGGGCAGTCGAACATGGAGAGACCGTCGCCATAACCAGACATGGGAAGGCGGTCGCCCATCTGGTTCCTGCCGACACTCAGGACCGCGCCAGTCGCGAGAGGGCGATAGAGCGCTTCCGGAATCGCCGCGCCGGGTGGACGCGCGTTGCATTCTCTACGAATGAGATACTCGCCGCACGTCACGAGGGACACCGTCTATGAGCGGACTGGTCGTCGATGCCTCTATCGTTGTAGCGTGGCTCTTCGACGATGAGGACGAGCCGAGGGCAGATAGGGTGCTGGATCAGCTTGCACGGGACGGGGCGCTCGTACCGCAAATCTGGCATCTAGAGACGAGAAACTCCTTGCTCACGACCGAGCGGCGTGGTCGCCTTTCCTCGGAAGAAGTCAAGGAGCGCTTGGACGCCTTGAAAGGCCTACCTATATCAACTGATGAGGAAGCCGATCTTCAATCAGCCTTCGACTTGGCGAGATCGCATGGACTGTCGTTGTACGACGGTATATACCTTGAACTAGCCAAGCGGGAAGGTGCAGAGCTCGCGACACTTGACGGGCCACTTGGACAGGCTGCCGTTGCTGAAGGAGTGCAACTATCACCCACTTGAATCAGATAAGCTAAGAGAAGCGTGAAAATGGACTACTCCGTTCTGGGCAATCGTGGCTGCACGCTGACCGTCTATCTGAGGGAGGGCCTCGTTGATGCCAAAGTGTTCAGCGTCTACGGCTACGATCTCTTGGGCAATTTCTCTTCGGCGACCCCTCATCGGTGGACGAACTCACGCGGTCTCGGGATATAGTGTATACCGTCCGTGGGGGCGTAAAGTATGCGTGCTCGACCTGCGATTCTGGCCGCGACCGCGGCGGCGCTCACTAGCGTAGCTCACACCTGCGTCAGCCACGACTATGACCGGGGCATTATATCAGTCGGCAGGATCGGTTCAGGGACATACGGTTCTTGTACCGTGCTGAGGAGCCGGTCAACGATGTCGTCCTTCTTTGCCTCCCTGCCATCTCTACTTTTTCCGATGGCGAAGTTCAGTCTGATTTACGCCAGAGCCTCCACCCCGTGGTGACCAGGACGAGAGGGATTAGAACCGCAATGACCATCCAGATGACGTCTGAGTGGACGCTGACCGATTCACCCTCCTCCAGGGCAAGCAGGTGGACCCAGTTGCGGAAGAACCAGATGGCGAGGGCGGCGTTTGCATAGAAGAGAGCGTATGCGCCGAGCCGCGACACGGTGACCGACTGTTGCCCGAACTGAGCACGCATGTGGAGGAAATTGATCGCCAGCGTGACGAGTAAGCCCACGGCGGAGATAACGTTGAAGACAGTCCAGACGGGCTGAGCGTCGTAGAGGGTGTCGAAGACGAAGTGGGCTGTATACAGCGCCGAGTACACCAGCATAAGTCCCCCGCTTATCCTCACGATCATGGTCATAACCATCCTCTACTTCACTAAAACCCATGATTCTCCAGGCTTCATGGTTCTACGGCTGTCTCCCCCTTGGGCATCCGGTAGCCGACACGTGGCTCGGTGAAGATGTAGGTGGGCTTGTCGGCATCGTCGCCCAGCTTGTGGCGCAGCTTTCGCACGATGGTGCGCATGGGCCGCAGGTCGTCGCTCCTCCTCTCCCCCCACACCCGGCGCAGAAGGTGCTCGTAGGTCAGCACCCGTCCGGCGCTGGTTGAAAGCTCGGCCAGCATCCGGTACTCCATCGGGAGCAGATGCACAGGCCGGCCTGAAAGAACCACCCTGCGATCGGCATAATCGATGGTCAGGTCGGCGAGGACGTACGGTTCCAATGGTTCGGGGGTCTCCCGCCGGCGAAGGGCAGCTGCGATCCTCGCCGTCAGTTCCGTGGGCGAGAAGGGTTTGACGACGTAATCGACGGCTCCCATGGCGAAGGCCGTGGCGATAGTCTCGTCACGGCCGTAGGCGGAGAGGAAGATGACAGGCACATCCGCCACATCCAGAATGTCCTTCATCAGCTCGATCCCATCCGCTCCCGGAAGCATCAGGTCCAGCAGCACCAACTGAGGCCTCTCTTTTGCCAGTAGGAGAAGAGTCTCCTTCGGGTCTCCAGTCACTATCGGCAAGTAGCCCGCCGTGATGAGGATGTCCTGGATGTAGCGAAGGTCTTTAGGGTCGTCGTCCACCGCCAGCACCCGCACTGGCTCTCTCCCTTCTCCTCGCCCGCGCCGAGGGGAGCTCGCTGAAGCGGGCGGGGGGGCATCCGCCCTTGCACCGCCGGTCTCTCCCACCGTGGGCAGGGTGAAGGTGAAACGGGCGCCCAGGCCAGACCCGTCGCTCTGGGCCCAGATGCGCCCTCCGTGGGCCTCCACGATCCCCTTGCAGATGGCCAGGCCCAAGCCCGTGTCACCGCCCTGTTCCTCGGACTGCACCCTGGAGAACTTGCGGAACAGGTCAGGCAGACTCTCGGCCGGGATGCCCCTCCCCTCGTCGGAGACCGAGAATGCTACATGCACCTCATCGCGGATGGCGCTCACCCTGATGACCGACGACTCCGGGGAGTGGCGGGCCGCGTTGGACAGCAGGTTGCCCAGCACCTGGACGATGCGCCGCCGGTCCGCCATCACCAGGGGGAGGTCGGGTTCGACGTCGATGGCCAGGTTGTTCCTGCCACCGGCGCTTGTGAAGGCGCTCCTTGCCCGCTCCACCAACGCGACCGCCTCCACAGGTTCGGGACTGATCGCCAGCGTGCCCGTCTCGATGCGGGCCACGTCCAGGAGCTCGGAGACCAAGTCGTGCATGTGGTCGGCCTGCTCCCCGATGAGGCGGAAGAACTGGCGGACTACGGCGGGGTCCAGGTCCGTGGGCGACTCCAGCACCGTGGCGGCGGAGCCCTTGATTGATGTCAGGGGCGCCCGGAGTTCGTGGCTCACCATGGCCAGGAACTCGGCCCGCAGCCGCTCCATCTCCTCAACGTCGGCCATGTCCTGCATGGTGACGACCACCGACTCCACCGCGCCCTCGTCGGAAAGGAGGGGCGTTGCATTGAGCAGCACCGTGACGCTCCGCCCGTCGGGGGCCTCCAGGACGATCTCCTCGGCTCGCAACGTCTCCCCCACGCTCAGCAACTCGGCCAAGGGGAACTCCCGCAGGGAGACCTCCCGCCCGTCGGAGCGTCTGCAGGTGATCACGTCTAGGAGCATCTCAGGAGACTGGTCGGGGTCACGCAGGCTGTCGACTATCCTCCGGGCCTCTCCGTTGAGGGACTTCGGCGCTCCCGTCAGGGCATCGAATACCACCATGCCCACCGGGGAGGTGTCCATCAACGTCTCTAGGTCGGCCCTGGCCCGCCGTTCATCCCTATGCGTGCGGGAGTTGGCGATGACCAGCGCCGCCTGGGAGGCGAACATCACCAGAGTCTCCTCGTCGGCGAAGGTGAACTCCTCCCCGTCCTCCCTGTCGCCCACGAAGACGTGGCCCACCCGGACTCCACGGTGGAACATGGGCGCCGCCATGAAGCGGAAGACCCCCACCGGTAGGGGGATGGTGAACCCCGTGTAGCCCAGGGCCCGGACGTGCTCCGTCAGGTCAGGGACCCTCATGGGCTCAGAGATGTTGGTCAGGGCCTGGAAAATGCGCAGCCCTTCCGGCATGAGCCAGAGTTGCTCCGACTCCTCGCCGCTCAGCCCGGAGGACAGGAAGTCCTGCACCAGTCCCTCGTCATCCAGAAGCGTCATCACGCCGTAGCGGGCCGCGGTCAGGGACCGGGCGGAGTCCAGGACCCCCTGGAGCACCTGATCGAAGTCCAGGCTCTCGTTGATGCGCCGGCTGGCCTCGCTCAAGCGGGACAGTCGCTCCCGCAGGGCGGCCTCACTCTCCGGCATCGGTTCATGCGGCAGGTCCAACTCATCACCTCGATACGGCTACGGAGGCCCATGCCCCGGGGCCGCAGAAATCGGCGTCTGCTGGGGGAATTATGCCAGTTCCAGCGAGAAATCACAATATATCATGAAAATATTGGCACTAAGTCACGGAAATATCATGCGCACCTAGTAAAATCTATTGCAGGTAGATGCCCGCTTGTGAGAGTGACCTTGAGTTTCCTGTCGGGCTTCTATGGATTCACGATGGAACCAGAACTATCGGTGATGGCAAGGACCAGTTGCTGCCGGGCATTTATGTCTAACGTGCATCAAACAGGGGAGACCACGTTGACCGTCGGGATTGCTATATCAAGGCCAATCCCAATGGGAACGCCACTGTCTGGCAAGACTCGATTGATATGCCCTACGGCGAGCCCTTCCAGGTCACCCTCTATACCTATCACGGTGGTATTGGAATGGATTGCTCGGGCGGCACTCTCCACCGGGTCGAGGACTAGCTGAAGGGAGATAGTGGATGGCGAAAGTGAACCAGGAAGTCCTGGCAGCAGTGAAGGATGCCTTTGAACAGTACCAGAAAGAGGTCGAGGCCGCTAATGTGGCGCCGCAGACCAAAAGGTCCTACATCAAGAGCGCGGTGCAGTTCGTCAATTGGCTGGAGGGCAAGTTCGAACCGGGCAGTTATATGAAGAGGGGAATGGAGAGGTGAAGGATGACCAGCGATAAGACCGTGCGGGTTCCCAACCCACGTTTCATGGCCAGCGAGAAGGATGGCGGCCCGGCCCGGCGTTTCCCAGGCCCGCCAGTGATGCCGTTGGGCTGTCTGTGGATTATCGGGGTGCGCACCCGGCATGAGCCTGCGAGACTACTTCGCGGCGCAGGCGTTGGGGTGTATCGCAGGACGCTACCCTACAGCCGAAGAAACGGCACTGGCTGCCTACGAGTTGGCCGATGCCATGCTGGCCGAGCGGGACACAGAGGGCTGATGGCCAAAGCATGAGTGACGGCTGGGCAATAGTGTTGGGCATCGTGCTGGGGGCTGTCGTCCTCATTGCCTTTGTCGCGTGTGGAGAGCAGGGCCTCGTTACTCCCAATCCTGCTGTTTCGGATGTGGAGACCGTTGCTCCCCCTGTCACGTCGAGTCCTGTTGTTTCGGATGCCGAGGCCGTTGTTCCCCCTGCCACTCCAATGGTCCATGCTGTGGCGCAGCCGGACGCAGACCCGGAGATACACATCTATCCGAATACGACCTGGTACGTCGCTCCCTCGCTAGAGGAGCAGATATACGATGCATTGACGTACGATTCATTTGTCGTAGTGCGGGCGTCGCTACTGTCCGCTACTGCGGGGGCTGAGGAAATCCCCGGCGGCGATGGGGCGGCGGCGAGCTACCGGCCCACGCACGAGCTGCGGTTCAACGTCCATGAATATCTGGAGGGAAGCGGTCCGAACGAGCTTCTGGTGGTGGTGCGGGGTGATGAAACGTACCCGACGGAGGCGTCGGCGCTTCGCGAAGCCAATTCTACCCTGTCGGGGCGCAACACATCCTGGGACAATCGTCAGGCAGTGCTCTTCGTAGGCCTGGCCGACACGACAACCGAAGCCGCCGGAGATTCGGGCGTATCCGGGACTTCGTCCGCTAGGCGTGCTGCCTTCTCAAGGTCCAACCCCTTGGAGTCTCCGTGGGATTATACGGTGGACAACCTGAGCCGGGCCTGGCTGCCGGCCCAAGATGTAGTCGGCGGCGCAACCGGCCAGTCCGCCTCCGACGATCCCTCGTTCATCACCGACGGCGCGCATTCCCCGCCTCCGACGATTGGGCTGGCGGACCTGAAGGCTAAGATAGCGGCGATGAAGGCGGAACTGAGTGCGAGAGAGGGCATCGCGGGGTTCAGGGAGTGTATCAGAGGCAGGATTCTTGACGAGCGGATCAACCGCGCTGAGCCGGGAGGTCCGCTTCCGGGGCAAAAAACCATTGCCTCCGGCTTGGCGGCCGGCACTGAGGTCTTCAAATATGACGAGCCTTTCAGAGGGGATCCAGAGTATAGTCGTGTGTGGCTGGAAGGCCCCGACTCGGGGCAATTCGAAGCCGTGACCATCGACGATGACGAGAACCCCTCCAACGGGTACAACCTAGGGTTCTCCACGGCGCGACCACTCCCTGCGGGCGAGTACAGCGTCCATGATTTCTTACAGCACTATACCGACATCCCGTGCAACTTCAAGCCGAACAATACCTACTTGGACTGGACTGTGACAGTCACCGCCCCGGCGGGCACGATATACGAGGCCTTCTTCGACCTCCTAGTGGGAGCGGCGGGGGTCCCGCTGCCGTCTGAGTTCACCATAGGCGGCACGAGCACGGCGGTGCAGTGGCTTGAATGGCGCAACGGGACCGTCACCCTGCTCCTGTTACCCTACGCGGACCTGGCGGGCCATGCGTTGGACTTCATAGCCCTGGACGGGACGTTGGCCCTCTCCCTGGAAGCCAACTCGGCGACGGCCGACAGCGCCGCCGGCACGCTGACGTGGGCAGTGGCGAACCAGCCCTGGCGGGAGGATGACCAGATCATGCTGCGCATCCGCAAGGGCAGCACACCTGGCCCTACCGCCACCTCCACCCCCAAGCCCACGCCGACGCCTATACCTACACTGACGCCCACGCCTACACCGGCGCCGGAGACCTCGGAAGTTGTGGACCGTTACGACACCAACGACGATGGGGTCATCGATAGGAATGAGTACAGGCAGGCCCTCAGAGATTATCACTCTGGGAAGATCACCTACGCTGAGTTGCAGGAGATCAAAAGGGCCTACTACCAGAACCGCTGAAGACTCAGCTCGTTGACTGGGCCTGCGGCAGCCGCCAGCAATGGCAAAATCAGAACTGTCGCCAGCGACCGAACATGGCTCCCGGCTTTGGAAGTGGGCGGTGCCGGCAGGGACAGTAGAGCTTGGGTGGGTGATGAATGCGGAGGTACCAAGTGTAGCAGCATAGAGCCCTCTGCTGGTTCCCAAAGCAATTCAAACGCGTCCGACGCCTCCCTAGCACACGGGGATGCCGACGAGCTAGAGCATTGCCAGATTAGGAACATTGTGAGGTTGGACGGGACACCTTTAAGTTACGTGGTTGAGGTGAGCAATGGCGGCAACCTGGCAAGGTATGTGTAAGTGAAAGAGGGTATTGGACATGACGACCGGGAATGATGGCAGGCCTGCGTTTCCGAGGCATTATAGCCATGTGGCGGAAGTCGCTCATCGGCGCCTTGGTCCTGCGCCGGGCGATGATGAGTGGGCACAAGACGACATGGTCCAGCAGGACTGGCTCGCGGGGACGGTGACTAACAACGCCAGAGATGGTCCGGACACGATTCGGCTTGTTTTGAATGGGGATTGCCAGAGCGGAGAAGCCAGAAGAGAACCGCAGCTTGCATTCAGGTACAGCGGGCCGATCGCACCGGGCAATGGATCTCGCCGTAGATGTCCTTGCGTCAGAAAAGATAAGATGCCAATCAATATCGGTCTGTCCTAGCCGACGAGGAGTCCAAACATTATGGGTTTTATCATCCACATGTGGAGGGGCATCGGACCCCGGCTTTACCTCGCATTAGGATTCGCAGTGGTCCTTACTCTGATATCCAGCGCTGTGGGGGTGTATCACTTCGAGCGCAGCGGCGACCTGAACTACAGGGCGGAATCGGAGTCGGTTCCAGCACTGGAGGCCTCTTGGGCAGCCGCGAGGGAGGCGGAGCGCCTGCGCGACCTGGGTCTGCAACTGACAATCGCCACCGGTCCCGAAGTGGAGGAACTGCGCCTTTCGGCGGGGAGCGCGATTGCCCGGTTGAGTGACAGACTGGCGGTGGCCAGAAGCGTACCTGCGCTTGATGCCGATGCCCTGGAAGTCTGGGACAAGGCCAATGGCTTGGCCTTCGCTATCGAGAACCTTGCCGTCAGCCGCCTCACCAGCGAGCAGGCCGACGACGCCACGGCTTCCCTGAGGCAAGCATTGTCGTCCATTCCTGAAGGAGTTGAACCCCCTGTGGACTATCTGCTGCTCCTGGATGAGATGCTGAGGGCCGATGACGGGGCTGCGCTGGACGCTCTTTGGGAGGAAGACCTCAACGCTCTGAACGCCCGCGCCCCCTTGGAGCCATCGCTCATTGCCGTGGCGCAGACAGTATTCTCCGCCCGCCACCAACAATTGGCTCTTCGGGTTCCCGACCAGGATCGAGTTGCGGCCGTTGGCTCCGCCAGCGAGCTCCTCGAGGGATCCGTATCGATTCTGGTTGAGCGGGCCAGTTCCCATAATGCCGAAGCCGTAGGGCTGACCGTCCTCAGCTTCGACCAGGGCCGGGTGTGGCTGGCCGTCATCAGCATCGTCAGCGTTGCTGCTGCCACCCTGGCCTCTTGGCTCTGGGTTGGCAACGCCGTGGTGCGACGCCTCTCCCGCCTGTCTGAGCGAATGCGCAACATGGCCAGGGGAGATCTGGAAACCCCAGTGCCGGAGGTAGGGCGGGATGAAATCGGCCAGTTGGCCGACGCCCTGGAGCATTTCCGGCAACAGGCCTTGGAGGTACAGCGTCTGAATTTGGTGGAACAGCTTTACGGAGAATTGCGAGAGGCCAACGCTGAACTTCAGCGGACCCAAGCACGACTGGTGGCCCAGGAGAAACTGGTCGCCGTGGGCACATTGGTCTCCGGCGTGGCTCATGAAATCAGCAACCCTCTGAACTTCGTCAAGAATTTCTCCGAAAGTTCCCTGGAACTTTACGGGGAACTGACAGAGATGCTGGATGATTACCGAGATGGTATGTCCGAGAAAGATGCCTCCCTGCTGGCCGAGCTGACCGAGGAAATAACCGGCAACCTGAACCGCGTCACCAGCAATGGCACCCGTGCCTTGGCCATTGTGGAGAGGATGCGCGGCCTGAGCGCCGACGGAGGGGACCTGGCGTTGATTGATCTGAACGCCTCCCTCCGGCAGGCGGCTCAGCAGGCCGATGAAGTCTTCAGACTCCAGTGGGAAGACTTCCAGATGGAACTAGTATTTGACCTAGACGACTCGGTAGGCGAGCAGATGGTGGCCGTGCACGACTTCGGAGAAGCGGTGTCTAACCTGGTTTCCAACGCCTGCCTTGCCATGCGCGCCAAGAAATTGGAACTGGGGGCAGGATACGTTCCTCTACTAACTGTTTCCAGCCGGATCTATGGCGGCATGGTGGAGATTAGGGTGAGGGACAACGGAACCGGAATCGCCGAGGACATAGTGGACCGTATCTTTAACCCCTTCTTCACCACCAGCGAGGGAACCTCGGGATCGGGTTTGGGCCTGCCCCTCGCCGCCGACGTGGCCCGCCGCCACGGCGGCGACCTGGTGGTGGATACGGTATTCGGGGAGTATGCCCAATTCACCATGAGCCTGCCCGCCTTAACGCAAGGCGAAGCGGAACGCCACTCTGGAGAAGGGGATTCCGTTGTGGTCTAGTGCCTCCGGGCTATCAGGTAGGCATAAGCCAGCCCGGAAACCATCAGGGCGATGGCGATGGCTACAATCAGCGTCAGGCGCTCACGTGTAACCGCGGTCACCCGGTCCAGCGTCTCCTGGACGCGATGAACCACTCCGAGGTCAGTTCGGGGTAACGGCGGCCTCGCCAGGGGCACCAACGTTGGAGCCGCCGCTACCGTGGCCAGGGGCGCTGCCGTAGGAATGGGCCTAGGCGTGGGCAGGGTTGTCGGCGTCGGTGACAGGCTTGGTGTAGGGGTCGGTGTAGCAGGCACAGGGGTCGGCGACGGGCTTGGTGTAGGAGTTGGCGTGGGTGGCACGGGCGTCGGCAACGGGCTTGGTGTAGGAGTCGGCGTGGGTGGCACGGGCGTCGGCGACGGGCTTGGTGTGGGCGTGGGCGTGGGCGTAGGCGTAGGTGTGGGCGTGGGAATCCTAGGTGTCGTGGGAGGCGCGGAGATGGTACCTCTCAGGGTGACTGTGGTCGTGGAAAGTGAATAATTGGCCGCCTTGAAACTGCCCCGGTCCTGCAACGAGTAGGTTACGCTTACATCGTAGGTTCCCGGCGAGGCCGATGGGAAGGCACCTCTCACCACCAATCCTCCGGCCCGGAAGTCCGACCGCTCCGACACCAGCACTCCAGTTCCCTGGGCGCCCGACGTGTTGAAGGTGGCAGTCGTGGTGCCGTCTGCTCGCCGCGTGTTAACCGTCACCCCGCTGATGGCCGTTATGGACTTCTTGGAGATGGTCCCGCTGATTGTCCCAACCGTGACGTCGTAGTTGCCGGCGTCGTCGCCGCCCGGCATTAGCCCGGTGATGGCGATGCCCGTTCCGGCGTCGGCGGAGACGTAGCTTCCGCCGGTGACCGTGACGCTGTCGCCGCTGATGAGGGGCGGGGTGAAGCTCCCGCCCAGTTCAGACGGCGCAGCCGCAGTGCCATCGTACTCCTTGTTGGCCATCGTAGAGGTGTAGGTCACAGGCTTGCGCGTGATTTCCCCTTCCAGGGTGGCGGTTGTGGCGGAGAGATTATAATTGCCCACCTTGAAAGTACCGTGGTCCTGCAACGAGTAGGTTACGCTCACGCTGTGGGTTCCTGCCGAGGCCGACGGGAAGGCGCCGCTCACCACCAGCCCGCCGCCCCGGAAGTCCGACAGCTCCGCCGCCAGCACTCCAGTTCCCTGGGCGCTGGACGCGTCAAAGGTGGCGGCCATCGTGCCATCTGCCTGCCGCGCGTTGACCGTCACTCCGCTGATGGCCGTTATCTCACGTGGCGTGATGGTATATGTCGAGCGGGTCGGCGCCGAGGGCAGAACGTACTTCTCTGTGTATCCCGTGGCTATCGCCAACGTCCCCATGTTGATGGTGTAGGTTCCAACGTCGTTCCCTTGCGCGCGGGCCAACGCTCCCTGAACCACGTCCTCGGCCGCATCGCTGTCCACCAGCCCTCCCACCGTGTAGCCCAGGTTGTCGGTCCCGCCGTACTCCCGGGTGGCGCCAGTGGGGGTGATGGTCAGGGTTGTCCTGGAGGAGGAGGGAGTGGCTGTCGTGGCGCCTGATGTAGCGCTTTCGTTCGTCCCAGCGATGGCGCGCAGCCACACTTCGTACTCGGTTCCAGGGGTGAGGTTCTCCAGGGTATACGATCTCGGGGTGGCAGAGAGATTCCCTGTATGACCAGTCTGCTCGTTGCCGTTAACGTCGTAGCGGTATTCTATCCGGTAGCCGGTGACGGTCACGCCGGTGATGGTGTGGGGCTCTTGCCAGGTTACCCTAAGGCTGGCCGGTTTCGCCTCAACAGTCGGGTTCGGGGGCGGGTTGGGTTTGCCCTGCGCATTGCTGCGCGCCTCGCGAGTGTAGGCTGGGTCGGTTTCGTCATCGTGCTTGGACCACTCGGACGGGTCAACGCCGTCCTTGGTGCCCTGGATGCGCCACTGATACCTGGTTCCGTTAGTCAGACCCGTGAGCACCGCTGGCTGATCGGCGCCGGTGTATGACATCATATCGTCCCAAGTGCTGGCCCAATTCGTGCCGTCGTGGGCGCGGTACTGGATCTTGTAGCCGTCAGCTCCGCTGGACTTGTACCAGTACAGGTAGAAGCCGTTGTGGATCCGGATCATTTGGTTCGGTGTAGGCCGGCCGAGGGTCTGGGCCTCGGCCATTGGTGTCAGCATGCTACTGAACGCGAAAAAGACCGTGATGGCAATAAACACGAAAAATGCATTCATTGAGGGCAAGGACATCTTACATATCTTATCTGGCCCCATTAGAGCTAGTTACGCAGCCAATCTGAGCCTGATGCTGAAGGTTCTTGATTTTGTCCCGGTAGTGAAACGGATGCAACCACCATGGTGCGTTCTAGGACCAGGTCTTTTGTGGGTTGAAGGGCGGTCCGTCTACGAGTCCTGCACCAGAGGCTTCCCGCTTGCGTGTTGCAATGGCTCCTATGGCTTCCCATTGCTGATCTCCCCGGTGCAACAGTTGGCGCGTCCATTGCCTTGAATCAACAGACTCGCTCTCAAGAGCAAGTACAGTGAAAGCGTACTCAAGTACCAGACAAAGGGGTTCTCTCTCCACAAGGCTCAGTAACCCTCCTAGGCCCAGTGCAAGCTCCGGGAGATGTTCCCCACTCTGGACAAGGGCATGGCCCTCTCCTCGGGCCGCACCGACTCCCCCACACTCAGCATCTCGGCCACGGGAAATTCCCGCAGGCGACCTCGTTCTCCGGCATCGGTTCATGGCGTCGGTCCAACTCATCACCTCGATGCGACCATGGACATCCGTCCTCTAGGGCCTCACGAATCGGTGTCTGCTGGAGGAATTATGCCAGCGCTAGCGAGAAATCACAATAGGTCATAGAAACGTCAGGAGGGTCATCAGCTCATAGCGGGCTCCGGTCTGGGAGCGCGCATAGTCCAGGGATCCCTAGAGCACCATGTCGAAGTCCAGACTCTCGTTGATGCGCCGGCTGGCCTCGCTCAAGCGGGACAGTCGCTCCTGCAGGGCGGCCTCGTTCTCCGGCATCGGTTCATGCGGTCGGTCCAATTCATCACGTCGATGCGGCTATGGAGGCCCATGCTCCGAGGCCGCGGGAATCGGTATCTGCTGGGAGAATTATTCCAGTTTTAGCGAGAAATCACAATAGTTCACGGAAAATGAGATGAAAGGTCATGGAAATATCATGTACTTCTGGTAACATTTTCTCTAGTGGCATGCCCACTTGTGAGAGTGACCTTGGGTTTCCTGTCGGGCTTCTATGGATTCACGATGGAACCAGAACTATCGGTGATGGCAAGGACCAGTTGCTGCCGGGTATTTACGTCTACCGAGCCCATAGTGGAGGAGACCGCGTTGACGGGCAGCATTGCTCAATCAGTACCTACGACGAGATTCCCGATAATGATATTGAAATGCCCTACGGCAAGCCCTTCCAGGCTACCTTTTACACCTACCACGTTAGCATCCGCATGAATTGCTACGGCGGCACCCTCTACCGGGTCGGGGACTAGGGGGATCAGTTTCAGGAAAGGGGGATGAAAGATGGTAGATTTTCTCGACGACATATTCGGTGCGCCTCAACGGGCTCGCCCAACCTTCAACAAGAAAGACAAAGAACACCTATATGCGTCTCAAAAGGGAAAGTGCAACGGGTGCGGCACGAAATTCCCGTTGAGGAACCTCACGGTTGACCATATCAAACCGTTCTCGAAGGGTGGTAGCGACAAGCCATCCAACCTGCAATTGCTATGTGGTTCCTGCAATTCGGCTAAAGGCAATGGTACGCAGGCCCAACTGAAGAAGCGTCTTGTGGCTCAAAAGGTGGTCAAGGGCGATACTGGAGTAACTACAAAGAAGAAGGCTACAGCAGCCAAGAAACCTCGGAAGCGACAAGATGACGATCCATTCAACTTGCTTTTCGGGTAGATGGGGTGAGTAGGGCTGACGCCCGCGCCCCACTCGCCGGAGGGGGCACCAGCTTTGAGGCCGCCATGATACCGAAGAGTCCATGGTACAAGGTCGGATACGCCGCTGCGCTGCTCTCAGGGGCGGGGATGGCGGTGGGACTGGTCGTGTGGATCATGATGCAGGACTAGCAGGCCGCCTCCGGACGGCTCATCGCCATGTCCTTGGGAGTGGTCTTCTTCGCCCTGGTGGCCTGGTACCTCGAAAACCGGATGGAACCCAACAACAGGGGGTGAATGATGGACGATGCTGAGTTGGCTGCCGAACTGCGGGAGATGTATCGGAGAGCCCCCTATGGGAAGAAGGAGTTAGCGGTGCATCTGTTCGGTATCAAGTATGCCGACGAGCTATGGCGTGGCAGGGTTGCGAACATCGCGAGGCTGTCAGGGTTGCCGATAGGCTACGACGGTTTGGTGAACTATGGCCGCAACCTGGCACCATACGTGGACCTGAAGGAGAGTGATGGAGATGACAGTGACAAGGACGAGAGAGTGCGCGTTCCCAACCCGCGTTTCAAGAATGGAGGGCCGCTGCCAGTGGAGGATAAGAAAACGGTCACAGTCGAGACGTGGTACACCACTGGGCCATCCAACGCTTTCCATATCTGCTTGAACTGCGACTGGAGAGGGCTAACCGTAGAGCGTAACTTACGGACGGGAGCCGCTCCTGAAAGAAGGCACCTCTGCGAGAGTTGCATAGACCTACTTAGGGAGGGAAGAGCCGTAGTGCAGGGGAGACTAACAGACACATGAAAGGCAAACTGAGGAGGGGTGATGGGCAAGCGTTTCAGCACAGACTATGACGGCTGGGTACTGGCCTTGAAAATGTACTTGGCCTTCAGGATATTAGTCAGTTGTGCCATGAGAGGGGAGACGATCACCTATGTCGATTTGGGCCGAATGGTACACATTAGCCAACTGCACATCGGTAAGCGACTGCGCCCTATCAGAGACTATTGCGAACGGAATAAATTGCCCAGGTTGATAGTCCTGGTTGTGGAGCAACACTCAGGGAAACCGGGGAAAAGCTACCCGTACCAACGAGAATCCATTCCCGCTGACCGGGAGGCTGTATTCGGTTACGATTGGCTGGACGTGGTCCTCCCCAGCATAGAGGAGCTAAAGAGGCAAGCCTGATGGCCGTAGCCAACTGTGCCATGAAGGGAGACCGGGACCAGGCACATCTGGTAGCACGGCTGCGAGAGATGGCCGTAGCGTGAAAGGAGGAGACTTCATGCTGACAATTGGAGATTTTGAGAAGGTGCCCATGCCTCCTCGTCGACGGGATGAGCGACGCATATTGATGTCGCCCAAAGATCCCATTGCAGGTCTAGAGGACTTGGAAATGTACATTTTCACTACAACTTGGCGACGAGGTGAGTCCATAATCTGGGGTTGGGAATGGCGTGCTGTTGGCGGTTTAATTTATTCGTCCGTGGACAATTGGGGCAAACCAAGTGAAGAGCACTACAACCCGGAGTCTGCTGCTCAGGCTGCCATCAAGAGTGCCAGCTACTGGGCTGATGAAGAGCGGTTGTCCAGAGAAGAGCAGGAAAGGGAAGCAGCCAAAAAGAAACAGGAAAAGTTGGACAACCAATTTAACAGATTCCTGAACTCGTAGCGTGAAAGGATGAAGGGATGACTACACAGAATGAATCGGATTCAATCAGCAATGCGATAGACAGCCTGACAGCAAGTACCGAACACCTTCAATCGGATATTGAAATAGTTCTAAAGGCCAACAGTAACACTCCTAGTATTTCTGGACCGATGCACCCGGGAACCTTGGGTTTGTTTGTCCGAGTTCTGGGCTTGCTGAAGCAGCAGAAGGACATACTCGTCTTGCTCGACAACAAGCTATACGAAATACAGAAGCGGTCTCAATGAAAGGGGGCAACTATGGAGTTTACATTGCAAGCCACAGCACCACGACCAACAGACAACGTAGGTAGGCGTGTAGAGGTGGAAGGAGGAGAAGCCCATGTGACCTTGCGTGTAGGGAGGGAACACCTCATTTGGGTTGTACTGAATCGCTCCGAGGCGTTGGCATTGGCTGGTAGCCTAGAGGCTATTGCCAACAGCTTGGAAGGATAGATGCCCAAGACAGGAATCCGCTCCTACTCCACCAAGACCCAGGGACTGCGCTGGCTGGCCCACTACCACCGGGACGGCAAGCGGGGATTTCGCACCGCTCGGCCCCTGGCGAGCGGTGGCGCTCCGAGTCCCTCACCAGGGCCACGGCTCCCGACGATAGCAGGCTCACCGTGGGCGAGTGGGTCACCGAGTGGCTGGAGCGTCACAGGTCCCGCATCAAGCCCTCCACCCATCGCCGCTACCAGACGGCGGTGAACAACTGGATTATTCCCCATCTCGGCACCATCCATCTGGCATCCCTCAACCACAGGCACATTGACGCTCTGGAGAACCGGGGCTGACCCGAGGAGGGGATGGCATCCGAGGAAGTGCGCCTGCTCCACAGGGTCTTGCCGGGTGTTATGAAACACGCTTACAAGATGGACCTCATATCCCGCAACCCGATGTCCCAGGTGTCATCCCGAAGTGTGGTCAAGGCGGAGCCGGCTCCGCCGGCAATTCCCGCGGTGAGGCAGGCCCTTGCCCTTACCCTGGGTGAAGGCAGTCCATATTATGCTTGCATCCACCTGATAGCCTACACATGTATGCGTCGCCGTGAGGCTATGAGCCTGATGAGGGACAATGTGGAACTGGCACAGGGCCACATCTGGATCGAAGGGTCACTGAAGCCGCACCCTGGAGATGGGTGTGCAGTCGGGGCCGCCCAAGAATCATGCCGGCCGTCGTATTGTGGAGCTGGACACCTGGACGTGGTGGTCCCGGCACAGCACAGGGAGCAGCAGCAGGAAATGGAGGAGTTATACGTTGAACGTGGTGTGGTATTTGCGAGTCCCTATAGGGATTGGATGAACCCAGATAATCTCTCCGAGGCGGCGAAGCGGCTGAGGGAGAAGGTGGGCTACCCGCCCACGACGCTGCGGAGCTTGCGCCACTTCCATGACAGATACGAGTAAGTGCATATACCTTCGGTACCCTGAGCAGTTCATCCGATGGTTGGAGGACGATTTCGAGCTGAGGGCAAGTCTTGGGCCACCCCCTCCCCACAAGGACGTCCCAATGCCCCGACAACGTATTCACCACAGGAGAAGGGTCTACCTCTTCCCCGACGACTTCCCCGAGAGGCTGGAGTTGCTCAAGGAGGAGTCCGGCCTGACGTGGGCGGAGATCGCACGGCGTCTCGGCGTCGATCCCCTCACGGTACGGCGGTGGTGGAAGTACGGGGTCAGCCCCAGTGTGAGGCATCAGATGGCCTCGCTGAAGCTGGCCAAGGACCTGGGCTTCGGTCACATACTGACCGACTGGAGCATCGAGGATGTAATGTCTGGCTCGGACGGGAGCGGCCGTAGCTAATAGAGGGCTACCGTGACGGGCGCGTCGATGACGCGTTGCAGGAACATAAAGCGGAAGGTTCACAAGTCGGCAGAGCGAATGGCCAGGGACTGAAACGCAAAAAGGCCGCATACATGGATGTGCAGGCTTCTCCTAGTCATGTGTGCGATCCAAACCTGTCTCCCGTGCCAGTCGGCCGGCCGGTAATAGTCCCACGCCTCGTCCACTAGACCCTCGGCCTCTAGGTCGCGGCCGACCTTCACGACGAACCGCACCGCCAGGGCCTTGCGTCTCTCACAGACGGCACCGACCGAACGGCCATACAGCAAGCCTTCTAGGAGGTAGTCCACGCCTCTCTGTTCTATGGAGGAGGCGTCAGTTCCGCAGGGGGCCTTCTCCTCTGCAGCATCGGTGTCGAACAGGTGCACCTCAGTCATTTGGTATCTCATGGCTTCGCAGCTTCTTCCTGTCTCTGGCGTCGCCTTCAAAGGGTCATCGTTGTGGAGCTTCAATCTACGCTCCTCCTCTCCTGAAATGCAAAAAGCCCGCACATATGTGTTGGGGCGGGGGAGGCCATCGCTACGAAAGCGGCGGCCTCCCCGGTACTCCTGCGGCCCAGTGTGCTGCGCCGACCAGTTCCTTTTCTCCGGTGCGGCCCTTAGAACAGCCTCAGCGTCTGCTGTTGCTGCTGCTCCGCCTCTCCCTCGCCGGCCTCAGCCTGAGCCGTCCCCTGCTGTCGGCGGTCGCGCCGCCTCGCCTGGGCAGCGGGTCTCTCGTAGGCGGGATGCTTGGGCGTCTCTTCCCACCAGACCCTGGCCCTTTCAGTCACCGCAGGCACCTCCTGGGCCAGCCTGGACAGATCGTCGGCATCGAAGGTCTCGATGTGCGGGTCCGCCGAGGGCCGCTGCACCCCGATGGTGGCCCTGCCGCCCTTGATGGACACGATGACCTTCAAATCCTCCAATATGGCGGACTCGCCCACGTCGGCCTGCTCCCCGCCGTCGTCGGAACCCTGACCGTACTGAGTGGTCTCACCCCGAGAGTCCTCATGGGGTTCGGCAACCGCAGCGGGCTTGTCGTTCGGCGCATCGCCGAAGAGACTGTCGTGCACGCTCGGCACGTCCGAGCGGGTCGTTTCGGTTCCCTTCTCGTCAGGCATAGTCTCTCCTTTCCTTTCATTGTTGATTCCCCGGCTGCGTCCACGGGCGCAGTACCCTAGGCGGCCATTCCCGACGCCTGTCTCCTGACCTCGCCGATGGTCTTCGGCTCCCAGTAGAGGTCGCGCTCCACGGCGGGGACGCCTCCGAACACCGTCGCCTCAGACAACTCGGTCAGGTCGAAGTACCCCAGTTCCTCCTCGAACCCCTGGACCAGGCCGAAGCACAGCCTGGTCTCCGAGTGCCACTCGGTGAGGTACCAGGTCCAGCCGTTGTAGGGGCTGAACAGCTTTACGTGGGCGAGGACGGAGTCGTAGTCGGCGACGTTCTCGTTGGCGTAGAGAGCGGGGATGTTGTCCCCGAGCTCCTTGGTCATCAGCTTGTGCCCGCGCAGTTCGCTGTGGTTGTCCTGCCATATCTTGCCTTTTCCGTTACCGTTGGACATAGGTTTCTCCTTTCATATCTCGTCTCTCACTGAGTTCATCGACGCCCGTTGCTTGCACGGCGTAAAGCTCACCCGGTCTCCGGCTCGGAGGACTCCATGATTCGCTCCACCGCCTCCGGCGTGACGTAGGTGGGGCTGACAGTCCCCTGGTCCATGTCCAGGTAGAGAGCCATGAAGGGGCAGGTGCCCGCCACCATGCGGCGGACCACCTGTAGCACCAGGGATGCCATCATCTGGTTGATGGTGGGGTCCTGGTCGGTGAGGTCGAGGGCCGTGGCGCAGTCCACGTCCGGAGGTCTGGTCGACACCGCCGTCAGCAGGTCGGGCCGCTGGAGGGTGGGCGCGGGGGCCAGGTGGCAGGTCTCGCCCACGAAGGCGGGCTCGTCCCGGTCCAACTGACCGGCGACGTTGCCGATGAGCACCTGGCCCCAGTTGGTGTCGTTGCCCGCGTCGATGAGCCACCGGCACGGGTCTCCCGGCAGGCATTCGGCCATCGCCTTACGGGCGGCGGCGTTGTCGGCACAGCCGATGATGAGGCAGTCCCCGTAGGAAGGAATGCCGGGGTAGCGGGGCTCTTCGTCCCTGAAGGGATAGACCGAGTAGCCCACGGGACGGCTGTAGGCCCTTGCCAGCCTGTCTGCCAGGGCCTGGCTCTTGAACTTGCCCACGTCGTCTGCGTAGAAGTTCTGGCGCAGCAGGTTGTGGGGCTCCACCCGGTCGTGGTCGACCAGGACGATGGTGGCCTCCCGCCCCTGGAAAAGGCGGCAGAGGCCCTCGGCGACGAAGCCGCCGGTCCCTCCGCAGCCGACAACCGTTACCCACGGGTTGTCCAGCAGGAAGGCGTTGTCCAGGTAGTAGGGCATTCAATCACCTCCTTGTTAGTTGGTTTGCTGTCTTCACCCGTCAGCCGGACGCCCGGCATTGGTCCGTCGAACACCTGTGACCACTCCACCGGGGCGAAGTGGCCGTAGACTCCGACCCGGACACGCAGCTCGGGTTCAGGGCTGCCAAGGCGTCCCACCACCCCGTAGATGCGGAACCCCTGCTCGTCCCGGTCGTCGGTGGCCGAGAAGAAGGCGCGGGAGGTGCCGTGGGAGTGGAACTCGGCCACCATTCCGGCGGGCGGCGTGTATTCGAGGGACGTGGCCGTCCCTTCTTGCTCAGGAACCACCAGCCGGTAGCCGTCCCCGTCCCACCGCACGGCGAAAAGCCGCTCGGTGTGCGGCTCGTCCTGGAACCAGCGAAGCCCCAGGCCGAAGAGCCCCGAGGGGATGGGGCCGTTTGCTAGCACCACCTTCTCGGTCACGGGTGCCAGCCCCCGGACCTCACAGGGGCCAATGAGAATTCGCGCCGTCAGGTTTGCGCTCTCGGACTGGACGTAGACGCCTCCCGATCCGAGGGCGTAGTCGAACCCGACCCCCTGAGAGCCGGTAAGTCCGCCGGGGCGGTTGACCAGGTAGCCCACCGGCCCCGGTGGGTCACCAGTGGAAGCCGCCTCTCCCCTCGGAGACCGCCATGGCGTGGGCCACCGTACACTGGGGAACAAGGTCCTCAACCGGGTATTCGTCTTTTCCATCAAGCTCCTCCCATAGGGCCTGCAGATTTTCGGGGTGTTTCTTTGAGCGGTTCCCCGTGTCCCCGGTGAGGGAGAAGAAGGACTGGAAGAAGGACTCGGGTACCAGTCCCGCGTCTTCAGGGAACCTGTGGCTTCCGGGGCAGACCCGCCCGTCTGAGAAGACGTTGAATGCCGGGGTCCGGAAGAGTTGCTGCCCGGGGTCGGTCGGCCGTTCCAGGGCCGCGTAGACCCAGGGGGCGCGGCCCGGCGAGCAGACGAAGACCAGCCCCGGCATGGGCAACCTGAGCCTGGCGGGGGGCTTGAACGCCTCCCGTTGCAGGGCCACGGACCAGACCTGCTGCGGCCTCCACAGGGCCACAGTTCTGCCGGTCCCACCCTGGCTCCACCAGAGCACGTTCCTGGGCAGCAGCCCAGAGGAGGAGCCCAGGTGCCGGGTGAAGGCGTTGGCGATCTCGTCCGCCGAGACGGTCCTCACCCAGTTGGTGTCACCCTCGAAGCCCCGCAGGAGAATGGTCTCTCTGTAGACCTCCATCTGAATCTGGAGGTGGTCCCTGGGCGCGTCCGCAGGCCCCGGCAGGGACCATTCCGTCGCGTTGGCATCACTCGTCATCATTTACCTCCTTTGGTTGTTCCGATAGCCGCCCCAGGACGAAGTCCAGCATCTCGGCGAACCGGCCGGGGAGGCCCTCCTCCAGCCAGCCGGCCAGCTTGCACACCGAGTCCATGAGGGATCTGGCCCTCCGCCACTCCTCCGTGGCCCTGGCAATGATCTCGTCCTCCCAGGGGTCGGAGAAGCCGTCGTACCACCCATCGTCGTAGCAGTTGTCGAGGAAGAAGTTGCCGGTCTCGGCGACGACCCAGCAGCAGGCTTGCGCCGCCCCCTCGAACCTCGTGCCCTTCAGCGCCTCCACGAGGTCTTCCAGGGGTATGCCGCCCTCGGGAAGTTGGGTAAGGGTCTCCTGCGGGATGCGCTGGGAGGCCGACTCTAGCCATGCCACCCGCAGCCCGTCCGGGCCGTCGTAGTAGACGTCGGGGGGCCTGACCAGCAGGGCCATTGCCGAGATGCCGTCCCGGTAGCCGTTCCACATCGCGTGGAGGCCGTCGTAGCCGAAGCCCATCAGGTCGAAGGGGATGCCCTGCCTCAGCCAGGACCAGGGCGGTTCCTCGCCATCGGCGTCCGCCCAGAACTCGACGAATGGAGCGTAGAGGGGGAAGTGACGTTCCCCGAAGAGGCTGGCGAATCGCTCCACCTGGAACGCACGTCGGGGAGGGAGAGCGCCGCCTCCGCCTCCTCGGGAAAGAGGCGGCGCACCAGCCCCGCGAACCATGCGTAGTCGTCGGCGTGGGCGGCAAGCGTGGCCATCTCCCGCAGCAATGGCGGACGCCGCAGGAGCAGTCCCGCCAGCCCGCTCAGGCGCGGCGGGGGCGCAGCTTCCATCGCATCGCCTCCAGGAATCGTCCCGTGGCCTGAGCGTAGTCCTGGGCCTGGGTGCAGGCCATCTCGACCTCGTGCTGCCGTGCGGCCGCGGCGTCCAGGTCGAGGGAGCCGTCGGGCCGTGTTAGCTCCGCCGTAAGCTCGATGATCTTCAGGTCCGCCGGCGGGGTCGCCGCCAGCAGACCGACAAAGGTGCGGTTGTCCATAGGATTCCCTCCCCCTAGCTCCGGGCGTGGGCGCCCTTGGTGCCCACCCGCCGCTGGAACTCGTAGATGGTGTCGTCGCCCCGAGGGGTCTCCTTGACCGAGGCGTTGGCGATCTCCCCGTAGAAGTCCGCCAACGTCGCCTTCACCTGGTCGACGGTCATCTGGGGGTCCGGGTCGGGGAACTCTCTATTGTCGTACACAAACACGCGTGCCATTGGTCTCTCTCCTTCCTTATCTGTGCTGTAGTCGATTCCGTTGCCATGGGCGGGGGAGGCCGTCGCTTCGTGTGCGACGACCCCTCCCGTGAACTGCGGTCTAGCGTCCCGCGCCGACCGTCTCCTGCTCCATCGCCCACTCGAACATGGACATGGTCGTGGGCTGGGGCTTCCGGCTGCGCTTCGTCGTCTCCAGTTCCTCGGCCATGAACTCGGTCCAGGAGAAGAGCGACTGCTGCTCCGGTTCCTCGTCGTTGTGGCCATTGGCCCCGTTGCCGTTGTGACCGTTGGCCGGGGTAGGCGCTGGGCCGTTCCCGTTGGTTGCGTGGCCGTTGGCGGGGACAAGCTCTACCGTCGGCCCGAAGATGTCGGATCCGGGGCCATTCCCGTTGCCCCCGTATCCAGTACGGGGCAGGCTGTTGACCGCGATGGTCTCCGGCTCGATCTCGATGGCCTTCCAGGCGTCGTCCACCAGCAGTTCCTCGGCGGTGGCCTCGGCATCCCTGGCCGCCGCGAGAACCTCCTCCAGCGTCTCGTCGTCGGCGTCCTCCTCGTCCCCGCTGACGATCTTGCGGGCCAGGGCCATCATCACGTCCTCTCCGTCATCCCCGTAGGTCGCCAGTCCCTCCTCCGGCAGCTCGCCCTCCACCGCCAGGGAGCTCTGCAGCTTCCTGGCCACCAGCTTCAGGGCGTCGGCCTGCAGCGTGCTCCGGTAGGACATGAACACCACCTTCACCGGGCGGGTCTGCCCGATGCGCCACGAGCGGCGGGAAGCCTGCCTCATGACATAGACGCTATAATCGTTCTTTGTCTGGCAATCGACACGACAAAGTACGGTTCTCGTGGACAGTCGAATTGGAAGCTACTGGAGGTTGAGTAAGAAGCAGCCAACCACCCTGTGAGTTGCAATTCGTGACTGCAAACCCAATCAGTTGGGTTGCAGAGTGGAATGAGTGAGGGCAGCGATGGAGAAAAGGAGTGCCCGAGAGAATATTGGGGTGTGTGCCGTGCGTGGTGGTGTGGTGGAGAGGGCCACCAGTCGACTCAGTCGAGCAGACTGGATCGACGACTATGCGAGTCGATATTGCCTATCGCCAGGGGATGTACGGGTTCGCGCTGTTAGTGTAATCCTGTGAGAACAGGACAGACCCGTCCATCCACCTGCTTTTCCCACAGGTTCTGACTCGTGTGCAGCTACCGACCGGCGTTATCCAGAGCTTCGACCCTCGACCGCAGTACTCCGTAGAGCACGAGTGGCTCGCTTCCGTGGGCTTGTACCAGCCTCCCGAAAAACTCGTCCCAACTAAACATCGACACTCTACGCGGCCCGAACTCATCCTCGCTCAAGGCCAGATCCATCTGAATCATCTTGCTACTGAGGACACTCGCGATTTGGAAGTTCGGAATGCCAGTGCGCCGGAGCCAATTGGATGACGACAGGTTTGTAAAGTCTGTATCTGGTATGACGCGTTCCTTCCCGACTCCTGCTCGCTCGGCGAGGAATCGCATGAATTCAGGAATATCGTCAGGTATAGATCGGTCACAAACTACTCTCTCCAATGCTTGCACGTTCTGTACCACGAACATCATGTCGCGTCTGCTAGAGCGGATCGACAATCTCTCAAGCCTGGCACGTAGCACGCCCACAAAATCCTGCACCCTGATTTTAGAGATAAACTCCAGAACCGCGTCGCCGACCTCATTGATTTTCATCTTCGTTCCCGACAGGTCGTCAGGTCCTAGCTGCGACTCCTTCGAGAAAAGGTCATGAACAAACGGACCTGATACAACACAATATCGGTAGTGAGCTAACGTGTTGAATATCTTAGCGAGCGAGACTTCACCTACCTTGTTCCCCTTGCGGTCATACACCGGGACAGGGAGATTGCCGATACCGCTAAAGTCCTCCAACAGGGTCCGGACGTGTATGCCGGTGAGCAACAAAGCATCCTTGAGTACCGCTTCCTGCCTGTGGAGGAAGGTGTCCGTGTCGTCCCCCGGCAACAACTCGTAGGACCTAGAATTGCCCCCGAGATCAAGGGTTCTCCCAGAGTATCGCCCTCTCGATTCGGCTTTGTGGCTCTCACTAAGAAAACGCTGCGCGCGAAAGATCGGTCTGGCGGCTTCATCTATGGTATGGGGTATGCTCCCGAATACGACCTTCCTGCCTTCGACAAATCTGGACGAAGAATACACCGCTCTCAGGTCCGGTAGGACAGATCCTGATGCTACAGGGCGTTTCTCGGTGGTACTAATGGCAGCGGTAACGAGCCCGCCATAACGTGAATAGGTTGTAATGAGCATTTCTGGGTGTTCGTCCATAATATGCTTTGCCCTTTCGTCCTCTCACATGCATCGATAGGATACAGGGGAATCCGCTCGCGGTTGCTGTATCGGCCGAGCCACCACCGCTTACGGTAGATTCCGCCATCTTTGAGATGTGGCTCGGCAGCCTATCGAGGCATCAAGGACTCGCGATTCCTGTAGTGTGACGCGGAGGGACTAAGGGACCACAGGAGCGCTTTGGCCACGACCTCGCTGGGTTACTGCTCGAACACCCCGTCGGTACCTGATGGACGTAGCAGTTCGTCCACAGCTCGCCCAAGAGGGGAGTCCGTTCCCATCTGAGCCACTAACTGCTCCCTGCCATATTCTCTTATCAACCCGGTGCTTCCATCGGAATACAAGAAACTCCCACTTGGCGTCCGAGCAATCGGGAGATGTCTCACAACTTTGACTCCTTCATCCTTGGACTCCCAGAAGGCTACTATGTCAGACACCGAGTCCTCTTGGTCACCGACTGGAAGGCACAACCCTGCCAGTTCCTTGCCGAACGGGGTGAGATGAACGCTGCCAGTATTGACCATGACTCTCTTTGACTTGGCGTCATTTGTGACTTCTAAGAGGCCGCCATCGTATCCGAGAAGGTTTGTGCTGATACTCAACTGGAGATCGTGCCCCTCCACGAAATCGACGAGGCCCAAGCCCTTCAGCTTAGACAAAGCGTAGTTGCTGACCTTGGAGCCTATGATCTCCTTTGGTACCACCAATACGATACCCGTTTCGGTCGTTAAGGCATACTTGCAAAGGCGAGCAAATACATTGGCGGTCTGCACGTCCATGTCCGCCAGTATGTTTACTGTCTTCTGCGAGTACGACCCAGGCTTGTTTACTTCTCCGGCAAGCAACGAAGCCCACAGCTTCGCAAAATCCTCGTCGGAGCATGTTCTCGCCTTTTCTCTGAAGTTGGCGAACCAATCATCACCTACTAACTCGGGCCTGGCTTCATCGGTCAGTTGTGACTGGGCTGACTGGAGAATGCGCGTCAAGTTGACTATCCCGACGCGACCACCGCATGTGGCAAGCAGGTCCATGACATCGGGGTGACTCGGGAATTCGTCAATGTACTCCGAAACCCGGCGGGCCAACGCATCTTGTATCGTGGCCTCCGCATCGGCGTTCGCCTGTCGGCGGGTTATCCACGGACCCAGTAACTTGCCTGCAAGAGTGGTTGTCTTGTTGAAAGCCTCTATGCCCTTTCCTATCTCGTCCATGCGCGCTACCTCGCTGCTTATCCCCTCTCGTCGTTTTGGGTGGTCGTACACCCACCCAGCCTAAGGCCCCAGGAACTTGCCTCCGTTGAAATGAATCAGACGGTCTGGGATCTCGGCGAGCCAGACCTCAGTCTCCCTAACGATCTTGTCCACATGCTGCTTGAACTGTCGGAAATCCAGGAGGGCGCTGACATACACCCGCGTAGCAGCGCAGTCCTTCAAGATGGATTCCAATTCCTCGACCCGCTTGGGATTCCCCAGGCCGTGCGACGTGACGGCCTCGACCAAGAACAGCCAATTTCGCTCCTTTTGGTAGAGCACAACGTCCAACAAGCCTGTCGTCCCCGGTAAGCGGAACGCCAAACTCGACCAGTGGCCCTTGGCCGCCACCAGGTGGTAAGCAGTTTCGACAGGCGATCATTTCAGTCTGAGACGTATTCAATTCCCATTCCCTTCGAGGGGTTCCACACCAAAGGTGTACCGGTTTGATCGAGAACCACACCACCCAAGATTGGAGGGTTACCCTTCTTCGCAAGGGCTCGGTAGAAGTTGTGGTCGGCTATCCCGACGGCAGGGGCAGTGAAACGTCGGACACGGGAATCTGAAAACAGGTCTGGAAGCGCCTTGTGGCAAAACCACGTCCTCGATACATCTGCACCGTGAAAACTGGCATCGGACAGATTCGCCGATGCCAACATGGTCTTATAGAGTCGCGCTCTCCACAGGTAGGCGTTCGACAAGTTTGCCCCAATAGCATAAGCCCCGGACAAGTCCGCATCACTCAGATTTACCCCCGTGAGGTTTACATCCCGAAGATTCGAACCCCTCAGGTCCGCCCCACTGAAGTCCACGACAAAGCCCACCATTCGCTCCATGGCGATAAGTCGGTCATCCCTCGTCCGCATCATATCCATCACCGTCTGCACATCCCCACGGAGCCGGATACCGCCTCCCCAGCGTGTCAGCTCCCTGTCAGAGAGCACGGGCAGTTGCTCATCCGCAGGTGGGTTGCGCACAAACGCACACAACAATCGCATACAGGAAACGTAGTATTGCTCTGGGTGTTCCTCAATCA
The DNA here is from genome assembly GCA_034423215.1 of Dehalococcoidia bacterium. Classification (GTDB taxonomy): domain Bacteria; phylum Chloroflexota; class Dehalococcoidia; order Lucifugimonadales; family UBA3495; genus Bin22. Next base: position 119,445 of record DAOUIY010000017.1, read on the forward strand.
ACGCCTGAAGCGCATAAACGCCGCCAAGCCGAACGGATAGGTTGTCATGCCCGAGCATCTCGGCAGCCTTCTGGTGGCGCTCGTTGAGCAGACCTTGCCGCGCTGTGTCCGCCTGCCTTGTCGCCACCAGGCTTCTCCATATAGCAAGAAGGACCGCAATGACGCCGCCGACCACCAGTCCCAGGTTGCGTACCGTCGTGCTGATGGAGTCCTCGGTTCCGTGCAGTTCTTCCCAAAAGCACCACGAGAGGAGGGATCCCACCGCCAGCACGACGACCATTCCGGCGACCCACCAGAATCCATCCCAGCCGGTCGCTCGGGACGCCTCCGCCCTGAAACGGTGTCTGGCTTTATGCCAAAGTCGATTCGATCTAAAACGTCTCACTTCTCTAGTCCGCCTGCCTTGTTCACGCATTCCCGCATCTATCACGCTCGGGAGACGCCACCCACGTTCAAGAGATTCCTAACCCGTGAGCCGGAGGGGTTCCTCCAGCACATCAAGGATGGCTCCGGCGCAATACACGCGATTGCGCCGCGCCTCTCCAACCTGCGCAACTACGCCCTCCTTCTCCAGCCGGTCGATTGCTCGCTGGGCCGTGGTGAAGGCAACCTCCAGCCTGGAGGCCACACCGCCAACCGTCCAAAAGGGATTCTCGGCGAAGAGGTCAAGCGCTCTTTCCGGGAGCCGAGACTGTCCCCGTACTAGCCCTTGCTTCCACTCTGAGAACAGGCCGTCGATACGCTGAATCCGGTCCACTGCGTCCTCAGACTGGAGGGCAACGCCTGTCAGGAAGTAGGTCAGCCACTCCTCCCATTCTCCCCGCTCTGTCACCCCAAGCAGGCGCGCATAGTATTCCTGTCTCGTGGCTTCGAAGTAGGCGCTCAGATAGAGCAGGGCAGAGGGAATCACACCCCGCTTGACCAGCAGCAGCGTGATGAGCAGGCGTCCAACCCGGCCATTCCCGTCGAGAAATGGGTGAATCGCCTCGAATTGAGAATGGGCGAGCGCAGCGTGCACCAGTGGCGGCAAGGTGTCGTCATACAGGAACCGTTCCCAGGCATCCAGACACTCCATGAGTTCAGAAGGTGGTGGTGGGACGTAGGTTGCGTCGTTCAGCGTGCACCCGGGCGGCCCGATCCAGTTCTGACTGCGCCGGAACTCCCCTGGCGTAGCCACGTCGCCCCGAACGCCCCGCATGAGATATTCGTGCATCTCACGCACCAGGCGCAGCGACACAGGCAATGTGTCCAGGCGTTCCAGTCCGTATTCCAGGGCTGTTACGTAGTTGCCCACCTCACGCAGGTCGGCAGGGCTTCGCTCCACTGCTGCTCCAGCCTCAGCAGCTAGCAACTCGCCCAGGGTCGCCTGGGTCCCCTCAATGCGGCTGGACAGCACCGCCTCTTTGCGGACGAAGGGCCGGATCAAAAGGTGCGGATTGGGCAAGCGCCGCCCTTCGCCCGCAAGCCTGCCGATAGCCCGGTCGGCATGAGAAAGATTGACTGTCAGCCCCTCGTCCCACGCCAAGGGCGGCGGAAGTGAGGCCGGCACATAGGCCCGATAGCCGCCGGGACAGTTCACTAGACGACCATGAGGCCGGCGTTCTAACTCAGACTCAGATGCCATGTTGGTCCTTATTAGCGGAAGCGAGAATAGCCGAGACCCTTATTATCAGTCTAGCATCCTTTCGAAAACAAGCCCCAGGCCGTCTTCTTCAAATTCTTCGCAGTTGGAGACGAGGCTTGTCCCTTTACTCACTGGTCACGGCAGCCGAGGTTAGGGCCTGGGATGGGCATGACGTCGCCGTTGGGTGCGCCGTGATGTTGATCAGGGAGGTGACACAATGCAAGCCACAGGACGTTCGCTTGCCTCCCACTTCCTATGGCCGTGACCCGCCGAGAACGAATCCATCCGGGTAGAGTGGTGGCCCAGTCTAGTCCTCCCTTCGAGAGTTGCTCTGCCGCTGCTCTGGACATTCGTCCTGGCTCGGCGCTAGCTTTCCCCATTCCAATAAGAATCGTCTCAGCGGTTCCGACACCACTGCGCTTAGCAGGACTCCGGCGATGGTCAGGGATACCGCGGACCAGGCTGGACTGAGGTCAAGCATCCCAGGAACGGCGATTGCGACGACAATGACCGGCAGAAACAAAATGGCCATTGCAAGCGCCTGCATTCCCGGACCGCTCAAACGGCAATTCTTCCGTCGTCTGGCGGAGTCCAATATCTGCCACGCCACCGGTGCCAGATAACGCCGCCGAGAATCACTACCGGGAGTGGCAACAACAGGAGGTCAAACCAACGGTCATCTCCGGCCAATGCCGCCGTCCAGTAGACCATCATCAACGCTACAGCAAGCATCAACGCGGACAGCAACAACCAGCTGTGGCGCATCAGTTTCCAAACCAACCAGGCGTATGGGAGCACGAGCAGCGAAACAGCCGTGTTGCCTGCCAAGCCATGCCATTTGAACTCGTGGCTAGCTACAAGGAGCAATGCGAGCCCGAAAAACACCGCGAGCCAGAACTGCTCCCCTCTCGACTTCAAGGGTCTTGGTTCAGACAGAAGCTCTGTCACCGGCAACATGGTGACAAGCAGGCTTATCGAGATGCGGGCGGACATGTCCTCAATCAGGCTGAAATACCAAGTAAAGGCGTAGATTGGCACACAGTGAATCAGAGTGACCAGAATGACGCCGGGGAGCCGAGGACTAATATGCTTGTTTGCTTTACTCACGAAGGTGAACTTCATTGTTCGCTTTCCTCCCCCTTCGCCATCCGGTAGCCGGCACGGGGCTCCGCGAAGACGTACTTCGGGTTGGAAGCGTCGTCGCCCAGCTTGCGTCGCAGCTTCATCAGGTGGGTGCGCAGCACCCGCAGGTTCCCCGGCTTTCCCGGGCTCCACACCCGCCTCAGCAGCCGGTCATGGGACACCACCCGTCCGGCCTCCATCGAAAGCTCCGCCAGCAGGTCGAACTCTGTGGGCGTCACCGGCACGGGATTCCCCGATACCGTCACCCTGCGCTGGGCGTAGTAGATGGTCATGTCCCCCAGCACGAAGGGCTCCTCCGGCGCCGGGACCTGGGGCTCCCCGAACCGCCGCAGGGCCGCCCTCACCCTGGCCACCAGCTCCGTGGGCGAGAAGGGCTTGACGATGTAGTCCGTGGCCCCCTGCTCCAGCACCCTGGCAACCGTCTCGTCCCTGCCGTAGGCCGA
>DAOUIY010000018.1:0-10681 GCA_034423215.1 Dehalococcoidia bacterium
GCTTCCTAGCGTCCCTTTTCGTCGTTCCCGCGAAGGCGGGAACCTCGACCGGCAGTAGTTAAGATTCCTGCCTTCGCAGGAATGACGGTGCATTTGACGACACGCCCTAGTGGCCCAACGCTATTGGAATAATGGATAAGCTGAGAGTCCGCTCGTGGTGAGCCTGTCGAACCATGAAGGGACGGCCCTTGGACAGGCTCAGGGTGAGCGGAAATACTATCCATCATTTCTAATAAGTTGATGAATCCACGAGGGACATCAGGGGGCAGGAAGGGTTGGAGACGCTCTTATTGCCGCCGTGGCACGCGTCCCCGTACCAAAACTAGACCCGCCAAGGCGGGAATGTTAAACTGCCCCTGCTAATTCCCGGTCTTTGACTACTGACTTGACCACTGAGAGGAATCGTAGCTGCCAGGAGTATTTGAGATGAGCGACCCCGTGCTTGTCTGCGACGTTGTTGACCACATAGCAACCATTACCTTGAATAACCCCACCCGACGGCACGCCCTGTCCAGCCAGGTGCTGGCCGCTTTGAAGGACCGGCTGGGACAGATTAAGGACGATCCCGGGGTCAAGGTGGTGGTGCTGCGTTCAGAGGGTCCGGTTTTCAGTTCGGGCCATGACCTGCGGGAGTTGGTAGGTTCGGATGAGGAGAGTTATACCTGTCTCTTCGCCGAATGCACCGATGTAATGGAAGCCATTCGGTTGCTTCCCCAGCCGGTGATTGCCCAGGTACAGGGACTGGCTACGGCGGCGGGCTGCCAACTGGTAGCCACCTGCGACCTGGCGGTGGCCTCCGAGGAGGCGGGTTTCTGTACCCCAGGCGTACAGATAGGCCTGTTCTGTTCCACGCCGGCGGTGGCCCTGTCCCGCGCGGTCAATCCCAAGCAGGCCATGGAAATGCTGCTCACGGGAATCCCCATTTCGGCGCAGAAGGCCCTGGAATGGGGCCTGGTCAACCGGGTGACGCCGGCCAGCCAACTGGAAAGCACGGTAATGGACCTGGCGCGTCACATAGCCCGGGCCAGTTCCTACACCCTGGCCATTGGAAAGCAGGCCTTTTATCGCCAGTTGCAGGTGGACCGGCCCGAAGCCTACGCCATGGCCCAGCGGACTATGGTGGAAAACCTGCTGGCCGATGACGCCAGGGAGGGAATTTCCGCCTTCCTGGAGAAGAGAGAACCCCAGTGGACAAACTAAAAGCCGTTTCAACTACAGCGGAGACTCTGGCCCTTTCGGGAAAGTGAAAGTCCAGGCCTGAACCGATGTCTCCATCCTGGCCTCTAATTAGAGGAAGGAAAATGAAAATGGCTCTGGGGAGTCCACACGGCGCCGCCTTCCGCATCGAGGCCGGAAGGGATAATTGATATTGTGTTGATGGAGGAAAAGATGGCTGATACCCCGCTGTTTCCGGTAACCGTGGTGGGCAGTTGGACCAGGCCGCCGGAACTGATCCAGGCCTTGCGAAGGCGCCAGGCCGACGAAATATCCGAGGACGAATTCAACGCCGTGGCGGACACGGCTGTCATAGAGGTGTTGAAGGCCCAGGACGAGGCCGGCGTCGACATTGTCAGCGACGGCGAGCAGCGGCGGGACAACTTCTACTCTTATGTTGTCGGCAAGATTGCCGGTATGCAGCTGATGAAGGTGTCGGAGCTACTGGACTACGCCCGGGACCGGGCGCGGCTGGAAGAACAGCTGCGCGCCCTGGACGTGCCGGCCTTCGCCATCAAGAGCCCCATCGTCACCGAGAGAATTTCCTGCCGCGAGGGCTTGTCGCTGGACGAACTGGCCTTCCTTAAGCAGCACACGGACAAGCCAATCAAGATTCCCCTGCCCGGCCCCTACATGCTGACCCGTTCCAGTTGGTTTGAGGGACTCTCGGACAAGATTTATCCCAGCCCGGAAGACCTGGCGCGGGACGTGGTGGAAATCCTGCGGGAGGAGACCGTAAAGCTGCGGGACCAGGGAGCCGACTTCATCCAGTATGACGAGCCTATTCTGACCCAGGTGGTGCTGGGAGAGGAGACCAGCGAGACCTTCATGTGCGCCTCGCTGCCCCAGCGCCGTGACCCCACCACTGAGCTGGAGTTTGCCCTGCGCCTGATGAACGAGGTGGCGGAGGGTATTGAAGGCATCAAGCTGGGCGTCCACGTCTGCCGCGGCAACTGGAGCCGCAAGGAGGAAGTGCTCCTGACCGGCAACTACGGGCCCCTGCTGCCCTACCTGGTGCAAATGAATATTGACCAGCTGGTGCTGGAGTGCGCCACTCCCAGGGCAGGAGAGATGGAAGTCTTCAAGGAGTACGCCAACGAGAAGGAAATCGGCCTGGGCGTGGTGAATCCCCGCACCGACGAGCTGGAGACTCCGGCGCAGGTGGTGGAACGGGTGGACGAAATGCTCCAGTATTTCGACCCCGACAAGATTTACCTGAACCCGGACTGCGGTTTTGGCACCTTCGCCGAACGCAACATCAATACGGCGGACGGAGCGTTTCACAAGATGAGGGTAATCGGCGAGGCCGCCCAGGAGTTGCGCAGAAAGTACGGTTAGGCGGGCGTAGTATCGGACAACGCTGGACCGTTTTCGGGCCGTTTCCCGATTCAGCCCGTCTTGCGTCCCGGGCGCGCGGGGCGAACCCAGAAGTTTGCCAAGAGTTTTAAGGAGAGCGACATGGCCGAAGAAGAACGCGATCTTAATGGTCTTCCCAGGGAAAAGCTGACCCAGGTCCTGGAGTCCTTCAAGGACCCGGATGTGTTCAACGCCGTGACGGGGCCCTGGAAGTCCCGCATTGCCTGGCAGGGCGGCATGAGGGCCCGGGCCTACATGCGCAACCACCAGGTTGACATGGATGAACCGGGGGATTTGACGGCCACCGACGTGGCGGCCAGCGCGCATGAGCAACTGCTCTCGGCCATCGGCAGTTGCATGACCGTTGGATTCGTGGTCAACGCAACCAAGCAGGGCGTCCGCATACACGACCTGGAAGTTGCCGTAGAGGGCTACTTTGACAACATCCGCAAGTGGGCCGGAGTGGAGAACGAAGGCAACCCCGGCTACGGCCGCATTTCCGCCAAGTGTTTTGTGCGGGCCGATGCCGACGAATCTACGTTGCGGGAGATATGGCGGCTGGCGGTCGAGGGTTCGCCGGTAACCCAATCCGTGGCCAACCCCACGTCGGTCGAGACCGACTTCGAAATGGTAGGTTAGTGGCCCCGTTGTCGGGTGTAAAACGCCGGTAGTCCCCGCGATTCGCTTGACCCATGTAGGGGCGGGCTTCAAACCCGCCCCTACGGCATGCAATCTGCCGGCGCATCCTGGCACATTCTTTTCGGGCACACTCTGTTATTGAATCTGGAGTCAGAATGGTCGAGTTCGTATCTCCCGACTGGGTGGAATCCCGGTTGGGCTCCCCCGATTTCCTGTTGATAGACCCCCGCGGTCCCATGCGGTACATGCAGGGCCACCTGCGGGGCGCGGTCAACCTGCCGGCGGTCAGGCTCTTTGGCCGGGACGGCAAGCTGCTGAGCGTTTACGAAATGGCCGAGTTTTTTGGCTCTGTGGGCGTGGGCAACGACCGTACCGTAACCCTGTACGACGGCGGTGACGGCCGAAATGCCGCCATGGCCATGTGGGCCCTGGAGTACCTGGGGCATACCGACGTGCAGATTATGGACATCTTCTTCGAGGAATGGGCGGCCCAGGGCCGGGAAAAGCTGTACCGTCCGGTTCGCCCCACCGCCAACCGGTTTGAGCCGGAAGTCACGTCCGGTCCCAGGGCCACCCTGGATGACGTGTCCCGGGCAACGGAACAGGGCGCCGGACATGCCGGCTCTACCCTTCTCGACCTGCGCAGCCAGGCCGAGTTCGACGGAATGCCGGACCTGGATGACCGGCCCGGCCACATACCTGGCGCCGCCAACCTGGTGTGGCAGGAACTGGTGGACGGCAGCGCGTCGTATCTGAAACCGGAGAGCGAGCTAAGGCAACTGTTGCAGTCCAGGGGAGTGCCGCCGGGCGCGCCGGTCATTGCCTATTGCCGCAGCGGCATCCGGGCGTCGGTGGGATACCTGGCGCTGAAGCAGTTGGGGTACGACGTGCGCCTTTATGACGGTTCGTACCTGGAGTGGATGAATGAGGGTATGCCCGTCGAGCAGTCGCCGCAGAGTTGACCTGCGGGGTTGATTCATAAGAAGGAACCGGGAAAGAGCAGGCGGGAGAAGGGCAAAAAGTTGGAGCGGCAGATGGGATTCGAACCCACGACCCTCTCCTTGGCAAGGAGATGCTCTACCACTGAGCCACTGCCGCTCGAAGCGTACTAATCATTATATTTTGTTCGGGTGGGGATGTCCATAGGCCTGGCGCAATGCAAAAGCTCTGAATCAGGTTGGAGCGCCCCGGTCTGTAGCTGTTGCACGATACTCTTCCGGAAGGGAGGGAAGGAACAGCCTTAAGTCCGTCATTCCCGCGCAGGCCGGAATCTCGCCCCGGATGCTTCGAGGCTCCCGCCTTGGCGGGAACGGCGGTTATGGGATCAACCTGACCCCTTCACTTTGAACCGTCACTGTAACATGGCTTGCCTTGACCCTAATGGGTTTGCCGCTATAATTGTTGCTACGCATTTGGCAACTGTATGAGGAGTTGGGCTAATGGCTCAGGAGGAACTGAAGCTCTTTAGGTACGACGACATCGAGATAGGTGAGGAGTTGGGCTCCTACGAGTATGTGCTGACACAGGAGATGCTGGACAATTTCCGGGCTTCGGTGGAAGATCCGGATGCCTGCTTCCCTACCCTGGCGGTAAAGCACGACGCTACCGCATTGAACATGGTTTACGATGACCAGGTGGGCGGCGTAAACGCCGGCAACGAGGTGGAGTTCTTCAATCCCCCCATTGTCGGAAAGAAGATCTTTGTAACGGGCAGAATCCACGACAAGTACCTGCGGCGGGACAAGCCCTACATGGTCATTGAAGCCACCGCCGTGGACGAAGACGGGCGCATGCTCGAAAGGCTGCGCACCTACCAGATGAAAAAACCAGACGAGGTGGGAAAGAAATGGCATCCACAATCGTAGATAACGCACCCATCCCTACGCTGACCAAGTCCATCACGGAAAATAGCATTCTCCAGTTTGAGTCCTGTGGCATCCTTGACCGGCAGAACATCCATAACGATTACGAACTGGCCGCCCGCCGGTTGGGAACCACGTACACGCTGGCGTCGGGCAGGATGTCCATCACCTTTGCCTCCGAGGCGTTGCGCCGGTTCTTTGGGCCGGAAGTGTTCAACCACTCGGGCAGCGTGAATCTCAAGTTCCTTCGCCCGGTTAAGGATGGAGACACGATTACCGTGTCCGGGTCAGTGATTCACCAGGAACCGGTTGAAAATGGCACCCAGGTGTTGGTGCAGGTCCAGTGCCACAACCAGAACGGCGACACCACCGCAGTGGGCCAGGGCACGGCAATAGTGCCTTAAATGGTAAAGCCCTGGCAGTCCAAACGGTGTTTTTCGTGAGGGGCGGGCTTCTGAAGCCCGCCTTTTTTGATGCAGCGGCTTCCGCCTGGTACTTGTGACCATCCATTAAGGTCTGCGGTGTTCTGGTATATTATGCTCTACACCTAACCCTTCCCTGGTCATGGAGTGAGCTAATGTCCAGCGAACAGATGGCGCAAGCTGCCAACACCCGCATAGATTCCCACGCCCACGTTGTTCCCCCGGCCCTGATTGAAGACGCCAGGAAAACGGGGGCCAGCCTTGGGGTCACGGTCGAAGATACGGAGCGGGGTCCCGCCCTACAGTTTGAGGGCCTGGTCCACCTCAGGCCCGTGGGCGGCCTGGCCCGGCTGGAACCGCGCCTGGAGTGGATGGAGCAGCAGGGCCTGGGCCTACAGATTCTCGGGTCCTGGCTGGACATCCAGGGCTACACCCTTACCGCGGAAAACGCGGCTACCTGGGCGCGCCTGTTCAACGAAAGCCTGGCCGAACTGGTAAAGGCCCATCCGGGCCGGTTTGCCGGGCTGGCCACCGTACCGGTGCAGGACGGAACGTTGGCGGCGCGGGAACTGGAATACGCGGTCAGGGAGTTGGGGTTCCTGGGGGTGATGCTGGCCACCGACCCGGTGGAACAGGACCTGGCCAAGGAGAGCTTCGAACCCTTCTGGGACGCGGTGGAAGCCCTGGATGTGCCCATAGTGATGCATCCGCCCACCCACGGATTCGGCGCCAACATCCGCCCTTCCTACCTTGCTTTCTCCCTGGGGCGCACCCTGGACACCACCATCACTACCGCCAAGCTGATTCTGGGCGGGCTGTTCGACCGGCACCCGAATCTCAAGATGATGCTGGTCCACGGCGGCGGCTACCTGCCCTACCAGGCGGCCCGTATTGACAATGGCTACCGCAGCGGCGCCGGTCGTCCGGTGGACCTGCAACGGGACAAGCCTTCCGACTATCTGCCACTTCTATACTACGACAATGTGGCGGTTTCCCCGCCCGCCGTGCGCATGATGCACGACATTGTCGGGACGGAACACCTGCTCCTGGGCTCCGACTACGTCTTTGCCGGTTCGGCGGAGCCGATTGCGGCCAACATAGAGGAAGTCGGGTTCAGCGCCGACCAGGTAGAATTGATGTGTTGCGGCAACGCCCGTAGGCTGTTCCTGAAGGAAGACCAGAATCCACTATCGGGCTGAAAATCCAGGAGGACGAGTTTCCATGACAATAATTGACACCCACGCCCATGCTGGCGTCAACTGGTTTGAGCCGGTGGAGACCATTCTGCACCAGATGAACGTCAACGGGGTTCAGAAGACCGCGTTAATCCAGCACGCCGGCAACTATCACAACCAGTACCTGCTGGAGTGTGTCCGGCGCTTTCCCGACCGCTTCGGCGCGGTGGTCTGGGTGGACGTTGCCGACCCCAACGCTACCGACACCCTGGAGAGCCTGGCGCAACATGAAGAGGTAATCGCCGTGCGGCTGCACCCGACCGAGCGGTCTCCGGAACCCGACCCGCTGGCCATCTGGCGGAAGGCCGCCGAACTCCGGCTTCCCGTAAGCTGCTACGCCCGCAGCGCGGCCCAGGCGGCGGACCCGGGATTTCAGGCCATCGTGGAGCAGTATCCCGACCTGACCATAATCCTGGAGCACCTGGCCGGAGCCTACCGGCCCCAGAGCCCGGAATCGGTCACTCCGCCCTACGATGATTACCAGGCGGCTCTCACCCTTGCCCGGTTCCCCAACACCTTCATCAAGTTTGGCGGTCTTGGTGAGTTCTGCGTCCGGCCCCGGCCCCTGGCCGCCCACTTCATGTTCGAGGAAGTGCCGCCCCTGGTGGACATGGCCTACGAGGCTTTCGGCCCTCAACGCATGATGTGGGGCAGCGACTTTCCCCCGGTGGGCGGACGGGAAGGCTACCGCAACTCGCTGGAAGCCCTGAAGGAGTACCCGTGCTTCCAGAGCCAGGAAGAGCGGGACTGGGCATTTAGCAAGGCCGCGCTGGCGGCTTTCCGGTGGCCATAGTCACAAAGTACGTGAATCCTAAAGCCGATTTGGGTAACGGATTTGGACGCAAAGCTTCCCTCAATAGTGGTTGTTATCTGGTCAATAGGCTACAATCCATCGTGGAGGAAAGATGACAACCATCAATGACATCAGCGACTTGGTGCAAGTCCTGAGAGATAGGCCCGACTGGTTGGCCGCCGTCCGCAGCCTGGTGCTGGGCGACGAGTTGCTGGACCTGCCGCAGCAATTGGCCCGCTTTGTCGAGAGCACCGAAGAGAATTTCCGGCTGGCTCAGGAGCAAACCCGGCAGGTACAGGAACAGATACGCCTGATTCACCAGCAGTTGGAACGGCTTGAAGGGAAAGCCGGCAATTTCGAGGGGGCCGCATACGAACGCCGCGTCCGCACCCGCGTTCTCTTGCGACTGGAGCATGACCTCGGCATGGCATCCCCTGTCATTGTCTTCCACCAGGAAGGACTTGTCGCCCCGGAAATGAACCGGCTGTTTAGACAAGCCCGCCAGTCCGGCGTGGTGAGGCCGGACGAGATTGCCGACTTGCAGGATGCCGACACCATCTTCTCTGATTCTGAAACCGGCAGCCACGCGGTCGTTGAAGTCTCCATTACGGCAGACAATGACGACATATTTCGGGCGGAACGGCGGGCGCGAATCATGGGGCTGGCTTCTGGCGCCCCTGCGACGGGTGTAGTGGTAACGGCCCGTTTGCACGGGCCGCAAGAGTCTCTGGCCAATGACCGGGGCGTGACGGCGCTGGTGTTGCCTAACCGGTGAGCTGAATTCCTGCGGCCTTAGATTCACCTTGTATCCATGGCGTAAGCAGGACCTCTTTTCACAAGAGACAATCAAAGACTGGCCGAGCAATGCCGCCCGGCCGGTCTTTTGTTTTATCTGCGTGGGGCGTCTAGTCTTCGGCGGGGGTTGGGACGGGTTCCGGCGCCGCCACCCGGTTCTCCACCAGGTCAGCGGTGCAGGCCGACTCGCTGAGCAGGCCCCAGCGCACCATCCAGTTGTAGGTGTCCTCAACTATCTCCTGGGAGTAGTAGGTGTCCTTGGTGTACCGCAGGCGCGGCAGGTGGAAGTTCTCAGGCATTAATCCGCCATATTTGGCCGCAACCTCGGCGAAGCTGGGTTCGTCAATCATGTAGTGCAGGTACTTGCGCTTGTCGGCGTTGAACATGTCTATGGCCCGGCCCACCGCCCGGTTGATGGCGGCAAAGGTCTCCGGGTCCATGTCGTCGCTGGCGTTCTCCGCGCCCAGGTAGTGGCCCTCGGCCAGGGACTTGCAGCCAATCTTCTCGCCCAGGCTAATCCAGGGTTCCATTACTACACAGGCGTCGGCCTCGCCGCTCATCATGGCCTCAAACCGCTTGCGGGGTGAGCCGAAGGAGACCAGCTTGATTTTGTCGTTGGGTACATAACCCTCCAGCAGGCGCAGGGAAACGTAGTGGGCCGCGGCGTGAAAGGACACCGCCACGGGCCGGTTGCCCAGCGTACCGGGGTAATTATGCGGCGAATCGGGGCGCACCATCAGGGACTGGCTCATTACCGCGGCCCGCAGGGAGATTATCTTGGTGTCTTCGCGCTTGCTTTCGTAGGCCCGACGGACCTGGCCTTCTTCTCAAGCGCGGTAGATGGACACCATGTTCTTTTCGTAGGGCACGTGGCCCAGGATGGGGTCCACCTCGCTGGGGTCGTAGGTTACCCGGTTTTCCCGGTCTCCCCGGGCCCGGACGAAGGTCATGTCAATTCCTTCGTCTTCAAAAAGCCCGTTGTCCTTGGCAATCAGCCAGGGGATGCTGAACACGATGCCGCTGATTTCACTGACTACTTTCTTCATGTGGCCTGGACCTCCGAAAGAGAGTCGGGTTACCCTTTCCTACGTGGGATTAGCCCCGATTAACCCGGAACCATTGCCGGATTAACGGCATTTCGGGCATTCTAATGTGCCCCGGTAAAGAACGCAATGCCCCGCCGGGCAGCGGCGACAGCTACAAGTTGGCTAACGGGCCGAGGGATTGCCCTGCAATCTCTTTTCGGGGCCGACGCTCCATGCCTTTGGGCAAGGAAAAAAAGGCCCTTTTGTAGGGAAAAACTGAACCTGCGGCGTAGCTGAATCAGCCACCCGGCCATCATGCTCCGGGCAACTGTTAACTATTGTGAAAAGGAATACAAAAACCGCTTCCACATAGTATTGACAAATAAAATCGCAAGGTTTATCGTTACGCCCAAGGCTTGACCTGGAATTTAAGACTCACACAGGGAGGAGAAGGTATGCTCAAAATCGGACATGAGGTTGTTCGACCCGGCAAGAACGTCGGCGATTCTCCGGTAACCATTCCGGTTCCCGAGGAACTGGCGACCGTTCCTGGTATTCCCAAGATTCAGCGCGAAGTTGACTGGTACGCCCGGGAATATCCCGTGGAGACCATGAACATCACCGAGCGCGCTTCCCGCGACTGGGCCAATGCCATCCGCGACCAACACGTGGAGATGCGGGAAATCCGCAAGGAACACGACAAGCTGAACCGCTCCCTCATCATGGGCGCCCGCCTCACCGGCGACCTGGAGCCCACTGCTGAGCCCACCGGTGAAGACGTCAGTGAGCTCATCAAGGCCAAGGCCCGCGAGTTGGGTTATGTCGAAGTCGGCATCACCGCCTACGACACCCACTACACCTACCAGAGCAAGAAGGACTGGGTGAAGTTCCCCCACGTCATCTGCCTGGCCTATGAACAGGACTTCGAGCCCACCCAGACTATCCCCAGCGTTGACGCCGAGATCGTGCATTCCAGCACCTACCGGACGGAAGGCGCCGCCGGCCTGGAACTGGGCAACTACATCCGCAGCCTGGGCTATCGTTCCCAGGTCCACAGCCCCAATGACAATACCGGCCCCTACATCCCCATGTTCGTCTCTGCCGGTCTTGGACAGTTGGGCGCCTGCGGCTACCTGCTGACTCCCCACGTTGGCTCCCGCTGCCGCTTGATGATGATCACCACCGACGCCAACGTCACCTACGACAAGCCCGTGGACTACGGCATCCACGCCTTCTGCCAGGTGTGCCAGGTCTGCGTGAACCGCTGCCCCGGCCGCGCTCTCATGCGCGACAAGATCTGGTGGCGGGGAATTGAGAAGAACAAGCTCTACTTCAAGCG
>DAOUIY010000019.1:0-43955 GCA_034423215.1 Dehalococcoidia bacterium
CCTGGCGCGGCCTGGCCCGGGCCCTGGGCGTGGACCCCAAGCAGCTGGCCCGCTGGCGCAAGGGCGTCGAGCCCTGCGGCGGCGCCATGCACTCCATCCACCGCTTCGCCTCCGGTATTCCCGGCGGGACCCAGATCCTGATGGGCGACGACTTCCAGTTGGGCCTCTTCGACGAGGAGGACGAGCCGGAGGACGAGGACGGCGTGGACGCGGCGGAGAACGACCAGGACAAGGAGGAGAAGGAAGAGGAGGAAAGCTAGACCCCTGGCCCCGCCGGGCGCAAGCGCAACGGCGGCGCGGCGGGGCCTGATGCGGCACGGGGCCGCCGGCGTTCGCCCTTTCCATCGGCGCCGGCGGCCCCCGGCCGCAAACCTGCAACGAGAGGCCAGCGGCCCGTCACCGCCGCTGCGACTGCGCCTATGAAAGATAACATGAAAGAGAATACGCCGGACCAACGCGGCGACGACCAGCCGGAATCCACCGGAGACGGCCCCCTGGCTGACTACACTCCCCAGCAGCGCCGGACCATCCAGAATGGCCTGCGCATCTGGGCCAGGGTGGCCATCCGCTCCTACCTGCGACAGCGCGCGGGAGAGTCTCAAACCGGGACCGATCCGGCAGAGGGATAGGAGGACTGATGCCCTGCCCGCATCCGGCAACGATGACAAGGGACACCAACATGCATAAGCGGCCCAGCCATGGCTGGGCCGCAGCTCTTCCCCCGTCGAGACGCGCCACCCCTTGACAGGAAAGGCCGGATGTCCGAATATAACTAGTAAGACAACCGCATACATCAACCGGCAAAAGAAGAGACAACATGCCCCCACGCCGCATTTCCAGGACCATCACCTTCTCGCTCCCTCCCGAGATGTTCGAGGAGGTGCAGCGGGTCAGGGAAGAAGAGGGCCGCGACATGAGCGAGTTGGTGCGCGAAGCCCTCCGATTGTACATGGAAGAGCGGGAGCTTCGCCGCCAGGCCCGTTTGGAACGCCTGCGGTCCCGGCTGGAAGGGCAGGACGAAACGACAGGAGGAAACACCGATGAGTAACCAATACGACGCCACCCCCGTGGCCCTCTACGCCCGGGTCTCCAGCGACCGCCAGGACGTGGACCTCTCCGTCGCCGCCCAATTGCGCGCTCTGCGTGAGCACGCCGCCAGGAACGGCTACACCGTGGTCCGCGAGTTCGTGGACGAGGCCGAGAGCGGCCGGGTCGCCGATAGGCCCGAGTTCCGCAGGATGATCGACGAGGCCAGCAAGTCCCAGGCCCCTTTCCGCGAGATTCTGGTCTGGAAATTTTCCAGGTTCACCCGCAAGCGGGAGCACGCGGTGGCCTTCAAGTCCATGCTCCGCCGCAAGGGCGTCCGCGTGGTCTCCATCACCGAGCACGCCGACGACACCCCCACCGGCAAGCTGATGGAGGCCATCATCGAGTCCGTGGACGAATTCTACAGCGAAAATCTTGCCACGGAAGTTTTGCGGGGGATGCGCGAGGCCGCCTCCCGGGGCTTCTGGGTCTCCAGCCACGCCCCCTTCGGCTACAACCGGGTCATGGTGGCTGACGGCCCCAAGAAGCGCCCCACCCTGGAGGTCAACCCGGATTCCTCCCGCATCGTGAAGCGCATCTTCGATATGGCCGAGGCCGCCAAGGGCACCCAGGAGATCACCCGCATCCTCAATGGCGAGGGCATCGCCAGCCCCAGGGGCAAGCTCTGGGGCAAGACCACCGTCCACGGCATCCTCACCAACGAGGCTTATACGGGAACCCTTGTCTGGGGTGAAGGCGCCAAGGACAAGGGCGAGCCGGTCAGGGTGGAGAAAGCCTTCCCCGCCATCGTGACGAAGACCCAGTTCCGCAAGGTGAACCGGCAGATGCGCTCCCGCGCACCCAAGGTCAGGAATCCCAGGAGGGTCGGAAGCTCCTACCTGCTCAGCGGCCTGGCCAGGTGCCAGGCGTGCGACTCGCCCCTCACCGGACGGTTCGCCAAGAGCGGCCAGTACGCCTACTACGTCTGCCCCACCAGCATCAAGGTCGGCCGGGACGCCTGCCCTACTCCCACCCTCAACGCCCGCCGCTTCGAGGAGTTGGTGGTCAACCGGATTCGCTCCAACATTCTCACCGAGGACAGCATCCGCGACCTGGTGAAGGTGGTGGAGTCGGAGATGGGAGGGGTGACCCGGGAGCAGCGCAAGCGGCTGGAGACCATCGACTCAGAGCTGAACGACGTGCGCCAGAGGCTGGGAAGGCTCTACAACCTGGTGGAGACCACCGACATGGAGGTGGACGACTTCAGGCCCCGTATCAGGGAACTGAGGGAGCGGCAGGACCGGCTGGAATGCTCGGCGGAGGAGGCCAGGGCGGCCCTGGCCCAGCGGCGGAAGGTGCTGGACGACGTGAACGCCGTCGCCGCCTACGCCCGGGAGATGAAGGACTTTCTGGAGGAGAGCGAGCTTACCGAGCGCCGCGCCTTCATCGAGACCTTCGTCAAGGAGATTCTCGTGGTGCCCGGCGACGCTCTGATGCGCTACACCGTGCCCATGCCCAGCGATAGCCTGGCGCCGGGAAAGGCCACCGACAAGGTGGCCCTTCCCGATGCGGTTCTATCTACCGTGCAGGTTGGTGGGCATATCGTCCCATACACCTGGTGGCGACGATTGGCGGATGCGGTCGACTATTTCCAGAGCACTATGGTGTTGCTGGTTATTCTCGCTCCTTTCCTCAATGTAGAGGGTTACAACAGTTCCTTCCTGCAATTCCAGAGGTTTTAGCGCCCCGTTGACGTATTCGGCTGTCAGTCGCAAAGCCATTCCTATTCCCCTTTTCGGAATCTTCCTTACACTATCTGGTGTCGGGAAAAAGTGTCCCCCTTTCTGAAGAGCACGCCAGGGTCCAGGTAGCGGTTGTTATCTTGCACGTATTTTCCTTGTCTGGCAGCAGATTCGCAATTCTATCGAAAATTCGTGCCCATGGGTGGTTAGACAGGTCTTCGCTACTCCACCAGCCCCATTACCGCCAGCATGAAGGCGTATTCTTCCGCCACTTCGTAGAGGCGGTCGAAGCGGCCCGACCGGCCGCCGTGGCCCGCGCCCATGTTGGTCTTCAGCAGCACCAGGTTATCGTCGGTTTTCAGGGCCCGCAGCTTGGCCACGTACTTGGCCGGCTCCCAGTAGGTGACGCGGGGGTCGTTGAGACCGGCCGTAACCAGGATGGGCGGGTAGTCCCTGGCGGTCAACTGGTCGTAGGGCGAGTAGGAGCGGATGTACTGGAAGACGGTTTTGTCCTCAATGGGGTTGCCCCACTCGGGCCACTCGATGGGGGTCAGGGGCAGGGTATCGTCCAGCATGGTGTTCAGCACGTCCACGAAGGGCACATGGGCGGCCACCGCGCCCCAAAGCTCCGGAGCCTGGTTTACCACCGTGCCCATAAGCTGCCCGCCGGCGCTGCCGCCGGCAATGGCAATGCGCCCCGGGGAGCCGTACCCTTCGTTGACAAGGTGACGGGCCACATCCACGAAGTCGTTGAAGGTGTTGGTGCGGCGGTCCAGCTTGCCCGCCTCGTACCAGTGGTAGCCCAGGTCGTCGCCGCCCCGGATGTGGGCGATGGCGTAGATGAAGCCCCGGTCCAGCAGGGACAGGCGGGTGGTGGAGAAACCGGGCGGGATGGCATAGCCGTAGGCGCCGTAGCCGTAGAGGTACAGGGGGGCCGAACCGTCCACCGGCGTATCCTTGTGGCGCACGACGGACACCGGGACCTGGACACCGTCCCGGGCCGGGGCCAGCAGCCTGTCGGTGACATACTCGCCGGGGTCGTAGCCGCTGGGTACTTCCTGCACCTGCCTTACTTCCAGTTCCTCCGTGCCGACGTGGTAATCGAATACGGTGCTGGGCGTAATCATCGAGGTATAGTCCAGGCGCAGGGTAGCGGTCTGAAACTCCGGGTTTCGGCCCACGGAAGCGGAGTAGGCCGACTCGGGAAACTCGATGTCCCGGGAACTGCCGTCCCGCCACATGAGACGCACGTGGTCGAGGCCGTCTATGCGTACTTCCACGGCAATGAAGTCCTGGAAGGTGTCGAAGCCCGTGATGTAGTTCGAATCCGAAGCATCCACCAGCGGCTCCCAAGCCGGCTCGGTGGGGTCGTCCCCCGGGGCGACGGCCAACCGGAAGTTTTTGTGGGTATCGTTGGTGCGAACGATGAAGCGGTCAGCCTGGTGGTCTATGGAATACTCGTGGTTGGGCCGGCGGGGCGACACAACCACCGGGCTGGCAGCGGGGTCGGCAGAGGGAACCAGCCATACCTCGGAGGTTACGTGATCGCCGGCGCCTATCATTATGTATTCCTTTGAGGCGGAAGAACCGACGCCGACGAAGAAGCCGGAGTCGCGCTCCTCGTAAACCACTTCGTCGCGCTCGACAGGCTGACCCAGAACGTGGCGGCGCACCTGCCAGGGCCGCCAGTTGGCATCTACCACCGTGTAGAAGAAGGATGAGTCGTCGGCTGACCACACAACACGGCCGGTGGTCTCGGGTATTTCCACGGGCAGCATTTGCCCCGTGGCCAGGTCCTTGACCACCAGCTTATACCGCTCGGAGCCGTCGTCGTCGGTGGAATAGGCCAGCAGGTTGCCGCCGTGGCTCACCGACATGGAACCGAGCCGGAAATACTCCAGGCCCTCGGCCAGCGCAGGTTCGTCCAGCAGGGTCTCCACGGCGGCGGTGGGAGCCTCCCGGGCATTGGGAGCATCCGCCGGCCAGCGCAGCCAGATACGGTACTGGCTTTCCTCGGCAAACTTCCACTGGTAGTACCAGTCGCCGTCCTTCCAGGGCACGCTGGCCAGGTCGGGCTGCTGGCGGCCCTTTATCTCCTCGAAGATGGCGTCGGTCAGTTCCTTGTGGGGAGCCATGCTGGCCTCGAAGTATTCGTTCTCGGCATTCAGATAAGCCAGCACGTCCTGGTCGTCCACGGTGGGGTAGTCCGCGTCGCGCAGCCAGTGCCACGGGTCCTCGATGGTTATGCCGTGGTGGGTAAAACTGTGGGGCCGCCGCGGGGCCACGGGGGGCTCGGGGGTGGTTTCTATCTGGACGGTGGGAGTTCGTTCGGACAAGAGAGTCGGCTCCTTAGTTGTGGATGTCGGAATGGGTGTGGGTTCCGGTACGGGAGTCGCTGTAGGTCGCGGCGCCGGAGTCGGTTCCTCGAGGCCCGCAACGGCAGCCATCGTGGTCGCAGCGATAGTAGGCGCTTCAGGGATTGGGACGTTAGCCGGCGCCGGGGTGGGCGCGCGGGTGGCCTCTCGCATATTGTCGCCGCAACCCAAAAGGGTGAACATCAGCAGGACTGAAGACACTCCAAAGACTACCAGCTTATCACGGCAAAACAAAAGGGCTCCTTCAAATCCCTTCCACATTTGAAGAGGGCCTTCCGCCTTGACGGGGGAAGGAATTGGAAGGGGCCTCTCAATTATCCCACACGCTGTGACTCCAGAATAGAACTACTGACACAAGGCCCTTCACGCCGGAAAGGCAAACCCACTATAATCAGCGCCGGACCCGGAACGGGTAGAGATTGCAATTACATACCGGCGGCACCATCCACTAAAGATCCACTAAAGGAGGCAAGGCTTGGCACAGAATCGGGAAACCACAGGAAAATACGCAGAACCTCGGGAATACCTGCTCAAGATGGACCAAGCAATTCCAATGCCCCTGGGTCTGGAGTACGTAGTTACCGTGGACGTATGCGGAGAAAAGTTCGAGGCGTGCGTTCCCGCAAAAATCATAGTGAGCGAAGACCCCGCTGTGGTATCCGGGTGGTACACAGGCACCCAGAGAGGACACTATGTCATAGTATTTCCGCCCTCCTCCCTTGGCACGTCAATATGGCGTCTTTCCGAAAGCGCCCTGGCTGCCATAACAACTGAGGAGTGAACCGGCATGGTGTTGTCTGACGGCGAGCTAAACGAAGCTATGGAACGGGGAGAGCTGACAATCGCTCCTTCTCAAGGATTTGATATCCTGGTCAAGCCATCTTCTGTTGACTTGCGCCTCGACCCTTTCATCCAAGTTATACGGAGGGAGTTCATTGAGGGGGCTGAAGTTATCAACCCGACAACCCTGACCGATGTGCCGGGCAAAATCAGAAGCTGTTCTGAAGAACGACAACTTTATCCCGACCAGCCCTTCATCCTGGAGCCTGGAGTATTCATCATTGCCTCAACTGCGGAATCGGTCGAGCTTTCCAACGCGCTGGCTGCAAGAATCGAAGGAAAAAGCTCATTAGCCAGGTTTGGCGTTCAGGTACATCTGACTGCGCCCAAAATAGACCCGGGATGGCCCCTGAACAAGATCACCCTGGAGATCATAAACCTGGCCCAGTTTCGTGTAGCTCTATACCCCATGATGGAAATTGCCGCCCTGATTGTCGAACGTCTGGGCAAGCCGGCGGAGCAGGTTTATCAAGGGCGATTCTCCTCTCGGACCTAAACCTAAACCAAAGCCAACAACAGGAACTGCAATTCCAGGCTGGAAAGGCAGAACCTCTTCTTCAGCGCCCAACGGCCATACTCTCATTCCGATTGAAGCGAAGAGTCCAAAACTCCAGATGCTTGGAGAGTTTCCTCAACCAAGGGTTTCAGGTGGCCGAATATTCTTCCCCGGCCCAACTATGTCATGTTACCCATTGAATCGAGAATTCCCACCGCTGCAATACCCCATACTATATCTTGTGTCCCAACACCACCGGCGCCGCAAACGCTACAAGGCCCCTCTCACCGGCGGGTGACCTAAAGACAAGGCCCCTTCCCGGTCGCCGGAAAACCGTACCGACAAAGCCCCCCGGCCCCTTCGTTTTTCCTGTATTTCCAGGGCAATCCGGGTGGAGCTCGGCCGATTACCGGGCGCGGAACCAGATAGGCCCGGGTATCGTCGGGCTTTGTGCGCCGTTTCTTTCCCTATGTGGGAGACGCATTTTCCTGGGCTGGCCGGGCGGCTTGCGCGGGCCGGATGTGGCGGTTAACCTTTTCGTTACCCTTTTCTGGGGTGACCACTTTTACCACCGAGCGCGCACCTTGACAGACAGATTACCAACAGACCGATCTTTAACAGACCGATCGCCGCAAGACACCTGGACTGCGGCCCTGGGGCAACTGGAAATGGAGTTGCCCAGGACAACTTTCGATACCTGGCTGAAAGACACCGAGGGACTGGCCTTTGACGGCATGGACCTGCTGGTACAGGTCCCCAGCGTTTTCACCATTGCCTGGCTGGAACAGCGAATGTACCAGGCCATCCTCAAGGCACTGCGCCATGCCTCCGGCGAACCCCTGGACGTGCGGTTCCAGGTCTCTTCGGCGATGGCGGCAGACGAAGTTGAGCCGGCGCCGGGCACAAAGGGACGTCTGGCCGGTGAGGCGGCCGTTGGGCTTGGCGGAGCCGGAGCGGTTACGGCCCCGCCGGCGCCCACGGGACTGAATTTCGACCGTAAGTATTCCTTCAACAGCTTCGTGGTGGGCAACTCCAACCGGATGGCCTTCAGCGCGGCCCAGGCGGTGGCCGACGCACCGGGCCAGGCCTATAACCCCCTGTTCCTCTACTCGGGCGTGGGCCTGGGCAAGACCCACCTGCTCCATGCCATCGGGCAGGAGGCGGCCCGCCACGGCAAGACCGTCCTGTACGTGTCCTCGGAGCAGTTCACCAACGACTTCATTTCTGCCATCCGAAACCGCACCACGGAGGAATTCCGGAGGCGGTACCGCAGCGTCCAGGTGCTGCTGATTGACGACGTGCAGTTCATGAGCGGGAAGGAGCAGACCCAGGAAGGTTTCTTCCACACCTTCAACGACCTGCATACCGCCGGATACCAGATAGTGTTGACGTCGGACCGGCCGCCCAAGGCCCTGGCCCTGCTGGAGGACCGTCTGCGCTCCCGGTTCGAATGGGGCTTGATAGCAGACATTCAGGCCCCGGACCTGGAAACCCGCATGGCCATCCTGTCGGCCAAGGCCGACCAGATGAAGACGGCGGTGGAAGACAGCGTGCTGGAGCTGATTGCCAAGCGGGTGCAGAAGAATGTGCGCGAACTGGAGGGCAGCCTAAACCGGGTGGTGGCCTACTCCCAGTTGATGAATGTTCCCATAACACTGGAGTCCACCTCCCGGATGCTGGACGACCTAACCCAGGACACGGCCCGCCACGCCATAGACCCGGAGCGGATACTGGAGGAGGTGGCGAATTACTATAATCTCTCGGTGGAAGACTTCTCGATTCAGGGTCGTAACAAGAAGCTAGACAAGGCTCGACAAATCGTCATGTACCTTCTGGTGTACGAATTGGATATGTCGCCCACAAACGTCAGCAAGCTGGTGAGCAGGAAACACTCTACCGTTATTCATGGGGCTGGCAAGATAAACGGAGAGATCAATGAAGACCGACAACTCCGACAGGATGTCCTCACAATCAAGGAGGCGATATTTACCTGAATCTTCAACGGCATCGCCTCTTCTAGCACGGTCTCTTGAACATCATTTTGTTCATAGACAAGCCATTTTAGTTGACAGAACATTTCCATTTGTTGATAGACCACTTACACCAGTAGATGCGTAATGCTCCAATGTTGACTGTTGGGGCTCTTTGCACCACTTCCGCTTATGCCCGGCATTTCCCCGGAAAACTGCAAACATTTCCTCGCAAGCTATCAACTCCGAATACCTGTCTGTAAACAATCTGTTCGGTTTCATATACGACATCTCGAAGTTGAGCAGATACAACTGTCAACTGGGTCAACACCTTTATTATTCCTGTTATCTAATCTACAATTAGCCCATGATAGATACAGTTAGACTTAACATTAAGGCTGGTGACGGGGGCAACGGATGCGTTAGCTTCCTACGGGAAAAGTTCCGGCCCCGCGGCGGTCCAAACGGCGGCGACGGGGGTAACGGGGGCAACGCCTACGTGGTGGGAGATTCCTCGCTGAACACCCTGCTGCACCTGAAGTTCAACAGCACCATGTACGTCGACCGGGGCGCTCACGGCAAGGGCAAGGGCCAGCGGGGCGGCAACGGAGAGGACACGTACATCAAGGTTCCCCTGGGCACGGTGATATGGCGGATGCATCGCGGCGGGGAGAAGGAGTTTCTCACCGACGTGGTGGACGACGTGCCGCGGTTGGTTGCCCAGGGCGGCGCCGGTGGCTGGGGGAATGCCCACTATGTATCGCCAACCAACCAGGAACCGCTGCTGTCGCAACGGGGCGAGCGGGGCGAGTACGTTGTCCTGTTCCTGGAGTTGAAGCTGCTGGCCGACGTGGGGTTGCTGGCCAGGCCCAACGCCGGAAAATCAACCCTGATTTCCCGCTGCTCGGCGGCCAAACCCCGCATTGCCGATTACCCCTTCACCACCGTGGAGCCGGTGCTGGGCGTGGTGAACACCCGGGGGCAGGACTTCGTGATGATGGAAGTGCCGGGGCTGCTGGAGGGAGCGCACGAGGGCGTGGGCCTGGGCGACCAGTTCCTGCGGCACGCCGAGCGGGCCCGCCTGTACGTCCATGTGCTGGATGGCCTGTCGGACGACCCGGTAGCCGATTTTCACATGATTAACCGGGAATTGCAGGAATTCAACCCGGCCCTGGCACATAAGCCCCAGATAATAGCGGTGAACAAGATTGACGTTACCGAGGTGAAGGGCCGGCGGGGCGAGCTTGCCGAGTCCCTGCGCCTGGCCGCGGCCGAGTCGCCGGTGCTGCCCAATGGCGCTGAGACGCCTATCTACTTCATTTCCGCGGTCAGCGGCGAGGGGGTTGACCCCATGCTGGGGCGGGTGATTGAAATGATGGACAGGCTGGCCACGGAAGAGGCCGGGGCCGAAGCGCAAGAAGAAGAGATGGTGGAAACGGCTCCCACACGCCCGAACCGGCGACGGCCCGCCGCTGAGCCCATTACCTTTTACAAGGACCGGGGCGTGTACGTCATCAAGTCGGAGCAGTTGGAACGTCTCAGCGCCCTGGCAGATACCCGGGACTACCGCGTCCTGCTGCAGCTGTGGCGGGAAATGACACGCCTGGGCATAGCGCGCCGCCTAGAGGACGCAGGGATCGAGCCCGGGGACACCATCCGCATAGGCCGTGCCGAAATGGAATGGTTCTGATGGGGATTTTCAACGTAACCATAGCGGTGGCGAATGTCAGCGGTGACAGCTTCGAGGAGATTGAGGCCACGGTGGACACCGCATGTGATTACACCACGGTGCCCAGGGAAATGTTGCAGCGGCTGGGCGTTCCGGTGAGCGGCGAGGCTACTTCTGAAATGTCAGATGGACGCCTGGCACCGTCGGATACCGGCTGGGCTCGGGTCAGGCTGGAAGGGCGTGAGGTTTACACGCCGGTCATATTCGCAGATAAGGGAGAATCCAGCCTGCTGGGCGTAACCACACTGGAGGTAGCCCGCCTGGGAGTAGACCCCACTAACCAGCGCTTGATTCCGGTGAACCTCCGGCGATACTGAGGCCGGGGCGAGATGGAACGGTTCCAGGGCGCGTCGTCAAATGCACCGTCATTCCTGCAAAGTCATGAATCTTAACTAGTGCCGGTCGCGAGGTTCCCGCCTTCGAGGTAACGACGAAAGGGGACACCCGGAAGCTACCATTTCCAATTTGACGATACCCCCTGGTCAGTTACGAATTAGAACTCATAAGTTAAGAAGGGACGAGGACAATAAGGTCAATTCTTAATCTTGAACTCCTAACTTTTGACTACACTCATGCGAATAGGAATACTTGGCGGCACTTTTGACCCCATTCACATGGGCCACCTGTTGATTGCCGAGGAGAGCAGGGTGAGCCTGGGCCTGGACCGCGTCCTGTTCGTACCGGCCGGCCGACCCTGGCTGAAGGAGGGCCAGCCGCTTACCGAGGCTTTCCACCGGGTCAGGATGGTGGAACTGGCAACAGCGTCCAACCCCCACTTCCGGGCGCTGCTCAACGAGATTGACCGCCCCGGGCTGACGTACACCGTTGATACCCTGCAGGAACTGCATGCCGAGCTGGGCGCGGAAGCCGAGTTGTTCTTCATCCTGGGCGTGGATGCCTTTGAGAGTTTTCACCGCTGGAAGGAGCCCGACCAAATCCTCGGCCTGTGCCAACTGGTGGTGGTCAGCCGCCCCGGCTACGGTGAGGAGCAACTGGGGCAGATAATGGCCCGGTATGAGAGCAGCAGGGACCGGATTGTGCTGCTCCAGGTACACAACGTGGATTTCAGCGCCACGGAGATACGAAGGCGGGCCGCCCTGGGGCTGTCGTTCAAGTACCAGGTACCCGAGGCGGTGGAGAAATATATCCTGGAGCAGGGGCTGTACGGCAATAAGGCCTGAGCCGGTGAGCGCCCCGGAATGTTCTGTATAATCACTCGATTCAGGACGCCAAAGAGGACGTCGGCATGTTCAGCAAAGTGAAAGAGATAAAAGGGGCGGAACTGGGGCCGCACCGGTTTCCGGAATATCCTCCCAGGGACGACATGCAGAACCCCATCCATCTTTACAAACCCGGATACCTCTACGCCCTGCATCGCCAGTTTGGCTTGGCGGATACCACCCTGGTACACAGCGAAGTACCTCTGGGCCACACCACCCGGCAGCGGGCAGGGGTATTGATTCCCGACCTGATGATTGCTTTTGACGTAGATGTAGCAACCATCATAGAACAATGGGGCTTTGCCATTGACGTACAGGGCAAGGCGCCGGAGTTTGTGCTGGAGGTGGCATCGCCGAACACCAGCCGCAACGACGAGGCAGGGAAACGCTCGGGATACCAGGCATACGGGGTGCAGGAATACTGGCGCTTTGACCCCACCGGAGGACGGCTCTACCGGCAGGGTTTGGCCGGGGACGCGCTGGTTGACGGGGAATATCGGCCGGTGACTATTGAGAGTGACGGCGCCGATTCCTGGGGTTACAGCGAGGCGCTGGGACTGGCGCTGTGCTGGGTGGACGGAAACCTGCGCTGGTGGGACCCTGCCAGCGGCGAGTATGTTATGAACCAGTATGAACTTGCCGAAGAGTTGGCTGTTGAACAGGAAGCGCGCCAATCGGCGGAGGCCAGGGTCAGGGAGCTGGAAGCGGAACTGGAACGGCGGAACCGGTCTGAGGAGACTCGTTAGTGGCGTTGGCAGCGGCCTGGACAGCAGGCTGGAGGAAGTGAGCCCGTGGCAGAAACATCAGAGAGATTGCTTGAACTGGCCCTGGAGCTGGGCGCACTGCGGTACGGGGACTTTACCCTCACGTCGGGGCGGAAGACTTCGTACTACTTCGATGGTAGGCTTTTGAGCCTGGACCCGGAGGGAGCGTATTTGACGGCGCGGGCTTTTCTTCCCCTGGTGCGGGCGGCCCGGGCCGAGGCCGTGGGCGGGCCCACCCTGGCGGCAGACCCCATCGTAACGGCAGTTTCGATGGCCAGCCACCTGGAACCGGAGGGCGGCCCGGTTCCCGCGTTTATCGTGCGGAAGGAGGCCAAGCAGCACGGCATGGGTAATGCGGTGGAGGGCCATCTGAAGCCGGGGGCCAGGGTAGCGGTGGTGGACGATACCTGCACCACGGGCGGGTCATTGTTCCAGGCCATAGAAGCGGCGGAAGCGGCCGGCTGCACGGTGGTGAAGGTTCTGGCTGTCCTGGACCGGTGCGAGGGCGGCGGTGAGGAATTGCGCAACCGGGGCTATGACTTTACATCGCTGCTGGTGGCTAATGATAAAGGGGAGATTGAGGTGGCGGGATAGTTTCAGGGCCCCAGGCTATTGGTGATTGCCGTTGTCCCCGAAGACCGGAAGCTCCACGTCTTCGTTGATCTTTCCTGCTCGAATCTGTTCCTCCAGCCACGACTTCATGACCTTGGTGTTTTTGGCCCGCTCCTCTATCCGTCCTTCTTCCCAACCTTTTATCCATGCTTCTACCCACTCTCTGGGCCACCCACCTTGCTTCCGCCCTTCACCTCGGATCTCAGCCAAGGCTTCTTCCCGAACTTCCGCGCAGATTTTGTCTATGGTGGGTTGCAACAGGGATTTCAGGTTCATAACCGCTTTGCCTCCGGCGTGGTGGGTTACGATGAGAGCGACCAGGTTTACTGTGTTTGAGCCGACAGCTACTCTTTCTCTTTACCGTTTTCGCTGGCTTGGTGATTGTCGTTGTCACCGAAGACCGGAAGCTCCACGTCTTCGGTGATCTTACCTGCCCGAATTTGTTCCTCCAGCCACGACTTCATGGCCCTGGTATTTTTCCCCCGCTCTTCTTCCCGAACGTCCTGACGGATTTTGTCTATGGTGGGTTGCAACAGAAACTTCAGGTTCATCGCTACTTTGCCTCCGGCGTGGTGGACTATGACCACGACGCTCAGGATTATCAGCAGGTCCCATGGATCGGTTATGGACTGCCACGGCTTGGGCAGGTCTATTTTATCAAGAAATTCGCCTGCCGGCAGGTACCTGATGGAAATGGCATAGAGCGCTAATGCCACTTCCAGGGCGGTGAGGGTCTTGTCTCCGTTGGCCAGGGCCGTTCTTAACCGGGAAGGGGTGTTGCCGGAAATCAGCCTGGCCAGGGGAAACAGCAGGTAAGAGATGAGCTCTGACATGGGATGCGTTCCTGTTCAGCCTCGGCAGTCGGCCAAGCTGTGAGAGCTCCATAGCCCTCAAAAGCCAGGGGGAAGGCCCACCGGCCCTCCCCCTGATTCTTGCCTAGGGAGTGATGCGAATTAGTATTGGTTCAGCCTACTCCTCGAACCACATGCCGCTGACGCGGATGGTGGGGTCGAGACGGGGTTCCCACTGCAACTTGGGGTTGACGGCGTAAACCACGGGCAGGTCGAACAGGGGCAGCATGAATACTTCCTCGCGGAACCGGTCGGCCAGAACCTCCAGGCGGTCCTGACGTTCCTGGCCGGAGGAGGCCAGGGCTTCGTCAATCTGGTCCTGGATTCCGCCCGGGGCTGGGTCGCAGACTGCGGAGCGCTGGCTGGTGCAGTTCATGTAGTAGCGCACCTGGCGTCCGAAGTCCAGAGTCTCGTTGGAAGGCTGGTTGCCGATCATGTGGAAGCCCTCGCAACTGGAGTTGCCCTTGTCCACCGCGGCAATCATGTCCTCGCGGGTGGCCTCGGTGGTCTCCGGGTCCCGGCCCGACTCCTCGATGACATCCAGAACTGCCTGACCGACAGCGCAACGAGAGCGGGCGCTGCGGATGGAAGGCTCCACTATCTGGAACTCGAAGTTGATGCCCACCTCGTTCAGGTAGGCGTGGACGGCCTCGGAGATTTCCGTCTGCTTGGCCACGCGCACGCCCCGGGAGATGAGGGTAATCGTGTTCTCCGGGTTGTAATCGGCCTGCTCGAGCAGTTGCCTGGAAAGCTCCGGGTTGTATTCGTAGGGGGCGGTATTGGCTTCGGTGGCCCCTATGATGCCCGGCCAGATGATGTTGCCGCGGCAGGTGGTAAGGCCGCTGTAGAGGGTTTCCACCAGTTCCTGGCAGTTGACGGCGTGGGCTATGGCCTGGCGGACCTCCTTCTTGCGCAGTTCCGGGTGCCAGGCAGTATCAATCTGCAGGGTATAGGTCTCGGCGGAGGACCCGAAACGGAGCTGGTCTGCGGGGAAGGCTTCAATCTGCTCAACGCCGACGTCCCAGCCCATGTCCGCTTCGGCGGTCTCAACCATGGCGGCAATGACGGTGGGCTCACCGCGCCACTGCCATTCAATGGTCTGGATTTTGGGCTTCTGGAACTCGAAGTGGTCGCCAACGGGCACGTAGTCTTCGTAGGCTTCCTGGGTGATGGAAACACCCGGAGTCCAGTCCACATGCTGGTAGGGGCCCAGGCCGATGCTCATGCCGGCCCGATCCTCTTCAGGGGTGTTGGCCGTCCATTCCGGCGCCTCGAAGCCCAGGAAGAAGGCGGTGTTGGGGAAGATGGGGCAGGCATCCTGGCAAGTGATGTCCACCGTGTAATCATCAACCTTGACCGAGGTATGGGGGCCGGTGTAGTTGATGCTGCCGCCCTCGGAAGTGGGGCTTCCGTTGTCCGTAAGGCTGGGGATAGCGGCGTCGGCGTTAAAGGCCTCGCCGTTGTGGAACTTGACGCCCTCGCGCAGGTTGAAGCGCCAGGTGTCGGCGTCTATCTTCTCCCATCCGGTGGTAGCGGTGGTGGGAACGATGCGAAGGTCATCGCCCGACTGCCAGGTCAGGGGGTCCTGAAGGTTGGCCCGGGTGATGGAGGCGTACAGGGACCCGCCGATGCTGAGGAAGGAGTTGAGGTTTACCGGCTCTTCCGGCACCACCAGGACTATGGAGTCCTGGGCGGTGGCCACGTCTTCGGCAAGAGGTGTGGCCGTAGGGGCCGGAGTAGCGGTGGCGTCGGGAACGGGCGTGGCGGTGGGCTGGCCCACTGCCGCGGGTTCCGCAGGGGCTGCCGGGGCCGCCGATTCCGGCTCCGCGGCCCCGCCGCAGGCTACGATTAACAAGGCGGATAACGCCAATAATCCAACGATCCATGTGCTTAAGAATCTCTTACGATGCATGGTCCCTCCTGTATTTAGGTTTGTGGTCCGGGAAGTTCTGCCGGCTGTCTCATGCGGGGTCGTGATTCCGTACGCGGCCCCACGCCCGGCTTGTTAAAGAAAAGCTAGCAGATTCTAAATTGATAATGGTTAAAAAGCAATAAGCATCCCAATGCGAGGCAGTTCACCGGGGTTGTCGTGAAATGCGCCGTGTCCTTCCTGTATCGGCCCTGTATCGGCCCTGTATCGGCAGGAAATTTGACTTAGCCGGTCGAGGTTCCCGCCTGCGCGGGAGCGACGAAACAGGGCGACCGGAGACCGGCCGGAGACCGGCCGGAATCCGACTGGAGTCCTACTTAAGAGACGCTGAAGACACGCTGGAGACGCGCAAGAGACGTGCCGGAAGACCGGTGACAAATGCCTGGCAATTACTGACACATGCGAGTTGACACGTCGGATGGCCCATCTCTAGCCTAGTTATTGACCGGCGAAAAACCTTAGGGGGTGTCATCAAATTGAATGTGGGGGCTTCCTAGCGTCCCTTTTCGTCGTTCCCGCGAAGGCGGGAACCTCGACCGGCAGTAGTTAAGATTCCTGCCTTCGCAGGAATGACGGTGCATTTGACGACACCCCCTAATGAACTGGCGGAAATATTGGCAAATGTCTTTGAAGCCTGCCTTTTATTCCGACTGATTGGCGCTATGTGCCAAAAATGTTGACCGAGCTTAAATTTTGGCCTTGGCCGCCTCTCGTTTGCCCTCTTCGGTTAGCTCCCAGGCGTCACCGTCGGAGTTGACACGGACCAGGCCAAAATTGACCAGGGCTTGGCGGGCAGATTCGGCAGACTGCCGCCAGGTTACCTTGCCACTCTCACTGGACTGGAAATCACCCTCCCTGAAGAAACCCCCAATCAGCGCCTCGACCGCCTGAAGCACGGCCTCAGTGGGGCCGCTGCCGCCCAGGTCAAAGAGCGCTTCCAGGATGGGAAGCTCGAACTCGCCGGCCGGCGTCGTTCCGGCGGCGCGGCGGCCCGGACCCGAGCCGTCGCCTCCGTTTCCGGAAGCGGGTGGTTTTGGAACCTCTTCTTTAGCCTCGGCGCCACTCTCATGGCCGGCGCCCTTTTGGCCGGCGCCGTTTTCGATAGAACCGTTTTCACCGGAGCCCTGCCGGTCGGCGTAGATTTGATGGGCCCGGTCAATGGCGCGGACGCGTCCGCTCACCAGCAATTCCTGTCGCTCGGCGGCCCAGCGGTTGGAGGCCGCGACACTCCGCACCGAACCCTGGAAGTGGGGCATGACGTAGCGGGCCAGCAACTCGAAGCTGTGCAGCATCTTTTCCCGGGGAGCCCAGTCAATGGTCTGAACCAGGAAGCCGCCGTACCCGCCGCTCTGCTCAGCCAGCCGGTTCAGGCTCTCGATGCAGTCGTCGGGCGTACCAATAATCCATGAACCATTGTTGGCCATAAATTCCGCGACGTCTTCCAGGGGGCCATCGAAGGCTGCCTTGCGCCCGTTG
This sequence comes from Dehalococcoidia bacterium, assembly GCA_034423215.1. Classification (GTDB taxonomy): domain Bacteria; phylum Chloroflexota; class Dehalococcoidia; order Lucifugimonadales; family UBA3495; genus Bin22. Next base: position 17,032 of record DAOUIY010000019.1, read on the forward strand.
GTGCCTTCAGAGTATTCGCGGAGGTAACGGCCAGCGCCCAGCTTGACCTCTCGCAATGCCTGTTCCCGGTCCTCGGCCAGGTGGCAGGGGACGGCCAGGCGCCATTCGTTGCGGTCAACGGTTTGGCCGTGCTCTGCGGCTGAAGTCTCGGCGATTTCCCACAGGGCCTTCAAGTTGGAGGGCCCGGCCGACGGGTCCCGGGGTACGGTGATGGTCAGCACCGATGCGCCGTACTTCCCGGCCATGGCAACGCCGGCGGGTGACTGCACCGATGCCACCGACAGGGGCATGTAGGGCCGCTGGTAGGGCTTGAGCTGAAGCATGGCTTCCCGCAGTTCGAACCAGTCGCTCTTGTAGGTGATGGGCTCATCCTCGGTGAAAAGACGGAGAATTATGCCCATTGCCTCGTCCATCTTTTCCCGCTGGGTTGTGGGGTCAATGCCCATCATGTAGGCGTCGCCGGGCAGCGCGCCGGGGCCGACGCCCAGCATCACCCGTCCGTGGGTCATGTGGTCCAACTGCACCATGCGGTTGGCCACCATGAAGGGGTGATGGTAGGGGAGGCTGATAACGCCGGTGCCCAGCTTTATGTGCTTGGTGCGTTCGGCGGCGGCAGCAATGAAAAGCTCCGGCGACGAAATAGTCTCCCACCCCGCGCTGTGGTGCTCGCCTATCCAGGCCTCATCGTAGCCCAGGTAGTCCAGCCATTGGATGAGTTCCATGTCCCGGTCCATGGCCAGGGTGGGATTTTCGCCGACACGGTGGAAGGGGCCCAGGAAAATTCCAAACTTCATGCGGTCGGGCAGGTTCAGGCTCATTGCTCCACCTCTCTTTTTCTAGTCCACGACTTTGGGAGAATATTCGATAATGGGTGACTTTGTGCTAATGATGGATGCCATTTTCACGGGCGCTCACAAGTGGATTTTACAACTCGGCTATGGTCCCGTCCACGTAGAGAATTTGCAGCGCGCTGAGGACGCTGGACAGCAGTTGCTGTTGCTGCGACGGGTCCACTTGGGCGGCCAAGGTGGTTAGAACGCTGTTTACCGAAGTCTGGCCGTCCAGCATGACGGCAAGGCGCGCCACCAGATTGCTGCACGGCAAACCTTCGGGGTGTCCCTGGGTTACCAGAACATAGCCCCAGTCAAAGACTCCGTCCCCGGCCACGGGTTTGCGTTCCACCCGCACTCCTTCCCGCAACCTGGGCACGGCGGCCAGGATGGCAGGGGGACGGTCGCCGTTGGCATCCAGGTACCCTGCTATCCGACCTTGTCGGTGGGCCCGCTCGTCCTCCACGGCCCGCACACTGTCAGCGAACTGGGCGGGCGCCGCGCCCCGTTCCAACACCATCCGCTCATAGCCCCGGGGCGGCTGCCCGGCCACCGCCTGAATAAACGAGGCGCGGGGGGACAAACCGGACTCAGCTTCAACATCAGCATCGAGTATGCGCCTGGCTTCCCAGAAGTAGGACTCCACGGTGCGGTTGCTGGAGTAAAAGAGGCGCACCATCTCCCGAAAGTGGTGGTATTCCTTCATGTAGAGTTCCTGGTAAACCTGGGCGGCGGCTGAAGTCATTTCAGGGCTACGAAGGGCGGTAGTGGCATAGGAAGCCGCCAACACGCCGGACATCAGGGCAAGGTGGACACCTGAAGAAAACAGCGGATCAATAAAGCAGGCCGCATCGCCGGCTAAAACGTAGCCGTCGCCGGCCAGGTCGTCGCAGGCATAGGACCAGTCCTTGACTATGAAGGGTCCCGATACCCGGCGAGCGGCGGAAAGCAGCCCCGAAGTATGGGGCGCCAGGGTCAACTGTTCATCCAGGAACCGTTCCAGCCCCAGGTCACGGACCCGTTCTTCGCCTACCTGTTGGTCCACCACGGCGCCGACACTGGCGCGCCCCGTGTGCAGGGGAATGGTCCATACCCAGCCATGAGAGTAGGATTCGATAAAGATGTTGGTATCGGCAGGAGGGGGCAAACGTTTCGCCCCCTGGTAATAAGCATAGACAGCCATGTTGCGGAAGGAGTCGTCCCAGCGGCGCAGATTCAGTTGACGACCCAGCAGCCCGTTCTGCCCGCTGGCGTCCACGACAAAGCGGGCGCGTATGAGTTGTTCCCGGCCGGTGGGGTCCAGGCAGCGGACGCCGGTGGCGTAATCCCGTCCTTCGACAAGCTCAGGAGGAGCGGAGCTTGTTCGGTAAGACACTGGATTCCGGCTTTCGCCGGAATGACGGGTTGGGTGGTCAACCAGGACTTCCGTGACCCGCCAGCCCTGGCGCACGTCAACGCCGCCGGCGGCAGCGTTGTCCAGCAGCAGGTGGTCAAAGGTGGGTCGCCAGACCTGGTAAGAGTGGGGGTAACGGCGGTTGGTCTCGCCGAAGAACCAGCTCCAGGGTTCGCGGTCGCGCCCCCAGACCATGGTGGCGCCCAGCTTTTTGACGAAACCCTGGGCTTCTACGACGGGAAGTACGCCCAGTTCTTCCAGGATGGGAATGCTGGCTGGCAAGAGGGACTCCCCCACGTGGTCCCTGGGGAAATGCTCCCTTTCCAGCAACACTACCTGCCAGCCCTGGCGGGCCAGCATGGTGGCGGATGCGGCTCCCGCGGGACCGCCGCCTATAACTGCTATGTCAGGGTTTGAGCCACCGGTCAAAGCTGATTACTCACTCAGACGGGACTTATTGCCCCTGGAGCCGGCGTATTTCCTCTTCCAGTTCCCGCACCCGGGCTTGGGCTTCATCGCGCTCCGTTTCGGCGAGTTGCCGGCGGTCTTCTGCTTGTCGGCGCTGGTTCTCCGCCTGCTGGCGCTGATTTTCTGCTTGCTGTCGGCGGTCTTCCGCCTGCTCCAGTTGAAACTTGGCCTCGTCCGCCTGGGCCCAGGACTCGGGCAGGTTGGGCAGGTAATCTCCCGAACCGGGTTCCTTGAAACGGAGCGTACCCTCTTTCCAGTGAAGCTCCAAGCCTAACGCTGCGCTGAAGCCCCGGTGTATGCCGTCGTCGCCAAGCTCCACGGGAATGCGTTCATACGCGCCTTCTACCAGTAGGTCCCCGGCAAGCGGAGCATCGTGGTATCTGCCTCCGGTATGGTCGAAACGCCAGTATTCCTTGACTTCCAGAGCCGCGTAAATGTCCCTCTTGACCGTATAGTCCCTCCGACCGGTACTCTTAGAACCAATCTCCAGGACAAAGTCGGCGGGCTGTCCAACTTCCTCCACGGTGTAACCGTTGGCTTCATCAATGAGATCCGGGTCGAAGGGCAGATTCAAGGCCACCAGGCAGTCGGGCCGGGGGGAACGCCGAACTTCGCTGGCACGGCGGCACAGGTATCCATCGCCGTTAACCAGCACGTCATCGCGACCGAGAGCATGCCGGAAATAGGCGCGCAGGGTCATGGCAGCTTCGGCAAAATAGGGAAATTGCTCCATGAGATTTTCTTCCGGCGGGTCGGGCAGCGGCGTGAGTTTAGGGTGGGTTACCGGCTTGGCTTTGCTGGTCATAGCGAACCTCGCCTGTTTGGCGAATAGGGGAGTGAATGCCAAAATTATAGCAGATGGGAAAGGCGCAGGGTCGGCGGAATTCCCCCACCTTCCCTTATACGAAAAGGGCGGGCACAAGACCCGCCCCTGCGATATCAACCTTGGGTAAAAGCTGGCTAGTCGCCGGCGGCCGCCTCAGTCTCCTTGGTCAAGTCCTTTCCCGTGGCGGGGTCAACCTCGAATGGCCCAGGCAATTCCAGTTCCTTGGCTATTTCCTTGACGGCGGGGATGACCTCCTGGCCCATCAGGCGCAGGCTGCGCATGGCGTCATCGTGGGTCATGGCCCCGTCACCGTCCCAGAAAAAGATGCTGCCGGGGCGAATGTATTCCAGGACGTGCCGGATTCTGGGGATTACCGTGTCCGGCGTGCCGGTGATAATGGTGTAGTCTTCAATCTGCTGCTCGTAGGGCCGGCCCAGGACCCCGGCCACGCCACCGGAGCCGCCCCGGGCCGCGGTGGCCACGGCCTGGGTGGGCAGAACCCGGGTGCGGGAAGTAAGGCCGGGCAGGTTGACCAGGGCAGGATTGACCGTGCCCTCGTTTCCGGCAAGGAAAGGATTGCTGGGGCCCTGGACGTACTTCCGGGCCGTCTGCTCCGCCAGTTCCTCGGTCTCGTCCACATGAACCTTCCAGAGGTAGCCGATGTTCTGCGGGCCGGACTCGTAGCCGTGTTCGGCGGCGGTATCGTGGTACAACTGGAAGGCGCGCTTGGTGGGCTCCATCTCGGTTGCCAGCATGATGTAGGGTATGCGCTTCTCCGCGGCCCACATCAGCGAGTCCCGGCTTACAACCCCGGGCAGCCAGATGGGGGGATGGGGCTCCTGGTAGGGCCTCACCCAGGGGTTGACGTGGCGATACTGAAAATGCTTGCCCTCCCAGCGGAAGGGGCCGGGCGTGGTCCAGGCCTTGACCACAAAATCGTGGGCCTCCTGGAACCGCTCCCAGTTGTAGGGCGGCGGCGAGTTATGCGCGACGCTCTCCCGCCCGGTGCCCCGTACCCAGCCGGAAACCAGCCGGCCGCGGGAAATCATGTCTATCATGGAAAGCTGCTCCACCAGCCACAACGGGTCGTCCCAGATGGGCAGGATGTTGCCCAGCAGCACTATCTTGGCCCGGTTGGTCATGCGGGCCAGGATTGAAGCCTCCACGTTCATGGCCCCGCCCATGCAGAAGGGCGTCCCGTGGTGTTCGTTGAGCATCAGCCCGTCGAAACCCATCTCCTCGGCGTACATCTTTTCGTCAAGGTAGCGGTTGTAAAGCTCGGCGCCCAGCTTGGCGTCGTAGTTTTCATTGCTGACCGTCAGGTCCATGATCGGCTTGCCCGTGGCGCCGAAGTAGCCGGACCGGGGGTCCTGGTAGGGACGTTCGGTGAAGTACCCGATAAACATTCCGATTTGCCTCCTGTGTTTTTGTGGAGGACCTCTGCCTCGCCGCTAGCTGGCGGGGCCGCAGGCAGCGAAGGGCATCACTAGGAGAAGAACTGGCGCATCAAGTCGAGGAACTGCTCCCTCTTCTCAACCTGGGGCATATGCCCGCAATCTGCCAGTATCTCCATAAGGGACCCAGGAATTGACCGGTGGTAAAGCTGACCGGCGCTCAGGGGCACAAACTCATCCTCGCGTCCCCAAACGATCATGGTCGGCAAGTCCTTGAGGCGGGGAAGCAGGTTGGGCAAACCTGGGTAGTACATGTAGGGTTTCCAGCCCAGCCGGCAAGCCTCCTCACGAGCTATCTCCCAGGACTGCGCCTGTTCCGGAGCGGGTTCGTCCGGGCAGACCTCCTGGAACTCGGCGACGCTCTCAGGGCTATGGAAGCAGGCAGTAATGCAATGGCCGGGAACGGAAAGGAACATATCGTATATGTAGCCCTCGGGAGGCAATATTCCCATAGCCCCCACCAGCGCCAGCCTGTTGAACTGCCCCGGGTCCATGGTTGCCATTTCTGCGGCCAGCCAGCCGCCCATGGAAAAGCCAATGGCGTTGACGGAGGTTAGGCCAAGTTCGTCCAGCGCCATCAGGTACCAGCCCGCCAAGTCCCGCATGTTCATAATCCAGTCCAGGCGAGGGGTGGGAACAAATCCGGGGTGAGAGGGGATATACAAGGTGTGGCTTTGGGCCAGTTCCTCCTGGTACTTCAGGGTACCCTGGTGGCCGAATTCGTCGTTGAGGATGAGGAGGGGTTCTCCCGACCCGCCCCTTCTGATATGCAGGTCAACTCCCGCTACTTGCCGGGTTTCTTCGGTCCAAGCAATGGACACAGACGTCATAGTCACCTCAACGAGAGCGGTATGGTTGATTTGCGCTGAGTGTAGCAAAGGCGATGGTCGAAATCAAACGGGAGCCCCGTTTCCGCAAGAGACTCCCGCCAAGGTCTCGCCCTGCCGGGCCGAATCGCATCCGCCAGCACCCGGGCGGTTGGGCCTTTACCTCGGGTGCTTCAAATGCCATCAGGCCCCGAAGACACTGCCTTCAATTAGTCCTTGGTCACACCGGTTATGGTGATGTGGCCCATTATTGAATCGGCGGTAGCACCGTGCCAGTGGTTCTCACCCGGCAGAATCTGAACAATGTCGCCCACTGAAATTTCGTGGGTTTCGTGCTCATTGGCGACTAGGCCGTTGCCATGGACAACTACCAGAAGCTGGTCGGTGGCGTGGCGATGCCACCCCGTAGTTGCGCCCTTGCCAAAGTTGACCACGCTGCTGCTGAACCACTCGCTATCCCCGTCACCCAGCAAGGGCTGGCGGGTGCGGCTCACCTCGCCGCCGGTCCATCCCTCAATTGGAGTAGCAGTAGCAATAGGCACCTGGTCTATCCGCGAAAGCCTGAAGAGTTTCATGGGGTGTTGCCTCCTTGATTATTTTTGCTCCAAAGCTGTGTGTTAGACGTTGAGACCTCGCCGAAGTGTCACAGTTCTTCGATCAACCCTTCGCCGCCGTTTCTAAATTGCGCGGTTAGCTGGCTGGCAGTCAGCAGGCGGGTACCGAGCAAGGGGACTCCCTCAGCTACAAGAACCCGAATGGTTCGTAGCCGCTCGTGCCCGAGGATTTGGGCCAGCCAGACGTTTAAGCTGGCCTGAACTTGATTGGGCAAGAGCACATTGGTCCTGGGTCTCCTGCGAAACCCTAAACTCTCAATCAAATGACGGGGCAAGGTCAAGAATCCGCTAAATCCGGCATCAATCACAGCTTCAATTGACCGAAATCGCCCATCATTGCCCGCTATTTGAAGCGATACCCAACCTTCCAGGTCGGCATCTACATGCCCGCTAATCGGCATATTCAATTCTGGCGCCGCCAAAACCAATGCGATACGCGGCTTTACAACCAATCCTCCCCAAATAGCCCATCGCATCGGGCCGCCTTTCGTTCAGGCGTTCGTCGGCTGCAATTTCATCCTCGTCTATCTCATAGTCGCCGCTCTCAATGTCTATGATGATAAACTTGCCGTTTTCACGGGGTTCCACCAAGGGCTTTATTTGCTCCTGGTACATCTTCTTTCCCCGGGCGCAAACTTTTTCGGTTGTGTATTTGTCAGTTGGCATGACTTTTCTCACACACCCGCGATTAAATTGACCAGAGCGGTCGGGTGCAAGGCAATTCTACATTTCCTCAATCAACACGTTGCCCCCGGGGAGGACCTGGATATTAAGCTGGGAGTCCTCAAGGAGTTCCATACCCAAGAGAGGCGTTTCATTTACCTCAAATATGAGGGCGTTTAGAAGCCTGCCATGCCAAACTACATAACCGTCCCAGGTATCCCATAGGACTTCACCACCATTCGCCAACTTCACATTAACGGGAAGATCAGACTCCCAACCAAGCTGGTCTATAAGGTCTCCAGGTAAAGATAGACAGCCATCGAAACCGGTGTCCAGTACGGCTTCTATGGAACGGACTATACCGTCTTTGCCCCTCACTTCTATTGGAACAATTACCTGAAGGTCGAGGTCAACCCTCCCTCTAATCATAGGCAGTCTGCTCTCTCCAGCCAATCCGATAGGCTGAAGTGTATCCCACACGCCCTCCAAATCGGACGGATTCCGGGCGTCTTTCTCGAAGCCGGTGGGAAGCAGTTATCAGCTTGTCTGCGATCTCGTAGTCCCCACTTTCCACGTCTATAGCAATAAATTTTCCCTTTTCGTGGGGTTCTACCAAGTGTTTTATTCTCTCCCTGTAAATCTCCTTCCCCAGGGCGCCTATTTGCTCAATGGTGTATTCTTTCCTTGACATGGCTACCTTCCTCAAGCCAGCGCTCCCCTCCATTATATTCCTCTAGCCCTACCCTAAATCTCCGGGCGCCGTTGGTACCAGTCATTGGCCTGTTCGTAGGCGTAGGCGGCGTTGAAGAGGGTTTGCTCTTCCAGGGGGCGGCCGGCTATCTGCAGGCCTATGGGCAGGTTGCCGCTGGTGAAGCCGCAGGGCACCGACAGGGCCGGCACGCTGGCCAGGTTAAAGGGCGAGGTAAAGCTGCGCCGCCCCCGATAGCCGTCCAGCACCTCCTGCTTGCTTCCTATGCCCGCGTGCTCGGGAATCAGGGATGCCGGTATGGAAGACGTGGGCATTACCAGCACGTCCACCCGGTTCAGGGCATCCAGTATTTCCTGGCGCAGGGCCTGGCGGGCCTTGAGGGCTCGCTGGTAAGCCTGGGCCGGAGCGATGCTGCCGGCCAGCAGGCGGATGCGGTTGTTGTAGTCATACTGGTCCAGGTGGCTGGCGAGCCCATCCCGGTGCAGGGAAGCCGCATCCACCATTATTATCAGGCTGGAAACGGCAGCAGAATGGACCATCAGGGGCAGAGACACCTCTTCAACGTCCGCGCCCAACTCGCCCAGCCGGGCTATAGCGCGAATGACCGCCTCACCGACCTCGGAATCTACGGCGTCGGAATAGACCCTCTCCTTGACCACGCCCACTCTCAAACCTCGAATGTCCTGGGTCAGGCTGGCCTGGTACTCGGGCACCGGGCTGGGGGAGGTATAGGGGTCTTTGGCGTCGTAGCCGGCGATGGCCTCCAGGGTCATGGCACAATCGGACACGGTGCGAGATATGGGGCCGGCCGTGTCCATGGACCAGGCCGCCGCCTGCATTCCGTAGCGGCTCACTCTTCCCCAGGTGGGTCGGATGCCCACCAGGCCGCAGAAAGTGGCCGGCCCGCGGATGGAGCCGCCGGTGTCCTCGCCCAATGACGTGGCGCACAGGAAGGCGGCCGTGGCGGCGCCGGACCCGCTGCTGGACGTACCCGGGTTGCGGGCCAGGTCCCAGGGGTTGCGGGGACGGCCATAGGGATGATGAAAGGCGTCGCCGCTGGCGAACTCGCTCATGTTCAGCTTGCCCAGCAGCACCGAGCCCGCCTCCCTGAGTTTGGCGATGGCCGTGGCGTCTTCGTCCGGTACGTTGTCGGCCAGAATGGACGAGCCGCCGGTGGTGCGGATGCCCCTGGTATTGAGCTGGTCCTTTACGGCCACCGGTATGCCGTGCATGGGGCCACGGTAGTTTCCGGCGGCAATTTCCGCCTCAGCCTGCCGGGCCTCGGCCAGCGCCTCTTCGCCGGTGACAGTGATGTATGAGCTGAGCTTGCCGTCCACAACGGCGATGCGGTCCAGGTACGCCTGGGTGGCCTCCACCGGCGACACTTCCCGGGATTGAATCAGGGAAGCCAACTCGGTAGCGGAAAGGAAGGGAATTTCCTGGCTATTCATGGTTCACGCCTCCATCAGGCTGCCGGGGAGGGCGGATTTGGGTGAATTATGGGAAGGGCTTCAATCTCGTCCAGCCCGGGAATTTCGATGCTGTCCATGGCTTCCAACACGCCGTTGAGGCTGTAACCGACCTCCGCCACCAACTCGGGGGGGATGGTGACGCCGGCGGCGCGGGCCAGGGTCAGGATATCTTCGTCCGTCAGGTCCGGCATTAGGTCCTCCTGCTTCCGACGAGGGATGGTGTAGAATACGGCAAGCCATCAAGGGAGGGTTTGCCAGGGGAAAACAGCCTCATTGTGGCCTTGACACCGGGGGATGTCAAACCGGATTTCGGACGATGACGGACGCTTCCATCCCAAACCTATCAGCCTGGATGGCTGGACTCCTGAATGGTTAAATTCCTGCCGGAAATCTGTCCGGCGGCGAGGTGAGATCATGGAACATTGGGCGGGAGTGGTCATGGCCGCCGGCGAAGGACGCAGGATGATGTCGAGGATCCCCAAACCGCTGCACAAGGTATGCGGCAAGGAGATGATCCGCTATCCGGTGGAATTGCTTCAGAGCCTGGGTGTTGAGCGCGTCCTGGTGGTAGTTTCTCCATCTACCCACGCACCCATCAGGGATGCCCTGGGGGATAGCGTGGAGTACGTTGTCCAGCCAGCCCCCCATGGAACGGGAGATGCCGCTGCCCACGCCGTCGCAGCGTTGCCCCGGGACACGACCAACCTGGTGCTGCTGGGGAGCGATTCGCCGCTACTGCGCCAGGAATCCATTCAACAACTGGCAGAAAAGCACCGAGACGGCGGAAGCGCAATGACAATGCTCACCGCCCCGGACATGCTTGCCCCTGACCTGGGGCGGGTGCTGCGTAATGACGCGGGCCAGGTAGTGGGCCTGGTGGAAGCAGCCGACTCGGACCAGGATGCCTGGGCTCCTGCCGAGGTAAATGCGGGCGCCTATTGCTTCAGCCGGCCCTGGCTGGAAACAATGCTGCCCCGGATTGCTCCCTCCGCATCCGGGGAAATTTACCTCACCTCCCTGGTAGCCCTGGCCGCGCAAAAGGGGGACGTGGTGGATTCGGTGCCCAGCGAAATGCCCGAGGAGATTTTTGGCGTCAACGAGCGGGTTCAACTGGCCCAGGTAGAGGCCGTGAAACGATGGCAGATAATAGAAAACCTCATGCGAGCCGGAGTGACGGTCCAGGACCCGGCATCAGCGTTTATTGATGCGGATGTAACCATCGGCATGGACACGGTCATCAGGCCCAACACCAGCCTGCTGGGTCGGACCGTTATAGGGGAAGGCTGCGAGATTGGGCCCAACAGCATAATCCAGGATTCCCGGCTTGGGGACCGGTGCCGGGTGACGGCTTCCATGCTGGAAGAATCCACTTTGGAAGCTAACGTGGACGTTGGCCCCTTCAGTCACCTCAGGCCCGGGGCTTACCTAGAAAGGGGTGTCCACGTAGGCAACTACGTGGAAATCAAGGAAAGCCGGCTGGGCCGGGGAGTTCTGGCGGGGCACTTTAGTTACCTGGGCGACGCCAGCATCGGCGCAGGTACCAACATTGGGGCAGGTACGGTCACCTGCAATTTTGACGGCAGGGACAAACACCGGACCACCGTTGGTGAAGGCGCGTTTATCGGCTGTGATACCATGCTGGTAGCCCCGGTTTCGGTGGGAGACGGCGCGGCCACGGGAGCGGGAGCCGTGGTTACCAGGGACATTCCCGAAAATTTGCTGGCCGTGGGAGTTCCTGCTAGAATTAGGGACGTAGATTCACAAGAAAGTACGTAACCGTCCATCAGAAGAGATATTGGATACTGATAGTTTACCTCCGTTATTGCTAATACTGGTTGGTTCGCTGCTTCTTTTCAGTTTCCTCAGTCTCGCCGAGCATACGGGAAACAACAGCGGCAGCATCCTCAGGGACAATTCGGCGAGCCAACGCGCCTGGTTCCTGATTTCCCCCTTCAAGTATGCCTGCATAGTCGCTACCGTTCTGTCAGGCTTCTTCCTCATTCGCCTTTATGTAACCCAGGTGTGGCTGGATGCCGCCATTGTATTCCTCGTTTCCCTCCTTGTTTTGACCTTCATTCACAGGCTGGCTTCGGCGGTGGCGGCGCGCCACCAGGGGGCGGTGGCCCGCCTCTCCAGACCATTGCTGGCCGTGCTGCGACGCAGCGAAGTCCGCATGAATAACGCTTCCTCGGGTTCAGGAAGCAACGGTTCCAGGCAAGACGCCAATGGCTCGGCCGACCCGGAAACCCTGGACATTACCGAGGAAGAACTGGTGAGCATGGACCGCCATGACCGGGAAATGCTCCGTTCCATTATTCAACTGGACAATTCTACGGCCCACGAAGTCATGGTCCCCCGCCTGGACGTAATTGCCCTGGATATCGAGACGCCCATCCGCCAGGCCGTTGAACCCATCATCCGGAGCGGGCATACCCGCATCCCCGTTTTTGAAGAGAACATAGACCGGATCGTGGGAATTATCCACTCGCTGGACTTGCTTCAAATCCTCTCCCGCGAGGACTGGTCCGAGGCTTCGCTGCGCGACCTGCTCCGCCCGCCCCACTTCATTCCCGAGACCAAGCGACTGGATGTTCTGCTGGAGGAATTCCAGCAGAACGCCATTCAAATGGCCATTGTCGTGGATGAATACGGGGGAACCGAGGGCATAATTACCCTGGAGGACTTGCTGGAAGAAATAGTGGGCGAAATCGAGGACGAGTTTTCCAAGTCCGCTGACCCGGAAGTGCAGGTCGAGAAGGAAGGCGTCGCCCTGTTCAGCGCCAGCGTTACCAACGACGTAATCGAGGAAATGTTCTCCGTGAAGCTGGACAACCAGGACGTGGATACCATCGGCGGGTACGTTTACATGAGCCTCGGCAGAATGCCCCACGCCGGAGACCTGGTGGAGACGGACTCGCTGACCATCGAGATTGTTTCGGTGTTGGGCAGGAGAATCCACAAGGTGCGGGTGATGGCCAAGAACACCGGGGCCATCCGGAATTAGCGCCAAGGTTCGGGTCAAAGTCCCCGACGGTGCATCTCATTTAACTGCCAGACAATTTTCCCGCTCACCCTGAGCCTGTCGAAGGGCCGCCCCCTCATTGTTCGAAAGGCTCCCCACGCCCGAACTCTCAGCTTGTCTATCATCACGGGGCAAAAGGGAACGGGGCGGAAACGATTTCCGCCCCGTGTTCTTGCTCCAACGACCGGCCTTGCGCCGGACGCCCTTGGATACTGCCATTGATTTTGTTATTGCCCGCTCCCTAGAGGGTTGACCCAGTACCGGGACTCGGTAAATCCGGCGGGATACATACTCATGCCGGAAATGACATCGGATGAAGCCGGAGCCAGGTATTTTGTAGCCTTGTCCGTTCCACCGGGTGTCTTCGAGCCGTCTTCGGGTTGCGAGACGCTGGCGGACGCGCCGCCAACCGCAGCCGGGTCGGGCGCCAGGTCAGCCTGGGCGTTTGAAGACCATCCATAGTAGGCCACGCCCCCTATCAGCAGGGCGGCGACCAGCACCCCCACAAAGAGCGCCGTAACGCGCTTGCCGTTCCCCTGGGGACGTCCTCCCATAAGCGTATAGTCATAACCAGCTTCCATAAGACCCCACCGCCAGAAAAATAAAGATAAAAGGACTAAAATTCCGGTAACTTTTCAGTCCCCCTCGCCTTCTCTACTCATCCCAACACTACCCATCCACCAAAGAGATTCAAAGGGAGAACTCCCGGGTATAGGGAAAACAAACTAGCGGGACCTGGAAGAGTTCATGCCGCCAGGAGTAATCGGCTCATTGAGATAGATGTCGCCGTTCCGGATCTTGATGTTGAACCCGCAGTCCGGGTTAATGCAAACCCATGCCTTGTAATGAACCGAGGCGCCCTGTCCACCATAGTCTGAGAGGGGGACCAGTTTCCCCTCGTTACATTTCAGGCATGTAGGAATTGCTCTTTCGTCCACGTCATCACCCCCACCTTTCGAGTGTGCCGAGTATAGCACCGCAAATTTTTTGTCAACAAGGCTTTCCCTGAGCAACAATTGGTGAATTTGGTGTATTACACGACCGTGGGAACCGGGTTTTCAGAGGCATCCGAGGCACAAAAAAGGGAAGGGGACGATTTTCCCCTTCCCGGCAAGAATAAGTGGCGGATTCGCTCAACAACTGCGGTTCTCCCTTTTATTCCAGGAAGTCCTTGAGCTTCCGAGACCTGGAGGGATGGCGCAACTTTCGCAAGGCCTTGGCCTCAATCTGCCGTATGCGTTCCCTGGTAACCCCGAACTCCCGGCCTACCTCCTCCAGGGTCCTGCTCCGGCCGTCCTCCAGGCCGAACCGCAACTGGAGGACGCGGCTTTCCCGGTCCGTCAGGGTTCCCAGCACCTCGGAGACCTGCTCCTTGAGTAGCTGGAACGAAGCGGCGTCGGCGGGGGCCGGCGCAGTCCGGTCCTCGATAAAGTCCCCCAGGTGCGAGTCCTCTTCCTCGCCGATGGGCGTTTCAAGAGAGACGGGTTCCTGGGAAATCTTCATGATTTCCTCTACCTTCTCCGGCCCAATCTCCATGGCCGCCCCGATTTCCTCGGGAGTGGGTTCCCGGCCATATTCCTGGAGCAGTCGGCGGTGCTGCCTCATCAGCTTATTGATGGTTTCCACCATGTGGACCGGTATGCGAATGGTGCGGGCCTGGTCCGCTATGGCGCGGGTAATGGCCTGCCGGATCCACCAGGTGGCGTAGGTGCTGAACTTGTAGCCCTTGCGGTAGTCAAACTTCTCCACCGCGCGAATGAGGCCGATATTGCCTTCCTGGATCATGTCCAGCAGGGCCATGCCCCTGCCGATGTACTTCTTGGCAACGCTGACCACCAGGCGCAGGTTGGCTTCCGTCAGGTGGGCCTGGGCCTTGTCGCCCTCAGCCTTGATGTAACTGAACCTGCTCCGGAAAATGGGCTCGTACTTGGCCAGGTGCGGCAGGGAACCCACCTCGCTGAAGGTGGCATCCAGTTGCAGCAGGGTGCAGTTGTCCACCATGTCCACCGTATCCGGGGACATAATCCACCGGTCCAGGGAAAGGGCAACCACCTGCCGGTACACTACGTCCCGTTCCAGCTCCAGCGTATCGGCCAGGCTCTGCAGCATTTCCTCCGAAACCTGGGCATCTATGGCGTCCGCCAGCACCGGGTCGTTGACTATCTGGGACAGGGAGGGATTGCGGGGCAGTTCCAGGTACTCGCTGAGGGCGTCCACCAGCTGGGTTGCCCCTACCAGGCGGCGCAGCAGGGCTTCGGTCAGTTCCCAGTTCCTGCCGCTCTCGTTGAATTCCTGCCGGATTTTCTTGCTGAGCAGGTCGGGGCTGCGCAGTGGGCCAAGGTCCACCTTGTCGCCCTTAAACCCGACGCCCGGCCCCCGTCGTTCCTCCAGGACCTCGCGTTCCAGGGTCTGGCAGAACTCTTCACCCAGGACCTCCTTGCCCAGGGCGAGCAGATGCTTCTCTCCTTCCAGCTTGCGGGCCAGTTCCCGCTCGTCCTTGGCGGCCAGCAGTCCTACCCGGCCAATTTCCCGCAGATACATCCGCACCGGGTCATCCAGGACCTGCAGGCTTTCGGCCTCTGCTTCCCAGTCGGGTTCCTCGCCCTCCTCTTCCTCTTCTTCAATCTCGGCGTCGGCCGGGCCCTCGTCGAGGCTCGCCGGCGCCTTTATTTCCACTGCGCCATCGGCCCACTGGTCGTCCTGGTCCTCAGACGTGTCCACCACCACGGGAATGGTGGCAACCGCCAGCCCGGACCCTTCGACCAGGTCCTCCTCTTCCTTGGTGACCTCGCCGAGAATTCCCAGGTACTTGTCCTTGTCCGGCTGGTCAACACTTATTTCAAAAAAGTCCTCTTCGGAACTGATGTCCCGGCTTGCGTTGCTGCGTCTAACCATAAAGTGTCACCTTCCACGAATAGCGTTCTGAGCGTATTCCTTTACGTTATCCTGGTTGGCCTTCAACTGCCTGGTTGATTCCAGGATATCAGGCAATGCGTCCTCAGGAATAGCGGACAGGTCTTCCGAGAAACGGTCCCGTTCCGCCTGTTTCAAGTCTCTCAAGTGCCTCAGTTCCAGCCTGCCGATGGCCTTTTTCAATTCCACCTGCCTGACCCGGGGTTCGGAAGGCGGAATGGCGACCGACAGCAGGTTTTCCAACTGACTGCCCAGCACCGGCGGCAACTGACTCTTGAGCCGGTCGCCCAGGCTGTCCTCGGGCATCAGCATTTCGGGCATTTCGTCCAGGGCCCGGAGCAACTGGGAGTAAATCTCCCGGTTCTCAGGTCGCCTGAAGTACTCGCGAACCTTTTCAATGTCTTCGCCCAGACCGGCTGCCAGGTTGGGATACTTCAAAAGAAAGGCCAGGAAATACTCTTCCACCGGATCCCTGCCTTCCGCTGCAAACGCCGATGCGTCAACCCGGTCCCGGTTGCCTGACGCGGCAGCCTGCCCCGAGTTAGCAGCTACACCCGCGCCCATACCCATGCCTGGCCCCGGCCTGGCGCCGTTGGCTGGCCGGTAAGCTGGCGCCGGACGGTTGCCGCCGGCCTGCGGGCCGCTGCGTTTCAGGGTGGCCTGCAGGGTTTCCTCCCGGACCGACAGATGGTCGGCAAGCTTTCTCACGTAGCTGTCCTGCCGTATCGGCTCGTTAACAGCGTAGATGAAGGGCCGCACCACTTCCACAACCCTTGCCTTGCCTTCGGGCGTCGTCGCGTCTATCTGCGCCGTAACCGCGGGCAACAGATAGTCGAAAAGGGGCACCGCCTGCTCCACCAGTTCGCTCCACCTCTCGGGGGAGTGCTTGATTACTTCATCCGGGTCCTTGCCGTCGGCCAGCACTGCCACCCGGAGGTTCAGGCTCTCCCTCCTTTGAAAAATGGAAGTGCCCCCGGCCTGGGCCACCTGGTTGGCCTGGAAGACTTGCCATGAAGACTCCAGGCTCCGCAGGGTCGCCTGCTGGCCGGCGGCGTCGGCATCCAGGGCCATGGTCACATTCTCGGTGAGCCGCCGAACCTGGGCCACCTGCTGGGCGGTAAGGGCCGTGCCCATTGATGCCACCACGTTATCGAAACCGTGTTGATGGGCGGTTATGGCATCCATGTATCCTTCAACCATTACAATACCGTTGGCGCGGACCGACTCGCGGGCCAGGTGCAGTCCGTAGAGAATCCGGCTCTTGTCGAACACCGGGGTTCTTCCCGTGTTCAAATACTTGGGCAGCGAGTCGTCCAGGGCCCGGCTGCCGAACCCGGCCAGTTCTCCCCGCTCATTCCGAATCGGAATCATAAGGCGACCGCGAAAGGCGTCGCGATGGCCGCCGTCCTGGTTGCGATGCACCGCGCCGGCCGTCACCATCTGGGGCGGCTGAAACCCGTTCCTGGACAGGTGATTGAACAAACCCTGGCCGTCCCGGGGACTCAGTCCTAGCTCGAACTTGCTGATGCTTTCACGGGTAATGCCGCGGCTTTCCAGGTAGGCGCGGGCATCAACTCCCATGGAAGAAGCCAGGTACTGTTGAAAATACTCCCGGGCCGCCTCGTTCAGTTTGAAGGAGTCATCCTGCTCGGACCGGCGTTCAGGACTGGGCAGCGTTACTCCTGCCTGCTGGGCCAGTCTCTGCAGGGCGTCCCGGAACTCCAGGTTCTCCGCCTTCATAATGAAGCCGAAGATATCCCCGCCGGTGGCGCAGGCCCCAAAGCAACGCCACGACTGGCGGGTCTGGTCCACGTAGAACGAGGGTGTCCTCTCCTGGTGGAAGGGACAGCAGGCCTTGTAATTCCGGCCCGACCTCTGCACAGAGACATACCCGGAAACAACTTCCAGGATATCCAGTCTGCTCTTTATGTCGTCAATTACAGACATGCTCGGGTGGCCACTGTGAAATATAAAGGGACAGGCTTTCAGGAGACAGATGCAAAGGGGATACCTTTACCGTTCGGTGAGTTCAATGACCAACCAACAAAAAAAGGGCAGAATCCCCCTTATGTCCGGATTATACAATACCTGGGGTCTTGGTGTCAAAGACGAAGCTGTTAGAGGTAGGGCTAACGCACTATGAATCCGTCCACAGGTCACAGAGGAAGACACGTCACCTTGAGCTTCCCGAAACGTCTAAAATCCTCATCCCTGTTGCGGTTGAGGCCCCGGTACAAACATGCTGCGCATGAGTTTGGATGCTTCGGCTTCGCTCAGCATGACGTCCTCTTATAATACAATCGCCCTGAGTAATAGCCTGACAAATTTGACGTGGTGATTGGACCCGCCCAACCCGTCGTTCCCGCGCCGGCGGGAACCTCGACAGACTGGAGTTAAGATTCCTGCCTTCGTAGCAACGGCGATTTAGGGCTTTAGTCATCATCCCTTTGCTGTTGGACCAGTAGGTTGGGCCCTGATTACGTGCGATTGGAGCCCAGACACCAAGAGCCCCGGCCGGAGCCGGGGCTCGATCCATCTTCGCAATCGCGCCATCTCTACAGTCGCGAAAGCAGCAACTCAGCGCAGAACAGCGCGCCAAAAATTATCTGCCCACCCAGTCCCCGTAGATGGGGTACTGGCTGCACAGGAACTCGATGTAGGCCGGGCGGTTGGACTGGTTAACTTCCAGCGCCCGACGCAGGGCCGGCACCACTTCCGACGGTTCGGAGACCCGCTCGGTGTGGTAGCCGAGCTCGCCGATTACCCGGGACATGTCCACCTCGTCGGGGCCCAGCACCGAGTGGGTGAAGGGGTCGTGGCCGGGACCCCAGAAGCCGGGACCGTAGCCGGCGAACCCGCCGTTGCTGATGTGGGCCACGGTTACGCCCAGGTTGTTGCGCAGGGCCACCTCCAGGTTGCCCAGCATGTAGCCCAGGCCCGCCTCGCCGGTAACCGTCACCGCGGGACGGTTGGGGTCGGCCAGCCGCGCCGCCACCGACCCGGCCCAGCCGAAGCCCAGGGTGGACACGTTGCCCCAACCCAGGAAGCCCCGGGGCACCAGGGTGTCGTACACCGTACTCAACTGGTCGCGCGTGTTGCCCGACTCGTGGGTTACGAAGGAGTTGTAGGGGTCCAGCACTTCCATCAGCCCGGCATAAACGCGATAGGGATTGATGGGCTTGTCGTCAGAGGCCATGGCCTCCCGGTACTGGGCCATCCCCGTGTCTCGCTCGTTCTTCACCTCCAGGGCCACGTCCTCCCGGGAGCGGACCGACTTCACCGGACGGTCGGCAAGCTCGTCGGTCAACGCCTGCAGGGAGTAGCGGGCGTCGCCGATGACCACGCCGTCGGTGGGATAGACCTTGTTAACATGCAGGTCGTCCACGTCGCAGTGGACGATAGTCTTGTTTACAGCATCCGGGATGCGGTGGCTGAACCGGCCCGGGGACAGGCTGGTGCCCACGGCGAACACCATGTCGCAGTTTTCCAGGTAGTTGTTGACCTGGCCGCCCCGCACGCCCACGAACAGGGGATGGTTCTCGGGGAAGGCCCCCTTGGCCTTCAGGGTGGTTATCACCGGGGCGTTGGCCATCTCCGCAAAGGCCAGCAGCTCCTCGGCAGCCTCGGCGTAGATTACGCCCTCGCCGGCGTAGATGATGGGACGCTGGGCCCCGGTCAGCAGGTCAATGGCATGAGAAACATCCTCGCCAACCGGCCCGTGCTTCCAGCCCTTAACCGGCTGGTAGGGATCCGCCGTCTCGTCGTAAGTGCCGGTGGGGTCTGGAACGGCCAGGACCACCGGACCCGGTCGGCCGCTGCGCAGCATGGTGAAGGCGCGGCGCATGAACTCGGGCACCCTTTCGGGCCGGTCAATGAAGCCGTACCACTTGGACACGGTGGACAGGGCGTTGAAGACGTCGTACTGGCTGTTGTTGGTGGAGCCGGCCGGTACGCCGTCGGTGATGCACAGCACCGGGGAGCCGTCCTCGAAGGCCTGGGCCATCCCGGCGTAGGCGTATTGGGTCCCGGCGGCGTTGACGCCCCCCTGGAAGGTGCAGACGCCAATCTGGCGGCCGGCGGTTATTCGCGAGAAGGCGTCGGCCACGGCGACGGCGTAGCGGTCGTCGCGCATCATTATCATGGGAACGCCCTCGCGGCCCAGGGCGTTGTTGACCCGGCAGACGGGGAAGGTTGAAACCCATTCCACCCCCTCCTGCTTGAGGATTCGGGCTATGCCGGTAGCGGCGTCAATCGTCATAATTCAGTCTCCCTTTGTTTCCAGTAGTTTGAGGTATGTCCGGTAGATTCAGGACTGCTAACGCAAGTGGTGCTACTCTACCACCCAGGCCCGGGGCTGTCATCCCGCATTGAGTCCGGCGCCCAACCCAAAGGACGGGACTGTCGGCTGCAAATTCATGGTGCGGCTCTTGCGGCTTTGTATTATGATTGGACTGCGTAACAATCACCGGTGAAATCGTTGCTTTCCCTATGGCTGTGGAGGAGCGTGATGAAATACGACGTTATCGTGGTAGGCGGCGGTTCGGCGGGCTGCGCCATTGCCACCCGCCTTTCCGAGGACCCGGAACGCTCGGTACTGCTGCTGGAGGCCGGGCCGGACTACACGGACTTTGAAACCCTGCCCGACGACCTGAAGCAGGGCAACAACGTGTGGCTGTCCGCCTACGGCCCCCACAACTGGGGTTACACCGCCCAGATTACCCCGGAACAGCAGGAACTGATAATCCCCAGAGGCAAGGCCACGGGCGGCTCCAGCGCGGTAAACGGGCAGGTAATGTACCGGGGCATTCCCGAGGACTACGACCGGTGGGCCGAATGGGGAAATGACGAGTGGGGCTATACCAGCGTTCTGCCCTACTTCAACAAGCTGGAGACGGACCTGGATTTCAGCGGCGACGACTTCCACGGGTCCAGCGGCCCGGTGCCCGTGCGCCGCTCCCCCCGCAGCGAGTGGATGCCCCACGCCCTCGCCTTCGAGCAGGCCTGCCTCGACCTGGGTTTCGCCATAAGCGAGGACCAGAACCACCCCGAGTCCACCGGCATTTCACCCCGGGCCCGCAACACGATTGACGGGGTACGGATGAGCATGGCCCTGACCTACCTGGACCAGGCCCGGCACCGGTTGAACCTGACCGTGCGAGGCGGCGTGACGGCCCGTCGCATCTTATTCGAAGGCAATCGCGCCGTGGGCGTCGAAGCCGAAAGCGGCGGCGAGGTTTTCACCGTGGAGGGCGAGCAGGTAATCGTCAGCAGCGGCGCCATCGGCTCGCCCCACCTGCTGCTCCTCTCGGGCGTCGGGCCGGCGGAACACCTGCGCAGCTTCGGCATTGAGGTCGTCCACGACCTGCCCGGCGTAGGCCAGAACCTGCGGGACCATCCTGCCGCTGCCGTTCTCTATATGGCGGCGGGGGACAAGCCCGACGTGCAGGCGCCGGTCATCCAGGTGGGCCTGCGCTACACCGTGGAGGGTTCCGGCCTGAGCAATGACATGCAGCTGAGCCCCATGCTGATGACCAGCGAGCACCGGCCGGCCCACGTGGAAATAGACGACGATTTGAACTACATCGGCATGAGCGCCAGCCTCCAACTGGCCCTGGGCAAGGGGGAGTTGACCCTCCAGTCCGCCGACCCCCATGTGCAGCCCCGGCTGAACTACAACTACTACCAGGACGAGGAAGACCTGCGGCGTATGCGGGAGGCTATTCGGCTGGGAGTCCGGGTGGCGGAGCAACCTTACTTTGCGAACATGCTGCTGGAACGAATCATGCCCACCGACGAGGAACTGGCCTCGGATGAACTGCTCGACGACTGGCTGCGCCGCAACTCGGGCACTTCGCACCACGTTTCCGGCACCTGCAAAATGGGGCCGGACTCGGACTCAATGGCCGTGGTGGACCAGTTTCTGCGAGTATGGGGCGTTGAGGGGCTGCGGGTGGCCGATGCCTCGGTAATGCCCGACTGCATCCGAGCCAACACCAACGCCACCACCCTGATGATTGCGGAAAAGGTGTCCGACTACATCAAGGCGGGCCGGTAGCCTGCCCTGCTTCCGCCGGACTACGAGACTTGTACGACCCTGGCTGCTGCGACCGGAAAGGGGGCGGGCTCATCCAAACCCGCCCCGCATGATTCAAGGGCACGGCAAGTGCCCGGTGATTCAGCCTATTTACACTGACGCCCAATAGTTCAACTGATTTGAAATGGTGGGGCGTATTTCCGCTCACCCTGAGCTTGTCGAAGGGCCGTCCGTTCATGGTTCGACAGGCTCACCACGAGCGGACTCCGGGGTTTACCCATCAATGCAAAGTGGTCAAACTACTAGAGCCCACCCATTCGCATTTTGACAAGCCGACGGCTCAACAGGCTCACCACGAGGGGACCACCGTACTGGCCCATCAACGAAATGTAGGGGCGCACGGCCATGCGCCCCTACAGCCACACAAGCTTGAAACATTAATTGGACCGCCCAACCCGTCGTTCCCGCCTTCGCGGGAACCTCGAAAGGCCGGAGTTCAGATTCCTGCCCGCGCAGAAATGGCGATTCAGGGCATTAGCCACCACGTAAAAGCTGTTGGCCCACTAGAAGGGAACATCGTCCACGTCCGGCCCCTCCTGTCCCTGGAGCAGCACCGAGTTTGAGCCGAGAAGCTCTTCCAGCCTGCCGCGGAGGTCTTCGCAGTAGCCGGTGCTGACCACGGGCAGGTCCAGCAGCACCCTGCGGCCGCCGGTGTGAATTTCCAGGTTGACCCGGTCCTTGCCGGGGTATTCCAGCAGCAACGAGATTACCTCCCGCAGAAGGTGCGCGTCCTCCAGCGGGTCGTCGGATTCGGTAATGCCGACGAACACCGTCCTGGCGTTGGCGACGCTTACCGTGGTTCCGCCCCCAGCCGCACCGATTCCTGCACCATATCCTGAACCGTTCCCTGCCGGGTAACCGGAGGACCTGCCGCCGCCATAGCCGGCGCCGTTGCCATTACCGTTTCCGTTCCCATTAGACCTGGCCCGGTACGAGCCATTGGACTGGTGCCGGTTGCCCGCTGCATTGCCGTTTCCGTTACCGTTCCTTTGCTGCTGGCCGGCCGGCGGGCCGCCATTCCCGTAGGCTCCCCGGCCGCCGGCCTGGCCCGGGGATGCGGCGACAGTCTCCCTGACTACCGGGCCGGATGCGTCCTGCGCTGCCCCGGAATCGCTCTCGGGAGGGGTGAACACCGAAACCTGGTCACAGGCCAGGGAGTATCCGTCGCCCCTGAGGCGCAGCTTGCCCGTGGCCTGTAGCAGCCGGCCGTCCACCCACATGCCGGCCGTTCGCTCCAGCACGTCGGGCCACACCAGGACCTCCAGGGGACCGCCCAGCAGCTCAAAATTAACCACCAGGAACTTCTTCTGCTCCCGGGTGTACCGCTCGGTGACGGAGGAAACATGGCCCACCAGTGTATAGGTAAGACCCTGCATATCCTCGTCCAGTTGGTCAATGGAGTTGATGGCGTCGCCCACGTCGCAGGCAGCCAGAACAATCAGGGGGTTGTGGGACAGGGACACCCCCAGCAGTTCCTTTTCCCAGGCCGCCTTCTCTTCCGGGGAAACGTCCAGGCCGTTCAGCGAAATGCCGGTCACCTGGGGAGCGTCCGCCTGGTCAGCCCCGCCAAACAGGCTGGTCTGGCCGGAGTTTCTGGTACGGGTCTCAAGCTGGGCCGTGGCCATAATCTGGTCCAGGGCAGAATAGACGGCGCCGCGGGAGCCCAGACTGTCGAAAGCGCCAACCTTCACCAGGCTCTCCAGGGTGCGCCGGTTCAACCCGCTCACGTCCGCCCGCCTGCAGAAGTCATCAATAGACTCGAAGGGGCCGTTCTCATTGCGTTCCGCCACCAGGGGTTTCACCGCCCCCTCGCCGACGGTTTTCACCGCGGCCAGGCCAAACCGCAGGGAAGGCGTGGGCCCGCTTTCCTTGTCAATGGCAAAGAACTCGCCGGACCGGTTGATGTCGGGCAGCAGCACGGGAATCTGCAGCTTGGAACATTCATTTATCGAGCTGACGATTCGGTCGGTATTATCCAGCCGGGAATTCAGGACGGAGCACATATACTCCAGTGGGTAATGTGCCTTGAAGAAGGCCGTCCAGTAGGAAATGAGGGCGTAGCTTACGCTGTGGGCCTTGTTGAAAGCATACCCGGCGAAGGGTTCGATCAAATCAAAGACCTGCACCGCCAACTGGCGTTCAAAGCCCTTGCCCTGGGCTCCCTCCAGGAACCGGTCCCGCTCCTCCGACATCAGCGAGGCAATCTTCTTGCCCATGGCCTTCCGAACCGTGTCGGCCTCGCCCAGAGAGTAGCCGGCGAACCGCTGCAGTATCAACAGCACCTGGTCCTGGTAAACAATAACCCCGTAGGTCTCGTCCAGCAGTTCCTTGAGGCTGGGATGCGGGTAGGTAATTGGAGCGCGGCCATGCTTGGCATCAATGAAGGTATCTATGTGCTCCATGGGGCCCGGGCGGTACAGGGCAATCATGGCGGCAATGTCGCCCAGGTTAGAGGGCTTCAGTTCCTTGATGTACCGCTGCATCCCGGCGCTTTCCAACTGGAACAGGTCGGTGGTCTTGCCCGAGGACAGGAGTTCAAAGGTCTCCTTGTCATCCAGCGGAAGCCGCCCCAGTTCGATTTTTATTCCCCGGGTCTCGTCCAGCAGCTTGGTGGCGCGGTCGAGGATGGTCAGGTTCGTAAGACCCAGGAAGTCCATTTTCAGGAGACCAAGCTTGGCCACCGGATCCATGGAGTACTGGGTCATCAGGACCGGGCTGTTTTCGTCGCCCCGGGTGGGCCGCTGCAGGGGGACGGTCTCGGTCAGGGGCTCGTCGGCAATTAACACGCCGGCGGCGTGGGTGCTTACGTGGTGAACAATTCCCTCCAGCCCCTTGGCGTTGTCCACCAGCTTTTGAACGGCATCGTCTCCTTCGTAGGTATTGTTCAGTTCGGGATTAACCCGGATGGCATCATCCAGGGTGCGGCTCTTGAAGGGCACCATGCGGGCAATCCGGTCCACGTCTCCGTAACTCATTCCCAGGCTGCGGCCCACGTCCCGCAGGGCCGCCTTGGCGCCCATGGTGCCAAAGGTGATAATCTGGGCCACCCGGTCGTTGCCGTACCGGTCTATCACGTAGTGCAGCACCTCGTCCCGGCGGTCGTCCTGGAAGTCCATGTCAATATCCGGCATTTCCTTGCGTTCCAGGTTCAGGAACCGCTCAAAGACGAGCCGGTATTCCAGCGGGTCCACGTCGGTGATGCCCAGGCAGTAGAGGGCCACGCTGGCGGCGGCGCTGCCCCGAACCCCGAACATGATGCCATTGCGGTGGACAAAGTCGCATATATCCCACACCACCAGGAAGTAATTTCCGAACTGCGTCTGGCGTATTACCTCCAGTTCGTACTTCAGCCGCTCCTCCGCTTCGGCAGTGGCCCGGGGATACCGGCGCCTGAAACCCTCCCAGCACAGCTGCGCCAGGTATTCGTCGGCCGGCATGTCGTTGGGCGTCGGGAACTTGGGCAGGTGCGTCTGGCCGAAACCCAGTTCAACGTGGCACATATCGGCAATCAACTGGGTGTTTTCCAGGGCCGCCGGGTAGTCGGAGAATAGCTGCCCCATCTCCTCCGGGCTCTTGACGTAGTAGGAGTCGTCCTCCATTCGGAGACGCTTTTCATCCTGTACGGTGGTGTTGGTCTGAATGCAGATGTACAGGTCCTGGTAGGGGGCCTCGTGCCGGCGAACATAGTGGGAGTCGTTGGTTACCACCAGGGGAACGTTCAACTCCTTGCTGAAACGGGTCAGCGCTTCGTTGATGGCGGGCAATTGCTCCACGTGGTCGTGCCGCTGGAGTTCCAGGAAGTAACCCTCACCGAAAAGTTCCCTGTACTGCAGCAGACGGCTTCGCGCTCCGTCCATGTTGCCGTCGGCAATCAGCCGGGGGACCTCTGCCGAGGCGCAGCCGGAAAGGCAGATCAGGCCCTCGTGGAACTTCTCCATCAATTCCCAGTCAATGCGGGGGCGATAGTGGAATCCTTCCAGGTGGGCCTGCGTGACCAACTGCATCAGATTGCGGTATCCGGTGTTGTTCCGAGCCAGCAGGACCAGGTGGTAGGGACTGCGTTCCGAAGCGTTGCGGTCGTGCCGGCTTCGGTGGGCCACGTAAACTTCGCACCCGATAATGGGCTTGATGCCGGCCTCTTTGCACTCGGAATAGAAGTCCACCACACCATATAGGTTGCCGTGGTCGGTTATCGCCAGCGACTCCATTCCCATGTCGCGGACCTGGTAAACCAGGTCCGGAATGCGGCTGATGCCATCCAGCATGCTGTATTCGGTATGGGTGTGCAGGTGGGTGAACAAGGGGCGGTGGCCTCCAGGAGTTGGGGATCAAAAACGCATATTGAACATAATACACGGGCAGGCCATAGGGCAAGGCAAGAGGGCAGGAAAAACCCGTAAGTCCCCGGGAGTTTGCAGGAAGGCAATAGCCGCAGGGCCTGATTGCAGTAGGGAGAGGAAGCCTGATTTCAGAGGATGGGCGGAGGAAGGGATACCGGGGGGCGCATTTCGGTGGATTTTAGACCGTCTTTCCGGGTTCTAAGGTAACCTGAAAGCCGGGTTAGTACCGGTAGTACTCCCCGGCTTTCAACTATCGCCTGACTGACTCTTGCCTGCTTGCCGGTTTTCGCCGGCGCAGAAGCTAAAAGTCATCGTCTTCTTCCGACATGACCCGGGCGCGAGATGGGCGACCCAACAGGTCGTTGCGGGCCTCGGCCCTTGAGCGTTCGTCTCCCCAGTGGGAAGCTTCCAGGTAGTTCTTGAATTCCTTGTAATCACCGCAGACCCGGCACATCCCGATGCTTACGGGCCCCAGGGCATCCTGAATCACCCAGTGGTGCTGACAACTTGGTACGCTGTCCTCAACAGAACCTATGGCATCCAACTGATCGTTAATCATCTCGCCCTCCATCCCTTTAGTGAATATATAATATCCGATATTGAGAGGGCTGTCAACCAGTTTATAGTCATTCCCAATAATTCGTGTTCAATATATTAATACTGGCATCGTATCATGTACCTTATTGTCCATGGGCATCCAGATGCCCTCCCATCAGCTGTTGCGTGTGAAAACCCCCATACAATACTCAGTATTGCTATATACGATGTTGTTTTAAGAAGTGGACGAAGGAAAGACCGGTCTCACGGGCCGGATATTACCTGCGAGCCAGGGGCGCCCCAGGGCTGCCTGACCCCCGCCCACGACCATAAACGGCCGCCAACTGCCAAGCGCAGGAACGCCAGGTGGAAGGAACACCGGTTCCAGGACTGCGGTAACGGCAGCGATGCAAACGGGGAAATTCAAAGAAGGGGTTTAGAGCAGGCGGGAACTAAAGGCTGGGCCAGCCCAATCTTCGTTTCAAGTTTGCCAGGCCGTAGGGGCTCATGGCCATGCGCCCCTACACCGACGAGGGGCAACCCGGGGAGTACGCTAATGGTTCGAAGAGTTCACCATGAACGGGCGGCCCTTCGAACAGCTCGGTGGGAGGGGAAATGTTGCCCATCAGTACAAATAGACTGAACGCTAAGGAAGGCTAGGGGGTGTCGTCAAATTGAATGTGGGGGCTTCCTAGCGTCCCTTTTCGTCGTTCCCGCGAAGGCGGGAACCTCGACCGGCAGTAGTTAAGATTCCTGCCTTCG
>DAOUIY010000020.1:0-18324 GCA_034423215.1 Dehalococcoidia bacterium
GGCTTCCTAGCGTCCCCTTTCGTCGTTCCCGCGAAGGCGGGAACCTCGACCGGCAGTAGTTAAGATTCCTGCCTTCGCAGGAATGACGGTGCATTTGACGACACGCCCTAGTAGTCCGACGACTTTGAAATGATGAGTGAAATTGCTTCTCTCCGTCGTTCCGGCGAAGGCAGGAACCCAGGAGTCCTGAAGGTAAGGAACCATGTCCGGCGCTAACCTTCCTGGATTCTGGCCTGCGCCAGAATGACGGGTTTCGATAGTTACCCGTCATTTCAAAGTGGTTGAACTACAAGACTCCATCCCGCAAAGCTGCTCTCAGACCCGTAACCGGACTAAGGGGCAGGATTTTGGGCCCTTCGACAGGGTTTATCCTGAGCCAAGCCGAAGGACTCAGGGCGGCATGATTTCCTGCTCAGGCGCACACAGTGCACCTTAATACGCCATTGCCGTGCGTAATGGCCTTGCCGA
Organism: Dehalococcoidia bacterium; assembly: GCA_034423215.1. Lineage (GTDB taxonomy): Bacteria > Chloroflexota > Dehalococcoidia > Lucifugimonadales > UBA3495 > Bin22. The sequence continues at coordinate 469 of DAOUIY010000020.1, forward strand.
ATGGATAGCGAAGCCCGGAGAGAGAAGATATGGACACTTTAATCGCCAACACTACGATTGTTACCGGAGACGATGGGCGGACGGTACTTTACGATTCCGCCATTGCCGTCAGGGACTCGGTTATAGCCGGTATCGGCCCCACGGAACAAATGGCGGCCCGGTATCCCGATGCGGATGTTGTTGACGGCAGGGGCAAGGCCGTGTTTCCCGGCCTGGTCAACTGCCATACTCACCTGCTGGCCACGGCAGACCGGGGGATACTGGAGGACTTCGGCTTTCCTACCACCCTGCGCTTCCCGGAGACCACCCGGTCGCTGCTGACCAAGGAGGAGCGGCAGGTAATCGCAACGCTGGGAGCGCTGGAGGCGCTGCGGAGCGGCACCACAACCCTGCTGGAAATTGCAGACCACGTTGGGGACTTTGCCCAACCGCTGGCGGACACGGGGCTGCGGCTGGCGCTGGCCGACAATATCAATGACGCCGACCCGGCATCGCTGCGAGAGGGCCGCTACGAGTTCAACGGCGCCAGGCGGGATGAAGGGCTGCGCCGGAGCGTTGAACTTGTTGAAAAGTGGCACGGCCATGACGGTGGCCGGATTGCCTGCTTTCTGGCTCCTCACGCGCCGGAAAACTGTTCGCCTGAACTGCTGAGGGGCGTGCGAGACCTGGCCGACTCCAGGGGCCTGGGCTATACGATTCACCTTTCGCAGAGCCGCCTGGAAATAGAGGCGGTGATGAGGACCAGGGGCGTGGAGCCCACTCATTACCTGTTTGCCAACGACTTTCTGGGGCCCAGGCTGGTGGCGGCTCACTGCCGGTACGTGTCGCCCGGGGAGATTGCGGCGCTGGGCCATGCCGGCGTGGGCATTTCAAACAACGCGGCCATAGCAGCCCGGCGCGGGGCAGCGGCGCCGATTCGTGAATTGCAGGCGGCGGGATGCCCCATTGGCATGGGTTCGGACAACATGGCCGAGGACATGGTGGAGGTAATGCGTTCGGGCCTCTTCCAGGAGCGGGTGCGCCGGAACGACGAGATGGCTCCCCAGCCCGAGGACGTGCTGGAATGGGCCACGACGGGAGGCGCAAGGCTGCTGGGAATGGGCGACCAAGTTGGGAGCCTGGAGCCCGGCAATCTGGCCGACCTTTTTGTGATTGATACCTTCAAGGCGCACCTGGTCCCCACGCTGCGGCTGGTCTCGGCCTTCGTACACAACGGCCAGCCCGCGGACATATCGTCGGTAATGGTGAATGGGAAGTGGCTGCTGCGGGACGGGCGGACGGTCACCATAGATGAGGGGGACATTTTGAGAAGAGCGGAGCATATCGGGCACTCGGTTTGGAACCGGCTTTTGCAGAAATACCCGACGGCGTCCTTTCCGGTCAGGCTGCCTCCCGGCCCGCTTAACTGAGAGAGGCGGGGAAGTCAGCAGGCCGGGGCGATTTGCGTGCCGCTGTCGCGTTGCAGCGTCCGCACGTAGCAGATGATGTGGCCCACTTCCTCTTCGGTTAGGCCCGGTACAGGCGGCATATCTCCGAAGAACCAGTGGTGCATTTTCACCCCTTTGTTCACGGCGGCGTGGAAGGAAAAGTCGGGGTGATGGTAGGGCAGGTACAGTTCGTGGACCAGGGGAGGGCCCAGGTCTGAACCCGCGGCTTCGGCTCCGTGGCACTGCGAGCAGTTCTTGTTGAACAACTCCTGGCCGGCCAGGTATGTGGGTGAGGCGGCGCCATGCCTGGCAGAGGGAGAGGGTTCGGGGGCCGGGGTTTTCACGGAAATGGGCGTGGGCTCCTCCAGTCCGGAGCAGCCAACCGCCGCTGCCATGCCCACGCCGGCGACGAGCATACAGAGAATGCCCCACAGCGAGCGCTTGTGCGGGGAAGTTGCGTCCCGGAATTTGCGGGCAGACTCCTTCAATCTTAGCTACCTCAATGTCAACTGCCTCGGTCGGGCTTTTCTCAGCCCGGCCGGGTTGTCAAAAGGACGGGCCAATGCCCCGAGCAATTGCGTCATAAGCTAGTCGCAGACTGCGAACAAGGTTCTTCAACTGGAAATGAATGTCGCCCTGGGCTTGCCGTAGGGCCTAAACTCCTGCCAGGCGAACATCGCCCGGAAACCGAAACCAGGGTGCTGGGCAGGAGTTTAGATGCTTCGGCTTCGCTCAGCATGACACTTCTTTACAATGCACTCGCCCTGGGGCATTTCCGACTCGGCGAAAGCCTTGACGGGCCGGAGTTTGGATTCCTGCCTTCTCAGGAATGACGGGTGTTACAGCCTGAAGGCCCAACTAACGGGCTACCGTGAGCCCCATACTGGCCTTCTCCCTTCCAGGAAAAAACTGCAAATCTCCGAGCCTCAATGGGGCACCCCCATACTACCTTCTCCCTTGACTGAGGAGGGCTTTTGGAACGGGTCCAGTAGTTTGACAACTTTGGAAGATAGGTGAAATTGCTTCTCTCCGTCGTTCCGGCGAAGGCCGGAACCCAGGAGTCCTGAAGGTAAGGAACTATGTCCGGCAGTAACCTTCCTGGATTCTGGCCTGCGCCAGAATGACGGGTTTCGACAGTTACCCGTCATTCCAAAGTGGTTGAACCACTAGTCTCGGCGGCCTCGCCTCAGGGAGCGGCCGGGGAGGAGGCCCGTGTTTTCGCCCTGGTCAATGACCACTTTACCGTTGACGATTACGTAGTCAATCCCGACGGGGTAATGCTTGGGGTCTTCGCGGGTGGCGTGGGTTTTGACCGTTTGCGGGTTGAAAATGACTATATCGGCGCGGAAGCCGTCCCTGAGCAGGCCGCGATTGGGCAGGCCCAGGCGCTGCGCGGGAAACGAGGTCATCTTGCGTATGGCCTCGGGCAGTCGCAGGTGCTGTTCGGCGCGAACAAACTCGGCCAGGACTACGGGAAAGCAGCCGTAGGTGCGGGGGTTGGGATACTCGCCAAAGAGGATGGCGTCGCTGGCAATCATGCCGTAGGGGTGGGACACAAAGGCGGGAAGGGTCTGCGGGTTGGTGCCCAGGCCCACGGTGGAGATGCCCAGGTTTTCCTCAAAGAGCAGGTCGAAAAGGGCGTCTGCCGGGTCCTGGCCCCTCATTTCCCCGATGTCGGTAATCAGGCGGCCCTCGTATTGCCGGTTCTGAGGCTGGGTGAAGTTGGTCAGCCAGTTATTTTCCAGGCGTTCGGGCAGGATTTCGCGCTTCATACGCGCCCGGTCGTCGGCGTCCTGCAGGGCGGCCATCAGGCGCTCCGGCCCGCCGTCCTTGGCCCAGTGGGGGAGGCCGATGGTTATGGTAGTGCCGGAGTAGGGATAGGTGTAGCAGTCAAAGGTAACGTCCAGTCCCTCATCCCGTCCTCTTTCCACCAGGCCCAGGTAGTCCAGGTGGCTGCCCGAACCCTGGGCGCTCTGGCGGTAGTGGGTCAGGTGAATGGGGCAACCGCTGCGCCGCCCGATTTCCAAGGCTTCTTCCCAGGGAGCCAGAAGGCCCTGGGACCGGAGGCTGGCCCGGGTATGGGTGTGGTAGAAGCCGCCCAGGGAGGCGGTGACGGCGGACAGTTCGGACAACTCGGCAGTGTCGGCGTAGGAGCCGGGGGGATAGTCCAGGCCGGTGGAAAGGCCCCAGGCGCCTTCCTCCATCGCTTCCCGAATGACAGCCTTCATGTCCTCCATTTCGGGGGCGGTGGCGGGCCGGTCATTCCAGCCTACGCCCCAGATCCTGACCGGAGCATTGCCGAGAATGTAGGCGATATTGATGGCGACGGAGTCATCGTACCTGGACAGGAGCTCCGCCACGGTGAGCCAGTCGGCCGGCATGGGAGGGTAGCCGTTCAGGCCGGAATCAAGCCAGATATAGCGGTGCAGTTCCTCCTGGGTCTTGAAGGGGGCGTGGGAGATTCCGTCTATCCCAACCAGTTCGGTGGTGACGCCCTGGCGCACCTTGGGATCGTGGTGGGGCTCGCCCAGGATGGTAAGGCCCGCGTGGGAATGGAGGTCTATGAAGCCCGGGCAAACCACCTGGTCGGTGGCGTCAATGACCCGCTCCGCCTCGACGTGGCCCGTTTCGCCGCGCAGGATGGATACGTTCCCGCTATCAACCAGGACGGTACCAAAGAAGCCGGGACTGCCGCTGCCGTCTATTATCTGACCATTCTCAATCTTCAATTCGACCATTGCCGCACCCTTACAGAGGTTGTTGGGAGAGGAGTCGCCCATTTCCGGCTGCCGGCCGGGGTACTCCCGTACTTAACGTTTAGAAAGTAACTGTTCAGAAATGGGAGGAGGTTGCACCTTGACATCGAGATTCCCGCCTTCGCGGGAATGACGGGTATGGGGGTCACCTGCTCCCTTTGACTGTGAACGGTTATGTTCGTTTGGAACACTGTCAATCCTATGGCAATTGCCGATATAATACCAGCCGGCTTACCGGAGTATTTTGAGAATTGGGGCGCTTTCCCGGGGGCACTCAGAGAAGCATCTGCGGGAGTTGCTCCGGGGTCCGCCAGAGGTTTGGAATGGGGTCGCGAGGCACCTGGCCGATTAGCCGTTTTGGGGTGTTCTCTAATACACCAGACCGTCATTCCTGCGGAGTCAGGAATCTTAACTCCTGCCTGTCGAGGTTCCCGCCTTCGCGGGAACGACGGGTTGGGCAGGTACAGGCATCCTCTCAATCTAGTAGAACCGGTGGGCTGTGTTTCCGCTCCTCCAGAGCCTGTCGAAGGGCCGACCGTTCATGGTTCGACAGGCTCACCACGAGCGGGCTCTCAGCTTATCCATCATTCCTATGCAGATGGGCCACTGTAAACCGCCTTTACATTAATCGTGGAGACTGTATTTGCAGGCGGGTATAAGAACTGGCAGCGTTTTCGGCCCTATTGCGAACATCCCACTTGCCGAGGGAAGAGGGACTTGAAATGAGTTCAAGGGTACGGGGCAGACTACCCGCTTTTTCCAGACAGTTTATTTTCGTGGTTGGGGCCGTAGTGGTTCTCCTGTACCTTTCCTTCTCGCTGAGCGACAACCGGACCAGGGCCGGCTACCAGGAACCGGCGCAGAGCCGGGTGACTACCGATGAGCACGGCGAGGTATTGTTCCTGGAGGAGGACCTGGGGCCGGGCCCGCTGTATTCGCCCCAGGAGGTGGACGAGCAGGAGCACGTCTATTGCCTGGGTCAGATTGCCACGCTGGTTGGCGGGCCGGGGGACGACATTCTGGTGGGCACGGAAGGCAACGACGTAATCCTGGGCAGGGCGGGCGACGACCAGATTAACGGGCTGGGCGGCCACGACATTCTGTGCGCCGGGTCGGGAAGCAACTTCATCATCGGCGGGGCGGGCGACGACTACCTGATTGGGGGAGACGGGGTTGACCAGATAATTGGGGGCAGCGGCAACGATTTTCTGAAGGGCAACGAGGGTGACGACCTGCTGATCGGCCAGGAAGGCGGGGACTTTCTATCGGGCAACCAGGGCAACAACATCCTGATTGGCGGTTCAATCCTGCCCGAGGAGGATGACCTGCTGGCCATCCTGTTCAACTTCTACCGCCGCGACATCATCCTGGGCAGCACGGGCAACGACGTGCTGATAGGCGCGAAGGGCAACGACGCCCTGCTGGCTTTTGGCGGCCACGACATACTGCAGGGAAGGGAGGGTAACGACACCCTTATCGGGCACTACGGTGACGACTTCCTGGACGGGGGCGAGGGAAGCGAGGACGAATGCAACGGCAGCGAGGGCAGCGACGCGGCTTCGGGCTGCGAGTTGCAACTCAGCATTGAACGGGGAAACCAGCGCGGGGTGCCGGACTGACGGTGGTAACCGTTAATGGTTTGACTACGTTGGAATGCTTCGACTTTGATCCGCATGACATTGGTTGAAGTGCGGTTGCCCAGCCGTCGAGGTTCCCGCCTTCGCGGGAACGACGAAAGGGAATCTTGTCGCCCTGAGCTTGCCGATGGACTCAGGATGGCATTGGTTGAGATGCGGTTGTCCTAGCCGTCGAGGTTCCCGAGAAGGCGGGAACGACAAATGGGAATCATGTCACCCTGAGCTTGCCGATGGACTCAGGATGGCATTGGTTGAGATGCGGTTGTCCTGCACGTTGAGGTTCCCGCCTTCGCGGGAACGACGAAAGGGAATCATGTCACCCTGAGCTTGCCGATGGACCCAGGATGGCATTGGTTGAGATGCGGTTGCCCTGCACGTCGAGGTTCCCGCCTTCGCGGGAACGACGAATGGGAATCATGTCACCCTGAGCTTGCCGATGGACTCAGGATGGCATTGGTTGAGATGCGATTGCCCTGCACGTCGAGGTTCCCGCCTTCGCGGGAAGGACGGGTAGGAATCATGTCACCCTGAGCTTTCCGATGGACTCAGGATGGCATTGGTTGAGATGCGATTACCCTGCACGTCGAGGTTCCCGCCTTCGCGGGAACGACGGGTAGGAATCATGTCGCCCTGAGCTTGCCGATGGACCCGGGATGGCATTGGTTGAGATGCCATTGCCCAGCCATCGAGGTTCCCGCCTTCGCGGGAAGGACGGGTAGGAATCATGTCACCCTGAGCTTGCCGATGGACCCAGGATGGCATTGGTTGAAATGCGGTTGCCCTGCACGTCGAGGTTCCCGCCTTCGCGGGAAGGACGGGTAGGAATCATGTCACCCTGAGCTTGCCGATGGACCCAGGATGGCATTGGTTGAAATGTGGTTCCCAGCCGTCGAGGTTCCCGCCTTCGCGGGAACGACGGAAAGCAACGCTCGGAAGTTCCCAATTTCAAATTGACGACAGGCCCCAGAGCCGGGCCAGGACAGAACTAGCACGACTTTAACGGAGTTTCAGGACGGGGCAATGAAATACGATGTCATAATTGTTGGGGCGGGTTCCGCCGGCTGTGTGCTGGCGAACCGGTTAAGTGAAGACCCAAGCCGCTCGGTGCTGCTGCTGGAGGCGGGGCCGGACTATCCGGACCCGGAAACACTGCCGGCTGAACTAAAGCACGACCTCAACCAGGCCGCCTCGGAACTGAACGCGCCGCACAACTGGTCCTTCATGGGGCAGTCCACGCCCGAAAGGCCGGAACAGGTATTGGTGGCCCGGGGCAAGGTAACCGGGGGCACCAGCGCCATAAACCACCAGATATTCCTGCGGGGCTTGCCGGAGGACTTCGATGCGTGGGCCGCCGCCGGCAACGATGAGTGGGGCTACCTGAAGACCCTGCCCTATTTCCGCAAACTGGAAGCGGACTCGGATATTCACGACGACTTTCATGGCGCTGACGGTCCCATCCCGGTGTGGCGGCATCCCAGGGAAGACTGGCTGCCCCTCCAGGCAGCTTTCTTCCGGGCCTGCGTTGACCTTGGAATTCCGGAGGACCCGGACATGAACCATCCCGAAGGGGCAGGCGTTGGGGCATTTCCGCTCAACAATCCCGGCGGGGTGCGAATGAGCACGGCGCTCACCTACCTCAACGACTGCCGACGCCGGCTTAATCTCACCATCAGGCCCAACGTGCAGGTCCACCAGGTCCTTTTCAGCGACAAGCGGGCCACGGGCGTGGCGGTGGAAAGCCAGGGCGAGCGATTCGTGGTGGAGGGAAGCGAGATTATTCTCAGCGCCGGGGCGATAGCGTCGCCGCAACTGCTGATGCTTTCGGGCGTGGGGCCGGAGGAGCACCTGCGGGAAACGGGCATCGAGCCTATCCATAGCCTGCCCGGGGTGGGCCGGAACATGAAAAACCACCCGTCGGTCTCGCTGCGGTTTCGCGCGGGCGACGGCCCCCGCCTGCCCTCGGACGCTCCCCGCAATCAGGTGGGCCTGCGATTCACCGCCGAAGGGTCGGAATTTCGGAACGACATCCAGGTCCAGCCCACCACATCGTACCCGGACGGCGTAGACTCGCCGGACGTGCGAATCGGGTGCAGGCTGGAGCTTCCCCTGAGCCGGGGAGAGTTGACACTGACCGCCAACGACGTGACGGTGCAACCGGGGCTTGACTATCGCTTTTTGACGGATGCCAGGGACCGGGACCGCCTGCGCGCGGCGGTAAGGCGGTGCGTGGAGATATTCCGGCACCCCGGCTTCGACGGCCTGCTGGGCGAGCGCATATCCCCGACGGACGCCGACCTGTCGGATGATGCGTCGCTGGACGCATGGATGGCGCAGAACTCGGGGATAGCCGGGCACACGTCGGTTACGTGCAAGATGGGACCTGCGACGGACCCGTCAGCCGTGGTGGACCAGTACTGCCGGGTCCACGGCTTGGAGGGCCTGCGGGTGATAGACGCGTCGGTGATGCCAGAAATCACCCGGGCCAACACCAACGCCACCACAATCATGATCGCGGAGAGGGCGGCCGACCTCATTATGAATGGCAGGTAGTTCGAAACCGGTTTGCTTGATTGCTGGATTGCGGCTTTCACCGGCAATACTGCCCGGGGGATCTGCCTTAGCTCTCTGTCACTGAAGGGTTATGTAATGGACAGGGCGATAGCGCCCTAACGGATTGTTGTCCTGAACGAACTTGGCCGTCATTTTGAACGGAGTGAAGAACCTAAGCTCCATCCTGCAAGCCGACTTTTGGACTCCTTGCCGGGCTATGGGGCAGGATTTTAGGCCCTTCGGCAGGCTCAGGGCGACATGACTTTTGGCTTGGGGGTACGGCGTAACTTAAGGCGCGATTGCGCTGACGGAAAGCCAGGGCAAACTCATGCTCCCACCTAGCCGGATTCCCGAAGGTTAAGAGGGACCTGTTGAATTACTTAGCAGGTTCGAGGTTCCCGCCTGCGCGGGAACGACGGACTTTCCCCAAACTTAGAATGCGTTTGCCCTGGGCGGAGGGCCCTGCAAGTTGTTTTGACCGACGGCCAGGTAGTAAAATGGTGCCTGTTGCCCCGGATTTTGTTTCCCGTTTACAGAGGAGAAACCAATGGCCCTTGAATTTGGCGTTTTTGACCATATAGAACCCTGCCACGGCATGACCCTTCAGGAAATTTACGATCTCCGGCTTATCCAGTTGGAGAGGCTGGAAGCCGCCGGCTTCTACTCCTACCACCTGGCGGAACACCACACGCCGGCGGTCCACAGCTTGGCTCCCTCCCAGAACGTATTCCTGGCGGCCCTGTCCCAGCGCACCACGACGCTGCGGTTCGGTCCCTGCGTCTATGTGCTGCCCCTGCACCACCCCATCCGCCTGATTGAAGAAATCAGCATGCTGGATCACCTGAGCAACGGGCGGCTGGAGCTGGGAGTCGGGCGCGGCGGCATTTTTGAAGCCTTCTTCTGGGGCCAGGACTCGGACGTGGAAGCGAATGCGGCCCGCTACGAGGAAACCCTGTCCTGCATCCAGGAAGGGCTAAGCCACGATGAGCTTACCTTCCACGGAAGCCACTACAACTTTGACGAACTGCCCATGCGCCTGCGCCCGATGCAGGCGCCCTATCCACCCTTCTGGTACATGCGCAACGTGGAAACGGCGGCGATAACGGGCATGAACACCATCATCGTCGGCTCCCTGGACGGGTTTGAGGCCAACGTAAGGCGTTACAAGGAAGAGTGGGAGAAGCACCAGGGCAAGGGAACCCTCACGGTCCAGGGCACCGAGCCCAAAATCGGGCTGGTAAACCACATGCTGCTGGCGGAGACGGACGAGCAGGCCCTCCGAGAGGCCCAGCCGGCCTGGGAGTCCTACCGCTGGAACCTGGGAACTCCCCGCCGCCTGGAGGCGGAACGGCGCGGCCTGACCCAGTTCTACGGGTCGGGGATGAATCCGAGGCCGGCCTCGGCGCCGCCCCGGGACCTGCCCCGGGAAGAACGCCGGGATTTGGACTCTTCGCTGGAGGAACTGGAGCGGCAGCAACGCAGGGCCAGCCTGCGGGGCGGCCTGGGCGACGGCCACTCAGGAGCGGGAGCCGGGTTTGGGGCCATCGCAGGCTCGCCGTCCACGATCCGCGAGTACATGGACGAGTACGTGGCGACGGGCGCCAACTACTTTGTCTGCTCATTCCAGTGGGGCGACCTGTCCCACGAGCAGGCCATGCGTTCCATAGAACTTTTCGCCACCGAGGTAATGCCGCACTACGTGGACAAGATGGAGGTGGTGGCGGGGTAAGTCACTACTGCTTCATATAGATACGAAGAGACCCGGAGTTCTACAGACCTATATCTGAGAAACTCCGGGTCTTCTTTTGTTCCGGTGAGGTTGGTTTAATCGGCTATGGCAATCAACATTACGCCCTGTTCGTCTGCGAACCGTTGCCGCGCCTGGTCAATATTGGCGCCGATTACTACCGGCAAAGTAGGGGATCCCGTAGCTCGTTGCAAAGTGGAAGCCCGGCTAGAGGCCCGTTCGATATCGGTATTGCCCACCGTCACCGAAACTTCCAAAGCCGCATAGAGAACTGACCCTTCGGGGTGGCTTTGTCCTTGCAGTACGATATCAATATAGCCGACGTCTATGCGTTGCTCCCAGCCTATGACACCCCGGCTCTCGGCATCATCAAGAATATCGAAGAAAGGCATTTCGTCAAAAGCCTTGGAGCCCTTGAGGACACGAACCTTCCTCAACGCCAGGTGCTGGGTTGCAATGCTGGAGATATTGTCCCCGATCTTCCGCTCATACTCAGCGCCGCGCAGATTGCCAATATCGCCGCTGTGCTTATTCAGAGTGACATTGATATTGGCAATGTCACCCTTGATTTCTTTAACATCGGCCTTTAGCTCGGCCACATCGCTCTTCAATTCGGCCATGTCGCCTTCGAGCGCAGCAAACCTCCTTTCCGAGTTGGCTACAAACTCAGCAAAGCGCTGGGGCAGTTCAAGCAATTCCTGGCTGAGAAGCGCGCTGCGCAGAGCTTCAGCCCATTCGGGTTGTTCCCGGAGGATGCGCAGGATGTCTGCTATGTTGTTAATGGTGGTCATAATTAGTCCTTTCCTTTTGTCATAGCCAATTATACTACAACCACCGCGGGATACTCGCTTTCACCTCTACTAATCTGAAGCCCCGGCTAAGTTAGCGCCAAGGCAAACCCATTCCACCGGCTACAGCCCTCGGGGGCGGAGGGCGATGCTGGCCGGCTTGGGCGGTTCCCAGGCGCCGGTGAGGTAGTCGTAGAGGTTGGCGGCGCTGATGCGCATGACCATGGGGGCCATGTGGGCCTGGCCGACGTCCATGGGGTAGCGGTCCACGAAACGGTTGAGGTTGAGCGCCGCTTCGTCGCGGGTCATGCCCATGTCTATAGCTTCCTTCACGTAGTCGCGCCACTCCATGATGAAAGAGCCCTGTTCGTCCAGGTACCCCTTGTCGCAGAGGTCGCCGTGCCCTGGCACAAAAATATCTTCGTCCAGCCGGCGCAGGGACTCCAGGGCGCTCAGCCAAAGGTCGGGGTTGGCCTCGTGGAGCCAGGTCTGGACCTTGTGGAAGATGTTGTCACTGGTGAAAACGACACCCTCTTCCTCGATGACTATGGCCGCCTGGTACAGGGTGTGGCCGGGCATGTGGATCATGCGGAAGGTATGGTCGCCGACGCGCAGGGTCATACCGTTCTTGAAGGTGATGACGGGGACATTGGGCAGGTAGCCCTGCATCAACGGCCCCTCCTCCGGCCCGAAATTGGCTACGCGCTCGATGTGCTCGTCCAGGTCTGTTTCCAGGATGCGGGTGCGCACGCCCTCGTGAGCGATGACGGGGGCGTCGAAGAAGGCGTTGCCGGTCCAGTGGTCGCCGTGGGGTTCGGTGTTGATGATGTAGCGCAGTTGGCCGTGCTTGGCAATTTCGGCCTTGAGCTTAATGGCGTCGCTGGGCTTGTGGGGGCTGTCAATCATCACCACGCCGTCGGAGGTGGTGACAAATCCGTGATTGCAGCCGCGCAGTTCGGTTTCCACGTAAACATTGCTGGTAAGTTGGCGCATAATTGCGTGCCTCCTTTACTGTGAAATTACCCCTCACCCCCGGCCCGTCTCCCCAGGGGAGAGGGGGAAGGGATTTTCTGCGGGGTTCCCTCATTCTCCCCTTACATGGGGGAACCAGGTCAGAGCGAGCGCCTCCAGGCCGCGGGCGGGTTGGAAACCCGCCCCTACAGGTACCGTCGTTACCCCTGTGTTGATGCTATCCGGCGAGGGGTAAGGGATTTTGAAAGGGCCTCTAGCCCAGCGGCCCCTGGAAGACCTGGTCAACGTAGGTGTCGGATAAGGCTTCCAGGGTGTCGGGCCACTGGTCGGCGGGGCCAACGCTGCGGCGCAGTTCTTTGGGGCGGGGCTGGCCTTCCCAGCCAAGTTGCTCCATGTAGTAGTAGAGCATAATCAGGTGGCCGTCCGGGTCCTGGGCGTAGGCGGCATAGTCAATGCCCGGGTGAAGCTCCGCCGGCAGCTCCTTGAAGTTCACGCCGTGCTCCTTGAGGAAGGCGGTGGCGTCCTTCAACTGGCGGTAGGTGCCTACCTCTACGCCGAAGGACATGCAGGAGGTGTGGGGGCTGCACCCCAATTCCGCCCGCAGTTCCTTGGGGAACAGGCCCAGGCTGTGATGCTCGTTGCCATTCCGCATGAACAGGCAACGATGGCCGTTGTAGTTAACCTCTTCGGTGAAGACAAAGCCCAGGCGCTCGGCGTAGAAATCGGCGGCGGCATCCAGGTCCCGGACGAACAGGTTGACCGGCCCGATCTTGGTAATCTTGAAGGGCCGGGGAAGCAGGATTCCCTCCACGTCGAAAATTGCGGGCATGGCTTCCGTATCCCGGGTACCGGAGAAAATCTCGATGCCCTTTTCCAGGGCTTCATCAACCTCGGCCTCTTCCGACATCTGGGGAAGGGTAGGAGCTTCGCCAAAGCCCCGGTAGTGCATGGGACGGGGCTTGCTGCGACCCAGCCAGCCTATTTGCTCGATGCCGTAGTAGAGTTCGTTGATGTTCTCGTCCGGGTCCCACACGTAGGTATGCCAGTTGCTGCCGGGCATATCCCGGCCGGTGCGGCGGATGGGAATGCCGGTCTCGTTGAAGTAATTCTGGCCGTTGACCACCTCAGCCAGGGAACCGGTCTGCCAGGTAATCTGGTTGATGGTCACGTCGCCGTCACCCTCGTGGCCGCTGCCCCGGCCCAGCACGTCCAGGGCCTTCTTGGGGAAGAGGACAAAGGAGTGGTGGTCGCTGCCGTGGTGCATGAAAGCTCCCTGGCAGTCGGCATCGGCAACGTCCTTCAGGATTTCGGCCCGATGGGGGTTGCCTTTGAAGTTCAGATGGTCGGACACCTTGAAGCCGAGCAGGTCCTTGTAGAATCTCAGTCCCGCTTCCATGTCGTACACGTTAAAGCCGAAGTGACCAAGCCGACGGATTTTGAAGGGACGAGGCAGGTTTACGCCGCCGACGTCATAGACTTGCTGCTGTGTCGTTGCCATGTACATTCTCCTTACGCGCAAAGGTGGGAAGACGCTCCAGCCATTTCCTTCAATGGCATTTGCCTAATGTTAATAGACAGGGCAAGGGTGGTCAAACGTAGTTGGGCTTGTGGTGGGGGGCGGGGTTCCCGCCTTAGCGGGAACGACGGGTTGGGGAGTGAGGGGGCCAGGCTGTCGTTGTGAACGGGGTGAAGAATGTGACTCTATCCTGCAAACCTACTTTCGGGCCTATGACCGGGTTGAGGGGCAGGATTTTGGGCCCTTCGCCAGGCTTAGAGCGACATGGTATTTGGCGAATGGCCCCTGCGGTGAGAAGAGGGTTTTTGGGAGGGACGGGCGGGTTTGAAACCCGCCCCGACGGGAGGTGAGGTTGCAGGGGGCGAGGTTCCCGCCTTCGGGGGAACGACGGGTTGGGCCCAAACCTGAAAGGAAATACCTCAGCTACCAGCCCAGAGATTGCTTTATCAGGACCATCTTAATGCGTTCCGGGTTCTGCTCGTTCTCGAAAATCATCAGCTTGCCCATGGGGGCGGCGGCCCTACCCTGGGCCACCGACCATTCGTGGTGCCGCTCCACCGAGAATCCCTGGACCCGGGCCAGGGCGTCCTCGTAGGTGGGGCAAATCTTCTGGACGCCGGCAACCCAGATTACCCGCCTGGCGCCGAAGACGTAGGCGCCCAACTGGCTTCCGGAGCCGCTGGCAACTATCACCTCGCCGGTTTCGGCTATGGCATGGACGCTGCCAATGTAATACTCGGCCACGCTGGCCAGGCGGCGCAGTTCACGCTGCCGCTCCCGGTCCGGCTCGTTGGAGATTTCCAGGTAGAGGTTCTTGTAACGGTCGGTCTTCCTTATGTAATCTGAGTAACCGATAGTGTCCAGGGTCTCGGATGTGCTCTTGAAGACCTCGGCCCCGTCGGGAATCATGCCGATCAATAGTTCACGGGCCTCGTCGCCATTTTCCGCGACCAGGGTTTCCACGTTGCGGGATGCCAGGCTCTTGACGGTTCGCTCTATGGCCGCATCGTCCACAAGCGGACGTTCCAGTTGCTCCCGGTTTTCAGTTGCCATTGTTGCCCCCCTTGCCGGCTTTCGTTGGCCGGTATTGTACTCGGAATCAGGGCCGTGGGAAACGCACCGCACTTGACGATGCCCATCCGGCAACGTAGCCTTGCCCACAACGGCACCTGCCCACAACGGCGCAGGAGCCTCTCCATCCATTTGTCGCCGCTCCTCGTAGGTAGTGATACAGTGGACAAAGAACCGCACCAGGTTTTCGTCGGGAAGGGAGTTGCCTTGATGCAAGTATGGTCAATCCGCAGTGCCCGTTACGTCGCTGCGCTAATGGCGGCAGCTATAGCCCTGACCGTCGCCTGCGGCCCCAGCGCCGCTCCGGATGAGGCGGCGATGGAGCAGGAAAGACAGAATCCCGCAGGGGTAACGGCCAGCGAATCTGCCGGGGGAACGGGTGTGGATTCAACCACCGTTTCAGCGGGAGCAACTGCCGCCGTGGCGACAAGTTCCACCACTCCCGAAAGCGCCGGCGGCAATACACCGGGTCCAAATCCCGCCGAGCAGGACAGGCCGGCGCAGGAAACCCAGGAACCACAACCAAGCCAAGAAGGCCAGCAAGACACGACAGGCCAGGGCACCGGCCCAACGCCCAGTCCGGCAGCCACGGGGCAAGGGTCGGAAGTAGCCGCCGCTACACTGCCCTCGGCGAAGGCGGTTCCAACCGCCCAGCCCACGCCGTTGATGGAAGACTGGGAAAAGGAACTGCGCACCTCAGCCATAAACCGCAGGGGATGGCAGACGGACTTCAGCAAGCGCAGCGTGCCCTACACGGAGATATTCTCCGGCGGGGTGCCCCGGGACGGGATTCCCCCCATTGACCACCCGCGTTTTACCACGGTAGAGGAGGCCGACGGGTGGCTGGAGGAGAAGGAGCCCGTAGTGGCCCTGGAAATAGACGGACAGGCCAAGGCCTATCCGCTGCAGATATTGACCTGGCACGAAATAGTAAATGACGAACTGGGCGGCGTGCCCATTTCGGCCACCTTTTGCCCCCTGTGCAATTCGGCCATCGTGTTTGACCGGCGGCTGGAGGGCGCGGTTTACGACTTCGGCGTTTCGGGAAATCTTCGCAACAGCGACCTAATCATGTGGGACCGGCAGACCGAGTCCTGGTGGCAGCAGTTGACGGGAGAGGCCATCGTAGGGGAGCTGACGGGCAAGCAGCTGGATATACTGCCAGCGACAATAGTTTCGTGGCGGGACTTTATGACAACCTACCCGGAGGGGCAGGTGCTGTCCCGGGAAACGGGCCACTCGCGCAACTACGGGGCCAACCCCTACGTTGGGTACGATGAGGTAGGTCAGTCTCCCTTCCTGTTCTTCGGGAAGGATGATGAACGGCTACAGGCTACCGAAAGGGTTGCCGCCGTAACCGTCGGCGGTGAGTCGGTGGCTTATTTATTCGCCTACCTGGAGAAGGAAGGGGTGGTACACGACACGGTGGGCGGCCGGGAGATTGCGGTCTTTTTCCTGCCGGGCACCAGGTCGGCGTTGGATGGGTATTCCATAGCAGATTCGCGGGAAGTGGGAGCCACCGGGATTTTTGAGCGAAAGCTTGACGGCCAGGGGTTGACCTTTGAAGCCACCGAGGCCGGGTTTGTGGACAAGGAAACGGGCACCGAGTGGAACATCTTTGGCATGGGCGTCTCCGGTCCCATGGCCGGGCAGCAGTTGACTCCCGTGGTACACGCCAACCACTTCTGGTTTGCGTGGGCGGCCTTCAAGCCGGATACCAGGGTTGTGCAGTAGGGGAAAGGGGCTTTCAATTTCCGCTTTGGATGGTGAAGATTGGAGCAGTGAACACATTACGGTAGGTTCGAGGTTCCCGCCTGCGCGGGAACGACGGGTTTTGTTGATTGCGCTCATGCTCATAGCCGTGCGCCGATTCAGAAGAAATGTAGCTCCTTAGCTCGAGGTTCCCGCCTGCGCGGGAACGACGGGTTTTGTTGATTACGCTCATGCTCATAGCCGTGCGCCGATTCAGAAGAAATGTAGCTTCTTAGCTCGAGGTTCCCGCCTGCGCGGGAACGACGGGTCTTGCTGATTACACCCATGCTCATAGCCCTTCGCCGGTTCAAAAGAAATGTAGCTCCTTAGCTCGAGGTTCCCGCCTGCGCGGGAACGACGGGTTGTCTCCGAACCAATGTGCCATTGCCCTGCTCCTTTTCCCCGTAGAATTGCCAGTCCTGGCCTCAGCCCCTAGAATTACCTCGATACTCTCGACAAGAGCAGTGGGCCGCCTTCAATGCCCACATCGGCCCAATGCACACACATGCCTGTGAGGAGCCGCGATGACTACGCCCCAGATTACCTTTGGCTGCAACTTTACGGTGGAGAATTACTGGAACGTGGTGGAGTTTGCCCAGAAAGCGGAAGAACTGGGATTCGACCGCATTACCACCGGCGAACACATCATGGACGGCAACCCGCCGCGGCCCACATTGCTGAACATCCCCATGATGGCCGCGGCGGCCGGGGCTACGAAGACACTCCAGGTAATGACGGGCATTGTCATCGCTCCCCTGTACCATCCGGTAATGCTTGCCAAGCTGGTTACGTCCCTGGACGTGGTATCGCAGGGGCGGCTGGACTTCGGAATTGGCATCAGCGGGCAGCGGGGTACCAGGATAGAATTTGACGCGCTGGGAATTCCGGTGCAGACCCGGGGCCGCCGGACGGATGAAATGCTGGAGGTGATGAAGCGGTTGTGGACCGAAGAGCACGTTACCCATCACGGCCGGTTTTTCGACTTTGAGGACGTTACCCTGCTGCCCCGACCGCACCAGGAACCCTACCCGCCCATCTGGATAGCGGGTCGGAGCGAGCCGGCGATGCGCCGGGCAGCTCTCCACGCCAACGGCTGGTATCCCTACCTGTTCACGGTCCGCCGCCTCAAGGCCACCAACGATACGGTGCGGCAGATGGCCGAGGAAGCGGGGCGCGACCTGGCGGGCTTCCACTGGGGACTGAACCAGCCCACGGCCATTGGAGCAGACCGGGGGGAAGCGCTGGACACCGCCGTGGCCCACGTGGGCCAAAGGTACGTTACCCCGGACCGGAGCGCGGAGGACATAGCCCAGGCGCTGTGCCTTACCGGAACTCCCCAGGACTGCATACGCGGAATTGAAGAGAGAATTGAAGCCGGCGTTCGGGACTTCATTTTCGGGTTTCTGACGCCGGACCCGGCGGGGTTCTACAGGCAGATGGAGATTGTGTCCAGGGAAGTAATTCCTTACTTCAGGGGTTAGGGGCGGTTAATTCCCGGCCAACCACTTCAAGGGCGATGAACCACTAGGGCGTGTCGTCAAATGCACCGTCATTCCTGCGAAGGCCGTCTATACAACACCGAAGGCTTAACTACTGCCGGTCGAGGTTCCCGCCTTCGCGGGAACGACGAAAAGGGACGC
>DAOUIY010000021.1:0-19961 GCA_034423215.1 Dehalococcoidia bacterium
TTTGTTGTCCTGAACGACCAAAACTGTCATTCTGAACGGAGTGAAGAATCCAAAAACCTGCCCAAAGTGCGGTTACTGGGGGAAAGACGGACCCGAAAGTTGGCTTGTGGGAAGGCTTTTAGGCCCTTCGGCAAGCTCAGGGCGACATGACTTCCTGCTTGGACGTATAGCCTCACTTAAAGCGCGATTGCCCTGCTCAGTAGTCTGACAGACTTGCGATTGGGATAAGAACGGCCCAACCAGTTGTTCCCGCCGCCGCGGGAACCTCGACGGTCCGGAGTCAAGTTTCCTGCGAAGGCAGGAATGACGGTCCAGTGTTTTAACCTTCATTTCAAGACTGCTGAATCTGTAGCAGGGCAGACAAGAAAAAGGGCCCGGCAGTTCAAGCTGCCGGGCCCTTCGATTTTCCGGTGGTCTTGACCGGTGTAGTTAAGCGCGTCCCTCTTCCGGGAGTTCCCCTTCCAGGGTTGCCTCCAGGTCCGGCTCGATGACGGCCTCCAGTTCGTCGTCTATGGCCGGCGCGATTATTTCGTCTATCTCGTCAAACTCATCGCCGACCCGGCTGCCACGTTTCATGGCCGCCAACCACGGGGCGCGAAGCCGGTGGATAAGCACGTTGTGGAATATTACCATTAGGGCCAGTACGGACAATTCCATCACCAGGATGCGCTCAGTGGAGAAGTAGCCGAAATACTGGCTGATAGCCAGCAACACGGAGTAGCAGGCGATTATTCCAAAGGAAGACCTGAATGGAGAGCGGCGGGTCAGTAATACTGCCGCCACGCCGACGGCAATGCCGATGGGCGAGAGCATGGGGGTCAGGGCTACGGTGACGCCCAGTAGGGTTACCATTCCGTCGCCGCCCTTGAACCGGGTAAATACGGACTTCCAGTGGCCGGCAACTGCCGCGCCTCCGGCCAGGATCAGGGCGCTGTCGGGGAGGCCAAGCAGCCTGGCAAACTCTATGGCAAGATAGCCCTTGGCCGCATCTCCGGCAAACACCAGCACGCCGTTCCTGCGGCTGATATTCCAGAAGACGTTGGCCGTTCCTGCCCGGGTGCTTCCGGTTGCAAAGATATCAATGCCGTGGCGCCGGGCAACGAGGTGGGCCAGTGGAATGGAACCGAGAAGGTATCCAACAATAATTGCGGCCAGCAACCATGGGACCAGAACCAGTGCGTCTGTCAACTAATCCTCTTAATAGCCAGGGGGACCGTCAAAGAAGGAGAATGTCTGAACTGATTTCTACATAATATAGCATTGTATTTGCACTAAATACAGTGCCTGCCCGTCGCAAAAGGGTCAATTTACTTGTAAGCAATTGCTAAAGCGGGGCCCTGTACGTCGCTAATGCCCTCTATCGGGGCTTTACCTGCGAAACCTGAACGTATTTCGCCCCGCACTTACCCCGCCGTAGTAGTCCGACAACTTTGAAATGATAGTTGAAACTGCTTTTCTCCGTCGTTCCGGCGAAGGCCGGAACCCAGGAGTTCTGAAGGTAAGGAACCAGGTCCGGCGCTAACCTTCGTGGATTCTGGCCTCCGCCAGAATGACGGGTTTCGATAGTTACCTGTCATTCCAAAGTGGTTGAACTAATAGGCAATCGTACTTGAACCGATGGGCACACCGGGAGTCCGCGCATGGTGGGCCTGTCGAACCATGAACGGGCGGCCCTGCGACAAGCTCATGGTGAGCGAAAATACTGCCTATCAGCTCAGATAAGTTGAACGACCGGCAGCCTTACAAGATTGAAGAGGCTGTAAATTCGTTAGTTCGTCATTCCTGCCTTCGCAGGAATCTGAACTTTGGCCTGCCGAGGTTCCCGCCTGCGCGGGAACGACGGTTGGGGCGGATCCAATTTTCATTGCAGAGTTGTCATTCTGTTAGTTAGGCAGTATAGATTCACCGAGCATCTGCTTCCTGCAGGCCAATCCCGTTTTGATTTCGCTGTTCATTGTAGCCGTAAGTCATGCCGCCCTTAGCTTGCCCAAGGGCCCAAAATCCTTCTTCTCGGTCCGGTCTGGGGTCCGAAAGCTGGTTTAGCGGAGGGAGTTTAGATTTTTTACTCCGTTCAGAAAGACAGCATTGGCGGTTCAAGGTTACAAGCCCGTTTAGGCGGGATTACCCTGCTGCCTTTTGGCTGCGAGAAACAGCCAATATCCCAACTGCCCGGCGGTTACCATGTCGGCTACACGGTCTACCAGGTCGGCCCAGTTGACTGATGGTTCCGGGTCGCTGACCGGGGCCGGAAACTCGGTTTCATGGAAAGGCCCCTGAAGCCGGAAAAGTAAAGCCAGACCTGCCTTTACTTGCGCCAGCAGGTCGCTGACCTCGTGGGAGGCGTCCTCCACCTTTATGACGGTCAAGCCGGCATTCTCCAGCAGCCTGATGTAGCCCTCGACGTCCAGCGCCTCGGTCAGGCACAGCATCTGGCCCAGGGTTCCCCGCAGTTCGTCCGGGAGACTGCCCGGCGCCACCGTAACGTCACTCATGCCCAGTTTGCCGCCGGGCTTCAATAGGGCCGCAGCCTGCGCCATGGCCCGTTCCTTGTCACTGAATATGCTCAGGGAACATTCGAGCAACACTCCGTCAAAGGCGCCCGATTTCAGGGGTGGGAGTTCGGCGTCGCCCTGGAGGAAAGAGGCCCTTCCCGGCACCGGCGCATTGCGGCTGTACGCCAGCGCCTCCTCGGTGGCGGCCCTTCCGTACTCCAGTCCGACGACGCGGCATCGAAAAGCCCTGGACAGGGCCAGGGCGCTGGCGCCGTTGCCGGCGGCCAGGTCCACCAGCAGGTCGCCCTCCCGAATGTCCATGAGGCGGCCCAGGCGGTTGGTGAGCCGCAGGCCGCCCGGATGCCTGGTCTCACCCAGTATGGCCCGGGCAATGCCCGACTGGTAAAGGTCGGCGCAGCAGGCCTTGGCCAGAGCCGAATCACTAGCTTCCACGGCGGCCCGTCCCTTCCGCTTTCGACAATTGTTCCCTGACCTGCTCCCGGTAGCCGACGGCGTTGTAGGCGCAGAAAGGAATGGCCCTGCCGTCGGGAACCATCACCGCCACACAGCACTTCATTACCTGTTTGACGTTGAACGTATAGGCATCGAGAAAGTCCTTGATGGCAATCTGGAAAATATGGTCTTTGAGGTGCTCCGTTCCAAAGGGCAAGTCCAGGCCAGGCCCGCAGGCGCACTGAAACTGTCCGGCGGTCTTTTCGGAACCGGCCACCGCCGATGCGGACCACAGACCTTCCAGGGCCTCCCGAACCAGGTCTGAATCCGGGATTTTGGGCAGGGCGACGTTGGTTATGTAGTCGAGATAGTCCTCGATTTTCAGCACTCTAGGCAGCGGCGTTACCTGTTCCCCATCCACGTAAACGTAGGTGTTCACCTGGCAAGTTGGGAAGCAGCATGGCACGGGCACAAAGTCGTCCAGGACAAACCTGCCTTTCGTTTGCTGCACAATGCCGTGGATAACGTCGGGAATGGTGACCCGGCGCATGGGGTCGAAGGGAATGTGGCGACCCACGTGGGTTACCGGCTGGAGCACCACCCCCCTGACGGCCGGGTGCTTCAGGCCGAACTCCACGATGGGGCCCACCTCGTCCTCGTTGACGTCGCGCTCGATGGCGGCTACCAGCACCGCATCGAGGCCGGCCTGGTGCATTCTATCCAGGGCTCTCAGCTTGGTTTCCAGCAGGTCCTCGCCGCGGATGGCCTGGTAGGTTTCCCGGCGCAGGCCGTCGAACTGGAAATATACAACCGGGGCGAGTCGGGCCATGATTTCTAGGAACCTGTCGTCCCTGGCCAACCGGACGCCGTTGGTATTGACCATAACCTGGCGTATGCCCCGGTCCCGGGCCGCCTGGATCATTTCGGGTAGGTCGGGGTGGATAGTCGGTTCGCCGCCGCTGAACTGGACCACCTCCGGGTTGCCTTCGATTTCCACCAGGCGGTCGAGCATGGTCTCCACCTGCTCCAAGGTCAAGCTGTAGCCGATTCCGGCATTGGCAAAGCAGATGGGACAGTTGAGGTTGCACGCCGTGTTGACCTCTATGAGTGCCAGGCAAATGTGCTGCTTGTGCTCCGGGCATAGACCGCAGTCAAGGGGACATCCTTCGTTGACCTCGGTGCTGAATTCCAGCGGTATAGTCCCCGGCTTGTTGAACCCGATGGAATCCACGTACATTTTCGCGTCGGAACTGATGATTCCCTCGAACCAGCCATGTTGCGGGCACCGCTTGCGCATGTAAACCCGGTTTTCCCGAATCAATACTTGGGCGTCAATCACCCTCCGGCACTCGGGGCAGATGCTGCGGGTCAGTTCGTGAAAGATAAAGTCCGCGTCCTGCTTCACTCTGGGTCCGGTACGGCCCTTATTGAGGTGTTCCAACATTCCTCCCGGTACATCCTGGGGGCAATCAACTGCGCCAGTAAGCCTGTGTCAGCAACCTATCCAAGTCCTTTCTAAGTCCTGTACCGGCAATTGTCAACTATGGGTGGACGCCGGTTTCCGGCGGTCAGCACAACCCGAAAACTGTTGAGGGATGAGGTTGAGCCGCACACACTCAGCAATAGGCGTAATATACGCCTGCTTAACGGTCCACAGTTCTCAGGCCTTGAAGTGGACTTACGCCGGAACACTACGGAGAAGTCCCTGCGGCCCGGAAGGACATTTCCCCATTCCGGCTCGGCGTGGACGGGCATAGTTCCTGCGCGCTCTGGGTTATACTTCATTCCTACGCCGGGCCCGAATTTTCAAAATCACTGCGGGCCAGTTTTCGCTGCGGGGGTATGGGAATGAACAAAGGCAGTTTGCCGCTGGAGGGCATGGTAGTCCTGGACCTGACCCAGATAATGGCCGGTCCCGTTTGCACCATGCTGCTGGCCGACATGGGCGCGGACGTAATAAAGATTGAGAAGCCCAACGGCGGCGACGATACCCGGCGTATGGGCCCGCCCTTCACCGCCGGCTGGGCGTCGGGATTCCTGGCCCTGAATCGCAATAAGCGCAGCCTGGGGCTCAACCTGCGGGAAGAAGCCGGCCAGGAGGTTTTTCTGAAACTGCTGCAAGGCGCAGACGTGGTGGTGGAGAACTTCCGACCGGGGGTAATGAACCGTTTGGGGCTGGGATACCAGGACCTGTCCCAGCGGCGGCCCCTCCTGGTCTATTGCTCAATTTCCGGCTTTGGCTCCACGGGCCCGTACCGGAACCGGGGCGGCTTTGACCTGGTGGCCCAGGGAATGAGCGGCCTGATGAGCATTACAGGATTTCTCGACAGCCCGCCGGCCAAGGTGGGCGTTCCCATTACCGACATTTCCGCCGGCACTCAGGCCGCCTACGGCATACTTTGCGCCTACATTCACGCCCTGAAGACCGGCCTGGGACAGAGCGTTGACGCCTCCCTGCTGGAGGCGGGAATCGCCTACACAATATGGGAGTCGGCGCTGTTCTTTTCCGAAGGAGAGGTTCCCGGCCCCCTGGGCTCGGCGCACCGGGTATCCGCTCCCTACCAGGCCCTGCGCACCAGTGACGGCTACATCAACATCGGAGCGGCCACCCAGGCCACCTGGGAGCAATTCTGCCGGGCGACGGGCCTGGAAGACCTGATTGATGATGAGCGCTTCCGCCGGCCCGGCGACCGCAAGGCCAGGGAGAAGGAACTGGCCGAACTGCTGGAAGCCACCCTTTGTCGCGAGCCCACCGGTTACTGGCTGGACTTGCTGGAACAGGCGGGCGTGGTGGCCGGGCCCATCTACGACATGGAACAGGTTTACGACGACCCGCAGGTGCTGGCCCGGGACATGGTGGTTGACCTGGATGACCCGGAGTTGGGACGACTGCGGCACATCGGCGTTCCGGTCAAGCTGTCGGCAACTCCCGGGAGCATCCGACATCAGGCGCCGGCCCTGGGCGAACACAGCGAGGAAATTCTCGCGGCGGCAGGTTACACAACGGCGGAAATCTCGGCGCTGGTTGAAAGGGGGGTTGTCGTCGTCCGGTGACGCTTCTGCGCCTCCCCTTCTCGTCGTTCCCACGAAGGCGGGAGCCTCGATCGGCTGGAGTCGAGATACCTGCAATGGCAGGTATGACGGTGAATTTGAAGACACGCCTTGGGGGTTCAACCACTTTGGAATGACAGGTAACTATCGAAACTCGTCATTCTGGCGCAGGCCAGAATCCAGGAAGGTTAGCGCCTGCCATGGTTCCTTACCATCAGGACTCCTGGGCTCCGGCCTTCGCCGGAACGACGGAGAGAAGCAATTTCACCCAGTATTTCAAAGTTGTCGGACTAATAGTGGCTCAACATGTTTGAAATGATGGATAACATTTCCGATCACCCTGAGCCTGTCGAAGGGCCGCCCATTCGCTGATTGACAATTTGATGGTTCGACAGGCTCACCATGAGCGGACTCCCGGTTTACCCATCAAAGCAAAGTGGCAAAACTACTAGCCCATGCGCCATTCCAGGCCGTCGGTAGCTTCGAGGAAACGGTCAATGAGTTGCTGGCTGGACACTATTACGCTGGGCGTAAACAGGTCGGCGTTTCGCCCCTGCCGGTCCACTACGTTGCCGCCGGCCTCCCGGGCCAACAGCAGGCCGCTGGCGCTGTCCCAGGGCGAAAGTGAATGGTGGAAATACAGGTCAATGCGGCCCGCGGCAGCATAGGCCATGCCCAGGGCCGAGGAACCCATCAACCGCATGGTCTGAAATCCTGGCCAGAGCTCCCGGATCATGTCCAGGGCCGTAGCCGCTTTCTGGTCCACGTATCCCAGGTCAAAGCCCAGCACGCAGTTGGGAATCTGCTCCCGGGTGGACACGGCGAGGGGGTCTCCGTTGAGCTGCGCGCCCATTCCCAACTCGGCGGTAAACAGTTCGTCCTTGATGGGGTCGTAGGTGACGCCCACCGCTATGTCGGCCCCCCGGGCCAGCGCAACAACGACGCAAAAGTGGGGGATGCCCTCAGCGTAGTTGCGGGTGCCGTCAATGGGGTCTATCACCCACGTAAACGGTGACCCGGTTTCGATGGGATTGGACTCCTCGGAAAGAATGCTGAACTGGGGGAACTCGTCCCGGACCAGTTCGAGAATCACCTTTTCCGCGGCCAGGTCCACGTCGGTGACAATGTCGGCCCTGCCCTTGAACCGCACTTCCTTGTCGGTGAGAAATCGTTCCCGTATGACTTCCCCGGCCCGCCGGGCGGCGTCAACGGAGACTTCCAGGGCGGACCTGCCGGAACTGGACAGGGGTATTGGCTCAGCATCTTCTCGGTTCATATCTGTGTCGCTGTAGGGGTTTCTCGAATCAATATCCGGCTGGGTTCGGAGCCGGCGCCTATCGGGCCCGAGGCGGCTATACAGGTTGTCCCAGGCCCATCTTTTCGTAAACTTCGGATATGGTTTCCCTGGCTATGGAGCGAGCCCTTCTTCCCCCCTCAATCAGAACTTCCCGGACGTATTCGGGCTTTTCCTCCAATTCCCTGCGCTTCTCCCTGAGGGGTTCCAGGAATGTGTTGATGCTACCGGCCAGGTGCCGCTTGCAGTCAACGCAGCCCCGTTCAGCCGAAGTGCACTCGTCATAGACGGTCGAAATGTCGGTGGCTGGGCTGAACAGCTTGTGCAGGGAATAGACGTTGCAAACCTCGGGCCGGCCCGGGTCGCTGCGGCGCAGGCGTTGCGGGTCGGTGAAGGCGGTAAGCACCCTTTGGGTGGTCTCCTCGGGGCCGGAGGCCAGGTCTATGTGATTGTCCAGGGACTTGCTCATTTTCTGCTGGCCTTCCAGGCCCAGAATCAGGGGAGCCTCGGTCAGCTTGGCCTGGGGCTCAGGGAAGGTATCGCCAAAGCGATGGTTGAACCGGCGGACAATCTCCCGGGCCAGTTCCAGGTGGGGCAACTGGTCCTGTCCTACGGGCACGGTGTCGGCCTTGTAGATGATGATGTCCGCCGTTTGCAGCACCGGATATCCCACCAGGCCGTAGTTAACGCTTTCCTCGGTTTCGTCCATTTGCCTCACTTTCTCTTTGAAAGTGGGCACCCGCATCAGCCAGCCAAGGGGCGTGACCATGCTCAGCAGGGTATGCAGGCTCATTACTTCCGGCACGTGAGACTGGATGAAAACAATGCTCTGCTCGGGGTCAACGCCGGCTGCAAGCCAGTCCAACGCCATTTCGTGGATGTTTGGCTGAATGTTTTCCACGTCCTCGGGCGACTCCAGGGTGGTGAGGGCGTGGATGTCAACAATGCTGTAAATGCACCGGTAGTCCTGCTGCAGCTTCACCCAATTCTCCAGGGCCCCCAGGTAGTTTCCCAGGTGCAGACGACCCGTCGGCCTCATGCCGGACAGGATGGTGCCCTTGACTCCGCTGTCGTTAACTTCGCTAGTGACCATACCGGTCTTCCCCGTTCAACTAGAATGCAATAGGTTGGCAATGCGGGCAACATTACGATATTCGCAATTGTAGCGGCTGCAAGTCTAGCACGCAGCAAGCGGCGGGGGCAACATAACAGGCGACTTGCAGAGGCAGAAACAGCTTTAACTGGCCGGGGCCAGGGTGTATACTGTCGGCGTGGCACAGGAAGGATCGAGGCCCCTGGTGGGCGTTGGCGTGTTGTTCGTGAGGGAGGGCAGGGTCTTTCTGGCCAAGCGCCAGGGTTCCCACGGGGAGGATACGTGGGCCTCGGCCGGCGGGCACTTGGAATGGGGCGAAAGCCTGGAAGAGTGCGCCAGGAGAGAGGCCTTCGAGGAGTTGGGCGTGAGGGTGGGCGACCTGCATTTCTTATGCCTCAGCAACATCATAGCCTACGGTCGTCATTACGTTAACGTGGAATTCCTGGGCGATATCGGCGACCAGGAACCCGCACTGGTGGAACCCGAGTCATTCTCTGAGAGCGGCTGGTTCCCCCTGGACAACTTGCCCGAGCCCCTGTACGTGGCGGTTAGCCATGGGCTGGCGAGCTTGGGCAGCGGCAAAAACTACTTTCCGGGTGATTGACGGCCAGCCCTGAATCCCACAGTTCTCGTTGTTCCTTTTGCCTTCAACCTCCGTCGTCCGTGCGGGAATGTACGGGCGCCGCCTTTCCGTCAATATTGATGACATAAAGGGGAGGCAATTCAGCTACAAATCTGGTACAATTAGATATGAAATTTGAGACCAGCCACGGCCGTCCTCTTCGATTCAACGGGTAGTATTTTCCGCTTGTTTTCTCGGGCTTTAGACGGCCCATTCCCGTAGTTCAATGCCCAGCAGCCTGCTTTGCCAGGTGGCCTGAGGATTCTCAGGATCAGGTGTGGTGTTGCCCCTCACGGGGGAATTCGGTCGAATCTTTTTTGAGGGATTGGTGACAAATGCAGGGACGCTTGATTACGGAACAGGAATCCGCTTCTCCGGACCTTCCACCCATTGTCAACGAGATTAACAGCCAGGCCGCCACTTCCACCGCTGAAACCTCCATCGGCGAAGACCGCGAATATACCGCCAAGGACATTCAGGTCCTTGAGGGGTTGGAGGCGGTACGCGTCCGGCCCGGCATGTACATCGGAAGCACTGACCAGCGGGGCCTGCACCACCTCATCTATGAAATTCTGGACAACGCGGTGGATGAGGCGATGGCCGGATTCTGCACCCGGGTTGACCTGACCCTGGCCCAGGACGGCTTGATTTCTATTGCCGACGACGGCAGGGGCATTCCGGTGGACATTCACCCGGCAACGGGCAAGTCGGGGCTGGAAACGGTGATGACCACCCTTCACGCCGGTGGCAAGTTCGGCGGCGGGGCGTACAAGGTCACCGGCGGCCTCCACGGTGTGGGCGGGTCGGTGGTAAACGGCCTGTCTTCTTACCTGAAAGCCGAGGTCCACCGGGAAGGACACATCCACCATCAGGAATATTCGCAGGGCCTTCCCACCGGCGAGGTGGTCAAAGGCAAGCGCACTTCGCTGCACGGCACCACCATCTCCTTCCGCCCCGACCCGGAGATTTTCCCCGACATAGAGTACGACTTCGAGACCCTTACCGGGCATTTCAAGGAAATTGCCTACCTCAATAAGGGGCTGGAAATCCGGTTCATTTCCCACTGGCACCAGCAGCAGCGCAAGGGCGATATTGAACGGACCTACTACTTTGACGGTGGTATTGCCAACCTGGTCCGCAACGTCAACAAGCACCGGCGGGTGATGCAGCAGGCCCCCTTCTACTATGAAAAGACCGTGGATGAGACTTCGGTGGAAGTAGCCATCCAGTACAACGACAGCTTTACCGAGTCGGTGATTTCCTTTGCCAACTGTATCAATACCCAGGAGGGTGGCAGTCACCTGACCGGTTTTCGTACCGCCCTTACCCGCGTCATCAACGACTACACACGGCGGAACAACTTCATCAAGGATGACCAACCTAACCTGTCCGGCGACGACGTCAGGGAAGGGCTGGCCGCGGTAATCAGCGTGAAGTTGACCAATCCCCAGTTTGAGGGCCAGACCAAGACCAAGCTGGGCAACGCCGAGGTCCGCAGCGTGGTGGATTCGGTGGTGAGCGAGGGTCTGAGCCGCTACCTGGAAGAGCACCCGGTCGAGGGCAAGCAAATAGTTGACAAGTGCCTTACCTCCCAGCGGGCCCGGGAGGCTGCCAAGCGGGCCCGGGAGTTGGTGATTCGCAAGAACGCCCTGGACGGCTCATCCCTTCCCGGAAAGCTGGCCGATTGTGCCGAACGTGACCCCGCCAAGTCTGAGCTTTACATCGTGGAGGGTGAGTCGGCCGGCGGTTCGGCCAAGATGGGACGCGACCGCAGTTTCCAGGCCATCCTGCCGCTGAAGGGCAAGATACTCAACGTGGAACGGGTGCTGCAGCAGCCGGACAAGATTCTGGGCCACGAGGAGATTCGCTCCATTATTGCCGCCGTGGGCGCGGGGGAAGGGGATGAGTTTGACCCGTCCAAGGTGCGGTACCAGAAGATTATTATTATGACCGACGCCGATGTGGACGGTTCCCACATCCGGACCCTGGTGCTGACCTTCTTCTTCCGCCGAATGCAGGGACTCATTGACTTTGGCTACCTGTACATCGCCCAGCCGCCGCTTTACCGCATCCAGTCCGGGCGAAGCGCCCCCCAGTACGTTTACTCGGAAGAGGAGAAGGACAAGGCGCTGACCAAACTTGAAGGGCGGCGCAATGTTCAGATTCAGCGGTACAAGGGCTTGGGAGAAATGAACCCGGAGCAGCTATGGGAAACCACCATGAATCCCGACAGCCGCCAGATGCTCCAGGTCAACATTGATGACCAGATTGAAGTGGAGGACGTGTTTACCACGCTGATGAGCGAGGCGGTTGGGCCCAGGAAGAGCTTCATTCAATCCCACGCCCGCAGCGTCAAGAATCTCGACGTTTAGTTGGTTCGAGGGCTGCCTGTCCGGGAGGTTTACGCAGGTAGGAATCGGACCTCGCCCAAGCCGCCAACAATCGCGGTTCTTGTTCAGGTTGGAAAAATATGGATTGTGGCGTATAATCCATAGACTGACTTTTCCCAAGTCGGTCCATTAAAGGTGTTAAACGGAGGAATCAGTTGCCTGCTAGGAAGGTTGCTCGCCAGTCAGTAAAGCGGTATCGCCGTAACCAGAGTGTCCGGCGTACCACCCGAACAGCCATTGCCGGCGCCCGCCGCGCGGTTGCTTCCGGCGACTCGGAAGCCGCTGAGCCTGCCATCCGGTCGGCTATTAGCCTGTTGGACAAGGCAGTCAAAAAGGGAGTTCTTCACAAGAATAACGCTTCCAGGCGCAAGGCCCGGCTGGCCGCCAAATTGAATCAGATTAGAAACTGAACACCTAAGTCGGCAAGGATATTATCATTAAGGGCGCCCCCATTTGGTGGCGCCTTTTCTTTTTTTGCCGTAGAGGGCGCCTGGGGCTGTTTTCAGGCAGGCGCCAACAAGCCGGCCAGCGATTTATGGCCTCCCAGCGGACCCAGTTCCGACTCTCACTTGCGAGTGTATTTTCCGGGCCAGGTGCGGGCGGTACGTTAAAGGCCTGGCTCGTCAGCTAAGAAGTGAAGGATGAGCTGAAAATCCGCTCGTGGTGAGCCTGGCTAACCATGAGGGGATGGCCCTTCGACAAGCTCAGCGTGATCGGGAGCATGAACTATCGGTTCAAATAATCTGCACCATCAGGAGGTCCTTTCGTTCAGAGCCTCTGGCGGGTTTGGGTTCGACGGCAGCCAATTGCGAGGTGGTTACGTAATTCTGGGCCCGATTGATGACATAATGCATTTGACTTAAATGTTCTGATTTGGTAACGTAGGAAGAACATTAGTTCAAGGATACGGTATGACTACTAACAAGAAGCTCACCGCTCGCCGCCAGCGAATCCTGGATTTTATCCAATCATTCATTGAGGAAAACGGTCTGCCGCCTACCGTGCGCGACATTCAAAAGGCGTGCGAGATTAGTTCAACCTCGGTTGTGGACTACAATTTGCGCCTGCTGGACCGGGATGGGTACCTCAACCGGCGGCCCGACGTGGCCCGGGGCATTGAACTCCTGGATGACTCGGGGCAACCGATGTCTTCAGCGCCTAAAATGCAGATTGTGGGCAGGATAGCGGCCGGGTCTCCGCTGCCGGCATTCTCGCTGGAAGACAGCGGCGCCAGCCAGGAGTTTGACGCGGTGGAAGTGCCGCCCGACCTGCCTCGGCGCCATGGTAAGCTCTTCGGCCTGGAAGTGCAGGGCCAGTCCATGATTGATGCCCTCATAGATGATGGCGACGTTGTTGTCATCAAGCCCGCCACCCAGGCAGAACAGGGAGAAATGGTTGTTGCGTGGCTAAGGGAAGAGGAAGAAGCCACCCTGAAGAAATATTACCTGGAAGGTGAACAGGTTCGCCTCCAGCCGGCCAATTCAACCATGGACCCCATTTTCTGCCAGCCGGACAACGTGGAAATTCGCGGTAAAGTGGTGGGCGTAATTCGCAAGTTTGGCTAACGGCCAACGGAGGCCGGTAGCGTAGGTGGAAGCACTTTTGCTCCGCATGGCCTGACCAGCGGAGCATTTTCTTTTATCGCCGGCTGTTCATCAGGGCGCCGTAAGTCGCCACCAGGAATGGCACGCAGTAGGTCAAGGGTATCTTCCAATATAATGCGTTGGCCCACTGGCCGGACAAGAGCAGGTCTCCCTGGTTCAGGGCAGTCAGTATGGTTCCCACCACCACCGCGGCGATGGCCGACCTCTTGAGCATGGGCAAGTGCAGCAGGGAGCAGCCGAGGCACTTGTTGGCGGTTGGCGGCAACAGCGGCCCGGCGCCTTCAGGGGAGGTTGCGGGCAGTTTGAAGGAAAAAGACCAGCGGCCTGTTAATTGATTGCCGCACCGTTGACACAGGTACACGGCGTCGTGGTCCGCGTCCGCCATTTTCTGCCTCCAGTATGGGCCAGCGGGTTCAACCGGTTGGCATGCTACCTGCCCGGTAAACCGCTGCAGAAGTCCGAAGGTAAAAGGAAAGGCGCAACTCTCCGCAGGGATGTTGCGCCTTCACAGAACCGGCCGACCTAAACGCGCTTCACAAGAATCACTGTAGCCTTGAAGATGTAAAGTCTATCTAGCAGAGGGTCAAAAGGCCGACCCTCGGTTGCCGCCATTTAGCTGGACTTGCCGATTCGAAATACCTTCGTACCGCAAAGGGGGCAAGTGCCATGGGTGGCTGGCCTCCCATTCTTGAGAGTCACCTCTTCCGGATTGCTGATTTCCCGCTTGCTGCGGCACTTGAAGCAATATGCCTCCATCCTCCTCTCCCTCCATCAAGAATTTGGTTAACCAGAGACTCTAACGTGGTATCCTGCCCGATATATACCGCCCTGGGACTTGTCCGGGGCAGCGGGCCCAAATGAAGCTGTCGGCCTTACCCCCAGGAGTGGCTGCGGTTCGAGAACCCGCCCAACTGCGGCCAAATTGGGAGCAATAGTTGCTGCTACATTATGTAATACACAAAGCTGGGCCTATTTGTCAAGGCGATGGGCCCCTAGGTGCGGCGATTCACCGTCAGATTGGAGCCATTGGGACGCCATAGTAACGACTGGCATGACCTCCATCGGTCCAACAACGGAAATTCTGCAGAAGGCTTGGGATGCTCGGAAGTTAGTGGTCAGACAATCTTGCGTTGACGGGCGAGTGCGGGAATCGGCTCGTGGTGAGCCTTTCGAACCATCAATGGGCGGCCCTTCGACAAACTCAGGGCGAGCGGAAAGATGGCCCATCTTTTGATGTAGGTTAACCCGCCGGTGGAACTAAAAGCGCGGTTGAAGTTGGCCGCATCCCCGCCTGGCAATCGGGATAGCTGCCGGAATCGCCGTCAGGACGGGATGGCGGCTTCCGCATAGGGGGAAGGGCTGGCCAGCTGAAAGACCTTGACCGGCTGCCACAGGTTGCCCTGGCGGTCATGTCGAACCAGGGCCAGGAACCTGCCGTCACTGGAATACGCGCGGAACTGTTCCAGGTATCCGACATCCGGTAAAGTCCGGTCCGCGGCAATTGGTTGACCGTTCCTGAGGCTCTTCTCTGCCGCCTCTCCCACCGTTAATGCCCTGAATCTCTGCAGAACGTGGTCAACCGGAAACAGGTGGGGCAGCCAGGACTCGGTATCTGAACCATTGTCGCTCAGGGCGTCCAGATCTTCCAACGTAACTCCATCAGCCGAAGCGAATCCAGCGCAGAATTGCCGCTCCAGGTCTGTTACGAACCCCCCGCAGCCCAGAGTCTCCCCCAGGTCGTGGGCCAGAGATCTCATGTAAACCCCTCGTCCGCACTCCACAACCAGGGTTATGAAAGGCAAGTCGAACTCGACCAGGCGAATGTCGTGGATTTCCACCTTCCTGGGTTCGCGGTCAATTTCCACTCCCGCGCGGGCCAGCTTGTAGAGCCGCTGGCCATCTACCTTGACGGCGCTGTACATGGGGGGCTTCTGGTCTATGACACCCAGAAATGGCGAGCAGGCTTCCTGGATTAGCTCCGGGTTTACGTAATCGGGGTCCCGGACCACGGTGACTTCGCCCTCCGAGTCGTAGGTCTGGGTGGTCGCCCCCAGCCGAACGGTCATGCGGTACTTCTTGCTGCCGTCCACCACGTATTCCATCAGGCGGGTGGCCTGCCCGAAACAAATGGGAAGGACGCCGCGGGCCAGGGGGTCCATGGTCCCGGCGTGGCCGACCTTCTTTCTTTGGCCGGTGAACCTCTTCACCTGCCGCAATGCCTCCATGGACGTGATGCCCACGGGCTTGTAGAGGTTCAGGAAACCGCTGACGGTCTCGGCGCCGGTACGGTTGGAGCGGGATGTGGCCCTGGGCATGGAACCTAACCCCCGCGAGAGAAGGACAGGGGGCCGTTATATGTGGGCGCTTCAATAGCCGGTTCCGCCAGGGGCGGGGGTTCCTGGATGCTGTCCATAAGACGCAGCACCGTATTGGCGTCTTCGATGCTCTCGTCAATGGCGAATTTGAGGAAGGGAACGTAGCGCAGGTTCAGCCGGTCCCGCAAAGACCTGCGCAAGAAGGTTGCGGCGGACTGAATCCCGTCCAGGGCAGCGTCTTTTGTTGCCTGGTCTCCCATAACGCTCAGGAACACCCTGGCATTCCGCAGGTCGCTGGAGGTCTGCACGTGGGTGATGCTGATGACCCCGTCCAGCCGCGGGTCCTTGATTTCCCGGGAGAGCAGAAGGCTGATTTCTTCGCGCAGCAACCCGTTAATTCGATCGGAACGTCGGGACATGGCTTACTCCCGAAGGTGGAGGTAACTGGGGAAGGGGACCGTCCCGCAGTCGGAAAAACGGGACGGTCGGGTTTGAGCTTATCGCTGGGCTCTTTCCTGCCGGTGCGCCTGGAGAACATCGCCAATTTCGAAGTCGTTGTAGCCTTCCAGGAGTATGCCGCAGTCCATGCCGTTGGTAACCTCGTTCACTTCGTCCCGGAAGTGACGCAGGCTGGCGATAGAGGTCTCTTCCAGCACCTGCCCCTCCCGGACCACGCGGATGGCCGAGCCCCTGGGAATTCTGCCGTCGATGACGCGGCAACCGGCGATCTTCACATTCCGGCGGGCCGAGAAAATCTCGCGCACTTCCGCCTCGCCCAGAACGATGTCGGTGAAGGTAGGTTCCAGCATACCGTGCAGCGCCTGCTCCACGTCGTCTATCATCTGGTAGATGATTTCGTAATGGCGGATTTCCACGCCCATGCGTTCTGCCACGCGCTCCACGCCGATTTCATTGCCCACGGCGAACCCGACTATGATGGCCTCGGAGGCGCTGGCCAGCAGGACGTCGGATTCCGTGACGTTGCCGCTGCCGGCGTGCAGGATGCGTACCCTGGCTTCGGCATCGGTGAGTCGCTCCAGGGACTGGCGTACGGCTTCAACGCTGCCCTGGACATCAGCCTTCAGTACCAGGTTCAACTCCTTGATATCACCGGCGTCAATCTGTTTGACCACTTCCTCCAGGGTGAGGGCGCGTACCTGGGACTGCTGGCTGGACTTGGCCCGCACCCGGTCCTGGACCAGTCCGCGGGAAGTCTTCTCGTTGGGCATCACCGTCATGATGTCGCCAGCTTCGGGGAGGTTGCCAAAGCCCAGCAACTCGGCCGGTTCTCCCGGAAGCACTGTCTTGACGGCGCGGCCCCGGTCGTTGGTGATGGCCTTGACCCTGCCCCACGCGGTGCCGGCGACAATGTAGTCGCCCACCTTGAGGGTGCCGCTCTGGACCAGGACCGTTGCCATGGGCCCACGCTTCCGGTCCAGCTTGGCCTCGATAACCACGCCGCTGGCGGGGCGGGACGGGTTCGACTTCAGCTCGGAAATTTCCGCCACCAGCAGGAGGCTTTCGAGAAGGTCGTCCAGCCCCTCACCGGTCCTGGCGGAAACGGGCACTGAAATTATGTCTCCGCCCCAGTCTTCCACCAGCAGATTGTGCTGGCTCAACTGCCGCTTAACCCGTTCCGGGTCTGCGCCCGGCAGGTCCATCTTATTGATGGCAACCACTATGGGCACTTCAGCCGCCTTGGCGTGGTCAATGGCCTCTTCCGTCTGCGGCATAATGCCATCGTCGGCGGCAACGACCAGGACCGCGATGTCCGTCACCCGGGCGCCCCTGGAACGTATGGAAGTGAAAGCTTCGTGGCCTGGCGTATCCAGGAAAGTAATCCGCTGGCCGCTGTATTCCACCTGGTATGCGCCGATGTGCTGGGTAATGCCCCCGATTTCCCGGTCGGCAACGTGTGCGTTCCTGACCGAATCCAGCAGGCTGGTCTTGCCGTGGTCAACGTGGCCCAGGATGGTTACCACCGGGGGACGGGCTTCCAGGTTCTCCTGTTCATCCGGCCGGGCGTCGGTCTCGATGGCGCTGTTCAGGGAGCCGGTCTCGGCGACGGGTTCGGCTACCCTGGTCCGGATACCATAAGCGGCGGTTACGAGCGAGGCAACCTCGTGGTCAATCATCTGGTTCACGGACGCCATGATGCCGTTGCGCATCAACTGCTTGATAACGTCCACATGACTCTGGTCCACCAGGTCAGAAAGCTGCTTTACGGTGAGAGTTTCGGGCAATATCAGGGTCCGCGACGGACCCCGGCGGCCGGCTCTCGTTTGTCCTTCTGTAGTCATATCAATCCTCCCGGGGGGGCGGAGCCGCCACTTGCGTTCGGTAAAAATCCAGCAGGGTCTCAATTTCTCTGGGAGGTACCTTTACCTGTAGGCTCTTCTCCAGTCCCCCCCTCTGCAAACCCTTTTCCCAACATTCCGGAGATGCGCACAAGTAGGCGCCCCGGCCCGAGGTCTTTCCGGTGACATCGGCCAAAACTGCGCCTTGGGGTGTTCGAACGATGCGCGTCAGCAGACGCTTGGCAACCCGCTGACCGCAGGCTACGCATTTGCGTTCAGGTATGTGCCGGGCTCTGGCCAAATTCCGCCTCCTTCCCGCCGTGGGGCAGGAAACTGTCGAAAAGAGGCAGAAGCTACCTGCCGCCGCCTCGCCGGGCGCCACGTCCGGCGCCGCCACCCGTGTTTCGCCTGGAGCGGCGGCCTCCCCGGCCTCCACCCCGGCTCTCGCCCACGATGTCTTCGGCAAAGCGAATCTTCCCGGCATCAGGGGTCAGAATGGGAACTTCGGGCAATTCAGGGAAGAGGTCTTCCTCCTCTTCCTCTTCGTCGTCTTCAATAAAGTCGTCCAGGGTGAAGTCAGCCAGGTCATCCACACTGAGGCTGTCCGCCGAGTCTGACGCTGCGGGAGCGCCTTCCTCTTCCTCCCGGATCAGGGCTTCGATAAGGGCATCATCGTCAATGGCCGCCACTTCCGCTGCCGGAGCGGCTTCCAGCGTTGCCTCGGTGGCCGCAACCGCTTCTTCGGACGAAACCGCAGTCTCAGCCTGGGCTTCGAGGGCGGTCTCCGCCTCGGCTACGATGGCGCTGGCTTCTGCCACCGCATCCGCGGCTACCAGTTCCCCTTCGGGGGCTGCCGCCGCGGCGGAAGCGGCTGCCAGGGCCGCCAGGCGCTGCTGTTCTTCCATCTCGCGCTGGCGAGTTTCCTTGATTTCCTCCCACTCGGTCAGGCCCTTTATGTCCAGGCGCCAACCCACCAGGCGGGCGGCCAACCGGGCATTCTGGCCTTCCTTTCCGATGGCAAGGGAAAGCTGCCGATCCGGCACCACAACGATTGCCGTCTGGTCTGGCGAGTTCAACTCAACGTGTACTACTTCGGACGGGCTGATGGCCTTGGCTATGAAGCCCCTGGGATCCGCCTCCCAGGGAACCACATCAATCTTCTCTCCCTGCAATTCGTTGACAATGCTCTGGATGCGGTTGCCCCTCAAGCCGATGCAGGCGCCTACCGGGTCAATCCCTTCCTGGGTGGAGTGGACGGCAACCTTGCTGCGAAATCCGGCGTCCCGAGAGATGCCCTTGATTTCCACCGTACCGTTATAGACCTCCGGCACCTCAATCTCGAAGAGACGCTTCAGCATATTCCGGTCGCTGCGAGAGACCAGGATCTCAGGCCCCTTGGCCCCGTTTCTGACGTCAAGGACGAATACCTTAATGCGCTGTCCCTTCTTGTACCGTTCGGTGGGTACCTGTTCGTCCAGGGGCATTATGGCCTGGGCACGGCCCATATCCAGGACTATGGTGCGATTGGGCTCCAGCTGTTCTACCACGCCGGTAATAATGTCCTGCCGGTGCTCTAGGAATTCTTCGTAAAGAAGTTCCCGTTCCGCCTCCCTGAGGCGCTGCAAAACGACCTGCTTGGCGGTCTGGGCCGCGATGCGGCTGGCGTTGTGGGGCAGGGGTTCGGCCGCCGCCACTTCATCCCCCAGTTCTACATTCCGCTTGATGACCGAGGCATCTTGCAGGGATATTTCCCTGGCGGGGTCCTCTACGTCCTCAACCACTGTTTTGAGGGCAAAGACGCTGACGTCGCCGGTATTCGGGTTAAGGGTGACGGTAATATTCTGACCGGCGGCGGGGTTATCCTTTTTGAAGGCCGACGCCAAGGCCACCTCAATGGCCTGGAGCACCTGCTCCTTGGGCAAATGGCGCTCGGCGGCCAATTGTGTCAACGCAATTAAGAAGTCGCTTTTCACTGCCACGCTCCCATCCTGAAGCTGCTTGAAATCGCAACCATATTCATAAATTTGCGCCAATTAACAAGAAAGCGGGAATAACCCGCTCCGTGCCAAAAGCACTTCCCAAGTATATCATTCGGCCCCCGCGCTTTCAACGGTGCCATTCCGCTCGGGCAGGCTCGGGCCTCCGCGGCCGAAGCATTGAAAAACCGGGCAGGGCTTGACTGCCAGGAATTAGCGTTCAGTTAGGAACAATCAACGCTGTATCTTGGGAGGGCGCGGGGAGGTTTGCTCAAACGCCACAGGTAGCGCAGTGGCGACAGGGGACGCAGGTAGCGGGGGGGACGCAGGTAGCAGGAGGGGACGCAGGTAGCGGGGGGGACGCAGGTAGCAGG
>DAOUIY010000022.1:0-13426 GCA_034423215.1 Dehalococcoidia bacterium
GGGGGCTTCCTAGCGTCCCTTTTCGTCGTTCCCGCGAAGGCGGGAACCTCGACCGGCAGTAGTTAAGATTCCTGCCTTCGCAGGAATGACGGTGCATTTGACGACACGCCCTACGGGCTGGCAGGCAACTCCACCGGCTGAAAATCAAATGAAGGGGCCCCTGCGGCCCCGATAAGTTACGCGAGGGACCGACCTTTGTGGGTTGGTCCCTTTTGTTTTCAGCCGGTGTTGGCGGGCGGGCCGGCCCGGGTAGCCGGAACCTGGAGCAGAGAGGTGAAGGATTGCAGGTGAATTTGCCCGATACGGAAGGGGGTTCAGTACATGAACGGCAACAAGGACGGCAGCGGGAACGGCTGCTGGAATCCCTGGAGGCTTACCGGAGAGGCCTGGCCGATGCGCCCGTGCTCCACCGGTGGAGCATAGGGCCCATGGGCACAAAAGAAACGTCGCTGGCGGCCGGCGTTGGCATGGGGTTAGCCGAGAAGGAGGTGGAAAGGGACGGAGGCGGTGAGCCGCCCATGACCTTCCTCATATCCAACGATGAGGTTGACCGGCATGGGGACGTGGTGCTGGCCCAGGGGTGGCGGCTGGAAGCCTACCGGCGCAATCCGGTGTTCCTGTGGGCGCATGATTATTCCCGGCCGGCCATTGGCCGCGCCCAGTCGGTTTGGACGGAGCCGGGGCAACTGCTGGCCCGCATGGAGTTTGCTCCCACGGACTTCGCGCAGGAGGTGGCCGCCCTGTACCGCAGCGGCTACCAGCAGGGGGTGTCGGTGGGCTTCAAACCCCTGCGGTACGAAGAACGGCGACAGGAGCGGACGGGAGCCTTTCTGGGCATCCGGTTCCTGGAGCAGGAACTGCTGGAGGTGAGCGCCGTGCCGGTGCCGGCCAACCGGGACGCCCTGCGGCGGGAGTTGGGTGAGGATTCCTTCGACGGGCCCAGAGCGGTCCTTCGACAAGCTCAGGGTGAGCGGGGAGTGGGGGTCGAGGAAATTCTGGCGACGCTGCGGATGGCGATTCCCTCACCCCCGACCCCTCTCCCATAGGGAGAGGGGTCAGGTTGGGTATGTGGAGACAGATAAAGGACTGGTAAGCCGGGCGACCCTTGTGGTCGCCCCTACGAAAACAAACTTATTCGAGGGAGAGATTATGACACTGGCAAATCAGGATATTGAACTTATCAAGCGGGAGGTGGCCGGTATCCGGGACTTTTACCAGTCGCGGTTGGACGCCGAACTGCCGCCCCTGCAGGAAGAGGTGGGCCGCATCGCCGCCCAGTTGGGCCGGGCGCAGGAACAGTGGCGGGAGGGTGAAAGGCGCGCCATCCTGGCCAAGTACGGCGGCGACGACCGGGCCCGGGCAACCCACGGCAAGTACCAGGGCATGGACGCCCTGTCGCTGGCCTACGTTCGCAGCGTACTCAATGCCCAGCTGAGGGAGCCTTCGGGCCTGAATCCCCGGATGCTGGAGGACTGGCAGAACAACCTGAAGGCGGCCATGGACAGCACCACCGCCGGCTCGGGCGATGAGCTGGTGGCCACGGCCGAGGCGTCGGCCCTGTGGACCGACGTTAACCTGGAAACGCTGATCGCTCCCCTCTTCTCCCGGGTGGATATGCCCACCAACCCCTTCGAGATTCCCCTCCAACTGGGCGGCGTCAACTGGTACCCGGGTTCGGAGAACACGGCCATAACCGGCTCGGCCCCCGCCACGGCGCGCCAGACCCTGACCGCCCACGAACTGGTGGCCGAGGTGCCCTGGTCGCTGACCCTGGACGAGGACGCCGTAATTGCCATGGCCGAGGAGGTGCGCAGCTCGCTGGTACGCAACGCGGTGGAGGTGATAGACGACGTGCTGCTGAACGCCGATACCACCGCCACCAACAACATCAACGCCGACGGGGCCACCATTGACGCCGGCGCCGCCGGCAAGGCCCAGTGGCTGGTGGGCTTTGACGGGCTGCTGCACCTGCCCCTGGTGGATAACGCCGCCCAGGCCAACAACCACAACGCCGGGGTCAGCGACCACATGTTCAACGAGGTGCGGGGCAAGCTGGGCAAGTACGGCGTGCGCCCTTCGGAACTGGCCTACATCATGGATGTCAACACCTACATCAAGTCCCTGACCGTGGAGAACTTCCGCACCCTGGACAAGCTGGGCCCCAACGCCACCCTGCTGCGGGGACAGTTGGGCGCGGTGGAGGGCATACCCGTAATCGTGTCGGAGCAGATGGCCGCCGCCGACTCCGACGGCAAGGTTACCGACGGCGGCAACGCCAACACCAAGGGCCGGCTGCTGATAACCAACCGCACCCAGTGGCGGCTGGGCTACCGCCGGGAACTGCTCATCGAGACGACGCGGGACATCCAGAAGCGGCAGAACATCATGGTGGTGAGCATGAGGCTGGCCTTCATGGAACGGACGGGCAGCCGCAGCACGGCCACCCATACCGCCCTGCAGTACAACATTACCGGGGTGTGACCATTCCCCTCACCCCCAGCCCCTCTCCCCGAGGGAGAGGGGAGAAGGTTGTTTCTTAAATTTGCAACCTTCATGGCTTCACTAACACGGGACAGCTCATAACTCTGATGAAAGGAATCCAGATCCGACGATCACCCCTCTCCCATTGGGAGAGGGGCCGGGGGTGAGGGCAACCCAGGAGGTATTTATGACCAATGCTTACTGCGACCTGGCAACTTTGAAATCCGGCGGAGGGCTGAACATCGCGGGCGCTTCCCACGACCGGCGCCTGCTGGCCCTGCTGGAGGAGGCTTCGCGCCTGATAGACGGTTACTGCAATCGCCACTTCTACGTCCTGGTGGCGGCAAGGCAGTTTGAGACCCACCGCCGGTCGGCGGGACCCCGGCAACTGCTGGTGCCCGACCTGGTGAGGGTGGACGGGATGCGGGTGACGGGCGCAACCCAAGCCCAGGACGATGACCCGGCCTGGACCTCAGCTTCTTACCAGCTATTTCCACGGAACGCGGCCCCGGACAAGCCCTGGGGGCGTCCCCACACGCGCATGAGCATAGGCGCTGCCGGCGGGGACGCCCGCTCCCTGGTGGAAATATCGGGCCGCTGGGGCTACCGGGAAGCCCTGGAGGACACGGGAATGGTACTGGCAGGCGCCGGACTGGGTTTGACGGGCGGCGCCATGACGGTGGAAGGCGGGTTTCCCATCGCCCCGGGGCATACCCTGGCGGTGGGGGACGAGCAGGTTTACGTTACCGCCGTGGAGGGGCAGCAGGTGACGGTCAAGCGGGCCGTCAACGGGTCCTCCGCTGCCGTCCACGAGGAGGGGGCGTCCCTGCGGGTTTATCGCTACCCGGGGCCGGTGCAGGAAGCCTGCCTGCACCTGGCGGCCCTGCTTTGGAACCGTCGGGGCGGACTGGGCGACGTTGGGACCGGCGCCGGCGCCGGCGCTGGGCGCCCCAGCGGGTTCACCCCGGGCCTGGGCCGCCAGTTGGAAGACTTGCTGGCCGACTACCGCAAGCCTGCGGTATAGCCCAGGGGGATTGCGAAGCCAGGCGGCGTTGCGGTTTAAGTTCATCCCGGGCCCGGGTGAATGATTGATACGGTGAGAGTCCGCTCGTGGTGAGCTAGTCGAACCATGAACGGGCGGCCCTTCGACAGGCTCAGGGTGAGCGGGAATATCATCCAGCGGTTCAAACAGGTTGAATTACCAGTAGCCTGGCAAGCCGGAAAAGATGGTCAATGCACCAACCCGTCATTCCTGCGAAGGCAGGAATCTTAACTCTCGCCGGTCGAGGTTCCCGCCTGCGCGGGAACGACGGGGTGAGGCGGTTAGAGAGTTGGGCGCGGGAACGACGGGGTGGGCCGGGCCAAGCACCGTTTCAAATTTGCCAGGCTATCGGCCTGGGAATGATAGATAAGGTGAGAGTCCGCTCGTGGTGAGCTTGTCGAACCGTGAACGGGCGGCCCTTCGACAGGCTCAGGGTGAGCGGGAATATTGTCCATCAGTTCAAAGAGGTTGAGCCACTGGATGGTTGATTGACAAGGAGTTGATGCATGTCGCTGGTTGATGCGAGATACGAACTGGAACGACGGTTGTCGGGCATTGAGGGTCTGCGAGTTTATCCCCTTCCGCCCCAGTCGGTCCCCGAACTGCCGGCCGCCATAATCCAGCCGGGGCAGCCGCTGGCCGAGTACAACCGCACGCTGGGCGGCGGCGTTACCTATAACCTGGCGGTGCTGGTGCTGGCCGGTTCGGGGGACGAAGACCAGGCTTGGCAGGAACTGGCGGCCTACGTGGCGCCCGCCGGCCCCCGCTCCGTAAGGGCCGCCGTGGAAGCTGCCGTTTCCGCGGACGGCCAGGCGGAAGAGGCCGCTGCGGAAGAAGGCACGGGCAGCGGGGTTGACTGGTTCCGTGTCGGCCAGGCCGAGGGCGGCGGCAGGACTCTCTATAACAAGGCGGCCTGCTGGGGTGTTACCTTCCAGGTACAGGCCTATGCGGCAGGGTAGGGGCGGCCCTTCGACAGGCTCGGGGTGAGCGGAAATGCTAGCCATCAGTTCAAGTCGGTTGAACCACTATCGGCTCGACCGTTTTGAAATGATGATTGGACCGGCCCCACCCGTCGTTCCCGCGCAGGCGGGAACCTCGACCGACTGTAGCTTAGATTCCTGCCTTCGCAGGAATGACGTTTCAGCGTATCGGCCATCATTTCAATACGGTTGAACCACCAGGGGCGCGGGGTTGGGGCGCAGCAGACCAGGTTTAGCAAGGAGGCGGTTTATGGCCAAAGTACCGGTGGCCGGGCGCAGCTACATTGAAATTGACGATGCCGACGGCGTTCCCCGGGACCTTTCCCCCTTTGTGGAGGAGGTTGAACCTATGGGACGGCTGGTTTCCTACGTGGACGTTACCGGCCTTAACGATAGCTCCAGCCGGGTTGTGGCGGTTGCAGGGGTTGGGAGAGCGGGTGGCAGCGCCGCCGCCCAGGAATTCACCCTGAGGGGCCTGTTCGACGACACCCCCGTTACCGGCTCCGACGCGGTTATGGGCGGCATCGTGGGCCGGGAGGTCAGGGTCAGCTACGGGCCGGCGGGAAGGAAGGCCGGCCAGCGCAAGATAACCGGCCGGTTTCTGTGCACCGGATACCAGGTGGGCGGCCGGCTTGAAAGGGGAAAAGCCGTCGGACTGGTGAGGTTCGTCGCCCGGTTCCGGCAGTCCGGCGCGGTGACCGTTACCAGTTGGGAATAGCCGGCTAAACAGGGTCTTCAGCTTTGCAGGAGGTGACGCGTGGTCAATCCCCGATGGCGTATATGGGTGGACTGGAACGATGACGGAATTTGGGGCCAGGAGGTGGGCGCATACCGGGAGGACGTGGCCGCCGACGTGCTGGAACTGGACTGGAAGTGGGGAAGGCCGGTCAACCCGGATGAGGCCGGCCGGCGTCGCAGCGAACCGGCCCGGTTGGACCTGCTGCTGCGCAACCACGACGGCAGGTACACGCCGGGCAACGCGGCATCCGCCTTAGCCGGGCGGGTGCTGGTTGGTCGCCGGGTTTGGGCGTCGCTGGCTTATCCCCTGGACGAGTTCAAAGGAGCAGGAGAAGGCGCCGGAAGAGGGGGGAGCGGGAGAGCCGACCTGCATGGTCGCATACCCACCCTTTCCGACGGGCAGGCTTGGGTGCGGCGGTCAACGGGCAGCGCCGGGCTGGTTGTGGATAATGGACGGGCAGTCCCGGTTGCCGGGACAGGGTCCGGGGGCGCCATCTATACCCTGGACTTCAGGGTTGCCGACGCGCATATCGGGTTTCTTTACCGGCGGGGTTCCCGTGTATCCGATAGTTCCGGTGGCTCTGCCAGTTCCGACGGCAGCAGCGGTGTCGTCCTGCGGTTCGTGAACCGATGGGACTACCTGCGGGTGCGGTTCGACAATGCCGGCACCTTCCTGGAGGATGTCACCTTTGGTTTTGCCTCTATCCTGCGGCGGGGAGACGCGCTGGCCGCGGGAGTTGAATACTTCATCGAAATCGAACTTCACGGCAGTTCGGTGCGGCTGTTTGCCACCGACGTGAGACGGGGCAGCATGGACCGCAGGATGATTCTTGACGGCGGGGGCAACGCCGGCAATCTCTCGGCCACCAGCCACGGCATCTGGCACGACGGCTCGGCGGCGGCGGAGGCCGACAGGTTCGGCAGCTTTGGAGGGTGGCGCAGCTTCTTTCACGGGCACCTGTCCCGCATCACGCCGGAACGCCACCCCGAACTGGGCCGGGTCAGCCGCTGCCAGGCCAGGGACGACCTGGCCGGCCGGCTGCGGACGCCCCTGTACCGTCTGCTCACCGGGCGGAACCTGTCCACCGGCGCCATTGCCAACTCCCTGCTTTCCTGGGCCGGATTCAGTTCCGTGCACCGGCGGCTGGACGAGGGGCGGACCCTGGTAGCCACCGAGCCCCGGGCCCTGTGGCGTCTGGGCGGCGATGCGGCCCTGAACGCCCTGGCCGACGAGGAGGGCGGCAGCCTGTACGTGGACGGGCGTGGATACGCGCGCCTGGAGTCGGCCTCGCACCGGGATGGAGGGCCGCATACGACGGCGCTGGCCACGGTGCGGGATACCTCATCCGGCGGGTGCTACTTTGCCGACCTGGAGTGGAGCGACGGCGTGGCAGGGGTGGAAAACTCGGTGGCCTTCCGGTACCGCTGGGGAGCCAGCCAGG
Source organism: Dehalococcoidia bacterium (assembly GCA_034423215.1). Taxonomy (GTDB): domain Bacteria; phylum Chloroflexota; class Dehalococcoidia; order Lucifugimonadales; family UBA3495; genus Bin22. The sequence continues at coordinate 6,684 of DAOUIY010000022.1, forward strand.
GCCCCCAGGAAATCTGGCGGCTGGGCGGCGTGACGGCCATTCCCGCCGGCGAGAGCAGGGAGTTTCTGGCCGAGAGCGATGCCTTTGACGCAGTTGACGGCATCCGCGTGCCGGTGGCCGAGGCCGACTACTCCGCCAACAGCCGCCGGGACGGCAGGGGAGAGGACCTCACCGGCAGCCTGGCGGTCACTCTGCCCCGCCTGCCAGGTATGGCCGGTACGCTTGGAACGTCTGGAACGTCTGGAAGGTCTGGAGAGACCCAGGCAGCAGGGAACGCCTGTGGGGGCCGCGGGACGGTGGTAAGGGTGGAGAACCGCCACGCCACTGCTACGGCTTACGTTCTTTTGCTGCGGCTCCGGGCCGACCACACCTACCGGGCCACGGAGCTTACCAGCTACCAGGCGCGGGACAGCCGAAGCCAGGCCCGGCATGGGCTGCGGGACAGCAGGGTGGACTGCCTCTTCACCGACAATTACGAGGCGGCCCGGGCCGGCGCCGAGGCCCGCCTGTCCCGCACCGGCGCCGCCCGCCGACGCCTGGCGCTTACCCTGCCGAACGGCGGCGAAAGCAACCTGGTCCAGGTTGTCCACCGGGTGCTGGCCGACCGGGTGCGCGTGGTCTGCAGCGACCCGGTGGTGGATGGGGACTATTTTGTGGAAGGGATGGAGATTTCCGCGGTGGCCCGCACCGGAAGCCTGGCGGCCCGCTGGTTGGTGGAGCAAGCCCGGTAGAGCCAGGAGTGGGGACGAATTCTCTGGCCTGACCGGCCAATTTGCCCCCGATGGCCCTTTGTCATACAATCTGCCGGCAGCTGTTGCCAGTAGTAATTGCCGGTATATGGAACCGGCGGCTGCCGAATTTTCCCGGGCCCGCCCCCGCTGCTGCGGACCAACACCGGCGACTGGAGGTTTCCACCATGGCTGATGAACCCGCCCGATGCGATGCCTGCGGCCAGGAACTGGGGGAAACGGAGGGACGGTGGGAGCCGGAAGCGCCCTTCGACCCTTACCGGATTCCCGCTACCGTCAACCCCAATCCCGACGAGCCGAAGAACTTCGTAGAACGGAGCCTCAAGGAACACAACCAACTGCTGGCAAAGCTGTCGGGTCAGTTGGATGAGATGCTGGAGTTGATGAAGGCCGGGGAACCGGAGGACGGGCAGGCCCTGGAACTGGTGGGCCTGCTGCGCCAGCACATGCGGCCCCGCCACGGCCTTTGCATTGACGGCCACTGCGCGCCCTGCCGGGTGCAGGAAGAGGCCATCAAGGAGCACGTGCTGTTGTACATAGACTGGAAGGTGCCCGGCACCGTGGAAAAGCTGCAGCAGACCAGGCACAGGAACTAAACCAAAGCCAGGGTGAACACCACATTGGGGCACCTGGCTTGGTGATGGCAGTGGTTAAGGTTTTCGTGAAACGTAGGGGCGCACGGCCGTGCGCCCCTACCCCAGCGCCCCACCAAATTCGGCTTATACGTCGTGCCTTCAAAGCGGGCATACCTTAGTAGTTCAACCACTTTGGAATGATGGGTAACTATCAAAACCGGCATTCCGGCCTTCGCCAGAATCCAGGAAGGTTAGCGTTGGACGTGGTTCCTTACCTTCAGGACTCCTGGGTTCCGGCCTTCGCCGGAACGACGGAGAGAAGCAATTTCACCCATCACTTCAAAGTGGTCAAACTACTAGTCGACGGAACGGTTATGCATGTCCCGCTTTGGCTTTAGTTTAGTGGTTCAACATATTTGAAATGATGGATAGTCTTTCCGCTCACCTTGAGCGGGGGCCGGCAGTGCGTTTCCCTTGACGGTGGTTGGCGGGGGCCAGGGCAGACACGCAGGTCTGCCCCTACGTTGCGCCGCCGTTCCCCCAGCCCCGTCGTTCCCGCGCAGGCGGGAACCTCGAACCCTTTAACCAACTCCCCTTTTCCCGCCTACCGTAAGCGGGCTTACTGCTCAGCCGCCTCCCTCATCTTCCCCTGGCTGCCCCGTGGTTTCGGGGCCGGCGCCTGTGGAATCCGATTCTTCCGCATCGTAGCCGGCCTCCCCGTCCAGGTTTGCCGACTCGTCCGGTTCGTCCAGGTCGTCCAGGCCCTCTGATGGGGGAACGTGGGCGAAGGGGGAAACGTAGCTAATTCCGGCGTCGGCGGCCACCGCTGCGCCCATGGCCGTAATGGCCACCTCTATCTGGTCGTCCTCGGGTTGCCGCGTGGTCAGCCGCTGCAGCCAGAGCCCCGGCAGCGCGATCATTCTGGATACCAGCCAGGTGGGGTGCAAACCGGAGAACCGGATGAACTCGTAGCTTATCGCCGCCACCACGGGAATGAGCAGCACCCGGGAGAGAATCCGCCATTCCAGGTCCGGCCGGCCCAGGAAGGCGAAGACCACCACGGAAACCAGCACCACGGTAAGCAGGAAGGCGGTGCCGCAGCGGGGATGGGGCGTATCGAACTTACGCACGTTCTCCACCGTCAGCTCCAGGCCCGCCTCGTGGGTGTGGACGGCCATGTGTTCGGCCCCGTGGTAGGCGAACACCCGCCGGATGTCTTTCATCATCCCAATGGCGCTGATGTAGGCCACCAGGATTACCAGGCGGATGATGCCCTCGATGAGATTGCTGGCCAGGTCCGACGCAATAAAGGGGTCAATGATGCGGACGACCAGCAGGGGCAGGATGAAGAAGATGCCCACGCCGAGGACGATGGAAATGCCCAGGGTCAAGGCCAGCAGCCAACCGGGAATTTCGTCACCCTGGCCCTCCGAATCATCCGCGGACGCCAGAGCGGCCGAGCGGTTGAGCGCCTTGATGCCCAGCAGGAGGGTTTCGGCCAGCACCAGCGTTCCCCGCAGAATGGGAATCCGCCGGATGCGCCCGGTAAAGGCGCTGTTCAGCCTTTCCTGGTAATGGTAAATGCCGCCGTTTGGCTGCCGGACCGCCAGGCTGTAATACTCGCGGCCCCTTATCATGACGCCTTCGATTACAGCCTGACCGCCGTAGACTACTCTGGGTTGTTCCGTCACTGCCTGTTGCCTTTCGATGCTGGAATTAAGAAGCACGATTTACCAAGGGGCCACCGTCCCTTGCCGCTCATGGTCTCGCTCATAGTCCCGCTCATGGTCCCGCTCATAGCAAGGCCGGGGAGATGGCATAAAAATAATCGAGGGTCAAGCATGAGCCCTCGATTTCCGAGAATGAGCAAAGCCGATGGACATTCTTATTGCAGGTTGTATCGCCTGCGCAGCCGCTCGATCCTGCCCTGGGTATCTACGATGCGCTGCTCGCCGGTGTAAAAGGGATGGCACTTGCTGCAGACCTCTACCCGCAGGGCGGGCTTGGTGGCCCCGGTCTGGAAGACGTGACCGCAGGAGCAGGTAACTGTCGCGCTAAAGAACTGGGGGTGAATATCTGTCTTCATAAAATTATCTTTCCTTGTCCTGGTACGTCTTTTACCGTATATGGTTGGCCTGCAGAGGCCCGGATTCGCCCGGGCCGGGAGCCGTTAAGGCCCCGATACCCGGATACGTTCAGAACCCGCGCCGGTTAACTTGCCAGCCGCTGTTCTGCCGGCGCGGCCGCCTCCACCGGGTAAACGCTTACCTGCCGGCGGCCCTTGGAGGCCCACTCGAACTTAACCTTGCCGTCCATCCTGGCGTAAATGGTGTAGTCCCGGCCCAGGCCGACGTTGTTGCCGGGCTTGATGCGGGTGCCCCGCTGCCGGATGATAATGGCGCCGGAGGTAACCTGCTCGCCGCCGTACTTCTTTACGCCGAGGCGCTTGGCGTTGCTGTCGCGCCCGTTATTGGTGCTGCCGCCTGCTTTCTTGTGAGCCATCTGGGCCTAACCTCCTGCCTGGATGTCCTGGATAACCAGGCGCGTGTAGTTTTGCCGGTGCCCCTTCTTCAGGCGGTACCTGGTCTTGGCCTTGTACTTGAAGACCATCAGTTTCTTGTCCTTGTAGTGGGACTGGACCTGGGCCACCACCTTGGCGCCGGCCACGTGGGGGGTGCCAAAGCTGACCTCGCCGCCGTCGGAAACGGCCAGCACTTCCTCGAACTCGGCCGAGTCTCCCACTTCCAGGGGCAGTAGTTCCACGTCGAGGACATCGCCCGGCTTAACCCGGTACTGCTTGCCCCCGGTCTTGAATATTGCGTAATCCATCATCCTTAACAACCTCGACTGCCCATTCTAGGCGAGTCCCCAAAAGCTGTCAAGGTGATAAGCCAGGCCGAAAAGGGCAATTGGATTATGAGCATTTCGTAATGTGCGCCAGGTTCTTCAACGTTCCCCATTTCGTCGTTCCCGCGCAGGCGGGAACCTCGATAGGCCGGAGTCGAGATTCCTGCCTGCGCGGGAATGACGGCGCTTATGCCGGCACGCCTTAGCGATTGACTACAAGGGCAGGCGCTACCGGCTGCGTTTCGTATTCACCGTTCAGGGCGTGCCCGGCGCAGGGCCCAGTACCTGGTACTTCCGGTCCTCGGTCCTCTCGGCGGTGGGGAGAATCTGCACCACGACCCGGGACAGGCCCACCACCTCGCCGTCGGCATCAAAGCTGTAGTCGTCTCCGATGGCCCCGCTCCAGGTAATATCGTACATGCAGTCCCGGAAGCCGTCGGCGTCCTGGTCGTCCCCGGTCTGCTTCAGGCACTCGGCGGCGATGTAAACGTCGTCGTAGGCCGATGCCAGGTGCCAGGGCAGGGTAACGTAGTTGTACCGCTCCCTGAAGTTGGACAGCACCTGTTGACCCTTCTCATTGGCCGGGTCCAGGTCCGAGACTATGGCTTTCATATCCGTGGCGGCGTCTCCGGCGATTTCCAGGGCGGTTGTCCCCACCGAAATCGTTTCGGCGTAGATGGGCCCCTGGTAGCCCAGTTCCCGGGCCTGCTTGATGATGGTCCCAGCGGTAAACTCCGACTGGGGCGCCAGGTGCAGGGCCTCGGGACTCGCGGCCACCAGCTTGCTGATCTGGGAGCGGAAGTCTATGACATCGGAGGCGTACCGTTCCTCGGCCACCAGTTCTCCGCCCAGCTTCTCAAACTGGGCCACCGTGGTGCGGCGGACGCCCTCGGCGTAGTCGGTGGACTCGGTGATGGTCGCCAGCTTGCGGATGCCGTCGGCCCAGAGCAGGTTGCCGGTGCCGATGCCCACTTCCACGTCGCTAATCTGGGTGCGGAAAATATAGTCCCCGGCGTTGGCTATGTCCGGGTTGCTGGCCAGACCCGAGAAGAGGATGATGCCGTCGGCTTCGGCCAGGGGCGCGGCGCCCAGCATGGCGCCGCTGCAGGAGGTGCCCAGGATAATCTTGATGTCGTCCACCACCGTCAGCTTGCGGTAGGCGGCCACGGCTCCCTGGGCGCTGCACTGGGAGTCTTCCACCACCAGTTCCAGGGGGCGGCCGTCAATGCCGCCAGCCTCGTTGATTTCGCTGGCGGCCATCTGCTTGGCCTGGTTGGCCACCGTCCCGTAGGACTCGCCGGAGCCGGTCAGGGACTCCATGACCCCGATGCGGAAGGGCGCGGCATCTTCACTATTACTTTCACTGCCACCACTACTACCACTACTACCACCAATGCCAAAGCCGCCGCAAGCCAGGGCCAGCAGGGAGGCCATCGCACATAACGCCAGGAGCAGGTTGTACTTCATGGTTAATCGTCACCGCCGAATATGCCGAAAATGTGGAGCAGGGCCAGGAACATATTAACTATGTTGAGGAACATGCCCGCCGAGCCGATGAGGGCAATGCGGCTGGCGGCGTCGGAGTTGCCCTCGGCGGCCGCGGCCTGGGCCTCCTGTTTCACGGCCTGGGTTTCCCACGCCGTAAGCCCCATGAATATGGGCAGCGTGATAACGCTCAGCAGCAACTGGAGGCCGCTGGACTGGAACAGGAAGGAGTTAAGCAACCCCACCACGACCATGCCCACCAGCGCGATTATGGCCAACATTCCAATCTTCGACAGGTCCCGCTTGGTGGTAAAGCCGAAGATGCTCATCACCGCGAAGAGGCCGCAGGCTCCGGCAAAGGCCTGGGCGATGCTGGCGCTGGAATAGACGGCAAAGACGAAGGACAGCGTGGCTCCCATTATTGCGGTGAATCCCAGGTACAGGGCCCCTACCGCCGCGATGGGGGCTCCCCGCCGGGCGGCGAACTGCATCCCGAACAAACACCCGATGGCCAGAACCAGGCCCAGGATCATGCCCAGCAAGCTGGAAAACAGGAAGATGTTGGCCTGGCTGAGCAGCCAGGCCACCCCGCCGGCCACGCCCAGGCCGACGGCGGTCCAGCCGTACAGGCCGGTCATGGCCGAGGTAAAGATGCGGTCGGACTCGGCCAGGTTGTACCCGTAATCTCCGCCGGCCGATGGTGTCAACATAGCCATAATCACACCTCTGAACGGTAAAAGGTGAACGGTAAAAGGTTCCGGTCTTGGACTTTGTCCCGGCTTTTGACTGGGCTTGAGCGCCTGGCGCCGGTGTCAAGCCGGCAAACATCCATATTCCAATGTATCCAAAGCCGGCAATCAGGTCAAGAAAAGAAGCGCAAGAAGGGGGCAATCGCGTTTTGGGCTAGGCTGAACGTTCAAGCAGGAGGTCATGTCGCCCTGAGCTTGCCGAAGGGCCTAAAGTCCTTCCCCAAGCCAACTTTCGGGTCCGTAACCGGGCTCTGGGAAGGCTTTTGGATTCTTCACTGAGTTTACCCTGAGCAGGCCGAAGGGTTCAGAATGACAGTTTTGGCCGTTCAGGACGATAA
>DAOUIY010000023.1:0-20670 GCA_034423215.1 Dehalococcoidia bacterium
GGGCTTCCTAGCGTCCCTTTTCGTCGTTCCCGCGAAGGCGGGAACCTCGACCGGCAGTAGTTAAGATTCCTGCCTTCGCAGGAATGACGGTGCATTTGACGACACGCCCTAGCAGAAGCTTGCTCTTCTGATCCAAGAATTTCAGTCTGTCCTCTGCGTCATAATCCAACTTGAACGCGCCCCCAGCCCTTGGCGAATCTGCCACTTGTATAACCCTTTCCCCGGGATGACGTAAGCCTTCGGCAGAATATTCACTACCGCAAATTGGGCAATGGCTAATGGGATTAGGCATCTGGCATCCCATTAAACTAATGAGCGCTTATATCCAAAGCTAGTAGTCCCACAACTTTGAAATGATAGTTGAAACTGCTTCTCTACGTCGTCCCGGCGAAGGCCGGAACCCAGAAGTCCTGAACGTAAGGAACCATGTCCGGCGCTAACCTTTCTGGATTCTGGCCTGCGCCAGAATGACGAGCTTCGATAGTTACCCGTCATTGCAAAGTGGTTGAACTACTAGATGCTATAGATAACTTGCCAAAATCAAGTAGTTACTGTCAGTAGTGGAACACATACGGCCCATTCTGTCCTTCAATGACTCAATAGACGGCGCAGGTGTTACAATCTCCCCTGTCCGCCCGTTGGGCGGTAGGGACCGAAATCTGCCTAAACGAGGTTTTTGCTATGGTGGAACTGGGTTCTGGCGAGTATATCTATGAGGTGGCCGAGGGCTGGGGGCAACTGCCCGACGGCTGGTCTTTCAAGGAAGTGGCGGCGGTGGGCGTGGACGCGAACGACAACGTCTATGCCTTCAACCGGGGGGAACATCCCATGATTGTCTTCGACAAGGACGGCAACTTCCTGCGGTCCTGGGGCGAGGGCGTGTACCCGCGAGCCCACGGGATAACCATGGCTCCCGACGACACCATGTTCCTGAGCGACGACGGGGACCACACCATCCGCAAGTGCAAGCTGGACGGAACGGTGCTGTTCACCCTGGGCGTCAGCGGGCAGCCGGCACCCTTCATGAGCGGCGACCCGTTCAACCGCTGCACCCACGTAGCCATTGACCCGCGCAACGGCGACTTCTACGTCTCCGACGGCTACGGCAACGCCCGCGTCCACAAGTATTCGCCGGACGGCACCCATCTCTTTTCCTGGGGAGCGTCGGGCACCGACCCCGGCTGCTTCAACATTGCCCACAACGTCTGCACCGACAAGGACGGGTGGGTATTCGTGGCCGACCGGGAGAACCACCGGGTGCAGGTGTTCGACTCCAATGGCAAGTTCGAGACCCAGTGGGTGAACATGGCCCGTCCCTGCGGCCTGTACATAGACCAGGAGGCCGAGCGCACCTACATCGGCGAGCTGGGGGTGCCCATCGGCCCCAACTTCGAGGCCACCGATTTGGGGCCGCGGGTCTCCATTTACGACACCAAGGGCAACGTGCTGGCGCGGCTGGGACACGAGACGGAGGGCTGGACGCCGGGTCGGTTCGTCGCGCCCCACGGCATCTGCATTGACTCGCGCGGGGACATCTACGTGGGGGAGGTTTCGTGGACGCACACCCGGAGCTACTCCAACCCGCCGGATAACCCCCGGACGCTGCAAAAGCTGGTGAAGAGGTAATCCACGAAGGACACGAAGAATCACAAAGGAGAAGTAAAATCCTTCGTGGTTCTTCGTGCCCCTTCGTGGATAAATCAGAGAAAGGAACAACTATGGAAATCCGGTTGGGGAGTTTGGTGCGGGACGCGAGGGAGGCGGCGGGGACGGTTATCGTCATTGACGTTTTTCGCGCCTTTACGACCGCGGCCATTGCCTTTGACAACGGGGCTACCGACATTACGCTGGTGGCCGAGGCCGACGATGCCCTGGCCCTGCACCGCAGCGGCGTGGGCGACGTGCTGATGGGCGAGGTGGACGGCAGGCGGCCGGAGGGCTTCAACTACGGCAACTCGCCTTACGAAATATCGGGCGTGGATTTGACGGGGAAGTCGCTGGTGCAGTCCACCCGGGCGGGGACGGTGGGTGTGGCCACCGCCTTCGACGCCCCGGGGACGGAAACCATCTACCTGGGGTCCTTCGCGGTGGCCGACGCTACGGTCAGGGCGGTGCTGGCCGACGGGCCGGAACTGGTTACCATCCTGGCCATGGGCGACCAGGGCGCGGTGCGGGCCGACGAGGACGAGCAGTGCGGCATCTACCTGCGCAACCTGCTGGAGGGACGGCGTCCGGACCCGGAGGCGGTGCGCAGCCTGATTATGACGGGAGGCGCCACCCAGAAGTTCTTCGATGAGAGCCAGCCCCAGTACCATCCGCAGGACGTGGACCTGGCCCTTCAGTTCAGCAGGTACGACTTTGCCATGCGGGTGAGCCGGGAGGAGGGGAGGCCGGTGGCGCGGAAACACTTCCCTTAGGCTTATTCAAGCGTGGATGGACAGGATAGACAGGCTTTGGTTGGGATAGTGTTCCAATTTCGGTGGTTTCTTACATGAAACCAGGGCGACCACAAGGGTCGCCCCTACGATTGCAAGAAGCCGAACCACCTGAAAGGGCGCTCTACCTTTGGTTGGCTGGTCCTGCACAACCTGTGCCTCCATGTCAGGATTGCTTGTTCAGGGTTGGAAGCGGGAGAGGGAGAGGGCGGGCAGGTCGGGGATGTTGCTGCTGCCGTTGAGGACCAGGTCGGCCAGGCCTTGGGCCATGCCGGTGCTCCAGAGGATGCCCTTGCGGCCACCGCCGGTGATGAGGTAGAGGTTTTCCCAGCCGGGGATTGCGTCCACGATGGGCATGCCGTCGGCGGAGAGGGGGCGGAGGCAGGCGGTCTGCTGCACCAGTTCCGCCTCGGCCAGGGACGGGGCCATTTTCAGCAGGTCGCCCAGCACCTTGTCGCGGGCGGCGGTGGTCAACTCCTCGTCAAATCCCACGTCCTCCTCGGTGGTGCCGGCCCAGATGAGACCGTCGGGCTTGGAGGCTGCGTAGCTTCCGGCGTAGTTGAGGGAGGCAACCATGGGGTTTTCCTGCAATTGCAGCCGGACGATCTGGCCCTTTAACGGCCGCACCGGGATTTCTACGCCGCACCAGTCGGACATGCCGCCGGTCCAGGGGCCGCCGGCCAGGACCACCGTGCCGGCTTCCATTTGGCCCGTTTCCAGCTTTACGCCCCGGCAGTTGCCGCCTTCGCGCAGCAGGCCGGTAACCCGCCGCTGGATGATGGTGGCGCCGTATTTCTCGGCGGCCTGGGCCACGGCCAGGTTGTAGCGGTAGGCCTCCACGGCGCCGGTGCCCTGGGCGTAGGAGGCGCCGATGCAGTCGGGGTTGGTTCGGGGTTCGGCTTTAACGGCATCGGCGGGCTCCAGCCATTCCACCTTGAAACCGGGGAGCCTGGACTGCCAGGCAATAGCCTGTTTCTGGTGGTCTGCCTCTTCCTTGGTGAAGGCCAGGATGAGGCGGTCGCGGAGGTGGAACTGGGTGTCTATGCCGGTTTCTTCCAGCAATTCCTCGTAGATGGACTTGTGCCGCTCAAAGCACCTGACGCTGAAATCGAGGATGTGGTCGGGGATGCCGGCGCCTTCCAGCGGGCCAAGGCCGCCGAAGGCAAACCCGGAGGCGTGGCTGCCCACGGAGTCGGCTTCCAGGATGGTGACGCTGACGCCGGACTTGGCCAGCAGCCAGGCGGTGAGGCAGCCAGCGATGCCGGCGCCTACGACGATTACGTCGGGATTCGGGTTTGAGCTGCTCAGGGAGTTAGTGACCACGGTATGCTCCTGGAGGGCGGCCAAGGGCCGGGGTGCCAACTATAATATACGGTAGGCGGCGGGTTCGCCATTGGGGATAACTGGTGGGCAGGGCTGTCGCATTTCAGGTTTTAGGCCGGAGGTGCGTTGTTGCCGTTTCAGAAAAGAGATAGTTGCCAGGTTCGAGGTTCCCGCCTTCGCGGGAACGACGGGTTGGGTTGGTTGGGGTTCTCTCCGGCGCGGGTTCGACGGGGGAGGGGTCCTTCGGAAGGCTCAGGATGAGCGGGGCGCCGGGTTCTTGCCTGGACGGGTTCGACGGGTTGTACCGGCCCCAATGTGATAAAGTAGTCGGCAATTCCAGCCCGCGCTGCTACGTTTATGCCTTTTAGTTCATCCATGTACTATCGAGTCTATGCCGTCCGACTTGCGGCGGGCAGGCTGCCGTGACGGGGCCCCTGCAGCGGTTGGCCCACCGGATGCCCTTCTTTTACGGGTGGGTGGTGCTGGCGTCGGCCAGCAGCACCCAGGTGGTGCGCAACGCCTCGGCCAGCCTGACCCTGGCCGTGTTTATTTACCCGCTGGCGGCGGACCCGGAACTGGGCTGGAGCCGCACCCTGATTTCGGGGGCGGCCAGCGTGGGCGGCCTGGCTGCCTCGGCCCTTTCTCCCCTGGTGGGCTGGCTGATTGACCGGTACGGGGCGCGCTTCGTGCTGGCCTCCAGCGTTTTCATCATGGGCCTGGCCACCATATCGCTGGCCTGGGCCACCATACCCATATTCTTCTACATATTCTATGGCATCAGCCGGGTGATTTTTGCCAGTCCCATACCCATTGGGGCGTCGGTGGTGGTATCCCGGTGGTTTGTGCGGATGCGGGGACGCACCAACGGAATCCTGTTCGCCTCGCACTCCATAGGGCTGGTGGCCTTTCCCCTCATAGCCTCGGCGGTAATTGCCAGCCACGGGTGGCCGGCAGCGTGGATAGTGCTGGGCGCCCTGGTGTGGATTATCGCCCTGGTTCCGGTGACGCTGCTGATTGTCCAGCAACCGGAGGACCTGGGCCTGCGTCCGGACGGCGACCCGGAACCCGAATTGAACGGGGATGAAGGGGTGGAGACGGACGGCACGCCAGCCGAAGCGGCAGCGCAGCCGCCGGAGGAACCGGCGTGGACGCTGAAGGAAGCGATGAGGACGCCGGCCCTGTGGATTCTGGCGGCGGGAGTAGGCACCCTGTTCCTGGTGCAGGCGGGGATCAACACCCACCTGGCCGCCCTGCTGCGGGACGAGGGGCTGAGTGTCTTTCTGTCGGGACTGGGCCTGAGCCTTTCCGCCGCATTCATGGGGGCGGGCAGCCTGGCCTGGGGCTGGATTGCCGAGCGGTTCCCGGTGCGGTACGTGCTGGCCGCGGTGGCGGTGGCCGTAGCGGTGCCGGCCCTCCTGTTCCTGACCGCGGACACTACACTGGAGGGGCTGGCCTTTTCGGCCCTGTTCGGGTTTGGCGTGGGGGGGATGCTGTCGGTGCCGCCGGTGGCCTACGCGGACTACTACGGCCGCCGTTCGCTGGGAGCCATCCGGGGGGTAACCGAACCCTTTACCAGCCTGGAGCAGGCCATCGGCACGGTGGCGGCGGGTCTGGTGTTTGACCTGACGGGCAACTACGACATCGCTTTGACGATTTTTGCGTCCCTGGGGGGACTGACGGCGGTGGCGCTGCTGTTTGCGAGGCCGCCGTCAAAGCGGATAACGACAGTTCAAACCTGTTAATCGGGTTGGGAGCGAGACACCAAACAGACCGTGGCGAGGCGGCGGAAAGGGGTAGGGGGGTGTCGTCAAATTTACCGTGTCAATGCTGAGTTGGCATCCGACTGAGGCGGATTGACGCCGCCCGTCGAGGTTCCCGCCTTCGCGGGAACGACGGGTTTGTAGCAGTAGTTTCCACCAGGTTCGAGGTTCCCGCCTTCGCGGGAACGACGGGTTTGTAGCAGTAGTTTCCACCAGGTCTGAGGTTCCCGCCGGCGCGGGAACGACGGGTTTGTAGCAGTAGTTTCCACCAGGTCTGAGGTTCCCGCCTTCGCGGGAACGACGGGCTCGCCCCAAGCCTGAACTGCAATTGACCGAGAGAGCCATGGGCATATTTCATGTGAGAATCGGCGTGGGGCATCCCTTTGAGGGGGAGTTGACCGAGGTATTGGCCCTGGCAGATACGGGGGCTACCCACACGATAATTCCCGACTCGCTGCTGAAACAAATACTCCATATTGAACCTATCGAAGAGGACGTTATTGAGTATGCCGACGGCAGCACGGAGCGGGTGGAAATCGGCGAGGCGCGTATTGGCTACAATGGCCGCGCCTACGTCTGCCCGGTGGTGTTCGGCCCTGAGGATAAGTATGTGCTGGGAGCGATTGCGCTGGAGTCCTTCCGCCTGGTGGTTGACCCACTCCACAAGGAGCTGGTTCCGGCCAACTTTGTAGTCAGGCCCTTCAATCGGGGAGTGTAGGACTCGCTCGGCTTGAAATTGACAATCCCATCCAAATTGACAATGCCGTCCTCGGATGGGTAATATCACGGAGAATGAGAATAGCGTAAAAGTTCCGGGCGCAGGTTACGCGACGCGGAGGTGGATGGCATGGCCACTGTGGACAGCCGGACCAAGTACTGGGAGCAGGCGAGGGAACAGGGGTTTGACCTGTCGTGGCTCAGTCAACTGCAAGACCATGTGATGGGTGACGGGGTGGAGGAGTATTCCGCCAACGACACCGGTCGGGTCCAGGGGTCTATTCCGCGCAACAACGTGGCCCGCTTCGGCGCCTACACCTTCCGCACCAAGAGCGAGGTCTGGGCCCACAACCTGACCAAGCTGTACGAAGAGTTCATCACCCGCCAGTGGAGTTCGGCAACCGACATCCCGTGGGAATCCATCCAGGCCTTGCCCGAGGACATTGAAGCCGCCGAGTGCCAACTGGCTACCTTCTTCACCCAGGTGGAGTTCGTGGCCTCGGACGTGCCGGGGCGGTTTATTTCCACCATGTCGCCGGACTACCAGGAAGTGCGGTTGGCATTACTGGCCCAGGTAATGGACGAGTCCCGCCACCTGGACGTGTTCCGGAAGCGGGCGCTGGCCAACGGCGGCGGCCTGATGCGCATGACGGACAGCGTCAGCGACGTGGTGGGCGGCAGCACCGACAACGCCCGGGAGTTCACCGAGTTTTCCTCCCGCCTGCATATTACCGGCGAGGGCAACGTGCTTACCCTGTTCCGGCTGGGCGAGATGATGGCCTACAACGAAGCGGAGAAGGCCATCTACCGCCGCTGCGCCCAGGACGAGGCGCGGCACGTGGCTATCGGGGTGCTGCACCTGCGGTACATGAACGAGTTTTCGCCGGAACGCCGGGAGGAAATTCACTGCTACCTGGACGAGGGCGAGTCCCGCCAGGCCACCGGGGCCGGCGGCGAGAATCCGGCCGGCCAGAACCAGCTAACCAGCCAGGCGCTGGCGGTGCTGCTTGGCGGCGGCAAGGACAAGATGGACGAAGGGCAGAACATTTTGAGGGCCATCCGGCAGCGGCAGACCAAGGAATACTTTCAGCGGCTGAAGTCCGCCGGTTTTGACGACCGCATACACAACGGGCGGGTAAGCCCGGTGTTGCTGGAACAGTACAAGGCCGCAGCGTAATCGTAACTTGCTGATTGCGCCAAGACCTCCCTCGGAATTTCGTGGGAGGTCTTGCTTTGTGTGGGGACAAGTCTTGCGGGGTTGAATATACTGTTACTCTGAGCAAAGCGAAGGAAAGGCCCTGGATTCCGGCCTACGCCGGAATGACGGCTAACCCCCAACCCATCGTTTCGAATCAGTTGCAACATTTGGAAGTGTCGTCAAATAGGCCTTGTCCTTCCTGTATCGGCGTCGGGCTGGGGCGGACTGACCGAGCCTGTCGAGGTTCCCGCCTTCGCGGGAACGACGAAAACAGGGCGCTCGGCGACCTCGAACCTAATTTGGCGACACTGGTGATGGCAACTTCCGCATAGGACAAGTCTTAACTATTTGCGATTTTGGATCCTTCACTTCGTTCAGGATGACAGCCGCTTCGTTCAGGATGACAGCCGCTCCGTTCAGGATGACAGTTTTGGTGAAATGGATAACTTCTATGACTGCATGACTGCATCACTTCTATGGCAGTCAGGCCTCAATAGCGGTCAGGCATTCAGGGCAGTCAACCATTAATGCAGTTTCACTCGAGGGTAGTTATGGCGCTCGACGAGGAACGGGAAAACCGGGACAAACAGGAAGACATCAACGCGGATAACGTGCCGGAAGCTTCGCCCGCGGCCAGTTCCGAACCCCTGGCGTGGATGAAGGACACGGTGGAGTGGGGCGTCCGCGCTGAGCCGGGCAAGCACGGCCTGACCATGCGGGACCTGAACATCGGCATTTACGGCGAGATTCCCGAATCCAGCACGGACATGAGCCGACGGCCGCGGGGCGCCTTCCCCATACCCGGCGTGCCCCGTACCGACCTGTACGCCCTGAGCGCCAAGGTTGACCTGTGGGCGGACAACGCCGTGGACCTGTACGAGGAGGCAATCCAGCGGCGATGGATGGGGCACCTGGAAATGGACTGGGACGACATTACGCCCCAACCTCTTGAGTACGAACTGGCCATGCGGCAGCTTTGTACGGAACTGGCCCAGCAGGCATCCATAGAGACGGACCTGATTGGCCAGTGGCTCCACAAGATGAACTATGCCTATCACGAGGTCAAGACCTTCCTGGCTTCGGAGATATTCGACACGGGCCGGCACTATACCGTGCTGCGCCGCCGCGCCCTGCACAATGACGGCAGCCTGGGCCTGGAGAGCGCGGGCCAGTTCAACCGGCGCATGATGGAGACCCGCCCCGGCTGGACGGAAGTAGGGATGTTTCTTTACCTGGTGCGGGGGCCGCTGACCCTGCTGCTGTACCGCTACGGCGAGGCCTACGCCCGGAACCGGGCCGACAAGTTCCTCTTCCGCAAGTGCCTGGAGGACAAGGCGCGCCACCTGGCCTACGGCATGGCCCACGTCAAGTATGCCGTGGACAACCAGCCGCCAGGGTTCGGGCAGGGCCTGGGCAACCTGATGCGGGGCGTGGAAAGGGACTTGGTCAGGGACCTGAAGGACCCGGTGCTGTGGGAAGCCCTGGCTATAATTATCGGCGGCGGTGTCGCCAACATCGCCCAGGGCATGGCGGTGGTTGAGGACTTCAAACAGCGATACATTGAGGACTATCTGAAGCGCATGCAGTGGGTGGGCATTAACAAGACGGAGGAGAACCTGTCGCCGGACCTGGCGGTGTTTCTGCGGCGGGGGGAAGCTGTTGAAGGTGGGCGTGGTTCGACAGGCTCACCATGAGCGGTTTGTACGGGGTGTGGTCCGACAGGCTCACCTTGAGCGGTTTGTACGGGGCGTGGTTCGGCGGGCTTGCCCTGAGCGGTTAATGGGGAATTTATAATGCCTATTTACGAATACCGGTGCGATGGCTGCGGAGAAGTGAACAGCGTTTACCTGCGGTCCTTCAGTTCCGCCGACCCGACGGCGTGCCAGATTTGCGGCGGGGGGAGCCTGCACCGGATTATTTCCCGGGTGGCTTACATCCGGTCGGAAATGGACAAGCTGGAGCAGCTGGACCCCAAGTACCACAAGATGGTGGACCAGGCCATAGCCAATGCTCCGGCCAACTCGGACCCGGACTATCACATGAACCGGATGGTGCCCTTCAGCCAGGCCAAGGAGAAGGGCGAGCCTTATTTCAAGGAGTAGGGGCAATTCGCGAATCGCCCCTACATTCCACGCCAGGAGAGATTACATGAGCGACCCGGGTGCCGGCCCCCTGATTTTTCCGTCGGTGGAGTGGTTCGAGGCTCTGCGGGAACTGGTCAACAGCGACGAGGAGTTCCGCCGGCTGGGCAATATTGACGCGGTCATGGGGGTGAAAGTCGGCGAGCGGGTGTTCGTGATTACCTTCGAGGCCTTTGAGTGTACCGAGGTAAGGGAAGGCACCGAGTACGATTTGATTGACGCCGATTTCTTCCTGGAAATGACGATGGAGCAGTGGCAGGACCTGGTGACCAATACCAGGGAAAATGACGGCGCCGACCTGAGCCACACCCTCAATACCCTGGACCTGATGATTGAGGGGGGCATTTCGGACAACGCCACGGGGGACCAGCTGAGGGCGGACGTTTTCTTCCGGGTGAACCAGAGCCTGCAGCACTTCTTTGACAGTTCCGCCCGGCTGGAAACGGTGTTTGAGTAGGATTAGGGGCTTGTTTTAGCGGCCGCAGCAATTATTGGCTCTAAACTATTACCGGGGTGGGATGTACATTTCGCCACGGCGGCGCCCAGTCGCGATTAGGGACGGCCCTCACCCCCGGCCCCTCTCCCAGAGGGAGAGGGGAGAAAGAGCAATGCGGACTTCACTCTTAATTCGGTTTAGCCTGCGAAAGGTACGACACAGGACAGGAGACAGACCAGATGACCCAGGAAGAGGCGCGGGATTTTGTAAAATATTCCTTCTACAAGGTGTCGCCGGAGTGGCGGCGCCTGTCACGGGAGGAACGAGAGCGCGGCAAGGAGGAGTTTGCCGCCACGCTGGGGGAGTTCAGCGACCGCATCGCCATGAACAGCTACAGCCTGGTGGGAACCCGGGGGGATGTGGACTTCATGCTGTGGAAGGTCAGCCGCTCCCTGGAGGCCATTGACGAACTAATGGCCCAGCTTAACCGCACCGAGCTGGCGGGATACCTGCAGACCCCCCATTCCTACCTGGCCATGACGCGCAGGTCGCCCTACGTGGACGATCACCGGCACGAGGGGCAGGAGGGGACCACGGCCACCATGCGCATCGTGGGCCGCAAGTACCTGTTCGTCTATCCCTTCGTCAAAACCCACGACTGGTACCAGCAATCCCAGGAAGAACGGCAGCGCATGATGAGCGAGCACTTCGTGATAGGCCACAAGTATCCGGACGTGAAAATCAGCACGTCCTACTCCTTTGGCCTGGACGACCAGGAGTTCGTGCTGGGCTTTGAGACGGACCACCCGGGCACCTTCCTGGACCTGGTAATGGACCTGCGGAACTCGGAGGCCCGCCCCTACACGGAGCGGGACACGCCGATATTTACGTGCCTGGCCAAGCCGGTGCGGGAGTGTCTGGATGACTTGGGGTAGGGGGTGTGGGAGGTCAGTTTTGTCTTTCTAGGGGCGCCCTTCCCCTGGCAAGAGCATAGCTTCGTCAGCGAAGGGCAGCCACAAGGGTTGCCCCTACGATATTCCTCGGAGTGCTCCCAACTTAAACACTTGGCTCTTTCACAATCGCCCCCTACCCACGCCCCCCGCTCACCCTTACCGTTACTATGTCCAGGCCGTAGTATTTATGGTGCTGGACTGAGCTGGCGTAGTGGCGCAGGAGGCGGAGGGGGATTTGGCCATCTTCCAGGCCTTCCTGTTCTTCGTCCAGGTGGGCCAGGCGGTCTTGCAGGTTTTCCTCGTCGAAGACGGCCATGAACTCCAGCTCTACGGACGCGGGGTCGGGGCGGGCGACTATTATCAGCCGGTGGGGAGCGTTACGAGGCTCGCTGTCGGGGTCGCTGCCGTCTTCGGAGGTCAGGCTTAGCAGGGTTTCCTCGGCGGCGGAGCGCAGGCGGTGGGTGGCGGACTCGCTCCAGTTCAGGCCGGCCGCAACGCCGGTGACGAATTCGTCAATGCGGGGCAGTGAGGAGTTCTCCAGAGTTACCTGAAGGCGGCGGCTTCGCCTGGGACTGGTAAGCTCCAGGAACTGGGTCATCACCACGGCGGCCACCGCGCCCACGAGCATTCCGTTGTCCAGCAGGCCGCCCCAGGTACCTCCAACTATGCCGGCGATGATCGTCTGATGCTCCATTCCGGCCCCCAGGGTAACCGACACGCCCACGACAATTACCTTCTGGAAGTCTAGCCCGTCCCTGACAACCGTGCGAACGCCCTCCATGAAGAGCAGTCCGATGGCCAGTATGAGGTAGGAGCCCATGATGGGGCTGGGGATGGTTACCAGAACGGCGGGCAGCTTGGGGAAGAAGGCCAGCAGGACCAGCCCGGCGCCGATGATGTAGCCGACCCGCCGGGCCGCCACGCCGGTCATGGTGGCCAGGGCCACGCTGGTAGAGGAATAGACGGTGGTGGGCGGCGTTCCTGCCAGGCCCGAGAGAAAGATGCCCAGGCCGTTGGTATTCAGCGATCCCTGCACCAGGCGGAAGTCGGTTACGCGGGGGCGGCGGCGGGAGGCCTGCTGGATAGCGACGTTATCGCCGATGTTCTTTACGCCTCCCACCAGGGTTATTACCAGGAAGACGGGGAGCAGGGCCCAGAAGCTGGCGCTGGGTGGAATCTCAAAGCCGGGGAAGTCGAAGGCGGCGATGCCAAGCCAGGGGGCCGAGCCGACGCCCTGGAACTGGTAGGCGCCGAAGGCTACGGCCACGGCGCACCCGACGGCGATGCCGATTAAGGGGGACCACAGGCGCCAGGGACCCGAACCGCGCAGGACCAGGGCCAGGGTTACCACCAGGGTTGCCAGGGCGATTACCGGTCCCGCGGCTGCGGGGGCCGAGGACGGCATTTCCTGGACCCTGTCGAAGGCGATGGGCAGCACCGAAATTGCGATGAGCATCAGCGCCGTGCCGGAAACCGCCGGGGTGATTATGCGGCGCAGCAGGGGCAGCCAGTTGGCCAGGGCCAGATAGAACAGGGAGGAGACGACGACAAGGCTGGCCAGCAGGGATGGGCCGCCAGCGGCCAGGGCCAGCACCGACACGGCCACGAAGTTGGGCGTTGTGCCCATTATCAAAACATGCCCCGCGCCGAAACGCCGCAGCCTGGTTCCCTGGAGGGCGGTCAGGACTCCGGATATTATGAGGGCGGCGAATACGGCCCAGGTCAGGTAGGCCTGGCCTTGTCCGCCGGCCCTGGCGGTGACAGTCACGATTATCAGGGTGGGGGCCAGGGCCAGCACCGCCCCCTGAAGTCCCACCCCAAACAAGGTATAGGCCGGGGCTGTCTCTTCGGCTTCGTATCTGACGGACAAATTGGTACCCTTTGGTTACGCCCGGGGCAGGGCAACCACGAGGGTTGCCCCTACGGTTGGTTACGCCTGCGGTCCTGGGCCCGTTTACGACCAGGGCAACCACAAGAGTTGCCCCTACGGTTGGTTACGCCTGCGATCCTGGGCCGGTTTACGAGCAGGGCAACCACGAGGGTTGACCCTACGGTTGGTTACGCCTGCGGTCCTGGGCCGGTTTACGACCAGGGCAACCACGAGGGTTGCCCCTACGGTTGGTTACGCGTGCGGGCCTGGGCCGGTTCTTGAACAGGGCAACCACGAGGGTTGCCCCTACGGTTGGTTACGCCTGCGGTCCTGGGCCGGTTTACGACCAGGGCAACCACAAGAGTTGCCCCTACGGTTAAGAGACCCGTTACATTATGGGGTGTTGGCGGCAACTGCGGAATACCTTGAAAGGCCAATTTACGTGCAAGCCGTTTCCGGTTGACGCTGCCGCCTTGACGGGTGCCGGGGATGCAAGGGGGCGACCCTTCGACAGGCTCAGGGTGAGCGGTTTTGACTCCCACCCGTAGGGGCGATTCGCGAATCGCCCCTACGGGTGCCCTGCCAGGTTCCCGCCGGCGCGGGAACGACGGGTTGGGGCGACCCTTCGACAGGCTCAGGGTGAGCGGCGGATATTGTGCGCCGGTTCTTATCAGTTGAACCACTGGTGGCCGGGTGGGGGTGCGGTGGGGGAAACGGCGAGGGGCGGGCTAATGGGTTACGAATATAGATTATAATACGGCCTAATAGCACCATATTTGACGTTTTATACCCTCGCCATATATTATTTCTGGAAATACAGAATTGAGCAAGGGTGGTTTTCAATCTGAAACATTGCATGGGGGGTGACGCAAATGCCGGGTAGTAGCTCAATCCGTCGGACCATTATGGCTTTCTGCTTGATTTTCGTGCTGGTAGGGGCCGTGGCCTGCGGGTCCACAGCCGACCCCACGGCGGCGCCGGAGCCCACGGCGGCGCCCCCGGCCCAACCCACTGCCTCGGCAGAGGCCATGGGCATTGCTCCCACCGTAGCTCCCCAACAGGCCGCCCAAGGCGCCTCGCAGGAAGCGGCCCAGCAGGCTTCGCCGGATACCTCTCAGAGCGGATCCCAGGCTACGGCGCAAACCACGGCACAAACTACGGCACAGGGCGCGGCATCACCCCCGACCGCCATTCCGAATCCCACGGCAGAGCCGGATACGGGCGCACCGGCCAAGGACTCCATAGTCGTGGCAATACCCACGGAGCCCGACGCCCTTTCGCCCTGGAGCACGGGCAGCGCGGAGACCAGTTCCATAGTCAGCTACAACTGGGGGGAGCCCCTGGTGTGGCTGAACACCACCTCCCTGCAACTGGGGCCGACGACCTCCACCACGGGTTGGGAACAGGTGGCGCCGGACCGGTGGCGGTTCAGTCTGCGGCCAGGCGTAAAGTTCGTTAACGGCGAGCCCTGGAATGCCGAGACGGCCGCCTGGAATATCAACCATAACGGCGACCCGCAGACGGGCCTGGGCTTTGGCGTCCACGGTCCATTGACCGGCACCTTGGTGGACGACATGACCCTGGACATTACCTGCGGCCACGCCAACTACAAGGAGGGAGCAACCCAGAGTTGTCCCATCCTGCCCGCCGACATTACCGGCGTAGCATTCCAGGCCCCGGCATGGTGGCAGTCCACCGAAGAGGACGTGAGGGACAGGAACACCGTGGGGTTTGGGGCCTACAAGTTCGTGGACTACGTTCCGGGCCAGTACGTTGACTCGGCGGCCTACGAAGACTATGTACCGTCGGGACGGGACGACCTGCCCAGCCCGTCCATTCCCAACGTGCGCTACGTGTGGCGGCTGGAAACACCGGTCCGGTCGGCCATGGTGCAGACGGGCGAGGCGGACCATACTTACCTCTTGAACGTGGAGGATATTCCCAACGTGCCGCAGGCCATATCCATGCCCCAATGGGAGGTTGAAGGTTTCTACATAGATACCCTGTGGCATCCCATGCTGAAGCAGACCAAGTTCCGGCAGGCGCTGGTTCACGCCATCAACTGCCAGGAAATCGTGGAAGAGATATTCGATTCGGCTACCACCTGCACACCGCTGCCCGGGGTTATCGGGATGCCGGGCATCACCGAGCACAACGGCAGCTACTGGGAATATGACCCGGACAAGTCCCGCCAACTGCTGCAGGAAGTGGGCTACGACGAGGAGGAAATCAGGATAATTGGCCGGGAGGGCCGGGTTCCCAAGCAGCCGGAGGTTTACGAGGCCATGGCCGGTTACTGGGAGGCCGTGGGCATCAAGGGCAAGGTGGAGGTGACCGAGCGCAGCCTGTGGCGCAGCATCCGCAACTGCGGCGTGGGCAATGCGGTTTCGGAAGCCGGCGAGATTACCGCTGAGAACCTGTCCAGTCCGCCAACCAACTGCGAGGGTTCTTCCGGTTCCGGGCACCTGATCGAGTTTACGCCCGAATGGCCGAGCCTGGACTTTGGCCGTCCGGCGGGGAGGCTGCTGAACTGCTTCTACTTCCAGTCGCGGGTGTGCGACGCAGACATGCAGGAGTTGCTGGAGAGGGCGAGGGCGGCCACCCTGGAAGAGGGCCGCGCCGACCTGCTGGAGCAACTGGCAGACCGGATGAAAGAAGACGTGCTGTTCATCGGGGTGTTCCAGGCCTTTGAGGTACATGGGCTGGTCGAGGACCTGCAATTCGAGCCGCGCCCGGACCAGCGGCTGCGGGTGGCGGAGATGTCGTGGAGGTAGCCTTGGCGCGCACCGCCTCCTGGCCGTATCATAAAGGCTAAAGGCAACGGCGAAAACGAAAGGGCCCCTGGTACGGGGCCCTTTTTTCTTGGGCGATGCCGTGGGGGCCGTCGGTACAGCAGCATGGGAATGAAGGGTAAGCTGGGAGGCCGCCGGTGGTGAGCTTGTCGAACCATCAACTGGTCAAGCTGCGAAGGGGCGGCCTTTCGACAGGCTCAGGGTGAGCGGGGAATGTTGTGCGTCAGTTCGAATCTTAACTTCCGCCAATCGAGGTTCCCGCCTTCGCGGGAACGACGGGTTGGGCCGGGTCAGAGACTTTTGAGCGGGAACGACGGGTTGGGGTGGCCCTTCGACAGGCTCAGGGTGAGCGGGGAGCTTGGCCGGGGTGAGCCCGGGATATTGGCTCAGGGTGAGAGCGGGATATTGGCCAGGGTGAGAGCGGGAATGTAGGCCGCCGGTTCAATTGAGTTGGACCACTGGTGGTTTAGGTCTGTGCGGAACGCTCGACAGGCGGGGGTTAAGATTCCTGCCTTCGCAGGAATAACGATTTTGGCGCATCAGCTTTCATGTCGGCCAGGCTGTTGTTACAAATAGTTAACCACCGTGTAATTCTGCCGAAACAACCCCACGGCAAAATAGAGTGGTACTTCATACCAAGTCTGACCAAACCAAGTCTGACCAACTCTGGCACGGGCGATTTTGGATACAGCGCCGGAGTCGCCAAGACGCCTCACTTCCCAGGGGAGCCGTGACCGTTTCAAGAGACCTGGAAAACGCCGTCACCGAACGGGTGTTGCTCATTGGCAATCAGTGGGACCCCCTCAGCGCGACCCTGAAGTCCCTGGCAGGGCAGGGAGGGTTGACCTTTGTCGGGCCTTCCGAGAAGGGAACTCCCGAAATTCTCTCACTGGTGGAGCCGGCGGTGATAATGGTTGGCCCCGGCTGTGACTCCGCCGCGGCCCTGGGCGATTCCGACTGGCCCGGGGAACCTGCTGAAACACCCCCGGTGCTGGTGTGCGTTACCCTGGAGGACCTGGAAAATGACCTGCTTTCGGCGAGCAGCGGCAGCTACGAGGACTTCCTGGTGGTGCCGTGCTCGGCCGCGGAACTGGCCTGGCGGTTGCGCCGGCTGGCACGGCGCAGCCTGGCAGACGTTGACGGCTCTCTGCTGGAGGTTGGCGGCATTTCCCTGGACCCCAACACCTACCAGGTGCGCCTGTCGGGCAGTGTGGTGCCCCTGGCCTGGATGGAGTTTCAACTGCTGAAGTTCCTGATGGAAAACGTGGGCCGGGTATTCACCAGGGACGTGCTATTGTCCAGCGTGTGGGGATTCGACAGCTTTGGGGGAACCCGCACCGTGGACGTTCACATCCGCAAGCTGCGCAGCAAGCTGGAAGTCCACGGCGAACAGTATTTCCGCACCGTAAAGAACGTGGGCTACGGGATGGTGGTTCCCAGTTGAGGGGCTAGTAGTTCGACAACTTTGAAATGATGGGTGAAACTGCTTCTCTCCGTCGTTCCGGCGAAGGCCGGAACCCAGGAGTCCTGAAGGTAAGGAACCATGTCCGGCGCTAACCTTCCTGGATTCTGGCCTGCGCCAGAATGACGGGTTTCGATAGTTACCCGTCATTCCGAAGTGGTTGAACTACTAGTGGTTCAACTTATTTGAAATGATGGATAGTATTTCCGCTCACCCTGAGCCTGTCGCAGGGCCGTCCGCTCATGGTGAGCCTGTCAAACCATGAGCGGACTCCCCGTTTACCCATCAATGTAAACTGGACAAACTGCTAGCCCGGGCTCGAAACTAGTAATAAAATCAGGATCGGGCCCTCAGCTAATTTCCGGCCAGTCTATCAGAGAGTGGTCGGTCACTTCCGCCGCCGGAGCGTCCGCCCCCCAAGAGACTCTCCAACTCTATTTGAAACTCACCAGTGAAGGCATTCCCGAAGCGCTTTGCAGGCCGCCCAGGTTCTCCGTGTACGGGAACTCTATCCGGTCGCTGCGGTAGGTCTCCACAATCGGCGTCGTAAACAGGGTCACGTAGGGCAGGTCATCGGCCAGGAAAGCCTGCATCCGGAATACCAGGTCCCGGGCATTCTGCAGGTCCGTTTCCGCCACCAGGTCATCGGCCAGTTGGTCGAACTCCGGGTTGTTGTACCCTCCCGGGTTGTATTGCTGCAACTCAGAGTAGCGGCTGTGGAAAAAGGCCTCCAGGTAGTCGGGATACAGGCTCAAGGCCCAGCCCAGTATCCACATATCAAAGTCCTGCTGGTTGAACACCTTGTCAACTATGAGGTTGAATCCGGTCAGGTCTGCCCGCACCGGAATTCCGACCTCGTTCAGCCACCGCTCTATCCAGATGGCGAAAGTGGACCTGAGGGGGTCGTAGCCGGGGCTTGGCGCCATGATGGTAATTTCTGGAATGAGTTCGCCGTTGGGCATTCGCAGGCCCTCGCCCTTCTGTTCGACGAACCTGCCATCCTCGCTCACCCGGGGTTCCGTTTCCCAGGTGAACCCGGCTTCCTTGAGCATTGCCACCGCCTGGGACACCCGCTCGGCCCGGCTTAGGTCCTTGCCAATCTGGGGCACGTCGGCGTTGTACCAGGCCGCGTTGCCAGTGGGCACCATGGCATACACCGGAATCGCAACTCCCTGCAAAACCGTTTGGGTCAGGAACTCCTTGTCAATGAGGGTCGCCACGGCCTGCCGGAAAGCCTTGTGGTTCATTGGTTCCCGGCGGAAGTTGAACCCCAGGTAGCGCACTCCGTCCGACGAATTTTCAATGACAGTCAGCCCTTCAGCGCCCTCCAGTTGCTCCTGCAGTCCCTTGGAAAGACCCAGGGGATTGAGCATGAAGTCAATGTCCCCTTTCTTCAGGGCCAGCACCGAGGCATCCTGGCTGCCATAGATGGAGTAGATGCTGCTGGCGGCGTTGGGTCCTTCGGTAACCTCCAGGACTACGTCGCCGCCAGGTTCGCCAAAGGCGGAAAATTCATAGACTCCTGGCTTGCTGGAAACATAGGCCCCGTTGTCGTACTGGGTAGAAGTGCTTCCCCGGAAGTAATAGCCGTCGTTGCGGGACTTTTCCGCAAAGGCGCCCTTTTCCCACTTGTTAAAGGCGAAGGGGCCGCCGGTGGGTTCCCCGTCGGGAACGTGGGCAAACAGGACCTTCTGCTGCTCAGTCAACTCGCCAGCCTGCTTTGCCTCGGCCACCACCGGCTCCCAGTATGCCCTGGGGAAAATGGGCATGAAGGCAAGGCCGAACTGCCAACGGGCAAGGCCGGGCTTTTTCTGGAAGAAAATTTTCAGCCGGTAGGGGTCCAAGGCTTCGGCATGGTGGTAGTACTCCGGGTCCACAATACTGGGCCAGTTGCCCGTCAGCATCAATTCGTTGGCGGTGTTGGCGGTAAAGGCGAAGTCCTCGGCGGTAACTTCGTTGCCGTCGCTCCACATCACTCCCTGTTTCAAGGGTACTTCAGTGGTCCAGAAGGTCTCACCGTCAACCGTTTCCTCAAGCAGCGCGGTGGGGAAGTCGGAGGCCAGCGACGGTACCCAGTCAAAGCGCTGGCTGGTATAGGTGTACAGGATTGGCTTGCTTCCGCCCAGCACATAGAGATTCCAGATGGTGCCATCGGGACCCAGGTAGGCCCAGAAGTTGGTGGTGGTGAGGTCTTCAGAAATGCCGACTTTGTACACCTTGTCCTCGTCACTGAGGGTCACTTCTTCCATGGCCTGGGTGGGAGCCGGAGTGGGTGTCGCCACCACCTCAACCATTACCTCCCGCTCCACCTCTACCAACACTTCCCGTTCTACCTCTACCGGAACCTCTTTCTCCACCTCCACCGGTATCTCTCTTTCTACCTCTACCGGCACCTCGACAACTACTTCCCTGGTGCAGCCCAAGAGAACCACCAGCAGGGTAACCAACGCAAGTACCGAGAACCACCGGGCGATTTGCCTCATTACGAATACCCCCAGGAACCGAAGAGTTTTTACATGCTGACCGGCTGCTCAGCCAGTTTAAGACCACTAGTGGTTCAACTTGTTTGAAATAATGGGTAGTATTTCCGCCTATCCTGAGCCTGTCGAAGGGCCATCCGTTCATGGTGAGCCTATCTAACCATCTAACCATGACCGGGCCCCCGGTTTACCCATCAATGCCCGCTTTACCCATCAATGCAAAGTGGTCAAACTACCAGGTGCGCCCTGCCGGAGCAGGGACTCCGCATCCGCCCGCCTTTCCGCCGGCCTGTATCACCGGATAGAGGGCGCCAATAGCATTGAACGGGCCAAATTGAGAGTAGGTATAGTTATGTTAGCAACGGGTTTGGCTATTGTCTAGCGAGGTACGGGAGAAGCAGGGCAAGCGCATTCTCCCACCCAGCCGGGTTCCCGAAGGTTACAAAGACCCGAAACACTACTTGCCAGCTACGAGGTTCCCGCCTGCGCGGGAACGACGGAGTCTCCCAAATTCAAAATGCGTTTGCCTTACAGGGGAAGAAGGCAGGATGTGGTGGCTTCTCATCACAATTAGCAAGTATGGGCAGGCAGAAGTTGGGCGCCACAAAGAAAGGGCCGGTGGATTGACCACCGGCCCAAGTTGCCAAAGGAGTCTGGGTTTCGGATTCTGGGGACTAGATGTAGTCCTCTTCCTCCATCATGCCCATGTTGTCGCGGCTCTGGGAAAGACCGCGGGCCATATCTGCGCGGAACTCCTCCATCATGTCGTCGGTGATGTTGCCGCCGTTGGCCATGGCCTTGTCCCGGAACTGCTGGAAAGCCCATTCTTCAGTGTCGCCCTGGGGCATGCT
The DNA here is from genome assembly GCA_034423215.1 of Dehalococcoidia bacterium. Lineage (GTDB taxonomy): Bacteria > Chloroflexota > Dehalococcoidia > Lucifugimonadales > UBA3495 > Bin22. The sequence goes on from DAOUIY010000023.1 coordinate 20,419, forward strand.
GAAGAAACCGGAGTCGAAGACCGGCATTTCGCCGGGGCCGAAGTAGCCCTTGCCTTCCAGGGTGTAGCCTTCCAGGTCGTGGGTGCCCTTGCCCAGCACCTGGCCGGTCTCGGCATAGTGATCCATGGTGTTCTTCAGACCGTACTTCTGGATGGGGCAAACCTTCATGCAGATGCCGCAGCCCAGGTAGCGGGCCATGACGGGGCGGCAGCGCTTGAAGTAGAGCTTGTTCTTCTCAATTCCCCGCCACCA